>JAEUHK010000024.1 GCA_016795465.1 Verrucomicrobiaceae bacterium | reverse complement strand
TGCTCGGGGTTCGACCACGGCCAGACGTAGGTGTCGATGTTGCGGCGCGTGGTGGCTCGTGGAGCGAAGCGCCAATGATAAATGTCCGCGCCGCGTGAGGTGTCGGCGGCGATCTCGCGTTTGCCATCGAGCCAGTCGAGGATGCTGCGGGCCTGCTCGGGGCTGGCGAGGCCGTAGTGGATGGCTTCGAGGTTCACGAAGGTGAATCCAAAGTCGTAGGCGCGGCCTTCCACATCGATCCAGCCGTTGAAGCGGCCCGTTTCGGCATTCCAGAAGCGCTTTTGAAAATCGGCACGCACGGCGTCGGCGAGCGTCGTGAGGTCCTGCACATCAAATGGCGTGCCATCGGTCGGGATCTGCCATTCGGCGTGGGTTTGGATGCTTTTTTCGAGCGCGGCCATCGCACGCAGCGCATCGTGCAGATAGGTCGTCACCATCGCGTCGTGAGCGCCGAAGGGCACGAGGTCGTAGTAGTTGTTTCCCACGCCGAGGCCGGCGCGGATCGACTTTTGGCCGTCAGGCCCGATTACGAGCCCGCTGCGGCCATCGTGGCCCACCCAGGGGACAAAGACGTGGTTCTCCTCGCGCACGCGGAACTCCTTCAGCGCAAAGTGCAGCGTCTTTCTCATGCGCCCGATGTTTTGCCGCAGGAACTCGACATCGCGCGTCCACGCGAAGTAATCGCCGCTACCGCGCAGGAAAAGCGCGTTCGTGATCGGATGCCGCGTGTCGATGGCGGCGATGAACGATTTCAAATCGATCTCCGCGCCCGCGGCGTGATCGAGTCGCAAACGATAGCGCGTGAGCAGGCCCGCATGCGCCGGATGCCGGTAGAGCGGCACGTTCGCGTATTGCATGGCCTGCGGCGCGGAAAAGCTCACCACGCGACCCTCCGGCCACGTCGGCTCGCCCTCCAGCAGCCACTCGATGCCGGCCTGCGACTCCGCCTTCAACCCACGCGTCGCCCATTCCACCCGCGCAAATGGCGCGACGATGGTCCCGCAGCGAAACGGCGGCGTGGAGATCGTCACCACATCCGCGGTCGCCTTCAATTTCAGCCCCACCGCCGGATCGATGCCGATCACCTCAGCGCCCGTGATCTCCCAACCGTCCGTGCTCGTCAGCGGCTTCAGCGCGAAGCTCTGAATGGCCCAGACATCATCCAAAATGGAGAAATGAAACCCCGGCCCACCACTCTGCTGCCACGCCGGAAACGGCCAGCCCTCGCTGTGCGCCATGCCGCGATGTTGCTGCATCGACACATAGCCCTCCGCGTCGATCCGACGGTTCAACAACGACGCCCGATACTGCGCCCGCTTCTTTTCCGATGCCCAAAGCGTCGCCATCGGCAGCCACGCATCCCAAAGCGTGCAATCCGAGAACGCCGCGTCGTGATGCAGCGCGTGGAGGTCGTTCAGCGCCTTCATTTCCGCCTCGTGGCCGGGGACGATGAACTGCGGGAGATCGGCAGAGGCGAGAGCCGAGATCGAAACCAGATGCAGAGCCAAAAATAGAAACTTCATGCGCGAAACCTACGCTCAAGCCCAACCGGATTCGCCAGCGAATCCTGCCGAGTTCTTCACTCCATCGGCACTGGTGCAGCCCATATCGGAGGACTTGATGCTCGTCACCGGCATGGAAAAACTCACCGCCAGCCTGATCGGTTGCCGCATGATAAACCATCGCGCTGAGCGATCGATCACGCGCCGCCATGAGAAGGCCACCATCCGAATGCACAGATGCTTTGACAAAGATAACGAAGAACCTCTCAACAGCCTCGCGCTTCACAGCAGAAGATGCGCACTGCTGGACAACCTTATCTCCTTCACCGGCAGCAAATTGGTCAGCAACCTCCGCGAGCCCCATGTCACCCTGCTGTTCTCAGCGGATGCGGGGAAACTTACCAAGTGACTAGCGCGCTCGTTAGCCATCGGCAGGTTCACGACACTATCGGCACTTGGCTCAAAGAACGTTGTAGCGGTGCTCACGGAAAGACTTTGTCGAAAGGAACATCCTTTGCTGGCCAAGATGCTAAAAGGCGACGGACTTGTTCCCAGTTGGGAAAAAGTCGCCAGTCCCATTCTTCACTTCGAGTCCAAGCAGCGAGAACCCGACGAAAATATTGTCGCCCATGACCTGCGGCTGGATGAACAACACCATCAATACTTCCGGAACCTGAATGGAATCGGCCCGCCCAGAGGTAAGGTCCATTCGGCGTCGATTCTATCTTTTTCATTCCGTAGGTATACCGCTCCGAGGCAGGCTTTGCCTCTTCCATTAGGCGCATCAGATCGAATCGACCGTCGACGATGTGAATGTGACAGTGGTCCACGCAGCTACATGTGTCATCTCCGTGGCCACCGTGCTCGAAAAGCGCCAAGTTCCCAGACGGAAACAACCCCGAACTGACGCATGCCTCAAGCATGTGGATGAAGCTTTTGCGCTCGTCTTGATTTGAGTCCACGAAACCAGTGATATGCCGCCGAGTGACAAACAGCACATAAGGATAAACCATTGCGCCCAACCCTGCGGCGAGAAATGCGTCGCCATCCCATGTCAAAATGCGGTTTTGGATGGGGGCGTCGTCCTGCTGATGTATCCGTGGCAACGAATCACCTCGCCAGTCGCCGATGCAAAAGGGGCATATTGACATAAGGACTCAGTTTGGATTTTGACGCCATTGCTCTAGCACACGGCGATCCTGATGCGTGTCCCAGTCAATGAACCGCAGCGATGAGGCTTCCATCTTGTATTCCAGCGAGATTACGTCACAACCGCAGGCAAATAGAAACTGTTCGAACCGTAGAAGTCTGCTCCTCATCGGGAACATTGTAGCCAGCACTCTGCCCAAGTCTTCCCGCTGGCGGTTAGGAGTGAGTGCCATGCCGACTGGAACAAACCGGTTTTCTATTCTAGCCGCCCACCCCCAATTGGGGCGCACTGCACGCATATAGGCAAAGGGAAAGTCGTGATCGAACTTCTCGATGAGTCTGGGGCTGCATCGCCACACTTGCTCGATGGTTTGCGCAGCGATTCCCTCCCTCCTATCGATCAAGATGCGGCCAGCCACGCTGAAGAGATCGGGTGCCACATCCGTCTTGCAAAGCCAGACTTCGGCGAAGCGGCTGTTTTCTGTTTCCAATGCAAGTCGAAGCGGGGCGAGGTCTTGCATCCCGTAAATCCGATGGTTCGGGAGTAGATAGCTCAGGCGTTGGGGAACAAACTTAACGACCCAAAATGCGCCCCCCCTGTCCCGCCGAGTCTCATCTTCCAAGTCTCTCAGCAGCCGCGAGCGGTCACGCCATGCATAGCGATGGATCGCCGTTCCCGCGTAGCCTGAAGGTGCCAGACCAAAGGCCTCAAGCATTTCATACTTCTGCCACTTTTCAGGCGTGATGGGCGGTAGCATCTATATTAATCGTTGTTGTTGCCTCTGATTCGCAGAAACTCCGCAACCACAGGCTTCATGTTCGGGATGAGATCAATCTCGAAGAGCTGGGACAGTGGTATCCACTTGATCTGCGCTAGATGGTCACCTTCCACTTGATTTGCGGCTGACAAGTCGCCGCCATTGAGCGTTGCGATTCTGGCCACTGCAATAACTGTATCTAATTTCTGTTGGTCCGTCTTTGACGGTATGTTCCACTGCCATACATAGAAGGCGCTTCCGGGCCGCACATGGACGCCAGTTTCCTCGAAGACTTCACGCTTGATGTGTGAATCAAGGTCCTCCCCTTCATCCATCCTGCCGCCCGGAACTTCCCACTTTTGAGGTTGAATGGGATCATCGGCGGACTTCTGAACCATCAACAGCTTGCCTGAATCCACCACAAAGGCTTTTTGAGCGAAATAGATCATAGGATGGGCTTGGGTTTGACTTTGGCGATGAACTTCACCAGTTCGCTCGTGAGACGGGCATAGCCATCAGGAGTGTTCTCAAATACACAATACTCAAGTGCACCCACGTCGAATGTGAAGTCACTGCGATCTCTGGCACATAGAAAAACCGGTCTGCCGATCGCGTGAGCGAGGCCAATTTCATAGTAAACATTGGCGTTCTTTCCATCGCAAAGAGCGACTACAAATTCGCTCTCAAGAATGTCGCGCCAAATCTTCTGAGGTATGTCGAGCGCCGGATCCTTGAGATCGTCTGTGCGTCGCAGGTCTATCGACTCTTTCAGGCACGCTTTGCGCAGCTCTGTTTCGATTTTTGAAAACACAGGGTCAGATGAAAACGGCATTGCTAAAAATGCAGTCTTACCGTCGGGGACTATGCCCCTGTCGATGAAGCGGATCGGATTGACATACATAGGAAGGCTGGGGCTGTGGAGGTTTGATTCGTTGGCAAAGACTTCTTCCGCGTCCGCAAGCGTTCGCAGGATGGCACAGAGATAGGAGAACCGGTTCTTTTGATGCTCGATCTCCTCGGGGGTAAAGATGTCCTGGCAATATCCAGTCTCCCTCGCGCCGATCCATGACAGCATCATCGGTTGGAGATGATTCAGCCAGGACACCGGAACAAGACCTTGCTTGATGCCGCCAAGAATGGTCTGACACAGAAGCAGCGAGGTTTCAAAGCTCACGTAATCCGTGCGCTGCTTGGCTTCCGGCCCGCGATCCTTGAAGGAATAGGTTTCGATGATCAAGTCGCCCATGGTGAAGTAGCTCTGCTTTAGAAACCGGCCGAGGATTTGCATCAACGCATTTCGAGTCGAGTGCGTCTCGGATACTTCGTTCAGCATGGCTCCGCACATGGAGAAGAGCACATTCAAGATCGGCAAAGCATTCCGCAACCAAGGGATGTGGTCCAGCTTCCACATGTTCTTGTGCAGCGGTGCCTCCTTTGGTGAAAGGAAGCGTTCCGCCAATCTCAGCAGGTTGTCCCTCTGGTCCTCTGATTCCTCCCAGAGCAAGCGGGCTCGAAGCAGTTCTGCCGTGGCGTAGGCGCTCGGAGGGTTGAAGCTGATGAGGCCCATGTTAACGGAATGGCCCCTGGCGATACCGCTTTTGTCAGCATTCTCGTTCAATCTCTGCAAAGCGAAATGGACCACCGTCTTCCCGAGCGGACTGCTAGTCTCGTGGCAACATTGAGCGAACTTCGCCAGTTTGATCGTGGTTACATCTGCCTCGGATCGTTGATCTTCCTTTTTTGGAGGCCAGCCGTCACTACTTTTGGGATTGAAAAGAGGAACCAAATAGTTTTCGAACACTTCCACGTCCACGTTGAGGGCGTCTGGTGGGAGTCGCCGTTGAATGGCAGGAAGTTTGCAGGTTAAGAATCCTTCCAAGCTCGCGTGCGCTCCGGCCGTGCGGTCCTTTTCCCGATAGAAATCATGCCAGCCTTTACCCATTGGTTTCTTGGTCTCGGTTGAAGTGGGGCCATCCCGAATACACTCGCGCAGGAGTTGGACTCCCTCATCAAGTGCTTTGGCAATGGCTTCTGCCGTCTTCATGGAGACAATCTATTTAGCAGCTCTACAAACAATCAACCCCGGAAGCACTACTCTCGGCGGTGAACCTGAGCGTGAATGGAAACACGGTGCACTTCACCTTCAATCTCGCGCAGGGCAACGACGGGGCACAAGCTCCGCCCGGCAACGACGGCACCTAGGGGACGCCCTTTGCTCAAGCCGTGGTGGACAACGTGAACGCCCTGCCGTCCGGCATTCCCACCAACGTGGCGCGAGCTTCGACGGGACGAACGTGCATTTCACCTTCGGCATCCCGCAAGGCAACGACGGCCCGACCGGAGCCACCGACCAAGCCAGAGAAGTGAGTCAAACCGACCTCAACAATGGCCTGCAAAAAGACTGAGCCTATGCAGCAACAGCGTGAACACCCTCGGCAAGGGAACCGATGGCAGCCACAACCCGAGTCAGAAGCCGGAGCTCATCAACAAGGTAGATGAGCTGATCAATGCGCTGCGACGGCAGATCGCCAAACCCTGCTCACCCCTCACTCAAATTATCCCGCACCACAGTCTTGCCCTTCGCCTTGTTGGTGACGGTGAAAGGAGTGCGCGAGGTGTTGTCGCTAATGTCGGCTGACATCACGCCTTCATCGAGAATGATGTGCTCGCGGGGCAATGCGCCGTCGATGAAGTCGCAGCCGCGCACTTGCAGGCGGCCGGACTTGGCGTGGATGAGGGTGCGGGCGGTGTTGCGTGGGTCGAGGCAGTGGATGTGGCAGTCGGTGAAGCTGACTTTGCCGCCGCCTTCGATGCGGGCGAGGCCGATGCCGTTGGCGGCGTGCACGCTGCCGAATAATCCGCAGGCGCTGAACTGGAGCGGCGCGTTGTTGGTCGCCTCGACGATGATGTCGCCGTAGATCTGCGAGTTCACGAAGCGTGTGCCGCTGTGGCCTTGCATCTCGACCACATGCACGGCGCGATTGCAAGTGTCCGCGCCGCCGCCGGTGATCATCGCATTGCCGCCGCCTTGATAGGCCGCCGCCGGGCTGGTGCAGGCGATGAACTGGAAGCCAGTCTCGTAGTCGATGCAGAAGCAGTTCGTGAGATGCTGCCAGTCGGTGCGGCCGATGATGAAGGCCTTGCCGTGCTTGCGGCGATACTCGGCCGCGGCTCCCGTCGCGCCCCAGAAAGGCCAGAAGTGGACGTTTTCCACGCGGCCCACGTCGATGCAGTGATCTATGAAGAGCCCGCGATGCAGCGGCGCGGCATTGAGATTGCGGATGAAATGCCGCCCGGTGTGCCTGCCGCCGAAATCGACCGCTTGGTAGGGATTCACGAGCAAGACGTCGATGAGCGAGCAGTTGTCCGCGCCGCTGAGCTGCGAGCTGATGGTCCACGGATACGCGATGGGCGGATTCGTGTCCGTTTGCTCCGGATGAAACACCGCGATGCCCTTCACCGTCGCGTTGTAGGCGAGCTGGATGAACGGCGTGCCGCTCGCATCGCCCTTGCCCGCAAACGTGAGCAGCACCGAGCCATTCGGCGCTCCTTTGCCAAGCGACTCCGCCGTCCAGGGGATCGTCGGCGGCGCGGTGAAGATGCCTTCGAGGGTGACGTTGAGTTTGACGATCAGCGTGCCGTTCAGCCGATACATGCCCGGCGGCACAAAGACGCTGCCGCCTCCCGCCGAGTGCGCGGCATCAATTGCGGCCTGAAACGCCGCCGTGTCGTCGGTGGTCTGATCCGCCTTCGCTCCAAAGTCGCGCACATTGAGCCGATGATCGTTGCTGGAGGTGGCTTTCGTTTCCGCCGCGAGCGAACTGCCCAGCATGGCGAGTCCAGCGGAGGTGAAGGCGGTGCGGCGGGAGATGGGTGTCATGGTTTCCGAGGGCGGGATGAGTGCGGCGTCCTCATGCAACGCCCAAATGAATCGCCCATAGCATCAGAGCCTTATATCCCCGGCCTGATGGCAGGAAACTCAATGCCTTTGCCTTTCACGCCTTCTCGGCAGCCCGGCGAACGCTGAGCGGATTCGGGTGATGCAGGCAGCCGGTGAGCGAGGGCTATGTCGCCCAGTTACCCTCTGTTTGTTATCGAAATCAGGATGAGTTTCACGGTCGGCATGATCACCGCGCACCCTTCGCGAGCATAGGCAGCAAGGCCTCTGCAAAGCGTTGTCCCAAGGACTGCTGACCGGCTGTGTCGTAGTGGACCTCGTCCTTGTTTTTCGTCAGGCCATCGGTGCTGATGCATGTGGTGAGCGGATCTTTCGTCGGAAAGCCACGCTGCGCAGCACGCACCTCATCGACGAAGGGAAAAGGCGAGACGGGCGTGACTTTGGCGGGGTTGATCTCGGCGATGACGGCTTTCATTTGCGGTGCGCCAAGATCACGTCGGAGCGCCGCGATGAGGCGGGCGAGATGCTGCTCGTAGTCTTTTGCCAGCTCGGGCACGCGGGCGTCGGACTCGCCCTGCATCCAGAGCAGCGCGGCGGGTTGGATATCGCCAGCGGGGAAGGCTTTTTTCCACGCGGCGATGAGCTGGGCGTAGGCATGGCCCACGCGTTGATCGTGACTGAGCTTGAGGCGGTCGATGCGTGCCTGATCCAGCTCCGGCTGCCAGGCGAGCTGCGACGTGCCGCCGTGCGCGGCTTTGAAAAGCACGATCTGTCGTCCAGGCATCGCCCGTGCCAGCGCATGAGCCAGCGTGACCTCCGGCCCGATGCTGCCCGTGCCAAGCACCTGCGTGCGGCCCCAATTCATCATCGTGACATTCGGCGGCGGCGTGCTCCATTCGGCGGAGAGCTCGGCGGCCCTGCCAAAGCCTGCCATGTTCGACTGACCGGAAAGGATGAGCACCAGCGGCGGTTCCGCGGCCGTCAAAACAGCCAGCGGAGCGAGCAGTAGCGCGGTGAGGATGGAAAGCGTGGGCTTCAGCATGGCGATGACGTTTCGTGGCGGGTGACCGTGCTAAAACGCCATTCGTGATCAATCCTTCTCCATGCCATCATCGACTTCGAAGCATCCTCCCGTCATGTTTCGACACGTTTGATAAAGGCAACGTGGACTCGCTGTAGTCTCCGCCATGATGAAACACCTCCTCTTGTCCGCCTTCGTGATGCTGTCCTTCCCGGCGAGGGCTGACGATGCTGCTTTCAAGGCCGACAAGCTCGCCGCTATGGATGCGGAGATCACGCAGGCGATTCGCGATGGCATGATCGTCGGTGCGACGCTGTGGGTGGAGCGGAAGGGCACCTCGCATCATCGGGCGTATGGAAATCGGGCGCTGCAGCCGAATGCGGAAGCGATGACGGAAGACACGATTTTCGACGCGGCCTCAGTAACGAAGGCGGTCGCCACAGCCACGGCGGCGATGCTGTGCGTGGAGCGCGGTCTGATGCGGCTCGATGATCCCGTGTCGAGATTTCTGCCGGAGTTCACGGGCGAGGGACGGGAGAAGATCACGTTCAAACACCTGCTGCTGCACACGTCCGGCCTTCAGGTGAATCTGAACGGCACCAAGAAGCCCTTCAGCCGCTCGCCCGCGGAGGCGTATGCGCAGGCCTGTCGTGAAAAGCCGCTGTTTGAGCCCGGCAGCGCGTTTTCCTACAGCAGCGTCGGCAGTATGGTGCTCGGCATGGCGATCGAACGCGCGAGCGGTCGCGCCTTCGAAGCGTTTTGCACGGCGGAGATCTTCCAGCCGCTGAAGATGCATGACACGCTCTTCCGACCCTCCGGCGAGGTGCTGAAACGCGTGACACCCAGCAGCGCACCGCAGCGTGGCAGCGTGGATGACACCGTGGCACGCGAAATGGGCGGCGTGAGCGGCCACGCCTCGCTCTTCACGACCACGGGCGACCTCGCACGCTTCGCCCGCATGATGCTGAACGGCGGTGAGCTCGATGGCGTGCGCCTTTTCAAACCGGAAACGATCCAGCTCATGACCCGCGTGCAGAGTCCGCCGGATCTGCGTTCACCCGATGCGAAAAATCTGCCCGTGAAGCGTGCCCTCGGCTGGGACATCGACACCCCCTACCGCACGCCGCCGCACGATTACTCGCTCGCGCGTGGTGCGCTGTTTCCCATCGGCAGCTACGGCCACACCGGCTGGACCGGCCAGATGCTCTGGATCGATCCATTCTCGGAGACCTTCATCGTCTTCCTGTGCAATCGCTACATTCCCGGCGGCAAAGACACGCGATCCGCCGTGTCCAAGCTCCATCATCGCCTCTCCACGCTCGCCGCCGAGGCTGTGCAGGGATTCGATTTCAGCCAAGTGCCCGGAGCGTCGAGCAAAGCCGGGAACCGATGATGAAAACGCAGCCGAAGATCAAGGCGCGAAAGTGTTTCCAGCTTCGTGCAGCTCTTTCGGCAGGTCGTCGCTCGGATCATCGGCGATGAAATCGAAGGCGAAGCTCGCATTCGTGCCGATGAAGGCATTTTGCTCCACGCGGATGTTTTTTGGCAGCAGCGGGAACTCCTTTCTCAAGTAGGTGCCGACGGCGATGCGAGAGTCGCAGTGCTCGAAGCGGTTTTGCGTGATGAGGATGTTCTTCGGGCGACCGTAGCCGGCGACATCGCCGTTGTCGCCGTAGTTTTCGGCGCTGCCAGCGGCCATGGCGATGGTCCAGAAGTAGTAGTTTCGCTGCTTCACCAAACGGCGGAACGTGTTGCCGATCAGCACATGATCCGCGCCTTCCAGCGTGATGCCGCCGACGTTTTCCTGTCCCTGACCATCGAAGACATTGCCCTGCACGAGCACGCGATTCGCCGAACGCAGCGAAAGCACGCCCTGACAGCCGAGAAACTGATTCTCACGCACCACGACGTCGGAAGCCTTCAGCGACACGATCTCGTTTTCGCCATCACAGTTCTCGAAAACGTTCCCCGCGATCAAAGTGCCCGATGCGGCGGCCTTTTCGCCGCTCCAGCCGATTTGCAGGATCTCGTAGCCGTTTTGATTGTCGATCTTCGGCCGGTCGATGAAGCGGTTGTTGAGCACGTGCAGTTGCTGCAAGCCGTCCTTCGACAATTCCGCCGCGCCAAGCATTTGCCCGATGTGTTTGAAGCCGCGGAAGGTCGAGTTCGACACCGTGTTGCAACGACCGCGCATGCTCATGAGCCAGAGATGCAGCTTCGACCAATCCGCCGGATTCGTGGAGCCGCAGTTCTCAAAACGCAGGCGGTTGAAGATGCAGTGATTCGCCGGTTTCTCCACTCCATTGCCCACTCGGAAGAGCACCTCGTTGTTTCTCGACACCGTCACGCCCACAAAGGCCAGATCATGCACGATCAGATGCTCGCCATGAAACGTCACCGCCGACTCGCCGGTGAAACTCACGCTCCCCGGCTTTTCCGGCCGGATGACAATCGGCGCCTCCATCGTGCCGCGACCTTCAAACGTGAACCGCGCATCCTTCCAAGCCGTGCCCGCGAGCACGAGCTGGTCCCCCGGCTTCAACTTGCCCGACAACGCCCTCACCTCGACCGCCGCATGAACCACATGCACCTCACCGCCGCCAAACTCACCCGCTTCGATCTTCGCGACTCGCGGATCAATCGCACGCTGAAGATCGAGCCGCAGCGTCTTCGGCAGCTCGGCCGCCATCACGCACGCGCTCCACAAGCAAACACAAAGCACGGCTCTCATGGTTTCGCAGCGGTCTGGAGTTTCGCTTTGTTCTTAGCCCACTCCGCATTGGGAAGAGCCTCCCACACTCGCAGCCTACGAAAACTCGCCTCCGTGCCTGCGCCGAGCATGAGGCTGTGCTTCGCGGTGCCGATGAGCGGATTGCTCAACGTGATGCTTTGCCCATCCAAGGTGCCGACAACTTCATCGCCTCGGATTTCGAGCACGACGGTGTGCCACTCGTTGAGCTTGATCGGCTTCAAGAGCTTCACCGTGGTGCCTTTTTCGCGCTGTTTGGTGGCCGGATTGATCTTGTCCGCATCATACGGCGACAAAAACAAGCCGCCCTGGCCGAGGCTGAGCGAGATGACGTAGTCCTTCGCGTCCGTGGCCTTCACAAACAGAGAGCGATACTTCCTCCCCTCGTCCACCACATCATTGAGACGCACGTCGCACTGGATGATCACATCTTGAAACGCCATCCCAAAGGACGCTGTGGCCGGATGATTGGCCCCCGGCGTCTCGATGCCACGAAACTCGCCGTTCGCGGTTTCCCAGCGTCCACCTTTGCCGCCCGTGGTAGAGCTGTTGTAGCGCCAGCCGGTGAATCCACTCGCAAAGCCCACCGGCTTGCCCGTGAACGGTGCCGGTGCGGCTACAAAGTCCTCGCTGGTGAGCAATTTGCCGCGTGTGGTCATTAGCGTGGCCAGTTCTTCCGCTGCTGCTGGCACAGAAAGCACGCAGACGGCCGCAACGGTCAGAAATCGAGTAAACCAACGAGTCATCATAAAATCAGCGGTGATTCATTTCGCCCTCCAGATGCGCACCTCATCAAAAAGCACGCCGGGGCCGTTCACGGTGAAGTGAAAGCTCTGTTTCGTCTCGTGGGCGATGCCGGGGCTCTTCAATTCGCCTGCGGGCTCGTCATCCATGGTCACGCGGAGCATGTCGCCGAGCATTTCGATGCGCACAGTGTGCCACTTCTTCGGCTCGACGACGCGATTCGTCGCCACACCGCGACCGACGAGCAGTTTGTCCGCCTCCTTCTTTTTCGCGGGATCTTTGCGCATCTCGAAGATGTCGTTCCGCATCACGCCCTCCTTGTCGTCGCCGATGCGGATCTGTTTCGGCGCAAAGGCCACGCGGCAGATGTGCCCGGCGTGGGAGCCTTTGTGGTTCTTGTCATCAAAGACCGCATTGAAGCCCGTGGAGCCGTCCAGCATGAATTTGAACTCCACCACCACATCCTTCATCGGCCGGTAAACACGCCCGACCGCGCCGTGATCATCACGCGTCTGCCAACCCTTCAAAACACCATTTTGCACCGCAAAACTCGGAATCAGCGGCTGCCACTCCCCGAGCTCGCTGCGCTCAAAATCATCGCTGAAGATCAAATCACCCTTCTGAGCGAGCGGTTCGGCTGCGAAGGCGGAAAAGGCGAAAAAGAGAATGAGGAGCGGTTTCATGGCGAGGGCGGCAGCTTTCGGAAGAAAGCTTCATCGAGCGTCGGATGGAGCTGCTGATAAAAACGCAGCACGAGGGCAAGCTTTCGCTGAATCGGCGGATGCTCTGCGCGAGCTGCCACAAAGCCACGTCACAGGTTCGGCAGCCTGGAGCCAAGCGCATGAAGGAAGCAGAGACAAAAAGGTATGGCTCATGGAGGCGAGCCTCACAAAAGCCGCGTGCCAAGCGGGACTTCCTTGTCTGGCACGCAGAGGGCGACTTCGCCGTTTTCGTTGTGAAAGCCGGTGACGAGGCATTCGGACATGATGGGGCCGATCTGCTTCGGCGGGAAATTCACGACAGCGACGACCAACCGGCCAATCAAGGTCTCGGGACGATACAGCGCAGTGATTTGAGCACTCGATTTACGAATGCCGATCTCGGGGCCGAAGTCGATGTGGAGGATGAAGGCGGGCTTTTTCGCCTCGGGGAACTCCCGCGCCTCGATCACGCGGCCCACGCGAAGCTCCACTTTCAGAAAGTCGTCGAAGGTGATCATGCGGGTGATTATTCCATCGTGGAGAGTCGCTCACTCGCCGACGCACCAAAGGAACTCCTGCCGCGTCGGGCTGGTCTTCGCGGAGCGGAGGTAGATGCGGTTGTCGCAGATGGCGGGAGTGCTGAAGGATTCGTCGCCGAGTTGGTTTTGGCCGAGGAGGGTGAATTTCTCCGGAGTGGCCTCGAAGACGGAGGTGACGCCGGCTTTGCTGGTGACGTAGATGCGCGAGTCGGCCATGACGGGCGAGCCGTAGAACTCGCGATCGACTTTTTCGCTCCAGCGCTCCTCGCCGGTCGCGGCGTTCCAGCAGGCGGCGCGGCCAGCATCGCCAACGGCGAAGACGTGGCCGCTTTTCACGATCATCGACGGCACGTAGGTGCGCGTGACGTTTTCCCACGCGATTTTGCCGCTGCCATCGGCTTCGAGGGCCATCGTGTGATTCTTTGGATAACCGCCGCCGAGGAAAACGCGGCTGCCGTCGGTTACGGCAGTCACGACAGTCTCCTCGGTGCTGCCGTCGATGCTCCAGAGCTTCTTGCCGGTGAGCGGATCGAAGCTCTCGACCTTGTTGCAGCCGGCGAGCACGGCCTGGACCTTGCCTGCGGCATTCACGACGGCAGGTGATGCATAATTCGCCACCGGCGGGCGATCCTGCTGCCACACGATCTCGCCCGAGAGTTTGTTGAGGCCGGTCATCTTGCCGCCGCCGCGATGATCGGCGGAGACGAGCACGATGTTTTGATAAATCACCGGCGAGGAGCCAAATCCTTGATGCACCTGGAAATCGCACACGCGACGCTGCCAGAGCTGCTTGCCGCTCAAATCGAGCGCGGTGGTGAAAATGGCGCCGTTGTTCAAAAAGTTCACGAACAGCCGCTCGCCATCGCTCACGACATCTGACGAGGCCTGCGACGAAATTTTGTGGCCCTTTGTATTGAGGTTTCCGCGATGCACAACGGCTTCCCAGCGCGATTTGCCCGTCGCGCGATCAAAGCTGAGCACGAGCTGCTCCTCCGTCTCGAAATCGGCCGTCGCCAGCAGCACCTGATCACCCACGACAATCGGCGAACCATGCCCGCGACCCCGCACGGCGGCCTTCCAGATGAGATTTTCGCTCTCGCTCCACTTCACCGGGAGTTTTTGTCCCGCCGCCGCATGGCCATCGCCGGTGGGTCCGCGCCACGCGGGCCAGTCGGCGGCAAAGAGAGAAGCAGTGAATGAGATAAGAAGCAGAGCGGCGATTTTCATGAGAGGTGAACAAGAACATCAGAAAACGGCAGCGCGGGCCGCATCTCGCGGTTTAAGGTGAGATCATGAAGTGCTTTTCATGCCTCTCTCTTTTGCCGCTGGCTTTGCTGGCAATCTTTGTCACCGCAATAGCGGCGCAGGAGCCGGTTTGGATGTTGGGGAAGCCGTTGCTGGATGAAAAGACCACCTTGGAGGGCAAGCCCGTGCGGCTCGTCGATCCGTGCATGGTGCGTCATGAAGATCGCTGGCACATCTTTGCCTCAGCGAATGGCGGCACGGTGTGGGCTTCGACGCGTGACTTCACCACGCGGCCTATCGCGAGCGAGGTGATCAAGCTGCCGGTGGGCTCATGCTTTGTGCCGCAGGTGTTCTTTTTCCGACCTGAGTCGCGCTGGCACCTCATCGGCATGATGCCGGAAAAAAAGGGGCGCTATCCGAAGATGGCGCCGTGTATGTGCACGAACGCCGACATCACGAATCCGAAAGGCTGGTCGCCGCCGGAGGTGCTTGACGTGCCACCGCCACTCGATGAAGCGCAGCCGGTGAAGCAGTGGATCGACTTCTGGGTGATCTGCGATGACGTGAAGGTGCATCTCTTCGTCACCTCCGATGGCGGCCGCCTTTGGCGCAGCGAAACGACACTCGCGAAATATCCGCATGGGTGGTCACAGCCGGTGATCGCCCTGCGTGGCGACTTCATCTATGCCCCGCATGTTTATCGACACGATGCCGGAGCACGGGAGGGCTACTTGCTGACGCTCACCGCCCGTGCGGCGGATGGTCATCACTACCAGCAAAGCTACACCGCCACGAAACTCGACACCGCTTGGCAACCTGCCGCCGCCACGGCTGACAAACCTTTCGCGGGCCTCGCGAATGTGCGGCTGGATGCAGGATGGAGTGGCGACCTCTCGCACGGCGAGCCTGTGCGCAGCTCCAACGACGAACGCATGATCCTCGAAGTCGGCTTCAAGCATTTCATCTTCCACGGTGCCCTTGGCGATAAGTCCGATGAAAAGGCGAAACGTCCGCCCGCTGTGGGCCTGCTGGAGCGCTTGAGGCCTGAGTGACCTACTTGGCAGCCTTTTTCTTCTTTTTGGCGGCGCCTTCGCCCTTTTGCGGGCCGCGCTGGCCGAGTGGTGGCAGTGCGCCGCCGCGTGCGTTCATCTCGGCATCGCAAAGGGCGCGCATTTTGTTCAAGGCGTCGGCATGCGCGGGATCGCTGGCGAAGTTTTTCAACTCATTGCGGTCCTGCTCCAGATCGTGCAGGAACTCGAACGCAGGCTGCTGGTCGAAGTAGCGTGCATAGACGTAGCGCGAGTCGCGGATGCCCTCCCAGGTGAGCGTGGGCGGCAGGTCGAGGTGCTCGCAGAAGAAATGGGTGCGCCAGGGTTTGTCGCTGCCTTGGCCTTCGATGATCGTCGAGAGGCTGCGACCTTCATACGCGTCCGGACGCGGCGCTCCGGCCCACGAGAGGAAAGTCGCTGGCAGATCGACATTCAGCACCATCTCCTCGGCCACGCGCCCGCGTTTTTCCTTCGGCAGGCGAGGATCGAAGATGACCATCGGCACGCGCAGCGACTCCTCAAAGTGCGACCACTTCCCCTGGAAGCCGCGGTCGCCGAGGTAGTAACCGTTGTCGGCGGAGTAAACGATGATCGTATTGTCGGCGAGACCGGACTGCTTCAGCGCCGCGAGCACGCGGGCGATGCCATTGTCGATGCCGCTGATCATGCGGTAGTAGGCGCGGACGTTTGTCTGATACTTCTCCGGCGTGTCGTAGCCCCAGAACCAGCGCTGGCGGTTGATGCTGTCCTTCAGGAACTGCGGATGCGCCTCAAAGATCGCCGGATCACCGAGTCGCGGCGGCGGGATGCTGCGATCCTCATAAATGCCATCGGTGGACGACGGCCAGGGATAGAGGCCGACGCCAGGGCGATGGTCATTATCCTCCGCATGCGCGGCATTGAACGAGAGCTGCATGCAGAAGGGCTTGTCTTTCGACTGCGCCTTGATGAAGTCGACGCCGCGATCGCAGATGATGTCCGTCTCGTGCTTCTTGCTGCCATCCGGCATCGTTTTGAGATACGGGCTGCGGCCGATCTGCTCGAAGGCATCGAACTGCTGCTCCGGCTTGAAGCCATCCGGACCTTTGAAGTGCCATTTGCCGAAGTGGGCGGTCGTGTAGCCCGCCTTGCGAAGCTGCACGGGATAGATCGTGGCTGCCGCATCCGGCTTCACCTGCGGCACCGCGTGGCGCTGCACATGCGAGCGTGCCCACTGGCCGGTGAAAAGCACCGCGCGGCTCACCCAGCATACTGAAGTGGTCACGAACGCGTTTTTGAAGCGCACACCATCAGCCGCGAGTTTGTCGATCGTCGGGGTCTGCACGATCGGATGCCCCGCACAGCTCAGCGTGTCGTAACGCTGGTCATCAGCGAAGAAAAACAGGATGTTCGGAGGTGCGGCGAAAAGTGGTGAGCTGAGGGCAAGGAGGACGACAATGAGAAGACGAGCCATGAGGCCATTGAAAACGCCGGCTCACGAACGATCCTTCAGCCTCTCCAGGCCATCTCCATCCAGAAGAACTGCGGGTAATACAGCTTGGTGAAGTCGTGGCGCGTGATGTTTTTTTAACCTCGGACGCATGTGCATTCAAAAGGGCTCGTGTCCGTGTTGTCCCGCTTTTGCGCGGGCGGGAGTGCCTCAGCGGCCATGTGAGCTGCGCACGCGCTTTGCCTAGCCTTCGCGCGGCCCTATCGCATCATGGAAGGCTGGCCGGTGCATTGCAGCACGGAGTGCCACAGCTCCTGCGTGGGATCGACCTTCCGCCGGCCCTGCGTGACGAGCTGCAGCGGCAGGTGGATGAAGGAGCCATGCCAGCGGCCGACGAGCATGCCGGTCTTTCCCGCCATGCCCGCGTGCACGGCGGACTGAGCGAGGCGGGAGCAGTACACATTGTCCTGCGCATTCGCGGGAACGCTGCGCACGATGTAGCTGGGGTCGATGTATTTGAGGTTCACCTCCGTGCGCCGCTGTTTGAAGAAGGCATTGATGCGATCTTTTAAGAAGTGGCCGATGTCGCCGTAGCGCTTGTTGCCGCTCGCATCGGTGGCGTCATCGCACTGCATGAGATGCTGTCCCGCGCCCTCTGCCACCACCACGACGGCGCTGCCGCGTTTCATGAGTCGGTGGCGCAGGCATTCGAGCAAGCCGCCATCGCCTTCGAGCTCAAACGCGACTTCCGGGATGAGCACAAAGTCCACATTGCTGCCTGCGAGCGCCGCGTAGCAGGCGATAAAGCCCGAATCGCGGCCCATCAGCTTCACCAGCCCAACGCCATTCACCGCACCGGTGGCCTCGACATAGGCGCAATTTACCGCCTGCACCGCCGCCTCAAACGCGGTCTCGAAGCCGAAGCTCTTGTCCAGATAGCGGATGTCGTTGTCGATGGTCTTCGGAATGCCGACGATCGCCTTTTTCAGGCCGCGGCGTTCGATTTCCTTCGTGATTTCGGCCGCGCCGCGAAGCGTGCCGTCACCGCCAATGACGTAAAGGATGTCCACATTCATCTCCTCGAGTGTGTCCACCATCTCGCCGATGTCCTGCTGCCCGCGCGAGCTGCCGAGCAGCGTGCCGCCAAAGTGATGCGCCTGCTCCACGGAGGATGGTTTCAGGACCAGCGGGGTGTGCCCGAACCGCTGCACGAGACCCTCGTAGCCGTAGCGAAAGCCATACACGCGCGACACGCCATACTGCCGGTGGCACTGGATCACGAGCCCGCGGATGATGTCATTCAGCCCAGGGCACAAACCGCCGCAGGTCACGATGCCGACGGTGGTCTTGGCGGGATCAAAGAAGATCTTCTCGCGGGGGCCGGCCTCCTCGTAGGTCGGCGTTGATGAGTCACGACCATCCTCCAAAAGGTGGCTGTGGTAGAGGATGCGGTCTTGTGCGTCCTCTTTGAACGGAGCCTCCACCGCGCCAATGCGGTGGAGCGGCGAATCAAACAAACAAGGGCCGAGCGTGGGGATGCTCGTGTCGTGCGGCGCTGGGGTCATGGCTGGGAAGGTCCTACATTAAAGCAGGACGAGTGCCAGCTTGTCCGTCGTGTCCGGGGCATGCCACGCTCACTTCACCCGAAACCGCGCATCATCCCACGCAAACGGCGGCCGCTTGCCGATCAGCAGGTCGTAGATCGTGTGATTCGTCTTCATCATTTCGGCGAGCATGTCCTTCCACGGACGATCCGCCACGCTGAGGAGGCCGGTGTTGTAACTTTCGCCGTTGTATTGGCTGAACCACCGGCCCGTCGTCGCTTGATCGACGAGCGTGAACCACTCAATGCCGATCACAAAGCCCAGCGCGGCGCTTTGCTCGACGTAGTTGCGATACGCCAGTCCGCGCTCCTGCTGCGAGCTGACTTCGCGACCGCCGATGAGGCCGCTGTCTTTTGGCGAAGCCCAGAAGAACTCGCTCAGCATCATCGGCTTGCCGCCCGTCCATTCGTGGTAGCGTTTCAGCGCCGCCGTATCGACGCCGAAGGTGTAGTAGTTGTAGCTCACCACATCGAGATGCTTGCCCATGATGCGGCAAAGCTGCTCGTCCTCTATCGTGATCGGCTGAAGACGGCTGCCGATGAGCAGGTGATTCGCGTCATGCTGGCGAAACACCTGCTCGATCTGTGTGAAGTAAGTTTCAAGAAACACGCCGACAAACGCCTTCACGTCCGCCTTCGCCGCCTCCGTCGTCACCGCGAGCCCGGAGCCGATGAGTTCATCAAACGAGGCCGCCTTCGCCTGCCACGCCGTGTTGAAAGCCTCCAGGGTGCTGTATTTCGCCTTCAAAGCGGCCACAAATTCGCGTTTGCAGGCGTGCTTGCCATCCAGCGACGGGATGACGCGCGGCAGTTCATCAAAGCGCGGCTCATTGACGATGAACCAGCCAATCAAGAGCGGATCATTCGCCCGAGCCGGCACCTCACGCGCGATGTTCTCCGCGATCTTCGCCGTCGTGGCCGCATCAAACGGGTCCCACACCTCATGCGCGCCGGGAATGCGCGGCACGCCTTCCCATTCATTGATCGGCAGATGCGCCACATACGGAAACGCCGCCTTCTCCGGCACCGGACTGAACGCGCCGATCGAATTGAAGCCCCATTTCTTCACCCGCTCGATCATCCGCGCTGCGTGCGATTCGAAGTCATAGGCCGCGCCGAACTTCTTGATCGTGTTCGCGATGTAGAACGAAAAATGGTCCGGATTACGCTCGCGGAATGCACTCGCGTATTCGCTGTCGAGCTTCGGAAGCCACTCGTAGATGCCCTCGCGGCCCTTCACATAAGTGTAGTCGTCATTCGGCGCGAAACCGCACACACCGAGGTGGAAGAACGCATTTCCATCGGGATCGACCAGCCACGATTTGCCGCTCTTCTGCTCCACATGGAAAAAACCAGTCTTTTTCAGGCCCAGCGCCTCCCCACTGCCCGGCAGCCCGCCGAAGCGATCTAGTTTCGGCGTCGCGATGCCCGCGTAGTAGGCTTTGTCGGCCTCCACATCGGCTTTGAGGTCTTCGAGGCTTTTGAGCTTGTTCGGAAACGCGTCCTTCAAGCTCTGCCCGAACGGATCGATCAACTTCGTCACCGACGCCAGATCCGACGTCACCTTGATTTTCGTCGCGGCGCGATCTGCCATCCACGGCACGATGAACTGCCAGTGGTACACCGCCCAGTTCCACTCGCGATTGTCCGTGAGCTGCTGAAACGCAAAATCCGGCGTCGTGACGCTCAAACTCTGCCCCTGGGCATTTTTCACCAAAAACGTCGTCCCGTTCAAACTCGCGATGTGAGGCGGAGAAGCCTTCTCCGCCGGAAAAACACCTGTTTGGTCGCCAATTTGCCACGAGCCGCCTTTGGCGAAGCCGATGTCGATGAGCGTCGTCATCTTCCATGACTTCACATCCGCCGAAACACCGCGAAAACTCACTCCGACTTCATTCTGGGCCACCGAAACCTCACACTCTGCGCCCCCTTCATACTTCACGCTTGCCTGTGACCCGCTCGCCTTCACTTCGATGATTTTGTGAGCTGGCTCAAACTCTGGATACGTCAGCACAAAGCTCCCCAAACTGCCTGCGGCGATCTCGACGCCGTTGTTGGTCGTTTTAAGCTCAGCGGCAGAGAGGAATGAAGGAACGAAAAGAAGCAGTAGCAGGGATTTCATGGAATGGGCGATGTATCGCATTTCCACTCAAAGTTGCACGTGGCACTTCTCAAATGAAGCAGGCTCAGTAGCCGTGCAGAAAGGCAGGTCGCAAAGGTCTTCGAATTCAGGCGTAATCCTGTTTGCCCAACTTCACACCGCCTTATGCCGTCATCATTCAAGCAGCCTCTTTGTATTCTCGCCCTCATTTCCACACTCCACGCTGCGGAGCCTCCGACCTGCGAATGGGTCTTCAGCGGCGGCGGCATCGGGCATGACAAGACGCGGGCGGTGACGACGGATCGTACGGGGAATGTGTTTCTCGCCTCTGAGTGCGTGGGGGATGCGATGTTTGGCGATCAGCAGCACAAAACGGCCGGTGAGATGGACATGTGCCTGACGAAGCTCGATGCCGCAGGCAAGCCGTTGTGGGTGAGCGGCTTTGGTGGCAGCAAAACAGATCGTGCATATGGCGTGATCACGGATGCGGCGGGGAATGCGTATGTCACCGGACACTTCGAAAGCACGGACGCGATGGCGAATGGCGAGAAGGTGCCGAATGCGGGCAACTTCGATGCCTTCACCGCGAAGTTCTCCCCCGATGGCAAGCTGCTGTGGGTGCGCGTGAAGGGCGGAGAAAGCTCCGATTACGGCCACGGCATCGCCATCGACTCAAAGGGGCATGTCGTCATCACGGGTGCGATCGGCGGACAGTTTTTCTGCACGAAGTATGACGCGGAAGGTCGCGAGATCTGGCATCGCACGCCTTCCGGCAAGGTCTCGGGCAGCGGGCACGGCATCGCGATTGATGGGAAGGACCACATCTACGTCGGTGGCAGTGCCTCGGGCGCAGGAGCCTTTGGCAAAGTCGCCATCGAATCCAAAACGAGCGCCGCGCTCGTGCTGAAGCTCACTCCGGAAGGCGAGGGTGAATGGGTGAACCTCATCCCGGGCACCACGAGCGCCATTTACCACGAGATCGCGTGCGACTCGCAGGGACGCGTCTGGGGTGCAGGCATGTTCAAGGGCAGCGTGAGTGTGGCAGGCCAGACGTTTCAAGGTGGCACCGAAAAAGATTACGATGGTCTCATCGTGCATCTCGATGTCGCAGGCCAGGTGCAGTGGGCGAAGCACATGCATGGCCCGGGCACCGATTATTGCCTCGGCGTGACCACCGATGATCACGGCACGGCCTTTGTGTGCGGTGACTTCAATCAAGACACCGTGCTCGCGGGGCACGCGCTCGCCACGCGTGGCAGCGGCGACATCTTCGTCGCGGCGTTCGATGTCAAAGGCGGCCTCCTCTGGGTGCAACAGGCCGGTGGCAAGCTCAACGACAGCGCTTACCCGATCACCTTCTGTGCCCCCGATGAACTCATCATCGCCGGTGCGCTCTCCACACCTGCCACCTTCGGCACTCACGAAGTGACGAAGTCCGGTTCGAGTGATCTGTATGCCGCGAAGTGGAAACTGAAACCCCTCAAATGACACCGATGAAGCCTCTCTTTGCATTTCTACTCCTGCTGACAGCACTCGCCTCCGCCGAGACCAAATACGATCCCGCGAAATTGCCGAAGGGCCACGATTACTTCGAGCTGCGCGATGGATTGGCGAACTGCCAGCGCAAGTTCACGCAGGAGAAAGCCGGTCGCGTCATTTTCTTCGGCGGCTCGATCACGGCGGGCGGTGCGTGGCGTCAGCACACCTGCGATTACCTGACGAAGAAGTTCCCGGACACGAAGTTCGAATTCATCAATGCGGGCATCGGCTCGATGGGCTCCGTGCCGCATGCGTTTCGTCTGGAGCGCGATGTTTTGGCCAAAGGGCCGGTGGATTTGCTCTTCGTCGAGGCGGCGGTGAATGACAGCTCAAACATCCCGCAGCATCCCGATCTCATGCTGCGCGGCATGGAGGGCGTGGTGCGTCACATGCGCACCGTGAGCCCGCTGACGGACATCATCCAGCTTCACTTCGTCATGCCGCCGCACATGGATGACTACCACGCTGGCAAGGTGCCCGCGTCCATCGCCCAGCACGAACGTGTGGCCGTCGCGTATGGCAATCCGTCGTTCAACCTCGCACGTGAAGTCACCGACCGCATCGACGCGGGCGAGTTCACCTGGGCGGACGATTTCAAAGGCCTGCATCCCTCGCCTTTCGGTCATCAGCTCTACGCCCACAGCGTCGCCCGCATGCTCGACGCTGCTTTTGCCAAACCCATCGCCGCATCCGCGGAAGAGCATCCGCTGCCCGCGTCGCTCGATGCTCATAGCTACGCCAAAGGCCGCCTTGGCGACATCGCGCAGGCGAAAATCATCCGGGGCTTCACGCTCGTGCCCTCGTGGAAACCTGCCGACGACGACAAGCAGCCGAACGGCAAAAAAATCGGCGTGCGCGAGGGCTTTGTGAACGTGTCCGCGCTCGTCGGCACCGAGCCGGGCGCGGAGTTTGAGTTCAGCTTTGAAGGCACCGGCTGCGGTCTTTTCATCGCCTCCGGCCCCGATGCCGGGCAGATCGAGTTCAGCGTGGATGGCGGTGCGCCTCGCACACTCGACACGCTGACGCACTGGAGCAGCGGCCTGCATCTTCCGTGGGCTTTGATTCTCGATGACCAGCTCAAACCCGGCCCGCACACTGCGAGAGTCCGCCTCGTCGCCTCGACGACCTCATCCAAGACCGCTCTGCGGGTGTTTCATCTGCTGCTGAATTGATCTTCGGTTCTTCGATCTCCTTTTGTCCCCATTCTCCTGCCGCTTGAATCTGATGAGACGTCTTCTCGCTCTTTTCTTGGTCGTCACTTCCGCATTGCATGCAGTTGATCTCACTTTGACCTCGCCGCTCGACTATCAAGTCGTGCAGCGGACCAGTCCGGGTAGAGGGCTCATACGCATTGCGGGTGAGTTGTCCGAGGCGGTGTCTTTGCCTGGCATCACGATGGAAGCGCGTGTGGTGGGTGATAAGGATCAAGCCTCGTGGCAACGAGTGGGCGGTTCGGTTTCTGGGACGAAGCTGTCGGGCACGGTCGAAGCACCAGCGGGTGGTTGGTGGCGCCTGGAGGTGAGGATTTCGCAGAGTGGAAAACAACTCGCGCTTGGCAGCGTGGCGCATGTGGGCGTTGGCGAGGTGTTTGTGATCGCGGGGCAGTCGAACTCGGCGAATCACGGCGAGGAAAAGCAGACGACGAAGACGCGGCGCGTGACGTCGTTCGATGGCAAGGCGTGGCGCATCGCGGATGATCCGCAGCCGGGCGCGAGTGGTGGTGGCGGCAGTTTGGTGCCCGCTTTCGCGGATGCGGTGGTGGCGAAGGAAAACGTGCCCGTCGGCATCTTCGCCTGTGGCATCGGGGCGACGAGTGTGCGCGAGTGGTTGCCGAAAGGGGCGACGTTTCCGAATCCACCGACGCTGGTGAGCCGCGTGGAGCAACTGCCGAATGGCCAGTGGGCCAGCAAAGGCGCGGCGTATGAGGCGTTCATCGCGCGGATGAAGTCGGTGGGGCCGCAGGGCTTCCGCGCGGTGCTCTGGCATCAGGGCGAGAGCGATGCGAATCAGAAGGACACGACCCGCACGCTGTCGGGTAAGCTTTACCGCGAATGTTTGGAGAAAATCATCCGCGACTCACGACGCGACATCGGCTGGAGCGCGCCGTGGTTTGTGGCGCAGGCGAGTTATCACGTGCCGGGCGATGAAGGCAGCGATGACATCCGCGCCGCGCAGGCTTCGCTTTGGAAGGATGGCCTCGCCTTCGAAGGTCCCGACTCCGATGCGCTGAAAGGCAAGCTCCGCGAGCGCGATGGCAAGGGCGTTCACTTCAGCGGTGAGGGCTTGCGTGTTCATGGCGCGAAGTGGGCCGAAAAGGTGCTGCCGTGGCTCGCGAAGCAATGGACCGAGCCTCGCCACACGAACGACGGCACCGAGTGGAGTGACTTTGCGCAGCTTCCCGAATGCCACAGCCTCGGCTGGGTGAGCGCGAACGTGCAGACGAAGGACACGAAGAGCTGGAACGGCGTGCTCGACGAGGCGAAGTGGGGCACGCCTGATCCGCAGCAGGTCGTGAGCCGCAACTGGGACTGGAAAGTGAGCGAGGCGCAGTGGCGCGAGGCCGTGAAGCAAAAAGGCGAGGGTCGGCGCGAGGAGGTGCGCTTCGATCTTTGGCTGCCGAAGGACCTCCAAACCGCTCGCGGCATCGTCGTCATGTCCGGTCACGGCAGCGGGGACGGTCTCTTCAAGCGTGCCGACCTGCGAAAGCTCGCGCAGGAACTGGGCCTCGCGTTGTTCAAGTTCACCGGCAATCCGATGCAGCGCGGCTTCTGGCCTCAAAGCCTGCTTTTTGAGCACATGCGGCAGTTTGGCGAAAGAAGCGGCCATCCCGAGCTTCAGCACGCGCCGCTCTTCCTTTACGGCCACTCGAACGGCACCGGTTTCTCCGCGATTTTCACCTCGTATGTGCCGGATCGCATCTGGGGCTGGGTTTCAATGCGTCCAGGCACGACGTTTCAGGTTTATCAGCCGGGAGCCGCGCAAGTCCCCGGCCTCGTCATCTTCGGCGAGGACGATCCCTTCCTTGCTCGACCTTCGAAAGACGAAAACCTCGCCGTCGTGCCCGCCTTGCGCAAAAACCATCGCGCCCTCTGGAACATCGCCGTCGAGCCGAAGACCGGTCACGGCCCCGGCGAGAAGACCTGGCCGCTCGTGTTCAGTTTCCTGCGCCACACCTTCACCGCCCGCGTTCCGGCTGATGAGGATGCGAAAAGCAGCCCCGTGAAGCTGCGCTCGCTCACGCTCGAAAGCGGTCACCTCGGCCAAAACTGGCAGACGAAGCCCGGCGGCTATCAAAAGCTCCTCACTGCGCCCTTCGCCGACTTCACCGGTGACAAATCCACCGCGTCCTGGCTGCTCAATGGCGACTACGCGAAGGATTGGCAGCAGTTTCAGAGCACGGGCGAGATCAAGAAGTAGAAGACACTCATGAACCGCCGCCATTTCATCACACGCACCGCAGGCACGCTCGGGGCATCGTTGCTTCCGGCCTCCGCAGCCGGTGCGAAAGCGAAGACCGTGTGGGGCATCGCGGAGCTTTGGCAGTGGTTGTATGACAAGCAGAAGAGCAGCGGTCATGACTCGGCGGACTGTCTTCAGGCGCATCTGGATCATGGCATCCGGCATGTCATGTGGGCGCTGGGGCGTAGCACGCTGGATTACCAGAGTGCGCTGCCCACTTCGACCATGTATGCGGGCGACACACGGCCGGAGACGAAGGTGATTGGCGATTCGTTTCGCCAGGAGTGCTCGCTGCGTGCGGCGCTCGCCTTTGCGGAGAAGAACGACATGGTCATCTACGGTCGTCTCGGCATGAACCGTCACTACGGTGACTCGCTGAGCGGTGCCTTGCGCTCGAAATACATCGCGGCGCATCCGGACTGGATGGAGCGGCATCGGGGCGGGCAGGTGGATGGCACGAAGGTCAGCTTTGCCATTCCCGAGTATCGCGCGGAGCGCATCGCGGTGCTGATGGAGGTGGCGCAAATCGGGGCGCATGGTCTTTGCCTCGACTTTTGCCGTCAGCCGCCGGTGGCGCGTTATCATCCGCACATTCTCGATCCGTGGCTGAAGGCCGGTCACGTTGATCCGAGGCAGATGCGCACAGGTTCGCCCGAGTTTCTCGAATGGGCGCAGCATCGTGCGAGCTTCGTGAATCTCTTCATGCGTGATCTCCGAGCTCAACTCCGCGAGTTGGAGCAGAAAACAAAGCGCCAGGTGCCGGTGATGGTCCGCATCCCCGAAGCCACGCTCGACGTGAACCTGATGGAAGGTCTGGATCTGCGCACTTGGCTCAAAGAAGGCTGGATGGATGAGATCAACCTCGATCCGCTGTGGATCTGGGACTTCGACTATCCTGATACCGCCAAGTCCTACCTCGAACTGGCCCGCGTTCACAACGTGAAGCTCTACGGCGGCACCAACACCACGGCGGGCAAAGGCATGAAAGCCAATGCACGCGCCTTCCTCGAACGCATCAGCCGAAACTACAACGAAGGCGTGGACGGCATCGCTCTTTTCCAAACCGACACGGCGGTGCTCAACGCTCAGCTCAAAGGCTTGCTCGGTCCGCTGCTGCCGCGTCTCGGCGATGCGGAGGCGGTTGGCGAGTTGCTCGCCGCAGCTCGAAAGAAGCAGCCGGAACTGAGTGAAAACGAGCGCTGGTTCGGTCTCGACAATCACAGCTTGCTCCCGCAGCTCAGCGGCTCGCCCCGGCTTAGTCTGGAGACGATTTGAACACCTTCTTCAGCTCAAGATCTCTTCCATTCTGGCTCACATGAAACACATCGTCTCAATCCTCTCCGTGGTCCTCTTTTCTCCACTTGCCTCACTCCATGCCGCTGAGCCCATCCGTGTGCTTGTTTGGGATGAGCAGCAGCCTGAGCAAAAGCAGGGCTATGGCGAAAAGTTTCTCGGTGAGACGCTCGCGGCGCATCTGGCGAAGCTGCCGGGGCTCGCTGTGAAGACGGCGAAGCTCGACGAGGCGGATCAAGGCCTGAGCGATGCCGCGCTAGACGCGACGGACATGCTCATCTTTTGGAGTCATCGACGTGCGAAGGAGCAGGATGAGGCGCGGGCCGAGGTGGTGGTGAAACGGGTGAAGGAAGGCAAGCTCGGCTTCATCGGCCTGCACTCGGCGCATTGGGCGAAGCCGTTTGTGCGGCTCATGCAGGAGCGGGCGAAGGCCGATGCATTGAAGCAAGTGCCGGAGGCGGAGCGGGCGACGGCGAAGTGGGAGTTCGTGAATGAAGCGCCGTATTACAAGCTCATCGGCCGTGCGTCGCGCATCACGCCGTATGTCGAGAAGGTCGAGGGCGCGGTGTGGCGGCTCACGCTGCCGCAGTGCGTATTTCCCGCGTATCGGAATGACGGCATGCCATCGCATGTCACCACGCTGCTGCCGCAGCATCCCATCGCCGCCGGACTGCCCGCGCAGTGGGACATCCCGCGCACAGAGATGTATGGCGAGCCCTTCCACGTGCCGCTGCCGGATGAGGTCGTGTTCGAGGAAAAGTGGGACAAAGGCGAGCACTTCCGCAGCGGCTGCGTCTGGACTGTGGGGCAGGGCCGCGTCTTCTACTTCCGCCCCGGCCACGAGACCTATCCTATTTTTCAGCAACCGGAGACGCTGCGCGTGATTGAAAATGCGGTGCGCTGGATGGGCGCCGAGTGAAGGCTGTCTTGGCGAGGCAAAACTCAAACATCTTTTCACCTCGATGGTTGTTTCGGCCGTCGACGCCTGTCTCTCCGCTCCACTAACTTGGCAGAGTCTCGGAATCGTTCTCTTTATTTCCCAAGATGATCCGCTCAACCTTCCTCCTGCTTTTTGCCTCCACCGCCGTCGCTCTCGACTACCCGCACGTCACTGCTGAACCGCAAAAGACCGGCTGGCCGCTGACGGCGGAAGAACGCGCTTATGTCATCGACAAGCCGGAGTATGAGCGGCGGCCGGGTCGCGAGTCGAACAAGCATCTGCCGCAGCTTTGGCCGCAAGTGCCGAGCGCGGGCCATTTTGGCGGTGATGCGTGGCTGAAACTTCATGAGGCGCATGTGAAGACCGTGCAGGCCAATCAAGGCCCGGTGGATGTGCTGCTCGTCGGCGACAGCATCACGATTCAGTGGGGCGATTCATGGAAGAAGCATTTTCCTGATCTCAAAGCCGTGAACATCGGCATCGGCGGCGACAAAACGCAGAACGTGCTCTGGCGACTCGACCACGGCGGGGTCGAGGGGCTTCAGCCGAAGGCCATCGTGCTCATGATCGGCAACAACAACATGTTCTTCACCCCCGAGACCGGCATCGAGGCCGCCGCGCTCGGCATCCAGATGTGCGTGAAGAACCTCCGCGAGAAGTTTCCTGCCGCTGCGATCATCGTGGCGAAGATCCTGCCCGCTCATGCGCCCGGCAACGCATTCTACGAGGACATCAAGAAGACCAACGCCGCCCTCGATCCGCTGAAGCTCGACAGTGATGCCAAGGTGAAGGTGCTCGACCTGTGGAGCGATTTCACCAATGCCGACGGCACGATCAAGAAGGAGCTTTTCACGCCGGATAACATTCATCTCTCGCCAGCGGGTTATGCGTTGTATGCGGAGAAGTTGAAGCCGCTTCTAGCTGCACAGTAGCGGGGATTAGGCAGGAGAATGGGGGCAGAAGAATCTGAGCCTTTATTCTTCTGCCCCCATTCTCCTGCCTTAAGTTCTTCAAAACCTCTCCGATGAGCCGTATTCGCCTCATGCTTCGCTTTTGCTTTCTCGTCTCTTGTCTTGTCACACCGTTGGCTGCGCTCCACGCTGCTGACACACCGGCTGTGCAGATCACCGACCGCACGGTCGTCTTCACGCACACGAGCACGGATGCGAAGGATCCGGCGAACACTTCGGGCTACAATCTCGGGCCGAGCATCGCGCGGCTGCCGGATGGGCGGTTGATGGCGGTGTGGTTTTCGTCGCCTTCGGAGGGGGCGGAGTCGCAGCGCATCGTGCAGGCGTATTCATCGGATCAGGGTCGCACCTGGGGCCCGGCGAGCGTTTTGCAGGACTTTGCGGGTCAGGCGGATTTCGATCCGGTGCTGTTCGTGGCCGGGGGTGAGACGTTTCTCTTCTTCTCCGCCTTCACGCCGCAGATCGACATCTACTTTCGTCGCAGCACTGACTCCGCGAAGACGTGGACCGAGCCGGTGAAGCTGAACCAGCCAAACCACACCACGCGCTCCAACGGCATCCGTCTCTCCTCGGGCGAACTCCTCGTGCCGCTGCACCTGCGTGGGACAAAGGCCGGCGGCGTCTTGAAATCGAGCGATGGCGGCCAGACATGGAAGCGCTTCGGCGCGGTGGCGAATCCCGAAGGCCAAGGCGGCGAGCCGACCATCGCGGAGACAAAATCCGGCGCGGTTCACATGATCCTGCGCACCAAGGACGGTCAGCTCTGGCGCTCCACGAGCCGCGACAAAGGCGAGACCTGGAGCGCGACCGAGAAGACCGGCCTCACGTCCACCTCCAGCGCCAGCCACCTGCTTTGCACTCGCGATGGCACGCTCGTCCTCACCTTCAATCCCGGCCCCGTCCCGCTGCGATTCCCGTTGCTGCTGCGCACCTCACGCGATGAAGGAAGGACCTGGAGCGAGCCCACCTTGCTCGCGGATCGCCCCCAGAAAGTCGGCGGCTGGTCCACCTGCTACCCCAGTTTGACCGAGCTGCCCGACGGCACGCTCGTCGCCCTCTGGGCGCAGATCAAAAGCTCGACGGGTGAGCTATATGGGGACATTCACTCGGCGCGGATCGTTTTGAAGAGATAAGCGACATGAGGCGCGCAGGTCGCTTTTTTGGAAACGCATCCAGCACTGGCGATGAGGCCCTTGGCTACAGTCAGATCAATCCATTTCTTGGCGGAGAGGAAGAAGTTGTTCCAGCCGGCTGCATTTCTAATTCCCTCGAGTTCGAGGGAATCAAATTCAGGGTTGTTGATCCGCTCCCAGACGCCGAGGCTCAGTTTCTATGTGGTTGATGATTCATCTCACTGCCGATCTGTTGTCAGTTTCTCTCTTAACTCCGCCTCAATCTCCTCAATCGTCGGCAGACTTCCTTGGAACTCGGCGGGCAGGGTCTCGGTGATGTGCTTCTTCCAGTCGGCGACGGCGATGGATTGATCCAGGCCGCTGAGGGCATACTCGACGACGAGCTTGTTTTTGCCACGACAGAGCAGGAGGCCAATGGTGGGTTGGTCCTCGGGATGTCGCAGGAGATCGTCCACGGCGGCGCGGTAAAGATTGAGCTGGCCGACATCGCCGGGCTGGAAAGCGCGGGCTTTCAGCTCGATGACGACGTAGCGGCGAAGGCGCAGGTGGTAGAACAGAAGGTCGAGATAGAAGTCATCGCCGCCGACCTCCAGATGAACACGCCTGCCGACGAAGGCGAAGCCTGCTCCCAGCTCCAAGAGGAAGCTCTGGACGTGATCCATGAGCGCCTGCTCGACCTCGGCCTCGCGGCGGGGATCGGCGGTGCCGATGAAGTCAAAGAGGTAGGGGTCTTTGAAAAGCTGGGCGGCCATGTCCGAGTCAGCAGGCGGCATGGTGAGGGCGAAATTGGTCACGGCCTTGCCAGCGCGGAGGTGGAGCTGGCCCTGAATCTGCATTTCCAAGATGCTGCGGCTCCAGCCGTGGGTGATGGCCTCGCGGATGTAAAAGTCCCGCGCGGCGGGGGCTTTGACCATCTGGAGGAGCCGGACGATGTGGCCCCAAGGCAATTGCGAAACAGCTTGTTTCGCAATTGGGCCGTCCGGGAACGCCTCAGCGAAAAGACTCATGGACAGCAGGTTCCTCGAGGATAGCCCGCCCATGTCCGGGAACTCCTCTCGCAGGTCGGCGGACAGACGATCAATGACCTTGGCACCCCAGGCCGCCTCTTCCTGGCGCTGGAGGATGATCTTGCCTGTATGCCAATAGGCTTCCATGACGATGGGATTCGCTGCCAGCACAGCGCGGACGCGGGCATGGCGGAGGTGGCTCTTGATCTCCTGCAAGGTGCCTGCGTAGCTGACGGGGAGGTCGGCCTTTGACGGAGGAGCTGGAAAGAGGGCTCCGTCGCGCATCCTGCCGCGAGAGCCTCGGCTTTCAGGCGGTGACTTGGGCTTTGGTTTGGCCGGCTTTTTGGAAGACATGGCGAAAGAAGAGAAGGATCAGGAAACGTCTCGACAGTTCGACTCCAACCAATCGACGTCAAGGTGGGGATCGTCCCGGTTAGTCGTCGAAATCGCCCTTCGATTGGCGTATTCGCCCCATGCTTCGACTCGGACTTTGCTTTCTCATCTCCTGCGCCTCAGCCGCCGAACTCACCGTCGGCCCAGGCGGCTTCAAAACGATTGGCGAGGGCGTGGCGGCGCTCAAAGCGGGTGACACGCTCACGATCATGCCGGGGGAGTATCGGGAGGTGGTGTCGGGCACATTGGTGGGGATGGCGGAGGCGCCGATCACGATTCGCGCTTGGCGGGCGGGGAGTGTGTTGATGCGGGGGGATGTGGAGTTGGGGGACTTCAAGGCCGCGCCGGGGCTGCGGGATGTTTTTGTGACGGAGATGACACAGAAGGCGGAGTCGGTGTTTGAGCGCAGCACGTTTCGCACGCTGGAGCCGAAGATGAGCGCGGCGGAGGTGGAGACGTCGTTGATGAGTTATCATCAGGATGACAAAAACGGGCGGCTGTATGTGCACACGTCGGACTCGCTGCCGCCGGTGTGTCATGCGATGGGCGCGTCGGTCACGAATGCGAACGGGCTGCTGCTCACGGGCTCGAAGCATGTGATCATCGACGGGCTGTCGTTCACCGGCTTCAGCCATCGCGACTACGAGGTGCAGCAGGGCTCGCGCACGCGCTGGGGGCTGATGTTGAAGGACTGCGAGAGCTGCATCGTGCGAAACTGCACGGCGTATCTGAACAGTGGCGGCCTTCATCTGCTCGGCAAAGGCCAGGGCTGCGTGGTGGAGGATTGCACGGCGTTTGGCAACTGGTCGCGGCATGTGGACATCGGCAACAACATCGTCGGCTGGGGCGTGGCGGGCACGACCTTTCAGCGCAACCGCGTGGAGGGTCACATGCCGGACGCGAGCACGAGCCGCAATGACATCACGTTTTACAGCGGTGGCGATGGTTGCGCGATGATCGACAACCTCGCGATCAACGCGAGCATCATGATCAAAGGTGATCTCAAAGATGCGGTGCAGCGCGGCAATGTGTGCATCGGTCGCAAGTTCTACCGTCCGCCGGGCGCGGAGAACATCGAACTGCCCGCCGGAGCCACGCCAGCGGACGCGGCGCGTTTTGCGGATGTGCTGAATCATGATTATCGCACGGAGCAGGTCTTCTTTGTGTCGCCCGGCGGCGATGATGCGAATCCGGGCACGAAGGCGAAGCCGTGGAAAACGCTTGCGCATGCCGCGAAGGCCAGCGGCACGGTGTATCTCATGGCGGGCGAGTATGAGGAGACGCTCGTGGCGCGTGCGAAGGCGGATGTGCGTCGCCATGGGCATGATCGCGTCGTGGTGAAGGATGTGCTCATCAAGGACGCGCCCGGCGTGCGGCTGCAGGGACTGCACATTCGCGAAAAAGCGGTCCTCTCGGGCTGCGAGGGCCTGCGCATCGAGTTTTGCACGTTGGGCGGGCTTTTCGTCCGCGAGTCGCCGAAGGTGCATGTGGCGCACAATTGGCTGCGAGGGCCATTGCGCGTCGAAAACTCGCCGGGAGGCAGTTTTGTGTCGAACATCATCGCCGAGCGCCAGATGGATGCGGCGTCGCAAAACGGCCTGTGGGTGCATTCGAACGTCACCACGGCTCCTGAAGGCGATGTGTTGCCCGACGACTCGCCGCTCATCGGTCGCGGACTGCATGGCTCGACCATCGGGCCGTTTCTGCGGCTCAGTCGCACGCGACCGCTGCCGATCAGCCAGGTCGCCGTGCATGATGTGACGTCCACGACGGCCACGCTGGACTGGAGCACGCCCACGCAGGCCGCGGAGACGACGCTCGAATGGGGCGACAGCAAAATCGAAACGCCACGCGGCAGCCAGCACAGCGTGAGCTTGAGCGGATTGCAGCCGGGCAAGGCCTACGAGTTTCGCGTCACCTCGCGTCGCAAGGACGAGCAGCGGCTCTTTGCCACGCATCAGCCGCCTGCGGACAAAACGCAGGCCGTTTCCGAAACGCAAACCGTCACCACCGCCACCGCCGCAGCACCGGCACGCACGCTGCATGTGCCCGGCGATTTCCCCACGATCTCCGCCGCCGCCGATGCCGCGCGTGCGGGCGACACGGTGCTCATTCACGCCGGTGTGTATGAGGAAACCGTGCGCATCCGCAGCAGCGGCGATGCCGGTGCGCCGATCACCTTTGCGGCCGCGCCCGGCGAGATCGTGTGGATGGATGGCAGCGACCGCTTCCGCGCGACCGCCTTCATCCTCCCGCACAAGCATCACATCATCCTCGACGGCCTGCGCTTCCGCCATTTCCGCTTCGCGCCGGAGCTGGGGCCGATCATCCGCATCACTGGCGGCTCGCATCATGTCATCCGCCGCTGCTTTCACGATGGACGCGAGCTCGAGGGCTACGTCGGCACGCTCATTGCCGCGGAAAAAGTCACGAACCTGCTCATCGAAAACAGCGTCTTCATCGGCGGCATGGGCGAGGCGATTGGTGCCGCCAGTTGCCCCGACCTCACCGTGCGTCACTGCGTCTTCTACAACAATTTCCTCCGCGCCCTCACCGCGCACATGGACACGCCTGATGTGCTGCTGCACTTCCATCACAACCTCGTCTGCGACAGCATCCCGTCGAAAGTGAAGAACGCCCTGCTCCGCGTGTGGCACGCCGACGCGCTGCGCTCCGACCACAACGTCTTCCACACCCGCATCCCCGGCGCGGAGCGTCACCTCGTCGAGACCGCCTTCATCCACGGCCAGCAGGTCGGCCACGCTGACCCCGCCATGTATCGCGGCGAGAATCTCCTGCTCACCGACCTGCAAACGAAGTTCCGACAGGATCAAACCAGCCGCACCGGCAATCCCGCGATCCCCGCCGCCCCGCAACTCGTCCCCCGCAACGACGGCGAAAACCCCGAGTGGCGAAAAATCGAAACCGCCTGGCGCGAAACCGAACTCCACCAAACCGGCAGCACCTTGGCTCCGCTCGACTTTAAAGACTTCATCCCCGCTGCGGACAATCCGCTGAGCAAGGCGAGCGATGGGAAGGCGGTTGGACTTAAGCCTGGGATGGTGAGGTGATGGCTGGCAAAAACTTTGTCAATCTTTCGATGGTTTCATGGAACATTCCTTTGAATGTTCCGTGAATCTAAAATTATTCAGCGTGCCCCAGCCAGGCCTGCAGGCGACGCAGGTGCGGCAAGTCTGTCGATGTTGGACTGCAACTGCCGTCGCTCGCCTTCAAGGCCGCTGATCTCCGTTTGAAGTCGATGCTGATCCCTTGTCGACAACCCGGCCGTTCTTGCGGAATCAAGTGCGCTTCTCTGCCTTGCAATCTCACGATTGACAGAAGAAAGGACCGCTTGGGCATCAGCTACAGTTCCAGCCGTGGTGGATTTGTCGGCCCGAGCCTTCTTCAGTTGGCCAGCAAGTGCGTGGTTGAACTCCGACGCAGCTTTCCTCGTTGAGGATGCGTTCGCAATCGCATTATCAAGCGCTCCTTCGCGAACAGCATACGCTTGACGCTGTTGCGCGACGTTCCGCCCATACACATTCCCCGCCACTCCCCCGGCGAGTGCCCCGAAGGCAGCCCCGCGTGCGATGTCATTTCGATCTCCGTTTCCCTGGGTGGCACCAATGGCCGCACCAATCGCAGCTCCGAGCAATGCCCCTCCAATTGTTCCTTGAGCGATCGTCCTGCGTGAATTGAACTTTCCGCGTGCCTCTCGAACTGCCGGATTGCCGGGGGCGACACAAGAGGCCAAACTCACAAGGCAGAGGAGATACACGATGCGGATGAGGGTGTTTGTTTTCATGGGACTGGAGGATGCTATTCTATGCTGAGCAGACGGTGCAAGATTTTCGTGAGCCGATTTACCTCTGCTTGTAAATCGTCTCGTCGCTTGATAGCGGCACGGTCAACGCCCCCCTGGCTTTCCGCATCGGCAACATCTTGCTCCGCCTTTGCCAGCTCGGCCTCTGCTAGTCCTATCTTAGATCGCAAATCGGCAGCATCGCTGTCATTCTTTTGCTTGGCAGCCCTCTCGCTGGAGATCTGTTGGTTTAACGTCCGGGAGCGAATTTGTTCAGCTTCGGTTGCCCTCTGTTCCTGCCCCAACTCGTAGCGCTTTTGCGCGAGCCTCTGATCCGCCATTTGACGACTGAAGAAAATGGTGTCCTCCATGGGATCGCCGGTCATGGCGCACGAGGTGATGAAGACAGAAAGCGCTAAGGAAGTCCCAAGCAGGAGAAAAGCACGAAGGGAAGGAGGATTCATGGGGATTTGTTACTCGGAGTGTTGTTCGAAAGATGATTTGATCTGCTCTCTGGTCATGTGTTTGGACCAATGCTGCTGTGCAAGTCCAACGGGGGTCGACCTGCTTGTGGGAAGAGCTGCTCGTTGTGACGTGACTGCCTCGAATGCATCTGAAACCGCGCCGCTAGTGAACAGTTTCATTCGTTCCATACAGGACATATAGGATGTCAGTTCGGCCTCGATCTTCCCTTCGATTTCCTTCGCCTTGTCCTCGAAAAGTTTTTCCTGCTGATAGGTGAGTTTAATTTGTTCCAGAGCTTCATCCGCAGTTCTATCAATCGCGGTTTGCCGTTGTCCGTTGAGGAACTTTGTCGATGAGGTGGCACGGGCAATGTGCAGATTGCGAAACTGACTCAAAATCCGATCTGCACATGCAACAAGCGTCTCAACTTCAAACTGAGGATTCGGAGATGGGGGTGTTTCAATAGGCTTTTTCGCACTAGTTTCATCTTCTTGTGTCTTTGTGTTGTTCACCACTTGAATCGAGCCTGGCGGAATCGTGACGCTAACTTGAACGGGAGGCTGAGGGGGCGCCGGTCGCAAAAAAACATACGCCACAAAAGCCATCGCAAACAACCCAGCAAGGCTCGCCAAGAAGGACTGCTTAGCCCAAAACGGAGTTTCCTGCTCCACATATTCTCCACGCAAAAGCGCCTTTCCTCGGCAGGTGTCCCAGCGACATACAAATTCGTCCCCTGCCGAGACTCGCTTCATGTAGTCCCGGCACTGCTGATTTTGACATCTGAAGGAAACGGTTGCCATAGCAAGGCCTCAAGAACGTGGTCGATACTTGTCCTCATCACCGGATGAGTCCTCCAGCAATAGTGCATCGCGAAACTTCCGACGAAGATCCTCACCCACACCTCCTTTCACGCCTTCGAGCATTTGTATCTGTTGTTGCGGTCCCTGAAGGTGCTCCGTGCGTGAGGTCTCCATTTCTTGCTTCGCCCGCGCAATGCGCTCGTCCAAGTCCTTCACTGATTCAAAATTGCCTTCGTTCGCGAGCAGAGTCTCCTGGCGTGTCTTTTGAAGTTCAAGATACAGCTTCTGTTGACCCTGGTGAATTTCCAAGAGCATCGCTTGGGGTGACACCTGCTTCAGTGCCTGCAACACAGCGGCATTTGGCTCTGGGGTAAAGTCCGAAAACCGCACCTGATAGCCAAACTCGTTCGAAACTCTTCTTGCGACTACTGAGCCGAACCCTTCTTTCGCAAGCTCCCGGATGATGTCGCCATTCCACACATTGATTCCCGTCCAAATGGCCCGGAACGCTGGATTCGTTATTTCATAAACCCTGGCCTCCAACCTCTGAATTTCCTGGTCGGGAGTCAGATTCTGCAAAGCTCTTCGTTGGACACGATGAACATGGGCTAGATCGGCACGCTCCACGGTGACAGTAAAGGTTAGCTTAAACTCTGTTGTTGGAAGCTCCTTGTTGAACGTCAATGTTCGCGAGATCGGGGTCGAGATGGCAAGTTTCTGAAGCCAAGTGGCAGTTTGTGGCTCTGGTTGAAGCGTCCACTCTACCTTCAATCCCAATTCCATTCGGATTGTGCGAACTATTGGCTCTGACGCATGATTAGAGCTGGATGCAATGGCCTCCAATTCGGTGGCGTCAGGTTGTTGACCGAGGCGCGAACGGAATATTCCATCGAGCCGTTCACGAATGACCACCAGTTGTTCATCAAACCGATGAAACACCGCTCGCGCGAGTTGCTTGCCTCCTTCGTCGCCATCGACACCGGTGATTCGAAACTCCGGGTAAATTTGAACCTGATCACCGGTCTCCTTGATTCGCGCACGAAGCGGAAGTCCGTCCAGATCGAGCGGCACAGCTAGTGAGCCATGAGGCACTACAAACGCCTGCCGACTGAAAATCGGCGGAAGGATTTGTTCAACGAGCGTATTCGCTGGAGGAGTAATTTGGATGCGCGCTTCGCGCTCTGCATCGCGCAGCTCGGTTCCCTTTCGGACTAAATAGATGGTGTTCTGGGGCATAACAGGTGTGGTAAAATTGAATTCAATGGCGGATCAATGTCTTGCAAATGGAGTATCTGCGATCCAGATCAGCGAGTCGCATCTTTGACTCTTCCCTCGCAGTTATAGGGATAGCACGTTTTTGAGTAGCTAGGTAGTCAGCGAAGCCCTGCCACCATTTGCGAACCTCAGTCTGCTCGCGCAACTTCATCCAACTCATGGTGAACCTCGCCAATTTGAGCGCTGTCAGCAATTGGCCGTTTGGCAAGCCATTGGCAAATTGGAAGAGCGTGATGGCGACGGCGTCCAGTTCGTTTCCGTCATGGCACTCCGCAGCGCCCGAAGGGAAAAACTTGGCATTCATTAGATGCTCGCAAAGTCCCTGCACCGTTTCCTTCACAGGGCTGGGCGAGGTCATAGCCCGCACGAGCGGGGACGTGTCCGAATTCGGATCGAACTCCTTGCCATCTACAAAGTCGATCAATACTGCTGGAAAGCTGTATGCTGCTCTTTGAACACTTGTATTCTTGGAGACGGACCAATCCAAGATAGCTTGAAGGCGCGGCGCTGCCGAGTCTGTCCCTCGACAAATCTCACGCACAATTTGGTAGATTACGGTCCTCCGATCATCTGCATCGCCTTCGTTCATCACACGTTTCATCCATTCGGTAAGCCACTCCTCTCGTGCCTCCGTTATGTTTAGCGCTACCAGCAACGCCAGTCCGTGAAGGCCCTGCTTGAAGAGCCTATCCATAAACTGGTCAACCAAGGCCGGGATGCCATCACGAAACAGTTGATTTAGTAGTTCACCCATCCGCTCCGAAAAACGTCCCCAGAGTTTTCGCTGTTTAGCAGCTTTAACCAACTGCCCGAGCAGCGAAAAGATGTCGATCCCCTTGGCGGTAAGCTGGTCGGTTTCAAGGTGGACCCAAGCAGCGTAATCTCGTGCCAGCGTCTCAAGCCAACGCGCACCAAACAACCCGGGAGCACGAATAGCCAGCTGCACCGCAGCCGCCAAATATCCGCTGAAGAGTTCCTCATCTTCTCGTCCAACGTGTTCTCCAAAGAGAATGTTCATGCCTGACACATCTGAGAATACAAAAAACAACGCCTCTGGATCTTCCCACCCCCATGCATTTGCCTTGTCCTCCATTTCCTTGCTCCAGAATCGAAATCGCTGAGGCTCTCCCGGCAGTGATGCCCTGACTAAGCCTGCTTGCTTCTCAAAGTATGGTTTTGCCGATCTCCAGAGGCTTTTTGCTCCCGCAGTCCGGGCATCTGATTCTTTGGTGCCAGGCGTAACTTCGATTTCGCGTGTTCCCAAAATGTGATCGACAAGTCGTTCAAAATTGGTGGTAGTCAGGTTCGGGAACAACACAGCTATCCTTGTCAATATAAACGGGATATAGGTTTCACGTTCCCTAGCTACAATCTCAGCAAAGTCAGTTGGCGGAGTCTCGTGGAGACCATCGACGACAGTGCGAAGCGAATTGTAGCCCGCAGACTTAGCTTCCCGTGCCGTGTCTGGTATCTCAAGCAGGGCAATATTCTCGAACCAACTGTTATTTGCGACTAGTTTTTCGACACCTTTCGAATGGGTATAAATAATGAATGACCGGCTTGAGCGCCAAGTGCGATCTCCGTTGTCATTTACATGCGCGACTGCCTTCGAGATATTGCGGCATGTAGCCTCGAATGACTTCTCATTGCCGATGTAACTCATGATCACACAGGCGGAACCCTCAATCGCCGCGCTACAAAGTATGCGAAGAATGTCACTCGTGAATCCAGGTCCCGCCTTCTTGGCGTTAGTTTCGTAAACAGTCATTGCCTGGGTTCGCGCCATCAAGTGGGCGGCTGCCTCCATCTGTAGGCCAGTGCTGTGAATCACTATGCAACGTGTGTGTGCAAAGTCTGCTTTCGCAGACTCCCAATCAGGAATTGAGACGAAAGGAGAGGCATCAATGTCACGGGGTGGTTGGGGTGAAGCGAAGAGCTTCTCAAGATAGTCGTTCTCAATGTCCTTCTCGGCATCAGCGTCATTTCGTTTTTGGCCGTGGATCCCAGCATAGTCATATGGCTTATCCGGGCCACTGGCTGGGTTTCCACCATCGTTTACTTTGGTGTCATTTGAGGGAAGCCCCCCCTGGCTGGAAGGTGTTGACTGCTTGGCGTCCTCAGCCGGAGAGTCCTTCGCCGCTTCAGAAGTTGGTTCTGATTTTTCTTGATCGTTCATTTTGTAGGCCATTTCTCCCAATTGATCATTGCCAACCGTCGCCATAGTTCAGACGGTGTTTTGATGGAGCCTCTACCACAGTCAATCGCGAGGTGCTTGCGAAAGTCGTTCTGCCACTTTCTGAAGTAGAGAGAATCGGGCAGTTCAGGATACAATTCCGCTTCGTCTTGAATTCCCCCCTGGTCTTCGAAAAAGGCATCTTCAAGCACATAGATGAGAGGCTTCAGCCCAAGCCGCATGGCGAGCAGACACTCCCACTGTGTATAGGAGAGCCTGGGCGACATGTCTTCGTTCATCTTGTCTTTGGGAACACCGAAATAGGGCCCGACAAGGCAAATGACTCCGGTCGCTCTCAGAATTGCATTGTTAATCAACTTTAGCGCGTCCTCTTGTTCGGGCTTGAAGGACCGTTGTTCGATAGCCGCAATATCGTGAGCTCTAAGCATCTCAACGATCTGCTCCCGGTAGGAGTTTAATCCACGGCTGGTGGAACTTATAAAGACTGAGCGATTGAAAGCGACTTCATGCATATTTGTTTAGGGCATAGATGCTGGCTCACATGTCAGAACAAGAAGCTCGCCGTTCTCTTGATTGTGAGGAAGTGCCTCAATTCACGATAGGCTTCGATCTCGAGGTTGAGGAGTTCGGTGGTATCAAGAGTCTTGCTTTGCTTGTCGAATGCAGTGTGCTCCCATGCCCGCAGGAAAATTTCGCAGCGCTCGAGGTAGTGCTGGTAGGACTCGGACTCGCCAGGAAGCGTATAGCCGATCCGATACACGCGGATGCCCGCACTCAGAATCGCAAACAATACCGCTAGCACGTTCAATCCTACCCCCAACTCCTCTAGCTTAGCTGCATGGGATGAGTGCTCGATTGTAGCAAGGTAACTATATAAAAGAACTTGCAACGCAGCCAAGGCGATAGCCGCGATGAACGTCGATCTAGCTAGCCATTCCGAAATGCGGTCCCGCTCGTTCGGTGGGAGAGTGATTTCATGGCCACTAGGCAACGTCTTCTTGACCGAGAACTGAACTTGATGTTCGAGCCTAAGGTCACTCAAGGCTGTGAATACCTCTTCGGCAACAGAACCCGGTCTGTAGTCGGTTTGTGGGTGGTCCCACTTTGGAAAGTCTTCCTTTCTCTTTACATAAGCATCCATCGCGCCTCCTGGGTCACGGTTGAGACTATCCCGGAACAATGCCCATCTGCGCTGTAGTTCTGCTTGAGCAAGATGACGCTCCCCCGCTTCTCCAAGTTGGCTAACGGTTTTGCCGTCTAGAAAGCGCTGAAAATGCCATTGCCGCATCCGTTCACGGGCAAACAACGAGGCTAGCCATTTCTCACGGAGTCGAAGCAACTGACTGGCGAAGTAAATGAAGATGGCCATAAGCGCAGAACACGGTCCAACTAAGCTCATCCACTTGGGCCACACAGCTAAATGGAATGCGGGAGATGATACTTCCGCAAGAGCAAGGAGCAATCCGAGGATCCCCAACACAAGAGCTGCAACGCCAAGACCGTGAAACCACCCTTTGGCACGCTTCGCTCTTTTGTCGTGCACCTTGAACTCCGCTTGAAGAACAGGGTCACAAAGAATATCCTTGATATGTGGAAACTTCTCAACGGAATCTTCGTCCAGCAGCAAGTCGTGATTGTATGCGCCCATGATGGTAGTGGTGTTCTGTTCTTTTAGCTAAGATAGTGAGTTATCTCGCGCCATTGAACAGGAGCTTCAAGTTGTCCCAAGTCCATTTGTAAACCTTGTCGTTGTAGTAAGCGGACGTCGGCTTTTGGCATATACGTTCACTTCGGCCTGCGAGCGAAAAGTATGGCACGCCCTCTCCTTGTGCCATTTCAACTTCAGCTGATACGCCGCTGGCAGTGTGAGTCCATTCGCCACAGATAACCACGACCACATCGCATCCTTTGATACGTGTCCTTGCCTTCGATTTCCAGTCCACAGCAATGGCTTCTTTGATGGAGAAGTCTGCGATCTCAAATGGGGTGTCAGGATTCTTGGCTTGGCCGACAAGGAGCACCTTCAAATCTGAATCGTGATCGTAGTCGAAGCTGATGAATGCACGTTTTTTCATAAGATATTAGATTCACTTCGGCTGCTCTGGCGCAGGTGACGGTTCTGGCTTCTCGCCTCTCGCCTCCGGCTTGACTACCACCCACATCCACGATGATGCGGGCGCGCTTCCAGGCTTCGATGAAGGCATTGTCCTGAGCGACGCTGATACAGGTGGAACCATGTTGAGATGATTTTGAGTCTTGGAGTCCATAGGTGAGAAAGCTATAATGGAATCCCCAGCGTTCGGTGAAGCATAAAGTTGAGAATTTTTTTGTTGCGATGCCCGACCTGGGGCGGTGCGATGAGGTTTATCGACAGGAGAATGGGGACAGAAGAATGATCTGATTCTGATTGATGCGCTTCGCTTCCCTGCGGGCAGCCTTCGGCTGTCGGTCTCGCTTTGCTCGGCTCTCCTGTCCCCATTCTTCTGTCGAACCTCTGCCTCATCGGCGAAAATCGCCCCACCCCGCCCGCGACGTGTGTTTCAGGCAGGCTTTCGTGGGTTGAGGCGTGGTGGACGGTGGGTTGTGCTGGCGTATAGGGGAAAACTCACCCACTCATCTGCCCATGCCCCAGGTCAAACATTACGGCTGCTTCCAGTTCAAAGCGCACATCACCGAAACCCGCATCGCGGAATGCTTTCAGGCGATGGCGGGCATGGTGGGACGCATTCCGGGGCTGCTGGATTTTCATTGGGGGCCGTATGATTCGGCGGAGGGCCTCAATGATGGCTACACGCATGGTTTCATCATGACCTTCGCCAGTCCGCAGGCGCGGGATGAGTATCTGCCGCATCCGGTGCATGAGGAGGTGAAGGCGATTGTCGTGCCGTGCCTGGAGCGTGTCGTGGTGTTTGATTTCAACCTGCCTGAGTGAAGCCATGAGTGCCCCATCCGCCCCCAAAGCCGAGTCTGCCGCCTTCGATTCCGAGCATCCTTCCGTGGAGTTCCTGCGTGAGCGGGCACGCCGACGGATGCCACGCTTCGCCTTCGAATACCTGGAGGGCGGCTGCTTCTCCGAGGTGAACCTCCGCCGCAACACGGAGGAGATTCGCGAGGTGCGGCTGCGCCCGTGGTATCTGCGGGACTTTGCCGGAGCGAGCCTGCGGACGGAGTTGTTTGGCCAGAGCTATGCGGCGCCGTTTGGCGTGGCCCCCATCGGGCTTCAGGGGCTGATGTGGCCGCGGGCGACGGAGATCCTGGCCAAGGCCGCGCATCAGCATGAGCTGCCCTTCATTCTCAGCACGGTGGCCACGGCGAGCATCGAAACAGTGGCCGAGATCACGGGCGGCAAGGCCTGGTTTCAACTGTATCACCCGGCGGAGGTGGACCTGCGTGACAAGCTGCTGGACCGCGTGCGCGCGGCGGGCTTTCCGGTGCTGGTCATCCTGGCGGACACGCCCACCTTTGCCTACCGGCCCAAGGAAATCCGCAACGGCCTTTCCATCCCGCCGCGCATGTCGCTGCGCAATGTGCTGCAGATGATCACGCGGCCCGCGTGGTGTCTCGGGCAGCTCACGGCGGGCGCACCCGAGTTCAAAACGATGAAGCCCTACATCCCGAAGGGGCTGAACATGAAGCACCTCGGTCTCTTCATGAACAAGACCTTCTCCGGACGCCTCACCGCGGACAAGATCAAGTCGATCCGTGATCGCTGGCCGGGCAAACTGGTGGTGAAAGGCGTGGTCACACCCGAGGATGCGGAGCTGGCGCTGCAACTCGGTGCGGATGGCCTCATCGTGTCCAATCATGGCGGCCGTCAGCTCGATGCAGGCGACTCGACGATTCGTTCGCTCACGGCCCTGAGCCGCGAGTTTGGGCACCGCACCACACTCATGCTCGACAGCGGCGTGCGCAGCGGCCCCGATGTGGCCTGCGCCCTGGCCTCCGGCGCGAAGTTTGTCTTCATGGGCCGCAGCTTCATGTATGGCGTCGGTGCGCTCGGTCAGCGTGGCGGCGATCACACGATGCTGATGCTCAAACGCCAGCTCCAGCAGGTGATGGAGCAAATCGGCTGCGAGCGCGTGGCCGATCTGCCGAGGCATCTGCTAACTGCGGACGATGTAGTGAGACGCTGACGGAGTCGCTGACGAACTGGTTCGACCCATCGAAGCCGGGCTACTATCTGAGCAATGTGAACGATGTCGAGTGGACCGGCCGACACCGCAGTGAAGCTCTGCTGGCGAAACTGGGGCACCGTGGTGCGCGTGGGCCAGCAGGAATCACTGATATGGAAAACGGGGCCGTCCTCGCGTTGAGTGGAGGCATGCGGACACTCTCCAGCCTCTTTCTCCTTCTTTTCACCTCAATCACCCTCGCGGCCGAGCCGTCGCTGGTCGATTGGATGCCGCGGGTGGAGGATCAAACGGGGCTTTGGTGGGTGAATGGGCCGCCGCAGATGTTTCAGCGAGCGGAGCGGACGAAGGAAGAGATCCTCGGGTTTCAGTTTGGGAAGCAGACGATGCTTTTCGACACGCGACGCGTGCGGCCGGTGGAGGGCGAGTGGGAGTGTGCGGTGATCGCGGAGGGACGGCGCTATGTTTGCAACGGGCACACGCAACCCGAGGACGAGTGGCAGCAGCCGGTGCGCTTCGTGGAGAGCGGGCGCTTTTTTCAGCGCGTGGTGATCGAGGGACTGACGTTGGCGGATGCGGAAGGGAATGCCTTCAACGGCACGGTGCAGCTGGAGATCAGCGCGTGGCCGGACAGGCTCGCGTTTCGTCTGGAGAGCGAAAGCGAGGCGGTGATGGAGTTGCGACATGGCGGGAAAAAGGTGAGCGGCAGTCGCAGTGTGCTGCTGGAGGTGGTCGCGAGTGATTCGAAGGCTGTGGTGGATTCGGAGTTGGCGGTGACGCGGGATGAGGCGCTGGGTTGTCATCGGCTGGCGCTGCCGGAGGAACGGTGGAGCAATGCGGGCGGCACGTATTACCCGGAGGAGCATCTGGATCGCATCGACCGCTGGCGAGTGACGCTGCGCAACGACACCGATGAGCCCACGATGGCGCGGTTGATGTTCACTCAGGAGAAGCATCTGCCGATCACGGGTTTCACGCCGATGCTTTGCGAAGTCGATGGCACGCCGACGGGCATTCCAGTGCAGATTTCGAAGAACTGGCACATCCGCGTGGAGAAGGGCCGGCTGCAGCATGACGGGCAGTGGTTTCATGGTTTCGCATGGGTGCGTGTGCCGCCGAAGTCGCGACGCGAGCTCGTTTTCCAGATGGTGCATGCCCGTTACGGCGGCTTGTGCGCGGCCTCGCATGCGCAGCTCTGCCTCATCGGCTGGGGGCACAATCAATTCTGGGATCAGGCGGCGGTGGGCAGCTTTGGCGAGAGCATCTGCTTCGAGCCGGGACGCGTGCAGCGGCGTTGTTTCATCACGGACGTGCGCCCGCTCATGACCTTGCCCGTCGGAGCGAAGGCGAAACGCTGGGGCTGGGCCGAGAACTGCGGTGGCGGCGATTTTCTGATGTGGAAGGACGCGCAAGGTCGCTATCAGGAGATGAAGGGCACCCGCACCGAGTATCGAGCGCAAGGTCCGTGCCTCACCGACGTGAGCTACCGCGAGGAATCGAGCGGCGGCGAGATCGCGGCGCGCATGGATGTGTCCGTGCCGGCGGCGAACGATCATCTGCGCACCTTTCTGCGACTGCGCTACGACGTGCGAAAGCCGGTGCGCTGGCAAAGGCTCGCGTTTTTTCAGCTCGGCGCGGATTTCTACAACGACGTGCCCGCGCGACGCGTGGCCACCGGCGATGTCACCGGCTTGCGCGAGGAATGGGAGCCGCGTCGCGCGAAGGACGAGTATGATCGCACCGCGCTGCCTCTCGCTGGCGAGGGTGCGTGGGTTTCCTTGCATGGCGTGGAACGTGCGGTGCTGAAAAAAGGCCACGCTGCCGCGACTCGTGGCCTCATCGTGCGCTCGTGGCGTGCGGTGCTCGGTGGCAAACCCGCCGCGCCGCATCTCGCGACGTTTTGCACCGAGTGGGGCAAGAACAACCACCGCATCGCCGTCGAGCTCGCGCCACCGCTTGGCATCAGCGAGTTGCAGCCCGGTGATTTCGTCGAGGCCGAGCTGGAACTCGTCATCTTCCCCGCCGATGCCGCTGCTTACTACGGTCCGGATGCCAAGCTGCATGACATGCTCGCCCGCGATGCCGACACCTGGCGTCCCGTGCATCGCGAGGCCCAAGGCAACGCGCTGAAGCCCACCGCAAAACGCGGTGAAATCACCGAAAGCTACCCGCTCGTCGTCGCCGTCGATGACGAACAGCGTGCGCAAGTCCTCGTGAAAGGCGGACTCGGGCATGTGCCGCTCGCTTTCGCCAATCTGAAGTCACCGAAAGGCCATCGCGTGCTCGTGAACGGCCAGCCAATCACGCATTGGCAGACGAATTGGGATGCCGTGACGCAGCGCTGGCAAATCGTCTGCAATGTCGCTGCGGGCGAAGATCGCGAGGTGGAGGTCGTATTGGCCCCTGTGAATGAATGATCTGTCCGAACCAGCCTGAAAGTAGGCAGGAGAATGGGGGCAGGAGAATGATCCGATCCATTCTTCTGCCCCCATTCTCCTGCCTAAACTAAAGACGGAATCTCCCCGCATCGTTAACTCACCATCCTACCATGAACCGCCTCACCTTTCTCCTCGCCGCTGCTTTCGCTTTCCACACCTTCGCGGCCGAAACGCCCGTCGAGACCGATCCACGGCTGCATTCCGATGGCAAAGGCTGGAAGCTCAACCAGGCGACCATCAAAGACCCGAAGCGTCCGCGCGTGCTGCTCGTCGGCGACTCCATCCTGAGTGGTTACATGGCGCATGCGATCAAGAAGCTCGGCGGCAAGGCCTACGTCGATGCCTGGGTGAACCCCTACAACCAGTCCGAGCATCTCAACACGAAGATCCTGCCCGAGGTGCTCGCGAAAGGCCCTTATGACGTGATTCACTTCAACTTGGGCCTGCACGGCTGGCAGGAGGGCCGCATCAAGCCCGGAACCTTCGAGCCGCTGACGAAAGGCTACGTCGAAGCCATCCGCGCCAAGCTGCCGAACGCCAAACTCATCTGGGCCAGCAGCACGCCCGTCCTGCTCGAAGGCGACGTCAAAAAGCTCGATCCCGTCATCAACGGCACCATCATCGAGCACAACCGCATGGCCGCCAAAGTCATGGCCGAATGTGGCGTGCCTGTGAGCGACTTCTACGCCCTCCTCGTGGACAAGCTCGACCTCGCCCGCGGCGGCAAAGACAAGTTCCACTGGAATGCGCCCGCCTATCAAATCCTCGGCGACAAGTGCGTGGAGGAGGTCATGAAGGCGTTGCCGGCAGCGAAGTAGAGAATGTGGTGGAGTCCTCTGGACTCCGATGTAGCGGCCGAGACGGCTGCTACACATTTGCTGGCGTTTTCATGACAAAATCACTCTCGATGCACTCGAAGCTCTCACTCATCGCCGCCTTTTGGGTGGCTCATTTCGCCGTGTTACAGGCGGAAGCACCCGCAGCGACCACGACGAAGTTCGATGTGGTTTACAAGACGACTGAGCAGGGACCGCTGAAGCTTGATCTGCACTATCCAGCCGCTCCAAAAGCGGGCGCAAAGGTTCCGCTGGTGTTGTTCACCCATGGCGGAGGCTGGGCCGCGGGGACGAAGACCATCGGGGATCGTGGGGTGCGCTTCATGGGCGCGAAGGCGCTGAATGCGCAGGGCTTTTGCGTGGCGTCGGTGGACTACCGCCTATGCACGAAGGAAGGAAACATCACGGTGCGCGATTGCGTGACGGACGCGAAGGATGCGCTGCGGTTTCTCGCGAAGAACGCGACGCAGTTCTCGCTCGATGCCGAGCGCGTCTTCACCTGGGGCGATTCCGCGGGCGGACACCTCGCGCAGATGCTGCTGCTGTCGCCGCCAGAGTCGTTCCCGGGTGATCCGGCGCTCGCGGACGCGAAGTATCGCCTCATCGCTGGCATATCGTGGTATGGGCCGTGTGATTTCGAGAAGATCGAGCTTTTCACGCCACCGGGTGGCAAGGGTGTGGGAGATCGCTTCGCCACGCGCATCATCAAGACCGGCGCGGATGAGAAAGCGAAACTCGCGGCCTATCGCGAAGTGAGTCCCGTGACCTATCTGCATGCCGACAGCCCGCCGCTGCTCATGATGCAGGGCGACAAGGATCCGACGATCCCCGTGCATCACGCTCATTATATAAAGGAACGCGGCGATGCGGCAAAAGCGCCCGTGGAAGTCTTCATCGTCGAAAACTCCGGCCACAACTGGCGCGAACTCGGCGGTGCTTTGCGTCCATCGCTCGAAGAGATCATGACCAAGACGGCTGCGTTCATGAAACAGCATCTTGATCGCGTATCTAACTCAACCACACGATGACCACCCGCCGCACCCTTCTTCAAACTGGAGCTGTTGCTTCGCTTTCGCTCTTGGATCTGCATTCGCTCTTTGCCGCCGAAGGCGTGCCTCAGTCGGTGGTGGATTTGTGGGCCGATTTTGATCCGAGGAAGGACCCGCTGGAGGTCGAGGTCATTCGCGAGTGGAAGGGGGACGGCGGAGTGTTTCGCCATGTGCGGTATTTCATCGGCACGTTCAAAGGCAATCCGGCGCGGATGGCGGCGGTGTATGGCTTTCCGGAGGGTGCGAAGGAAAAACGCCCGGCGGTGATGCACATCCATGGCGGCGGGCAGCGCGGCTCGGTGAGCGAAGTGAAGCTGCTCGTGGCGCGAGGTTACGCGGCGCTCTCGGTGAACTGGGGCGGCAGCGGCACGGGCAAGGCACCGTTCAACACCTGCGAGAAGTCCGAACCCGGCGATCCGAACACCGACTGGGGCGCGGTCGATCCCTCGCAGCTCAATGTGCAGGGCTACAGCACCATGCTGCCTGGTCCGGGGCAGGTCTTCGAGGACCGTGAGCATCCGAAGAACAACAACTGGTATCTCCTCACGCTCGGTTGTCGTCGCGGACTCACGTTTCTCGAACAGCAGCCGCAGGTCGATCCGCAGCGCCTCGGCGTGCATGGTTACTCAATGGGCGGAAACCTCACGATGTATGTCGCGGGCACCGATCTCCGGGTGAAGGCCGCCGTTCCCGGCGTCGGCGGTCAGGGTTGGCGCTGGCAGCCGCATTCGTTCATCGGCGGCACGGACCAGCAGGACCGGATCAAAGGCGATGTCGAGGTTTTCAAGCGCACGCTGAGCTTTGAAAGCTACGCACCGCTCATCCAGTGCCCGGTGTTGCATCGCAGCGCCACGAACGACTTCCACGGCTGGATGGACGATGTGTATCGCACGAACGCGCTCATCAAAAAACAGCCCACGCGATACAGTTGGGTGCCACACATGAACCACCGCCTCACGCCCGAGGTCGCCATCACGATGCCGCTGTGGTTTGATCAGCATCTCAAAGGCGGCCCTGCCTTGCCAGACACGCCGCAGAGCGAACTCCGCCTCAAATCGAACGACGACGTGCCCATGCTGCGCGTGCGGCCGGATGCGAAAACGCTACCCGTGGCCCGTGTGGAGATTTACTACAGCGTCGATCCCGATCCGCGTGCCCGCTTCTGGCGCAGTGCCGAGGTCCATCACGAATCTGAAGGCTACATCGCTCAACTGCCGATCCACACGCTTGACCTGCCGCTCTTCGCCTTCGCAAACGTTTACCACACGCTGCCAAAGCCCGAATCGCTCGCGCAGATACCCGGCTACGGCACACCAGTCACCGAGGTCTGCCTCAGCAGCCTTTTCCACTCGCATACTGCCAACGAGATCAAGCAAGCGAACCCCAAACTCACCGCGAAACCGTCCACGCTCATCGACGACTTCACTCACGGCACGCGCGACTGGTATGCACTCAACGCCGGCAACGCCACGCACCAGCAACTCTGGACGCGCAAAGTCACCGATCCCCTCTGGCGCGGCCCTGAAGGCTCCAAGCTGCACATCACCCTCAAACTCCCGCAAACCAACCGCCTCAGCATCGTCCTCCAGCAAAACGAATGGCGCAGCTACCGCGGCCAACGCCGCACCTTCGTCTCCCAGCGCGAAATCCAAGGTTCCGACGCTCCACAGACGCTCACGCTCTCATTGAGCGACTTCACCTCCGCCGAAGGCTCACCGACAAGCTGGTCCGAAATCGATCAACTCGGCCTCTGCGCCAACCACGGCCTCCCCGCCAACGAAGTCCCTCTCTGGAAAGGCCCCGCGCCGGAGTATCTGCGGGTGGCGTGGGAGTGATGGAGTTTCCTATTGTCATTTACGCTTGCAGCGGCGTAACCTCTGGACTGATTTTGATTTTGCACAATGCCCTCCCGTCAGACAAAACCCTCCGTGATCGACCTTTTCTCCGGGGTCGGTGGGATTAGCCTTGGAGCAGCGCGCGCCGGTTTTGAGGTGGTCGGCGCGGTAGATTTTAACCAGCGAGTCATGGAGGCGCACAAGCGCAACTTCCCGAATACAAAACACCTCACTGCTGACCTCTCGGGTTATACGGGGGAGAAACTTCTTTCGGAACTGTCTGTCACCAAGCCAGACGGCATCGTCGGTGGCCCACCGTGCCAGGGATTTAGTTCGATGGGGCATCGCAACGTAGCCGATCACCGAAACTCCCTTTTCGGGCATTACTTTCGTCTCATCTCTGAGATCAAGCCGCGCTTCTTCATGGCAGAAAACGTTTCGGGCATTCTCGACCCGAACTACAAGCCCATCGTCGATGCCGCGCTCGAACAGGTGGAAAGGGACTACCACCTTATTCGAGGCATAGAAGTCTGCGCTTCTGATTTCGGAGCACCTACTTCAAGACGTCGCGTTTTGTTTGTGGGCTGCCTGAAGGATGAGAGTGATCCTGCTGATGAGGCAGCGCTCAAAAAGTCTGACGCAAGTGAGGTTCGGGTGGCGGAAGCATTGACAGGCCTTCCCGATATTTGGGCGAAGTGGCAAAGTGAAGACCAAGGATGGAGAAAAGTTTCAGAATATCCCGACACGGATTTTGGTCGGCGGCTTTTTGATGCAGTCCCCAAAGGCGTCGGTTGCGCTGAATCGCTCAAACGCCTAGCTGACTCTCGTGAGGTTTCAGGATGCTTGGGAACGGTTCACAGCCCAGAAGTAAGGCAACGGTACGCTAAGCTCAAGCCAGGCGGGAAAGATTCAGTTTCGAAATCTGTGCGACTAAAGCTTGATGGCTTCTGCCCGACGCTGCGTGCAGGAACTGGACCTGAACTCGGAAGCTATCAGGCGGTACGTCCAATTCACCCAAACTCACCAAGGGTTATTACGCCGCGAGAAGCTGCTAGACTCCAAGGATTTCCTGATTGGTTTCGCTTCGATGCAACGAAGTGGCACAGCTTCAGAATGATCGGAAATAGTGTCAGCCCCATTCTGGCTGAGCGCTTACTGAAAAACATCATACTCACAACATTTGGCCATGAGCAAAAATAAGTATCAAGAGGGCGTTGACGCTAGCCCGACGAAGGAATTCTTCGTCGAGATGCTAACAAGGGACATTTCTCTGGAAGACGCTATCCTAGACCTGCTCGACAACTGTGTGGATGGTGTGCTGAGGCGTGTCGGCATTTCGGACGAAGATGAACCCTACAAGGGATACGAGGCCAATATAGTTTTTGGGGGTGAATCTTTTGTTATTTCCGACAATTGTGGAGGGATTCCTTGGTCAGAACATAACCGTGCATTCAGACAGGGAAGAATCATTCAGGCCGACAGCAGTCTACCCACTGTTGGCACATACGGAATCGGGATGAAACGGGCGATCTACAAAATAGGACGGCAGTGCATAATCACGACAAAAAACGAAACAGATACTTACCAAGTATCAATCACGCCTAGATGGTTCAAAGACGAAACTTCATGGCACCTTGAAGCTCAACCCACGACTGGCCTCAGTGTTGAAGGAACGACCATCTGTATAAGCGAACTGCTTCCTAGCATCAAAGATTGGTTTTCTTTGAAATCATTCGAGGAAGACCTGATTCGGAAGATCGAAAGTCACTACGCGGTGATCTTGCATAAAGGGTTCACCGTTAAAGTGAACTCGAACACTGTATCACCGAAGCCAATCTCATTTCGTTTTTCTAAAGCCGATGGCGGAGTTCGCCCTTACATCTTTCAGACAAGTGTCGATGGAGTAGAAGTCTATCTCACTGTTGGACTTCGAGATCCAATACCCGGCGAAGAGCAAGTCGCCGCAGATATGAAAGAAAATCGATTTTCTACGGACTATGCGGGCTGGACAGTGATTTGTAATGACCGTGTAGTGCTGTACTGCAATAAAGATGAACAGACAGGTTGGGGGGAGGCTACCGTTCCACAGTATCATACTCAATTTATTGCCATCTCCGGAGTTGTTGAGTTCCGCTCAAACGATGCCCGCGCTTTGCCAACAACCACGACTAAACGTGGACTTGACCAATCTTCTCGGTTGTATGCTCAAGTGAAGAATCGCATGCGCGAAGGAATGAAGCTCTTTACTGCTTACACGAACAACTGGAAGGCCAGAGAGGCAGAGGCAAAAGCCCAGGTCAAAGATCTTCCATCACTGACTTTCGCCCAGGTCAAGGCAGCCTCAAAAAGCCTCAACATGGCACCAGTGCGCTCAGGACTCGAGGGCCATCAGTATAAGCCAGAATTGCCAAGACCAAAAGCTGACGAGACAGATGAATGTAGAATTTCGTTTCGAAGAGAGAGGGCAAAAGTCGAAAAGCTCGCAAAAATTCTGTTCGGTAACCGTGTGGATCTCGATGATCGAGAAATGCCAAAGAGGGTCGGGGAAGAATGTTTTGATTCAGCCCTGCAAGTCGCAGATAAGAAGGCATAGCTATTGACGTGCCATGAAGCATCCTCCCTATCACTTAAGGGCCAATAAAGCTGTTGATCGATTTCTCTTGGTCGAACTGCTTCGTTCAGTAGGCGAAAATTTCGGTCCGATCTCAGACTTCACATATTACGGTTTTGGAGGCCCTTTTCTTGAAGATCTAAAGCTGCTCGATGAATACCTTCCAGAAGTTAGGTTGGTATCAATTGAAGCCAGTACACATACAAGACAACGCCAAGAACTTCATCGATTCTCGAGCCGCCTGCGTTTGATCCCAGGCACGATGGATGATTTTCTAACTCATGATTACGCGCCGGGAAAAAGAGATATTTTCTGGCTCGACTACACCGACTTGAAGTATTCACGAATTCAGGAATTTCAGCGTGTCATTGGTTTGGTGCCACTCGATAGCATAGTGCGAATTACCCTTCGAGCTGAGATCGATTATGCTCCTTCAAGGTATGAGCCTTTTCTAAACAGTGAAGAGTTCAGGCGCTTGTTGGAAGGCATCCAACAGGAGTTTGAAAGGGTATTTGGGAAAGTGCTTGGAAACAAAGCTGAGGAGATGATTCATGACCGCGATAAGTTTCCGAGTATAGTCCTCTCGATGTTAAGAGAAGCAGCTGAAGACATCACACGTGATGCTGGAGATCGAGAATTTTTACCATTTCACACCATTTGTTACGAGGACCAAACGCAGATGTTAACCCTCACAGGAATGGTTGTTGGACGCAACATGAGTCAGAGTGTGGCTGAGCGGTTTACATCAGCAAAATTCGCAACTTTTGATTGGTCCACAATCCAGCATATAGAACTCCCTGTGTTAAGTTTGCGCGAAGTGATGAAATTAGCACCGCTTTTGCCTGATAAGCAGCGCTCTGGTGACGAGCTTTGGAACGCACTTGGATACAACATAGCAGACAAAAGAAAGCGGAGCGAAGTCGCTCTTGAGAATTATGGATTGTTTCACAGGTACCATCCGCAGTTCGCTAGAACGATCCTGTGAGCTAACCAAGTGCTGACGGCAGCTCCTGGCGCGTGTAGGCCAGAGTTTCAAAGTTTTGCAAATGCGCGTTGAGATTTGAGAGTCAGCCTGCGCAAATGTTCCCACACAATGATGCGCCCTGTTTTCTCTCTCTTAATTACTTCGATTACCCTGCTCACCACCGCGGCGTGCAGCTTCGGCAACGAAGCGGCGCCCATCGGCCTGAATGCCAATCAGATGTCCATCGCAACGGGCCAACCTTCGCTAGTGCTCATGTCGGGCGGTTCCACGCACATTCCGGTGTGGTCGTTGTCGGGTGGGACGGTGGGGCAATCGGTGGCGGGTGTGGTGACGGGGCTTCCGAGCGATTGCGCGGCGGTGAAGGTCGAGATTGTCGTGACGACGACGGATGAGACGACGAGTCCCGAGTTTGCCGATGTGTATCGCGTGCATCTTTCGCAGATGGTGGACGGTGCGCCGTTCACGGAGCGATATGCGCTCGGCAAAACGGTGCGCACCGCGCTGCCTGCCGCGCCGTTTCACTCGCGGACCATCGTTTTGGAATCCTTTTACGAGGTCGTGCCCGACGCGCCGCTCACCGTGCGCATCCAGCGGGAGCCGGGTGATCCTGGCGATACCTTCACCAAGCCAACGGGCCTGGCCGCGGTCAAGTTGACGCCTTTGAAAGCCCTGCCGAAGCCCCACGTCGTGCAGGACGTGCCCGGCTACAATTCATGGCCGATGCTTCAGGCGATCGGCGGGAAACTCGTGTGCGCGTATGGCCGCGGCAAAGGCCACACCATCGCCAGCGATGATCGCGCTGTGTATGCACGCACATCGACCGACGGCGGCAAAAACTGGACGGCGGAGACCGTGGTCGCCGACGCGAAGGACTACGGCGAGGTCGCAGTCGGGAAAGGGCTCGATGCCACCGGCGCGATGCTGCTCTGGGTGCGCCGCATCGGCAAAAACGAATGGCATCACGATCTCTACCGCAGCACAGACGGCGTCACCTTCACGCTCATCGCCACGCCCACACTCGCGGTGCGCCCGATGCAGATCACGGACGTCTTCAGCGTGCCGAAAGTCGGACTCGTGGCGCTTTGGTTCGGCGGCGATTACAGCGACAAGCCGACGCAATCCTGGGGCACGATGACCAGCAGCGACGATGGCAAAACGTGGACGCAAACCCCTGTCGAATCCGGCTTGCTGAAACCCGACTGGCCGACCGAACCCGCCGCTGTTTACCTCGGCGATGGCAAAATCCTCGCCATCGCGCGGACGGAGACGGGTCCCGCGCAGTTCCAAATCGTCTCCACCGATTACGGAGCCACGTGGACCCGCACTCACACCAACATCAGCGATGTCGCCGCCTCCACGCCGAGCCTGATCCTCGACACCAAAACGGGACTACTGAGCAACTACTACTATGAACGCGGTCGCGGCATTCTCCGGCGTCGCGTCGTCGATCCGAATCGCGTGTTTGACCATCCGCTCAGCTGGCCCGGCTCCGAAGCGGTCGCCTCCGGAAGCAAGGTCACCTACGATGCAGGCAATGCGAATGCCACCGTGATCGGAGACACTCACTTCGTCTCGTTTTACTCCGGCAAAGCACCGGACACATCGGTCGTCGTCTCGAAGATCGCGGCACCAGCAGCCAAGAAGTGATCTTTGAACTGCATGAAAGCCGTCCTCCCTTTTCTCCTGCTCACGACAGCCGCTGCGCTGGCTCAGGAACCCACCGCGCCGCCAAGCAGCAAAATCCCGCCGCAGCCGCGTGAGTCGTGGAGTGCCATCAAGCTCAAACCCGACGACAAACCTGCCTTCCCCGCGCCGCCCGCAGGCTGGGACATCAAGCGCGACGGCATCCCGCACGGAAAGCTGGAGATGATCAGCTATGACTCCAAAACGGTCTGCACGCGGCGGAAGATGAATGTTTACACACCGCCGGGCTACTCGACGGAGAAGAAGTATCCCGTGCTTTACCTCCTGCATGGCATCGGCGGCGACGAGACCGAGTGGGCACGCTACGCGCAACCGGAGATCCTGCTCGACAACCTCATCGCTGACGGCAAGGCGCGGCCCATGATCATCGTCATGCCAAACGGTCGCGCCCAAAAAGATGACCGTCCCATCGGCGACATCTTCGCGCACATCCCCGCCTTCCTCGTCTTCGAGCGCGATCTGCTTGCTGACATCATCCCCACCATCGAATCACGCTACAGCGTGCAGGGCGACCGCGAGCACCGCGCCCTCGCCGGACTCTCCATGGGAGGCGGACAGACGATGAACATCGGCTTCGCGCATCTCGATCGTTTCGCGTGGCTCGGTGCCTTCTCCTCCGGCCCCAACGCCAAACGCATCGAGGACCTCCTGCCTGATCCCGCTGCTGCGAAACAACTCAAACTCCTCTGGCTCTCCTGCGGCAGCCGCGACGGCCTCCTTCACGTCAGCCAGGAACTGCATGCCGAGATGACCGCCAAAAACGTGCCGCACATCTGGCACGTCACCGACCACGCCCACGACGCGCCGGAATGGAAACAGGCGTTGTATTGGTTCGTGCAGAAGCTCGCTTTTGATTGAGCCGCCAGATTGCGCATGCCGCATACGTTCCAGCGGCATGCAGCGCCTGCTTTTTGCTCTCTTCCTCATCTCCAGCACCTTTGCTGCCGAGCCGATTCATGAAACCTTTGGGTCAGCGTTTGATGCGAAGCGCTTCCTGACGCCGATCCCAAACAAAAACACCAGCGTGCGCGACGGCGTGCTATGGACCCGCGGTTCCAGCGGAGGCAAATATCCGCCGATGGTCTATCTGCCGGTCGAGGGAAAGGATCTCACGATCTCGTTTCGCTACCGTCACCTCGCTGCGGGCGGCTGGCTGTGGTTCTTCGTCGATGGCGACGATGGTTTCGGCAGCGAGGACCACATGCTGCGCGTCAAACTGCTGCGTGAAGGCGTGCAGTTGCAGATCGATGCGCACTCCAAAGACGCCAATCATCCGCTTCGTCAGAAAAACGGCCGGCCTCCAGACAAGAAAAGCGGCGCCTACCGTCTGAACGAGATGTTGCCGCTCGAAAAGGTCGATCTCACCGCCAACACGTGGCGCGAGGTGAAAATCGTCTTTCGCGGCGAGGTTGTCATCATCACCGCAGATGGCCAGAAATGGTCCCAAACGCTGTCGCGACCCAATTTCAACGCCGCCAAGCACAAACTCCTCTGGATGCAAAACGGCGGCGAGGCCGGCATCGAGCTGGATGACATCCGAGTGACCCAAACCACGCCATGAAGGGCCATCCGTGATGGCGAGAAGCGGCGGTTGACTGAGAAAGCGCACCTGGCAGGGATCGAACCTGCGACCGGCCGATTAGAAATCGGCTGCTCTAGTCCACTGAGCTACAGGTGCATGATGTAGGCGGGCGCATGATGCACGGGTTTGAGGCGTGGGCAACCCGGTGGCCGGATTTTCCTGCCACGGGAGATGGAGGGGTGAAAGAAGGCGGGGCGGGCGGGCGAAGTGGTCAGCCACCATGAAACTCACGACACTCCTCGCCTTCCTCGCTTCCGCCGCTTTACTGAATGCCGAGCCGCCGCCCGGTTTTCGCGCTTTGTTCAACGGCAAAGACCTCGCCGGTTGGTATGGGCTGAATCCCCACAGCGTGGTGAAGCTGGAAGGCGAGAAGAAAGCCGCGGCGCTGCAAAAGATGCGTGATGAGTTCGCCAAGCACTGGCGTGTGGAAAATGGCGAACTGGTGAATGACGGTGAAGGCGGCTACGCGACGACGGACGCGGAGTTTGGCGACATCGAGCTCATGATCGAATACAAGACGGTGCCGAAGGCGGACAGCGGCATCTACCTGCGTGGCACGCCGCAGGTGCAGATCTGGGACAAGACGCAGGTCTTTGACCCGAAGAAGCCGGACCGGAAGCCTCATCTGGGCTCCGGTGGGCTTTTCAACAACACGCCGGGCAAGCCGGGGCGCGATCCGCTGGTGCTGGCGGACAAGGAGTTCGGCGAGTGGAACAGCGTGCTCATCCGTCAGATCGGCGAGGTGACGTGGGTGTGGCTGAATGACAAGGTGGTGGTCGATGGCGCGGTGATGGAAAACTTCTGGGATCGCACGAAGCCGTTGCCTGCGAAGGGGCCGATCATGCTGCAAACGCATGGCGGCGAGATTCGCTGGCGGAACATTTATGTGAAGGAACTCAACGCCGCGGAATCGGCGGAGATGATGAAGAAGGCTGCCAAGAAGTAATTTCAGCTCCTCACGCTCATGCAGGCTGCCTCACGTCGTCTTTTCCTCAAGCAGGCCACGCTGTCCGCGGCGGGGCTGTGGCTTCGTCCGTCCTTCGCCGCTTCATCAGCGGGGCTGCCACGCAGCACACCGGAAGCCGAGGGCGTGGCGGGTGCGGGCATCGAGGCCTTTCTTGATGCCGTGGCTCGCGAGCAGTTTGAGCTGCACAGCCTGATGGTGTTGCGGCATGGCAAAGTGATCGCGGAAGGCTGGTGGGAGCCGTATGGGCCGGAGCTGGTGCACACGATGTACTCGATGAGCAAGAGCTTCACCTCGACCGCGGTGGGCTTTGCCGTGGCGGAGGGCAAAATGAGCGTGGATGACAAGGTCGTCTCGTTCTTCCCGGACGATCTGCCGCCGAAGATCAGTGAGAACCTGGCCGCGATGCGGGTAAACGACTTGCTGACGATGTCCACAGGGAATGAGAAGGAGCCCACGCAGACGGTAGTGAAGGAAGAGAACTGGGTGCGCACCTTCCTGGCGCAGCCTTTCGCGCACAAGCCGGGCACGCAGTTCATGTACAACAGTGCCGCCACTTACATGTGCTCGGCCATCGTGCAGAAGGTGACGGGTCAAAACATCCTCGACTACCTCACACCGCGCCTGTTTGAGCCGCTGGGCATCACCGGCATGCGTTGGGAGAGCTGCCCGCGCGGCATCGCCACCGGTGGTTGGGGGCTCAGCATCCAGACGGAGGGCCTGGCAAAGTTTGGGCAACTGCTGCTGCAAAAGGGCGTGTGGCAGGGCCGGCAGCTTTTGCCCGCCGCATGGATCGAGGAGGCCACCCGCTTTCACATTCAGCAGCCCGGTGGTGACAAGCCGGATCGCCCGAAGGCGAAGAACGACTGGCTGCAAGGGTATGGCTATCAGTTCTGGCGCTGTCAGGGAACGGCCTTCCGCGGTGATGGGGCGTTTGGCCAGTTCACCATCGTGCTGCCGGAGCAGGACGCGGTGATCGTGATGACGAGCGAGAACAAGAACATGCAGGGCCAGCTCGATCTCGTGTGGAAGCATCTTTTGCCGGCTTTTGGTGCTCAAGGAGCCTCGAAGGGCCTTTCGGAGCGTTTGGGCCATTTGAAGCTCGCTTTGCCTTCAGGCTCCAAAACCTCGCCAACAGCACAAAAGAAGCGATTCAAGCTCGCGGCGAACGATCTGGGACTCGGCGAGGTGGCGTTCGATTTCAATGAAGAAGCTTGCACCTTCACCGCAGACTCGCATCGCGTTGTTTGCGGTCTTTCAGAATGGCATCGCGGTGAGGCGGCGTTTCCCGGCACGCCTCCGCGCCTCATCTCCGGTGGCAAACCGAAGCAAACGCCGATGTCGAAGATCGCCGCCAGCGCGGTGTGGACGGATCCGCAGACGCTGCTGCTCACCTGGCGCTACTACGAGACACCGCATCATGACACGTTGAGCTGCCGTTTTGAAGGTGATGGCGTCACCATCACCTTCCTGAACAGCATCACGGCCATGAATCCGAAGGCCAAAGACTCGCGAGCGCCTCTCAAAGGCACCGCGGTGTGAATGCTCACGCCAGCAGCGGACGCAGCATGTCGCAAATCTCCGGCACCTTCACGAACGGGTCTTCCTTCGTCTCGAACTCGAGCGTGAACCAACCCTGGTAGTTCGCATCGCGGAGGATCTGGAGCACGCGTTTCACATCGCTGGGCTCGCCTTTGCCTTTTTCGGAGCCTTTGCGGCTGATCTCCATCTTGAGCTGCACATTGACCGCGTAAGGCGCGATCTTCGCGAGATCGGCATACGGATCCTCGGTGTGGAAGTTGCCGCTGTCGAAGTTGATGCCTGCCCACGGGCTTTTCGCGGCCTGCACCATCTTGATGAGGTTCTCCGGCTCCGCGACGATGCCACCGTGGTTCTCCAAGCCGAGGAAGACGCCCTTCTTGCCCGCGTAGTCGAGGCACTCTTGATAGGCTTCGAGGCAGTTTGCCACCGCCTGCTCCTCGGTGAGGTCTTTCGGCTGCGGTCCGGCAAAGACACGAATGTGTGGCGCACCCATCGTGGCGGCGTGGTCGATCCACTTTTTCGTGTAGGCGATCTGCTCGCTGAGCTTCTCCCCCTTCGGCAGGGCAAAGTTGTTGCCCACGGCCGTGCCAGCGATCTGCACGCCGCGCAGGTAGCAGTGGCGCTTCAATTCAAGCAGGGAGGCTTCGTTCACATCCGGCGGGAAGAAGTAGCTCGTGAGCTCGGCGCCGGGCACATTGTTGTCCGCGCACCAATCGACGAAATCGGTGATGCTCCACGGCTTGCGGTCGCCTTTCGGCTTCTGCTCTTTGTCCCGCATCCACTGGAAGTATTCGCGGAACGAATACGCGGCGACCCCGAGCTGCATGCGGCTTTTGCCGGGGCGCTTGATCGGCTCAATGGCCGGCAAGGTGGAGACAGTGAGCGCACCGAGGCTGGTGGAGAGAAAATGACGGCGGGAGATCATGGCAGGTGAAAGAACGGGTTGGAACGGCAGGATTAACAGAACTCTCCGACCATGAACAAGCTTTCTCTTTTCGCCGCTGCCCTGTTTTTGACCTCTCTCGCCCATGCCGAGCCTGCGAAGGTGAAACTCTGGCCCGATGGTGCGCCGTTGGCGAAGGGGAACGAGGACAAGGACCAGCCGTTTGTGTATGTGTGGCCCGCGGCGAAGGAGAAGGCGAATGGCGCGGCCTTTGTCGTGTGCCCGGGCGGTGGTTATGGCGGGCTCGCGGCCGATCATGAGGGCGTGCAGGTGGCGAAGTGGTTCAATGGCATCGGCGTGAGCGCGTTTGTGCTGCATTACCGGCTCGGCACGAACGGCTACCATTTTCCCACGCAGCTTATCGAAGTGCAGCGGGCGATCCGGCATGTGCGGGCGAATGCGAAGCAGTATGGCATCGACCCGGAGCGCATTGGCATCATCGGCTTCAGCGCAGGCGGTCACCTCACCTCGATGGCGGCGACGATGTTTGACGAAAAGCCCGCGGGCATGACGAATGATGCCATCGATCAAGTCAGCGCACGTCCCACGGTGGCTGCGCCGACGTATCCGGTGATCTCGATGATCGAAGACTACGGTCACAAAGGTTCGCGCAAGAACCTGCTCGGCCCGAATGACAACGAGGAGATGGCGAAGCACACCAGCACCGAGCTGCGCGTGACCGCGAACACGCCGCCGATCTTCATCTTCCACACCGATGACGACACCGTGGTGCCTGCAGAGAATCCGGTCGCGTTTTACCTCGCCTGCCGGAAGCACAAAGTGCCTGCCGAGCTGCACATCTACAAACCGGGGCCGCACGGCGTCGGGCTGTACCTCGGTGATCCCGTGCTCGGCACCTGGAGCGGCCATCTGCGCGACTGGCTGCGCAATCAAGGTTTCCTCAAACCGGCCAAACGCACCGCCATCAACGGCAAAGTGACCGTCAACGGCACGCCGGTGAGCTGGGGCAGCGTCATCTTCACGCCGGAAGATCCGAGCGCGCCGGTTGCTTGCGCTCGCGTGATGCGTGGCAGCTTCAAGCTCGATGAAAAGACCGGTCCGGTGGTTGGCAAAGCGAAGCTCACGGTCAGCTACAGCGCCGCGGATGTGCCCGGTCTCGACACTCCGGATGGCACCGCGACAACGACAAACGATTGGCCATACGAAGTCGTCGAAGGCGCAAAGGATGTCTTGCTCGATGTGAAGCGGTGACCGCGATCACACATTGAAGCGCCACTCGACGACGTCGCCGTCCTTCATGACGTATTCTTTGCCTTCAATGCGCAGTTTGCCTTTTTCGCGGCACTTGGCGTAGGAGCCGAGTTCGACGAGGTCTTGATAAGGGACGATTTCACCGGCGATGAAGCCGCGCTCGAAGTCGCCGTGAATGACGCCGGCGGCTTGCGGGGCCTTCATGCCCTTCGTGATGGTCCAGGCACGCGTTTCCTTCTCGCCGGTGGTGAGGTAGGTTTGCAGGCCGAGAAGGTCGTAAGCACCTTTGATGAGGCGGGAGACGCCGCTATCCGTCACGCCGATGTCGGCGAGGTAGGCTTTGGCGTCTTCATCGCTCAAATCGATGAGCTCGCTCTCGATGGCGGCGCTGACGACGACGGCGGTGGCCTCGTGCGCGTGGCGCACATACTCGCGCACCTTGCCGACGAAGGGGTGGTTGTCCGGATCTTTGGAGGCGGCGGCGAGGTCGGCCTCGGCCACGTTGCAGGCGAAGATGCAGGGTTTGGAGGTGAGGAGGAAAAAGGACTTCAGCAGCTTCCGCTCGTCATCGCTGAGTTCGAGCGTCACGGCGGGCTTTCCGGCATCGAAATGCGGAATGAGCTTCTCGCAGAGGGAGAGTTCGGCCTTGGCCTCTTTTTCGCCGCGTTTGGCGTTCTTCTCGGCCTTGTCCTTGCGGCGTTGGACGGCGTCCATGTCGGCGAGGACGAGCTCGGTGTTGATCACTTCGATGTCCGCCACGGGATCAATACTGCCGCTGACGTGGGTGATGTCGCCATTTTCAAAGCAGCGCACGACGTGGACGATGGCATCCACCTCGCGGATGTGGCTGAGGAACTTGTTGCCGAGGCCCTCACCCTGGCTGGCACCCTTCACGAGGCCGGCGATGTCCACGAATTCGATCGCGGCAGGCACGAGCTTCGAGGAGCCGGAGAGCTTCGAGAGCACGGCGAGGCGTTCATCCGGCACGGTGACGACGCCGGTGTTCGGCTCGATGGTGCAGAAGGGATAGTTGGCTGCCTCCGCCTTTCGGGTGCGGGTGACAGCGTTGAAGAGAGTGGATTTGCCTACGTTTGGAAGGCCTACGATACCGGCTCGGAGCATAAGGGCGGCGAGAGTAGGGCAGTTTCCCCGATGAGCAAGCCCGGGAGCACACGGATGTGCGGCGGGCCTCAGGCCTCCGCGAGGATTTCCTTGGGCATCATCACGGGTGCGGTCAGGCCGGCGGGAGCCAGGGCGGTGGTGATTTCGGCTTTGAGCCAGACTTTGATGCCATCCCAAAGAATGCGCACGGCGCTGGTGTCGGGTGAGAAACTGGTGCGCGGGGTCCAGACGTGGCCGTGGTTGTGAGCTCCGAAAATGCCTTTGCGCATGCGCTCGCGGCCGAGGTGGGCAAGGCGGCGATTGTAGAAGGCCATGAAGTTGCCAAAAAGGGCTCCGGCAGGTCCGTCGTAAGGCATGCGGTTCCACTCGTAGTCGGGATTGCTGTAAACGAGGCGCACGGGGCCGATGAAGTAAGTCGCCAGGTCCATGAGGAAGGCGGCACGCATGAGCTCGGCATCGCCGAGGTAGAAGTATTTATCCTTGTAGAGAGCCTCGAACCACGTCCGCCAGCTCTTCGGGTAGGCCATGTTGAGGTATTCGACGGTCTCTTTGACGCACTGGCCGTCGAGCTCGCGCATGATCATGTCCGTGGCGGCGGAGACGGTGTGGCCACAGAAGTCGAGGCCGTGGCTGTAAAGCGGGTCCATGAACCCGGCGGCATCGCCGACGATGACCCAGCGGTTGCCCGCGATGCGGTCGGCACGGTAGATGAGGTTCTTGTAGTAAAAGACATCGTCCTCATCGGCGATGGCGTCTTCAAACATGAGCTTGCCGACCGGATGCGACATCAGGTGGGCTTTGAGCCGAGAGACGGGATTGGGCCCGGCGGGTGGATCGTAAAGGCGGCGGTCCCAGGTGACGCCGGCGCTGAAGCTGCGGTCCGGCAGCGGGATGATCCAGCTCCACCAGCCGTGGCCCATGAGATGGTTCGTCGAGGTGCTGCGGATGCTTTTGACCTCCTTCATGAGGCTGGGGAACATCTTGCGGCTCTTGAAGCTGTCGAGGTCGTTGACGTTGCGGAAGCGGCACCAGATCGAGGAGGTGGGATGCTCGTCCGCGTAGCTGTGCATGGCACCGAGCTTCTTCGCGAGCACGGCGGCCTTGCCGGAGGCATCGAGCAGCCAGCGGGTGGTCACGGTGCGTGCCTGGCCTTCCTGCGGGGTGATTTCGAGCGTGTGCGGGCACTCGTCCTCGGAGAGCGTGATGTTGCGCACCGTGGCGGGACGCATCAGCTCGCAGCCGTAGTTTTGCGCCTCCTGCAGCAAATGCTCGTCGAGCAGCTCGCGGTCGAGCTGGTAGGTGGGCAGGCGGGACTGGAAGCGGGGGCCGATCTCCGTGAGATCGCACACGGAGTCCTGCGGTGATTTGCAGAACCACAGGCGCAGGCCGTGCTTCTGATACTGGCGGGCGCTGAGGTAGCCGCTTTGATGCAAAACGCGGGTGAGGAAGCATCCGGCGACCTCGGAGGTGCTCTCGCCGACCTTGCGGTTGAAGTGCAGGGTGCGCTCCACGATCAGCACTTTGAGCTCCGGGTGGTCTCGTTTGAGAATGATGCCTGCCGAGGAACCGCTGAAGGCACCACCCATGATGACGACGTCGTAATCAGCGGAAGGCTTCATGAGGTGAAAAAGGGAGTTGTCGTCAGGGGCGGATGAGCCGAAAAAGCGGCCCAAATTCTGTCTGCGCCGTCCATCCATAATGCCTTCCCCCGAATCTGCAACCCACCAGCCGCCCGCTACTGAAAACGCGGGCCGCCTCGGCCTGCATGACGCACGGTGGACGCGGCTGGTGCTGGGGCTGCTGCGCTGGATGCCGATGTGGCTCGCGACGGCGCTGACGTATCCGGTGACGCTGGTGATTTATGTGCTCGCGGTGCCGCAGCGGGAGGCGCTGAGGCAGAATCTGAGCGTCCTCGTGCCGGGCGGTGCCGGGAGCAGTTGCATGGCGGGCTACCGCGTACTGCTGAATTTTGCGCTGACCTATCTCGACCGGTTGTGGCACCTGCATTTCCACAAGGAGGTGGAGTGGGACATCGATGGAAAGGCCACGTTTGACGAGCTGCGTGCCTATCCGGGCGGCGCCCTCGTTTTCACCGTGCACAGCGGGAACTACGACATCGGTGCCTCGCTCTTCGCCAGCAAGTTTGGGCGAGTGATCCACACCGTGCGCATGCCGGAAATGACGGCCGGGCTCCAGAAGCTGCGTGAAAAGGAGCTGCGCGAGCAGGAGAAGAAGGAGCCCTTTCTGCGCATCCATTACAACACACCCGGCTCGCACCTCGGCATGGAGCTCATCCGGCTCATCAACGCGGGCGAGGTGGTGTGCGTGCAGGGTGATCGCGTGATGGGCGATGTGGCTCCGACGCATGAGACGATCGACGGCATCTGCTATGAGATCCCGCGTGGCCCGCTGGTGCTCGCGGAGGTCACGGGAGCACCGTGCTATCCGGTGTTTTTGAAGCGTCTCGGCCGGTTGCGCTACGGCATCGAGATCGGTGATCCGTTTCATCCCGGTGGCAGCCGGCCCAAATCGGCCCAACTGGCCCCAAAGTGGGTGGCGGTGATGCATGGCTTCCTTCGGCGGCACTGGGACCAGTGGTTTGTGTTTGAACCGCTCGTGACCAAAGTGTCCGCATGACCCTGGAGCTGACACGAGCCGAATGCGTCCGCCGCGGTTACCGCCGCCTCGTGCTGCTGTTGCTGCCCGCGGTGGTTTGTGTGCTGCTCGCCATCGCTGGCGCATGGTTGTGGGCGGTGCTGCTTTTCTGCACGGTGCTCACGTCGATCACGGTTGGCACGCTGGTGCCGCGTTGCGCGTTGTTTGGCCCGCTGGTGAAACGCCAGCCTCCCGGCAGCCGGCAGCCGCTGCTGACGATTGATGATGGTCCGCACCCCGAGCACACGCCGGCGATCCTCGACATCCTCGACCGCCATGGCCTGAAGGCGATCTTCTTCCTCATCGGCGACCGTGCTGAGCAGCATCCAGAGCTCGTGCGCGAGATCGTCCGCCGCGGGCATGAGGTGGCGAACCACACGCAGACGCATCCAGCGACCACTTTCTGGACGCTGCGGCCTCATGCGATGTGGAATGAGATCGCGCTGTGCCAGGAGACGCTCACACGCCTGCTGCCGGAGCATGCACCACGCTACTTCCGCCCGCCTGCCGGGCATCACAATCCCTTCTGCGTGCCCACCGCCCGTGCTTTGGGCCTCACCACGCTGATGTGGACGGCCCGCGGCTTTGACGGCACGCTGCGGCACACGGATTACATCATCGGGCGCATCCAGCGAAAGCTCACGGACGATGGCATTGTGCTCATTCACGAAGGCACGCCTGTGTGCGTGGAGGTCACGGAGAAAGTGGCCGCGATGCTCGCTGCACGCGCCGCTCAGGCCTGACGCTCGGCGACGATGAGGTAATTGTTGAATGGCGTGCGGCCCCACAGCGGCTCGATGCGCACGCGAAGGCCGTTGGCGCTCAACACACGCTCAAACTGCTCTCGCGTGGGATAGCACACAGGCGCTGCTTTCATCCAAAAGGTCAGTTTTGCCAGCCAGTCGCCCATGATGGTCACGCGATGCCGCCAGGTGCTTTCGCGCAAACCGCTGCGGATGATCAAACGGCCTCCCGTGGCCACGCGGGAAGCTGCGAGGGCCAGCAGCGCGTCCTGCTCCGCGGACGTGAAGAATTGCAAGATGTCCAAAATGACGACATGACCGCTGAAAGCGGGCATTTCATGCCTCGCATCGCCTGCGGCATAGTGCAGGCCGGAGAAGCCGCTGCGCTGCGCCATGAGCTTCGCGGCCTCGATTTTGCCCGTGTCATAGTCAAAGCCCGTCACATCGGCATCAAAGCCTGCGCCACGCAGGTACATGGCCAGCAGGCCGATGCCGCAGCCGATGTCGAGCAGCGGCAGGCTCGTGCCGCTGACCTCGCGGAGCACCGCGGCGTAGGCGGGATCGGTGCGCAGCTTGATGCGCGTGTAGTCACGGTGCCATTTCGTCGTGCACAGGGCGGCGATGCGCCGGATTTCCTCGGGGGGACACTCGGATGCGGTCATGAGTCACCTTTCCATTGAAGTGCTGCCGCCACCGCGCGGTGCTGCGATTTGCGGTCGTCTTCCGTCCAGCAGGCCTCGACCGACCAATGCGGGTCCGCGAAGATGTGGTCGATGCGCATCCACGGGCCGCCGAAGGCGAGTGGATTGCGGGTGTCGCCGGGGAAGGTGAAGCCGAAGCCGTGGCCTGCGATCGCATGCGCATCCTGCAAGTCAGCGGAGAGCAGACGATGAACCGCGCCGAAGTGCGGCGCATTGAAGTCACCGGCGAGCATGTAAGGTAGCGTTTCGAGCTTGAGCCGGTTTTTCAAGGCCTCGGCCATCGCCCACTGATCACGCCAGAAGGCCATGTCCTTCTCCGCACGCTCACGCCAACTGCCGAAGGGCAGGGGAATGCCGCGGATGAAGCTGCCCCAACGCTGCGAGAGCAAGGCATCGCGTGGTGATCGCAGGTGAACGACATACACGGCGATCTTCCGCCCCGCCCAATCTACCTCAAATCGGGCTCCATAGTGAAACGGCGTCGTGACGCGGTCTCCGCTCCAGCTCAGCAATTGGCCGGGCATGACGGGGAAGCGGCTGATGAGCGTGTATTCATTGACCGTGGCACCGAATTTGAACTCCGCGTAGCCCGGGTCCGCGAGATAGGTCGTCGAAGGCACCGAGGACTCCTGAAAAGCCATCATGTCCGGCTGGATGTGATTTTTAAACGGACGGATGCTATGCCCGCCAGTCTGGCCGCGGTTGTTGGTGAGCAGCACGAGTGTGTTCGGTGATCGCTTCTCCATCGCCACCGGCTCAGCAGGCGAGCTCATGCGCCAGCCTGATGAGATGAAAGTGACCAGGCCAACAACCGCACCGAGCAGCAGCGCAGCCCGCCAGCGAAACAGCAAGGTCGCTGGCCAGATGGCAAGCCCTGGCAGCAACCAAACCGATGGCGGAACAAACAGCAGGAAGGCCGTGCAGAGGTTTGTTTCCCCCAAGAAACGAAAACCGAGGGCGATCAGCAGCACCAAGGCCGTCCACAGCACCATGCTTGCGAAAGCGATGCGGCCGCACCACTTCCACAGCCAGCGCAGAATCTGCCGGCGCAGTTCGGGGGAGAGTTCAGGGGCGGCCTCGGGGGCGCTGGGCGTGGATTCCATCGCGAGACAGTGAAAGCCCGCGGGCCATTTGGCAAGGAACAGACTGAGTGAAGCAGGTTGCGCATCGTTGGGCATCGGGAAGGATGGCGGCCGCATGAAGTCCCTGATTGTGCTGTTTCAACCTCTCTGCCTGGTCTGGCTGCTGCTGGCCGGGTGGCTGGTGCATGCCTGCTGGCGTCGGCGCTGGCGCTCCGCGGCTCTTCCGGGGCTCGCCTGGCTGCTGCTCACGGCCTTCACCTGCACGCCGCTGGCATCCGTGCTTGTTTCCAGCCTCGAGGACCAGCATCCTCGTGTCGCATTAACCGATCTGCTGCCCGCGGATGCCATCATCTGCCTCGGCGGTGGAGCTGAGCCATCGACGACGGAGCCGAGCGGCTTCCATTTGAAAACCTCGGCCGATCGTTTGAGCACCGCACTGGCTCTTTGGCAGGGCGGAAAGGCCCCGCTGCTGGTTTTGGGCGGTGGAGGCTATCGTGACAAAGGATCGACCTTGTCCGAGGCTGATCGTGTGGCGGAGGCTTTGAAGCCTTTGACCGGCACTGCGCGTTTTGTGCTCTCTCTCGGTGCGTGTGCTGACACGCGGGACGAGGCCTTGAAAGTGGCCGCGTTGGCCCAAGAGCGAGGTTGGAAGCGGCTTTTGCTGGTGACCTCCGCCAATCACATGCCGCGGGCGTTTGGTGCCTTTCAAAAAGCCGGCGTGGTGGTCGAGGCGGTGCCGTGTAATTACCTGAGCAGCCTGAATCGCGTGGGTGAGCTGCACTGGTTCCATCTTCCGCACGCGGACGGCTTGCTGGTGTTCAATGCCTGGCTGCACGAGGTGCTTGGCACCTGGCATTACCGCCGTCAGGGCTGGCAGTGAGTTACTTTTTGGCTGCGTCCTGAATGGCAGCGGGTTCATCCTTGCCGAGCAGGCGTTTGGCATGATCCCACCACATGGGCCGGGTCAAGGCTGCCAAGAGCATCATGAAGATGCCCAGTGTGGCGAGCATCAAGACGGTCTCCAACAAGGTGAAAGCAGGCGAATGTCGCGTGTGCCGGCCACTCATGGGTGAATCGTCATCGCGTTATCCCTCTGGATTTTGCGAGGGACATACAGGTTCGGACGCAGGCCGCTGCTGCTATAGTTGCCATGGCCGCCGAAGTAGGGGGCGCGACCGCTGTGGCTGCTTCCCAACGGATAAAGGGAGCAACTGCTGAGGAGGAGAGTGGAGGCGAGAGCCGCGAAGAGGACCTTTTTCATGGCGAAAGACGAGGTTTCGTTAAGCGGCGCGAGATTCCTGCCACTTCCCTACTGTGTCAAGGTGGGATTCCCCGGGGCCTCCTGTGTTGCTTCCCGTTTTGACACCCCCTTTGTTCTGGCTTAAAACCGCCGCCCTATGTCTGAAAAACGCCAGTTCTTCGGCACGGACGGTGTCCGTGCCATCGCCAACCGCCATCCGATGACCCCGGAATTCGTCATGCGCCTCGCGCAGGCCTCGGCGGTCGTGCTGGGCAGCAAGAACGGCGGCGAGCGCCCGCGTGCCATCGTGGGCCGTGATACACGCGCCTCGGGCGAGATGCTGGAGGCGGCGCTGGCCGCGGGGCTGAACTCGGCGGGTGTGGATGTCGTTCTGGCGGGGCAATTGCCCACGCCGGCCGTGGCGATGCTGTCCGCACAACTCGGCACGGATTTCGGTGTGATCATCTCCGCCTCGCACAATCCCTTTAAAGACAACGGCATCAAATTCGTCCACGGCGACGGCCACAAGCTCGACGACAAAACTGAGATCGCCATGGAGAAGCTCGTTCTCGGCAGTGAGGACATGCCGCGTCCGGAAGGTCGTGGCATCGGCCGCATCACGCGGCTGGCAGACGGCGTGGAGCGCTATGTGAAGCATGCCGTGGCCTCGATGGGCGGAGTGAAGCTCGATGGCATGCGTGTGGCGCTGGATAATGCGCACGGCGCGGCCGCTTACACGAGCGCCCTGGCGCTGGAGGCGCTCGGTGCCGATGTGCAGGTGTTTCACAGCGAGCCGGACGGCTTCAACATCAACGAGGAGTGCGGCTGCACGCACGCCGAGGAGATCGAGCGCATTGTCCGCTCCTCGCAGGCGCAGGCCGGCATCGCGCATGATGGAGATGCGGATCGCATCGCCCTCTGCGATGAAGAAGCAATTGCCCTCGATGGTGATGAATTGATGGCCATCGCGGCCGAGTCGATGCTGCGCAAAGGCACGCTGAAGCAGAACACGCTGGCTGTGACGATCATGAGCAACTACGGCCTCGACGACCTCGTCTCGCGCATGGGCGGCCGGGTCATCCGCACGGGCGTGGGTGATCGCTATGTGCTCGCGGAGATGCGCAGCCGCGGCCTGAATTTCGGCGGCGAGCAGAGTGGCCACATCATCTTTGGTGACTGGGCCACCACGGGCGATGGTTTGATCGCCGGTCTGCAACTGCTGAAGATCATGAAAGAGACGGGCGAGCCGCTCAGCCAGCTCCGCAAGTGCCTGAAGAAGTTCCCGCAATCCGCCCGCAACTTGCGGGTGCGTTCCAAGCCGCCGATCGAAGAGCTCGTTGAGGCCCAGAAGATCATCAAAGAGACCGAGAAGAAGCTCGGCGACTATGGCCGTGTGCTTCTGCGCTACTCTGGCACCGAGCAAATCATCCGCCTTCTCATTGAAGGTCGCGATGTCGAGTATCTCGAAGCCCAGGCCGACAAGGTCGCCTCGGCGATTCTGGCGCAGATCGGCTAACGGAAGGCGGATCAGGCAATCTCGAAGATGCCTTCGATCTCGACGGCGATGTTTCCGGGAAGGGAACCCATGCCGACGGCGCTACGTGCGCCGATGCCGTTTTCCTCGCCCCACACTTGGCCAAAGAGCTCGCTGCAGCCGTTGATGACCTTGGGATGCTCGCCGAAGTCCGGCGTGCAGTTCACCATGCCGAGCAGCTTCACCACACGCTTCACGCGATTGAGACTGCCGAGCTCTTTTCGAAGTGTCGCGAGCAGGGCGAGACCGGTTTGGCGTGCGGCGGCCTTGCCAGCTTCGAGGTCGAGATCCTGGCCCACACGGCCGCAGATATAGTCATCGGGGCCGCGATACGGTCCATGACCAGAAACGTAGGCCACATTGCCGACAATGACGACGGGCTTGTAAACGCCACCGCGAGGAGGCGGGGGCGGCAGGGTGAGTCCGAGGGCGGTGATTTGGGCTTCAGGGTTCATGCGTCATTGAAGAGGTGGTGATTCTTCCAGAAGTAGCTGAAGCCGGAGACGAGCGTCAGCAAGGTGGTGAAATAGATCAGCACATCAGGCACCCAGGCTGGCGCGATGGCGAAGAGCGGCTTGGCGAAACCGAAGATGAACTCATCCGAGGCACGCTTCACGAGGAACCAGCTCACCGTGAGTATCTGCCAGAGCATCTTGTGCTTGCCGAGCCTCTCCGCCGACAAGATGGCACCTTGCCCGGCGGCGATGAGGCGGATGCCGGTGACACAAAACTCGCGGGCGAGCACCACAACGGCAATCCAAGCCGGCAGATCACCGGTCTCCACCAGCAGGATGAAGGCTGCGGAGATCAGCACCTTGTCCGCCAGCGGATCGAAGAGCTTGCCAAAGTTCGTCACGATGCCGCGCTGGCGGGCGATTTTGCCGTCGAAGTAGTCCGTGATCGAAGCGAGGCCGAAAACGAGCGCCGCGAACGAAACATGATTTCCCACCGGCAGGTAAAAGCACACGACAAACACCGCCGTCAGAATGAGGCGGGCCACGGTGAGCTTGTTCGGCAGGTTCATGGATTTGGGGCCGCTGTTTCTAGCGGCGTTTGTTTGGGACTGCAACGAACGTGACGATGACTTTTCACCTCATTGGCGCCGCCAAGGCTTTCCAGCCTCGTAAAGCCCGATGGCACGGCGCAGGGTGGCGGCGGCTCCGCTTTGATTTTGCTCCTCCGCCATGCGCAGGGCCTCATGGGCGATTTCGAGGGCTTTGTCGAGGTTTTGACCCGCGGCATGCGATGCGGCGAGGATATGCCGGATGCCGGGATTGGCATGCGCGGTGAGCTCATCGGCCTGTTGGGCGAGGCGGAGAGCCTCCGCGGCATTCGCGAGGGCCGGATCGGTGGTGGACGCGAGAATCATTGCCGCATTACTGAAGGCAGTGATGAGCGTGGGATCGCCTTCACGGGCCTCAGCGTAGCATTTCAACGCATCGGCCTCGCGTCCTTGGCGCAGGCGCAGATTTCCGAGGCCAGAAAGACTGCCCGGATCACCAGGCCGCAGCTTGAGTGCGGCCATAAAGTGCTCCTCCGCGGCATCCTGCCGCCCTGTCGAGGACAGCAGGCTGGCGAGATCGGTATGCGCAGGCAGCAGCCGCGGGTCGAGCCGCAGCGCAGCTTCAAACAGGGCGATGGCTTCTTCGATCCGGCCGAGTTGGTAGAGCACAAAGCCCTTGTTGTAGGTCACCAAGGCATCGCCGGGATCGAGTTCGAGCGAGCGTTCAAAGCAAGGCAGTGCCTCTGCCACGCGGCCCATCGTATTCAGCACGCTGCCGCGGGTGCAGTGAGAGCCAGTGCTTTCTGGATCGAGCCGGATGGCTTCATCTGCATGCGCCAGCGCTTCCTCAAAACGTCCCGCACGCAGCAGCATGTCCGCGTAACCATTGTGTGCGACGACGGGATTTGAACTGCCCGCGATGGCAGCCTTCCAAAACGTGTCAAAGTCACCGTAGTTTGCGGCTTGGCGATTGGTGAGAAGACCGCAGATGATGAGAACACAAGCCATGACGACCTGTCGTGGCCGCCGTTGATCCCACTTCATGAGCATGGCAGCGATCCATGCAAACAGGACAGGAGAGGCGAAATAGACCCAGCGGTCCGCCACCCAAGCGTAGCGCATGCCATTGAGGTTCATGAAGCCCAGCACGGGAAACAACGCGGCGCTGTAGAGGAGCACGGAGGCGATCCACACGCGTTTTTTCGACCGCCAGAGCAGCCCGATGAAACCAACCACGGCCACTGGAGCCAGCCAGTGCCACCACACGGATGGATCGATGCTCCAGCGATGATAGAGAACGCACACCGGATGCGGCCAGAGCAGCTTCATGAGGTAGAACCACCAGGCCTCGCAAGCGATCAAGAGCCGCATGGAAGGCGTGAGCTGGTCAAAATACGGGCCGGTGGCTCCGGTGTGATGTTTTTCGATCCACGAGACCAGCAGCCCGAGCGTGATCGCGCACAGAAACATCGGGATCAGCGGCATCACATCGTGCCGCCATATCAACCGGCCGCGTTTCCACCAGGCGATGATGAGCAAGGCGGGCGGAACGATGAACGCGGTGATTTTCGCAAACAAGGCGAGCAGCAGCAAAACGGTCGCTATGATGGCAGGAAGCCATCTGGGTGGTCCTTCACGCTCCCAGATGTCCACAGAACGTGCCCAGGCGATCATCGAGCCCATCATCAGAGCAAAGCAGAGCACGTTTTTGCGTTCGGTGATCCATGCCACGGACTCGACCGTCACGGGATGCAGAATGAAAAGCGCCGCGGCGAACCATGCTCCGCGAATGCGCAGTGCCCGAAGGAAGCACCACAAGCCGATGCCGCCGAAAGCATGCCAGAGCACGTTTTCCGTGTGCATTAGCCAGACGCTCCAGCGGCCTCCAGCGAGCATTCGATCTAGCCAGAAGGACGTGGTGGTGAGCGGGTAGTATTGCTGCACCACGAGAAAGTCCGTCCAGATGCGCTTCGGTGCTGCCGGATCGCGCATGAGCCAGTCGATGCCGGTGGTCCAGTCCTTGTCATCCCAGAGCAGGGGACCGTGCAGGCAGGGCCAGTAGGCGATGAAGGCCATGCTAATCAGTGTGAGAGCCTTCAGGACATCATGCCTCGGTGAAAACAAAACCGGCAGCTCAGGTCGAGCTGCCGGCTGGCAAGGTGTGCGTGCCCGTTTGGATGCTTTTCCAGCAGGCTTTCGGCTCATGGATCAGCGGAAGGACTTCGCGAAGTCGTCCGAGGTGGCCTTGGCGACGACTTTGGTCTTCTGGAAGGTGCTCTTCTCGCCCTTCTCGATGAGGAGGCTCTCGTAGTCGGCGCTGCTCATAGGGAGCTCGATGGTCTTGTCCTGCCAGGTGGAGAGCAGGATGGCATTGGCGAGCTCGACGCTGCGGATGCCTTCCTCGGCGGGCGAGAGGAGTTTTTCGTCTTTGAGGATGGCGTTGGTGAAGTTTTGCAGGATCTCGACGTGCTGGCCGCCGCTGTTGTCCACCGGGATGTCCATGTGCCAGCTCTCGGGCATGGCAAAGGCAGCTTCTGCCTCCATGCAGAATTTGCTCATCGGCACGCGGTTGCGCTGAAAGTGGATCTTCGTGCCGTCGGTGACGGTGAGGCGGCCCTGCTCGCCGGAGATTTCGAGTCGATTGCAGCCCGGAGCTTCGCCAGTGGAGGTGACAAAGGTGGCGGAGAGGCCGCTGTCGTATTGCAGCACGGCGGTGACATCGTCTTCGACCTCGACTTGATGGAAACGACCGAACTGGCAGAAGCCGCGGATGCGCTGCGGCATGCCGAACATCCATTGGAAGAGGTCCAGGTTGTGCGGGCACTGGTTCATGAGCACGCCGCCGCCTTCACCCTTCCAAGTGCCACGCCAGCCGCCGGTGGCGTAGTAGTAGTTCGTGCGGAACCAGTTGGTGACTTCCCAATGCACGCGGCGGATTTCGCCGAGCTCGCCGCTGTCGATGAGGTCCTTCACTTTCTTGAAGGTGGCGTTCGTGCGCATGTTGAACATGGCGGCGAAGATCTGCTTCTTGTTGGTGTGCGCGGCGATGAGACGCTCGCAATCGGCCTTGTGCACGGAGATGGGCTTCTCGACGAGGACATGCAGGCCGGCCTTGAGTGCCTCGATGCCGATAGTGGTGTGGCTGAAGTGCGGTGTGCAGATCAAAATGGCGTCGATGTGGCCGGAGTGGATCATCGCGTTCACATCCGTGAAGGCGTGCTCCCCTTCGATGAGGTTCGGCAGCGTGCCGACGCTCTCGCAGAGGGCGGTGACGCGAAGTCCGGGGACTTTTCCTGCGCGAATGTTCGCGAGGTGCGCCTTGCCCATGTTGCCAAGTCCAACGATGCCGAGTCTGACGTTTTCTGATGCCATAAGGGCGTGAGGCTAGGCGGGCATGCAGGAATGGTCAACCTCTTGCGCCGGACGTTTCAGGCCGCGTTTTGATACCGCGATGACGATGCAGCCTGTCAGCGAGAGGCTGGTGAACGGCGGATGCCGGGCGGGAAGGGCTGGTCTGGCACTGGCACGGCTTTTTGAATCGTCGGGGCGGAGCCTGCGGGTGAACGCCTGATGCCGGGCGGGAAGGCCTGGCTGTTTGCCGGCGCTGCGGCGGGCGCCGCTGGAGCTTCGAGCGGTGGTTTCTCGCTTGTGGAAATCGGACGTGGTGTGGCTGGCACGGAATACCAGTGCATCTGCGGCATGGAGACGAGCTCCACCCATTGCTGGCTGCCTAGCTTTTTCCATTCGAGCTCGACGACGGCCCACACATGGACCTCCCAGGGCAGCCGGTCACGCAGTTCGCGGGAGAGCTGGGCATCTTTGGAAAGGAAAACGGGTGCGCGGAAGGGATTCGGACGCGGAAGGCCGATGCTGAAGGCATCCTTCTGATCGCGATTCGGAACCTCGTCGCCGAAGTAGTGCTGGCGGAAGATGCCCACATGAAACATCGCCTTGCCTTCCTGATAGGTTTTGAAGAATTCCTCGAGCTTGCGGTCCTTCAACTCGATGAAGGTGAGCCAGTCCACCTTCCAGCCATCGGCCTGCTCCTCGAGCATGGCAGGCACGGGGTATTCCCATGTTTTGCTTTCGATATGGAAGATGCAATGAGCGCCGCTGCCGAGGTCAGGCTGCTTGTCATACCGTCCAAAGCTGATGTGATCGACAACGATGGGGCCGTCGTTGTTCCGCGAGTAGTAGCGCTCGATCAGCGGCTTCATGAAGTCGGCTCCGAGGACGTAGCGGACGCGTTCATCGGCTGAAGCGGCACCGAGGAAGCCCTTCAAAGCTTCGAAAGCCGGTTCGGCCTCAGTGGGGACCTTGTCGGTAGGCTTTTCATCCAACGGATCTGTTTGAGATGAACGCGACCCGGCGGTGCTGCTGCCGCCTGCCAAGGTCGGCGGAGCTGATTCCGTCTTGGGCGGGTCGGCTGGAGGGGCCTGTGGGCTCGGCGTCGGAGTGTTTGCCAACTGAGGCACGGAACCGGTGGGCTGGGCTGGCTTGACGACGATTTCTTCGTTGCCGGGAGTTGGCGCCGTCGGTGCCGATTCCATGTTTTGTGCCTCAGCGGTCGGGAGAGGCGAGCGGCCTGCAAGCTCGGGCGTGGTCTTTGGAGTGTCTGTGAGGCCGTTGGAGGCTGGTTCAGGTGCCAAAACGGGTTTGGGCCCGGGGGACGCCGGATTGGGAACGGGACTGTTGTCGACGACGGAGCTATTGGGCTCGGGTTCGGCCGGGACATTCGAACCCAGCAGGCCGGTGATGGTGTCCTTTAAGAAGTAGCCCGCGAGTCCCAGAAACCCGAGCAGGAACAGGGCGGCGATGCCGAGCCGGATGAAATTGCCTCCCTTGGTTGGTCGCAGCGCGGCGAGGTTTCGACCTGCCGGCAAGGGCGATGCCGGGCTGACCTGATTCAAGTGACCGCCAAGGCTCAGGCCGCCTCCGAGGCCTTGGGTGGCGGGATTGAGGGCCTGAGTGGCAGGCGTCAGAGGAGCGGCAGGCATGTCGCGCCCGAAAAGGGATCCTCCTGGCAGGGTATTCGTCATGGCCGGGCCGCCTGCGGGTCCCATGTTTGGGATGCTGGGTGCCCCGGGGATCAAACGCGATTGAGTCTGCGTCGGCGGATTGCCCACCGGTGTGCCGTAGCCCTGGGACGGATCCATGGGTGGCATCCCCAGTCCCAGCCCCGCTTGCGGAGGTGTCCATCCCGGTGTGCTGCCACCCGGTGGCATCGAAGACAAGGGCTGCTGACCGGCTGCTCGACGAGGCGGCAGGCTCGTGCCTGTCGGAGACGAGGCGGCCATCGGTTGTTCGCCGCCCATCAATCCCCCTGCCATCATTTGGCCGAGCCCGGGAGCTTGGGGAGGGGGGCTACCTGGAAACGGACCCGCTGGAGGCATTCCCATGCCCATGCCAGGAGCTGGCGGTGGTGTCCACTGGGGCGCTGGTGGGGGCTGAGCCATGCCAAACATGGGTGCTGGCGTGCCGCTGCTGGCAGGCGGGGAGGTCACCACCTGGCCGCAAGTAGGACATGGCCCGCTGACACCGGCCATGTGGGCGGGGACAGTGAGCTGGGTGCGGCAAGCGCTGCATTCGAACTGGATGATATCGGCAGTCATGCCCTACCAAATTGGTTACAGATAATATGGATGATGCATTTCATTTCGACAAATTGAAGTTTTTAAAAAGCTCGAGGATGCCAGATCGAAGGGTCACTCGTAACGAATGACCACCCCGGCCCCGCCGCAGAAGGCTCCTCCTAGTCGCGGCTCGACCTCGAGTTCGGGTAATAGCCAGACGCTTGCCTGTTGTTGGGCACGGCACTGATGCCTCCAACGCCTTCTTACCCAGACGGCGCCAGCCAGAATGCCACCCAGAGCGGTTACTAATACGATGAGTCGGCCCAAGATGGCACCGGGTGAGTCCTCCTGCTCCGGCTTCCCTGGAGGCGGGGTGGCGATCATACCGCTGGCCACGGCGAAGTCGCGGAGGCCGGATTGCGGCTGGGGAGCCTTCTGGGCCTCGCCGAGGGCTTTTTGCAACCAGAACAGCCGCGGGGACAGTGTCGTCACAAATCTTTCAAGCTGGTCTCCGACTTCCGTGGCCACGAGAGCCTGCTTCACACATTCACTGGCTGTTTCAGAAAGGAAAACCGGGCTGGCCTTGTCGTGGACGGTCCGGCTGACGAGCAGCCGAGCCCGCCAAGGTTCGGCAAGTGGGTAAACAACGAGGCAGGCATCGCTCGAAACGAGTTTTCCCGAGGCAATGGAATCAAGGTTTGCGTTGGCTGGTAGCGTTTCGTTTTTAGCAATGACCAACACGAATAGTTGGATTCGGGCATCGTTGGCGTGGAACTCAAGCAGACGTTCGATCTCCATGGCAGCCATTTCGGGCAGCAGCGCCGCCGGATCGATGAGATACCTGTCCCCAGGCGCTTTGGCTGCTGAGTGCAGGAATTCATCTCCTGTTTCTCGGAGCTGTGTTTTGGCCGTTGGCAAGGCGTGCCGCACCTCCTCCCTGCTCGCATCGGGAAGGAAAGAAAGAAGGTCCTGAGCCCGAAGCCGTGGAACGATCTCGCCTGACAGGGTGGGTGGTAGTTCATCCAGCCGCGGACCGCTGCGAAGGAGAGGTTCTCGCATCGCCTGATCGAAATTCTCGAGGTAACCGGGTGCGTCCGGCAGCAGTGCATCGAGCCCTAAAGCTCCTTGTTGCTGTTCTTGGAAGTGGCGGAGTTCTTCTTCCGACCAACGTGGCAGGGGAAGTTCTTCTTCGGGTTCGCCGAAGGCGATACCGACCCCGATAAAAAACGCCACAATGGCTGTTAGGACCGCTGGACGGTCCCGAATTATCTCATGCCGGATTGAAGCATCGGAAATCATGAGGAATGACGCCCTCCGAAGCTCTGACGGTGCCCTGTCTGCGGTATGGGAACCCCGCTTCGCAGCGGCTGAACTATGATCTCTGGAAGAATGCCACTGTGGAGAGGCTTTCGAAGCTGGCGTTTGGCGTGGCGCTGCAGCACTGCCAAAGAATCTTGGATCAGACCGCGGATGGCCGCCCCGTAGTCTTGGAACTTTAACTGCTTCGCCGCCCGCTCAAGAAGGCGGCGCTGCGTAGCCTCATCAAAGTAGCTCTCAATGGCATACCCAAACGTGAGCGAAAGCTCGCGAACCGCCGGGTCAAGCACCAGCACGATGCCGAAATCGTTCCTTTTCTGCACAAGAGGCGTGTTGAATGCCCCTTGATTTAGCAGCCAGAAACCCAATTCAGCCACCTTTAAGCCTACTGGTAGCATGCCCAAGTAAACGGCGAAGAACGATTGGGGCAGCAGGCGCTCAAAGTCATCCATCTGCACTTCGCAGCGCTGATAGTCTTCCAGTCGGAGGCAGTGCGCGGCATCCGTGATGCGTTCGAGCCTGATCCACTGGTCTCCCAAACTACGGCGAAGCCGCTCGGAAGAAAAGCCACAGGTGTTACAGTGCGTCGCGCCGGGGGGGCAGGGAGAAGCACATCGTGGACATTTCATAAATATAAAATATATGGATTTTACAGTCAATCAAGGGTCAATTTGGTTCATATCGTTGCGAAAAAAGTATTTACACTTCCGGCCAAATGTGATGAACTGCCTTCCACTCATCGAAATTTTGCGAACGATTCTTGCCTCACTTGTCTCCGAAAAGACACCATCGATTTCAACCTTGACCACCATGAAGCACCATACCCTGCTTGCCTTGATCCTCGGACTGGCCTCCGCCGCTCCATTGAATGCCAAATGGCAGCGCATCTCTAGTAGTGGTGACAGGCCCGTTCCTGTTGGTCAGCGTGGCATGGCATCCCAGGCGTCCCTTGCGAGTTCAGCAGGTCTTGGAAAGGCCGATGCTCTTCTTTCTCAAGATCCCGCAGATGCCGTCACTGCCTCAGCGGGCAATAGCAATGCGGTCCTCGGTCTCGCAAAGCCTACCATGATCAACCGTGCTTCCTTTGCCAATGACGGCATTGAGGGCCGCGCCACTCTGTCCGGCAGCGCCGACAACAAAAGCTGGGCCGTGCTTGATGAAAAAGTCTTCACCGCTTCTGACCGTGACGTCACGTTTGTCTTTGCCGGTATGCAGGTGAGATTTGTTAAACTCGAGTTCGCCCTCTCTAAGGGCGGCTCCATTCGTGCCTTCCAAATGTTCGGCGGCGAGCGTGATAGTGACTATGTGGTGAAACAAGGTGTCAGTGACACAAAGAAAGGCTATCCGGTGAACTTCGCCGGCGTCGGCGGCTCCCGCGTCATCTATGCCTCACCCAAGCCCGAGGGAGGCCTTGATGAATCCGCTGATTACAACAAGTTCTCCTTCCCGGAATCCGATGACCGTTACCGCACCCTGATCTATGACTTGGGCCAGTTGCGTCTGCTGAATTCCTTTGGCTCCGTTCATTCTCCTCGCCCGGTGCGCTTCGAGGTTTTCACGTTCGACAAATTGCCCGAGAAGGAAGATTGGAGAGGCCGCTTGGTTTTTGAACCGTCTGATTTCAATGTCCGCGAACCCATTGCGGCCGTCGAAGACACACGGGGTTTGGGATTTGTGAAAGCCAGCCTCAATAAGCCGGCCGCCGCTCGATATGTTGCCATGCGATGGGAGCCGGATTTCAACCCTCCTGCGTTCACAGTGACGAGTGGCAGCCTCTCAGGGAACACCTACAACACCAAAGCAGATGTGGCAGCTGCTCTTGTCGCCTCAGGTGCAGCACCGAGCCAAGCTGCTGCTTTGACCATGGTTGATTCGATGATTCAGGATGGAACCATCACGGACACAGATGCCGGGGTGGGCAATGCAAATGGCACAGGCAACGGCAGTGCGAATGGCACAGGCAACGGCAGTGCCAACGGGAGCGCCAATGGCACCGGCAACGGCAATGCCAACGGCTACGGCACTGGCGGCATCGTCGGTGGCGGCGGTGGCAACAGCCCTCCTGCTGGCAATAATTAAGACTCGAGTCTTTTCTCAAGCCCCGTGCTTCACATGAAGCACGGGGCTTTTTGTTTGGGACAGATTCGGCTCCCTTCACACAGAATTGGCAGTTCCTTTTCGCTGGTGGCGTGGACAGGAAAACTTCAGAATGCCGACATGTGCCGTAAGACTGCCAATCTATTCATTGTGATCATGCTTGTGATCATGCTGCTCGACGGAATGCCTTCCGCGGGAGTGATGCACGATCGTGCCAAGCAGTGGATAGATCCGTGGCTAGATGCCTCCGGGCTTTGGCAAGGGCATTGGGCGTTGTTCGCTCCTGACGTCCTTAAGCGCAATGCACGGGTTTCTGCAGAGTTGGAAGATACCAATGGCATCTCCCTCCATTGGCAGAGCCCTCGCTTTCATGACCTTTCGATATTCGAGCGCTTTCGTGCATTCCGAGAGGGGGAGTTCTTTGATAACATCCGCAACAATGATTTCTCGGGTGCTTGGGACTCCGTCGCGAGTTACTTGGCACGTACGGAGTTTCCGGCTGACTTGGCTGGTCACAAGCTCATGCGGGTCCGCCTGAGGCGGCACTGGTGGGACATTCCGGCTCCCGGACAGGAAATACCTCCACCTGATGAGCAATGGCATCAGTTTTATGTGAAGGAGTTTCAGCCATGACCTCCTTCCCCGCGTCATTGCTGAGCCACTTTTGCGTGGCATGGAACCGCTTTTTTCACAGCGGGGCCTCACCCGTTGCCTACGCCATTCTGCGCATCGGCTTTGGCTTGGTGATTGGCATCACCTTTATCATAGGTTTGGCGGATGCTCAGAAATGGTTCGGACCGAATGGCATGGTGTCCTACGAGGCCTCGCGTGCCATCGTTGATCCTGACACGCTCACGCTGTTTCAGATGTTCCCCAGTTCAGAAGCCGCCGTCAGGATCCTTTACACGCTCGTGATCGTTCAGGCGGTGTGCCTTGTGCTCGGGCTTTATGGGAGGTTTCAGGCCGCGTGTCTGTTTGTCCTCCTCGCCTCGTTTCACCATCGCAACAATGCCTGGTGTGACGCCGAGGACACGCTCATGCGCCTCGCCTGCTTTTTCATGATCTTCATGCCTCTCGATGCCAGGTGGAGTGTGCGAAACCTGTTTTCCTCTGCCCGTCATCACTGTCACCAAGCCTGTGAGTCCTGGCCCTTGCGCCTTTTTCAGCTCCAGATGGCGGTCATCTACCTCAGCACAGGCATTCTGAAGTTCCAAGGGGTGGATTGGAGGAACGGCACCGCTGTGTATTACTCGTTGAATCTCGTCCAGTACCATCGGTTTCCCCTGCCGGAGTTCATGATGCACAGCCTCCTCTTCAGTCAGATCTCCACATGGGCGGTTCTAGTCTTGGAACTCGCCCTTCCCTTCATGCTGTTCATCCAAAGGCTCCGTCTCCTGGCCATCGTCAGCGGCATCTTGCTGCACTTGTCCATCGATTATGCCTTGAACCTCTTTCTGTTCGAATGGGCCATGATCATTGGATTGCTCTCCTTTTTGCCCTTCCGCGTGGATCGCCATGCCCCGGCATCTTCGTGATGCTTCCGCTCGCCTTTGAGCCCAGCATGAGCCAACTGTGCACTTAGCTCCTCTATGAAAGTCAAAAAACTCCTGCACACCCGTTACCGCGTCAACGACCTCGAAAAGACCGTCTCCTTCTACACTCAGGTACTTGGGCTCGAGGAAATCCGCCGTCATAAATCTCCCCGCGGCTCCGAACTCGTTTTCCTGCGCACGCCGAACAGCGAGGAGCTCATCGAAATCTGCTCCTACCCCGCCAGCGGCCCAGTTACCTTCTGCTCCGACCTCACACACCTCGCTTTCGAAGTCGAAAACATCGAGACCTTTGCCGCGCATGCCGCCGCGTTGGGCTATGCCCTTTCAGACGGCCCCACAGAGAGCTCCAGCGGCCGCTTTGCTTTCATTGACGCCCCCGAGGGCTATGAGATAGAACTGATCGAATACCGTAAATAATCCGCCTCGCTCTCACCACATGGACTTTGACTGGATTGGCTGTGCCTTTGACCTCTCTGCCCTTCCTCCGAAGGACATCGAGGAATCCTTCGAGGACCCCTTTGCGCTCAAATTGATGCCTGATGAGCAGGGTTCGGGTTCCGAAGCGCGTTACTACAACCTCGGAAAGTCCCTCCAGGGGCATCCGGTGTTCAGCGTTTTCTGGACCGATGGCAAGCGCTACCGCGTCATCTACGCCCGCCGCATGACCGCCGCCGAGCATGAGTTCTTCGAGCGCAAAAAGGCCGAGGACATTTGAACCACCGCTGCCATGACCGCCCTCTCGCCAGATCTCAAAATCATCCGCCTGTGGAAGGACGTCCCGGATTTCGACTCCGAGGACACCGAGATCCAGTTCTGGTCCACGCACCAGCTCGACCAGCGCCTCATGCAGTCCTCCCTGCATCGCAGTGACGTGCGCGAGTCCACCACCATCACCCTGCGTTTCGATCCCCGCATGCTCAGCCGCATCAAGCGTGTCGCCCGCCGTCGCTACCTGAACTACCAGAGCATGATGAAGCAGTGGCTCAGCGAGCGCATGGAGCAGGAGATGAAAGAGTAGCCCCGCATCGCGATTTTCGATCCCGATCAGCCCATCGGCCCAAGCCGCCCGCTTGGGCCTTTCCATTCCCACTTCCTCCATTCTGACCCATTCTCAGTTCCACCATCTTCCAGCCCTCCAAAAAGCCCAAGCCCCCTCTCGCCGCGTCAGCGCCAATTTCCAATTCTCAGTTTTAACTTCTCAATTTTCAATCCTTCACGCCATGCGCCTCCTCTGCCTCCTTCTCGCTCCCACGCTCGCTTTTGCCGCGCCGAAGCCTCTTTTCCGCTCGCCGGTCGTCGATTCGCAAACGCCGAACCACAGCGTGGACATCGACGTCTCGCTGGAAGGCGCGAAGGAGCTCTTCCTCGTCGTCACCGATGGCGGCAATGGCTTCGCGGCCGATTGGGCGGACTGGGCGGAGCCTCGGCTCGTGCTGGGCGATGGCAGCGAGAAGAAACTCACCGAGATCGAGTGGAAATCCGCGCAGTCCGGCTTTGCCAGCGTCCGCGTGAATGCGAACTGCAACGGCCAGGAACTGCGCAGCGCCGGCAAAGCCATCGAATACGGCATCGGCACGCATGCGAACAGCGTCATCGCCTTCAACCTGCCTGCGGGCGTGAAGCGCTTCAAAGCCCGCGGCGCACTCGATGAAGGCGGCACGAAGCAGGGCATCGGCACCAGCGTCGCGTTTGCCGTTTACACCGAGAATCCGGGGCCTGTCGTCGTCAGCGATGCGACGGCGCACGAGGCCGACATCGCCGTCGAGCAGCTTGAGGCGCATCCCGAGTGCCTCGTGCAGCTCTTCGCCAGCGAGCCGATGATGCTTTCGCCTGCCAGCATCGACATCGACCATCGCGGCCGCGTGTGGGTGTGCGAGGTCGTGAACTACCGCAAGCACAACGGCGAACGCGCCGAGGGCGACCGCATCCTCATCCTCGAAGACACCGATGGCGACGCGAAGGCCGACAAATCCACCGTCTTCCACCAGGGTCGCGATGTGGACAGCGCCCACGGCATCTGTGTGCTCGGCAACAAAGCGCTCATCTCCTGCGGCGACGACGTTTTCTGGCTCATCGACGACAACGGCGACGACAAAGCCGACCGCAAAGAGCTCATGTTCACGAAGATCGGCGGCGCGCAGCACGACCACGGCATCCACGCCTTCCACTTCGGCCCCGATGGCCGCCTCTACTTCAATTTTGGCAACGCCGGCAAGCAGCTCTGCGACAAAAACGGCAACCTCATCACCGACATCCACGGCGTGAAGTGTACCAATCAAAACAACCGCCCCTATCAGCAGGGCATGGTCTTCCGCTGCGAGCTCGATGGCAGCAACGTCGAGGTGCTCGCCTGGAACTTCCGCAACAACTGGGAAGTCGCCGTCGATAGCTTCGGCACGATGTGGCAGAGCGACAACGACGACGACGGCAACAAAGGCGTGCGCATCAACTACGTCATGGAGTTCGGCAACTACGGCTAC
>JAEUHK010000090.1 GCA_016795465.1 Verrucomicrobiaceae bacterium | reverse complement strand
AGGATCATGCGCCACGCGGTGTCATTGCCATGCCAGTTGCCAGAGCGGACGACTTTTTGAGTGTCGCCGAAGACGAGCCGGCCAAGTTTTTTCAGCGGCACGAAGAGCCAGGAAAGGAAGTGACGGCCAAAAAGGATCTTTTTGGCGTTTCGCATCAAAATGCCCTCCAGCGCCCGTTTCGGGCTCGATTCAGCAAACTGGTCGCCACCCTCCGCCGGAGTGCCTTCGGTATGCCGCGGGAGCCAGTTCGTGCGCGGCGTGGTGCCGACGAGGTTTTTCAGCGCCACGGTGAGGCCTACTTTTTTGTGCGTTTTGAGCTTCGGCAGGTTGATGAGCACATCCGCGGCCATCGGCGTGCGGCAGATGCGGTATTCGTGATGCGGATCGGTGTGCTGGCGGTTCGTCGTGGCGAAATCGTAGGAGGCTCCGTAGAGCTTGCCGAGGCCGGGGAAGCCGAAGAACTCGCTCTTTTCGTCCAAATGCACATCCACGGCTCCGGCGGGATCGCTCGGCAGCTCGCGTTTCGAGACCGTGACGCCATCGACGACCTTCCACTCCTCGCAGCGCATGTCGAAAAGGGTGAAGGTGATGCCCGGAAAATCGTGTCGGCATTCCTTGATGAGGTCGTCGAGCCGATGAAGGCGGCGGATCGCATCGAAGGACGAATCGCTTTGCGGCGCATCGCAAAGCGTGACGCGACCGCTGCCGCGGAGCTGCCGGGCGGCCCAGCGGGCCACCTCGCGCACAAAGGCAGGATGCGTGATGATGGCCAGCCAGCTCGCCTCATCGTCCGGGGTGCGGGTGTCGTGCTCCTTGACCCAGTTCGGCTTGATCACAACATGCTCTCCGGGCTGGATGAAATCCGCCGGGAGGTCGATGGCGGCGATGGCGGCCTCGATTTGCCCGCGCAGCAACTCTGTGTCGTCATACGCAGGCTGGCCGCGGATGACCGAGACGTGAGGAGAGCCGAAGGCAGAAGGTGAGAGCATCGGCTCATTTTTATCTTTTATCTTTCATCCTTCATCTTTTATTCCGTGACCCGTGTTCCGTTTCCTCCGTCGCCTGATTCTGCTCGTGATCGCCAGCCTCGTGCTGGCGGTGGCAGTCTATTCGAACACGGAGTCCTTCAGCCGGCGCTGGCGGGGCTTCGTGACGGGCGAGCTGGCGAAGCATGGCGTCTTCCTCGACTTCGAGCGGCTGACGATCAGCCCCTTCGGCGGCCTCGTGGCCAAGGAGGTGCGCCTTTTCAATGACAGCACCCGGGCCAATGAGATCGCCAAGGTGGACCGGCTGAACGTGTCCGTCGATCTGGCCCTGCTGATGGAAGGGCAGGTGAGCGTGGAATCGCTCGAACTGAGCCATGCGGGGATCGCACTACCGGTCGATCCGGAACTGCCGGAGCTGACGGTGATTGAATTGAAGGACTTCAACGCGAAGGCGGTGCTCAATGGCAACCAAGTCGAGATCCGGCAGGCCGAGGGCGTGCTTTCCGGCATCCGCGTGGACATTCGCGGCGTGCTCACGCTGCCCAAACCGGACGACAAACCCGAAACGTCACGTCAAAGCGCCATGGAACGCCTCAGCATGATGCGGGATCACCGTGTGCAGATCCAAAACGGGCTCGATTGGCTGGCGCGGTTCCAATCGCCCGTGAAGCCGCTGATCAGCCTGGAAGTCAGCGGCGACCTGAACAAGCCGCAGGAGATCAAGGCAGACCTGTCCTTCCGCGCCTCAAACCTTCGCTTTGAAGACTACACCTGGACGGAATGGATCGCCGATGCGGAATACGATGGCGGTTTGATCGATGTGAAGCGCCTGCATTTGAGCGATCACCTCGGCAGCATCGAGGCCACGGCCACCTGGCGTGTGGGTGCGGACAGTGCCCGCTTTCGCCTGAGCTCCAGCGCGGACATCCCGGCACTGGCGCGGACGTTTTTTGATGTCGATGGCCTGCGCGAGGCGGTCTTTTACGCGCCGCCGCAGCTCGCGCTGGAGGGCTTTTGGTATCCGGGGCGGAACAAGGGCAAGCCGAAGGAGGAACAGGTCTTCGCGGCGGAGGTCACCGGCAGGCTCGATTGCAAGCGCTTCGGCAGCCGAGGTGCCATTTTCGAAGGTTTGAGCGCCAGCATCGGGGTGAACCAGGATGGCTTTTATGTGCGCGATGCCGTTTTGAAGCACAAGACCGGCCAGGTGCTGCTGCAGCTCATGCAGCACCGCACGCAGGGTGTGAAGTATGACGCCATCCTGCGCATGGATCCGAACGTGCTGCTGCCCTTTGTCCTCCGCGAGAAGACCCGCGATGTGATCCGGCGCTTTCAGTTTGATGAGAAATCTGAAATCGACGTGCGCGTCTCGGGCGAGGGGCCGTCATTCGTGCTTCAGGATGGTGTGAACTCCGGCCACGGCGTGCTGCGCCGCTTTCACTACAACGGCGTCTATCTCGAGGAGATGGAGGCTGACCTAGCCTTTCAGGGCTTCTTCCAAAACTTCCGCAACGTGCGCATCAAGCATCCCGCCGGGCCTGCCACGGCGGACGATGTCTTCCTCAACGACGAGGAGAAGTGGGTGCGCCTGACCAATGTGCAGGCCGCGTCGGACACCGCGGACCTGCTGCGCTGCTTTGCGTCCAAAACCGCGGCGCACATCGCGAAATACCAGCTCACTCACGGCACGGAGGTGAAGGTGAATGGCACCATCGGCATCCGCGATCCGAAGTTCAACGACTACGCGGTGACCTTCCGCAAACCGGACGGCACCGGCCATTACGAGCTCTTTGGCGAAGATCACACCATCCATGCGCCCGATGGCGAGGTGAAGATCAAGAACAGCATCCTGAGCTTTGATGTGAAGGGGCGCCTATACGAGCGACCGCTGCGAGCGGTGGGGCAGACGGACCTCACGCCTGAGGTGAAGGACTATCGCGTGGACGTGACGGCCGGGCTTTTCCCGTATGAGGTCTTCAGCAAGCGTCTTCCTTTCACCGGCGTGACCGCGGCGGTGCGCACGAAGGGCAGTGATGTGAATTTTGACATCAAGGCGTCCGTCCTCGGCGGCGGCATGACGCTCAAAGGCTCGCTCGACGACTCCCGCGAGCCGAATCCGTATGCTGGCGAGCTGCGGCTGGATGCGGTCAGCTTCCGCCAGTTTGCCCAGACCTACTCGAAGCAGGACGACACGGGCGAAGGAGACCTCAGCGGCCATTTGAAGTTCACCGGCCGCATGAACGACTGGAAGGCGCTGAAGGGAAATGGAGTGATCATCATCGTGAACGGCAATCTCATGTCCGTGCCGATCCTGGGACCGCTCACGCCGCTGCTCGGTGCCGTGCTGCCAAAGCCGATCGCGGGCTTCAACATCGCGAAAGAGGCCTCGTGCAATTTCACCGTCGCAGATGGCTTTGTGACCACCAACGACCTCGTGGCCCTCACCACCAGCTTCCGCATCACTTCGCGGGGCAATGTGAACATCATCCGAGATGAGATCGACTTTGACGCCGAGGTGCGTGTGCGTGGTCTGCTGGCCATTCCGACCTTTTTGCTGAGCGAACTGCTCGGTTACCGCGGCACAGGCACTGTCGCGAACACGAAATGGTCGCCCAAGCTGCTCGGTGGTGGCGGGCGAGAGGCCGCGCCGCCGGCGGAGCCCCCGAAACGCCGCTCGCTGTTCGGGAATTGAGCCTCAATACAACTCCACTGGCGAGCGTTTGCCGTCTTCGACGCTGAGCACCTTGGCTTTGTCCTCGCCGAGGGTATCCATACGGAGCTGCCAGATGTCGCGGTTGATGGCGGCGAAGCGGTCGAGGTCGAACTTGTCGGGAGCCACGAGGCGCTTTTTGGTCTTCTCAATGCGCACGAGGGCATCATGAATGACCGGCTCCTCGACGCCTTCGAGATGCTGGCGGGCGAGTTCGACCATTTCGACACGGTGGCAGATCATGACGAGGTCGTTTCCGGCGCGAACGGCTTCCTGAATGGCCTGCTCGAAAGTCACCTCATTCAAAATCGCGCCCATGTCGAGGTCGTCGGTCATCGCGAGGCCGTCGAAGGCGTATTGATGGCGGAGAAGCTTCGTGACGATGTTATAAGAGAGGCTCGCGGGCCAGCGACCGCGGTCGGGATCGTAGGCGGTGTAGTTGCTATGGCAGGTCATCACGCTGTCGAGTTCCGGCAGCAGCGCGGAATAGGGCAGCAGCTCGCTCTTTTCCATCTCCTCGCGGCTTTTGGTGATGACGGGCAGGAATTCATGCGGATCGCATTCGGCGGGGCCGTAGCCGGGGAAATGCTTGCCACAGCTCAGGATGCCTTCTTTGCGCATCGCGCGGTTGAAGAGCCCGGCGTTCGTGATGACCTGCTGCGGATCTTTGCCGTAGGTGCGGCCTTTGAGGGAATTGTCCGCCGCGTCGTCGTAGCTGATGTCGAGCACGGGGCAGAGGTCTAGATTGAAGCCGAACTGCCGCAAAACCTGCCCGGTGAGCTTGCCGTGGCGTTTGATGAGCTCGGGATCGCCTTTGTCGCGAAGCGATTGCGCATTCGGCGGCTCTTCACCGATCAGTCGAAGCCGCGAAACGCGTCCGCCTTCCTGGTCGATGGTAATAAAAGGCTCGATGTCCGAGAGGTCGCGCAGGTCGTCGATGAGTTTGCGCAGCTGAGTCGGGCTCTGGATGTTGCGGCCGAACAAAATGAAGCCGCCGGGCTGGAGTTTTTTGAGTCGGGCGGCGGTTTCGGCGTCGAGTTCGGCACCGGGGACGCCCATGAGGAGGAGCTGGCCGAGGAGGTTGGAGGAGGGCATGGCGGGTGTTAGGTGAGGGCTTTGAGGAATTTTGGAGCCTATTTGGCTCAATTTGAAAGACTGTTCAGATGCCTAGTGATCGAGTGAAATGCTGGTTTTTCGGCCCAGAGGGGTGTCAAGGCTCGTTTTGCTAAAAGATTGATAAAAAGCGAGGGGTTGAGGCTCTCAAATCTGCGACTCAGGGGTTCTTTTTGGAAAACAAGGCCGCGACGGTTGACGGCGGGGGCAAAAGTTTTTAATCTCCGGGCGTCCCTGAGGGCAACCTCGAGACCACGTTTGCAGCTCTCCTCAGCTCCGCATTTCGTGCCGCGTATCCTCAATAGTTGTTGGTTGCTGGATCGCCATGGAACCCTCCGGTGGAAACACCGGAGGGTTCTTCGTTTCAAGAACTCAAGCTCACGAAGTTGAATGCAAAGGTCGGTGTGCATGACTCTGTGAATAGATTGTGAGTTGGTTGTTCAAGACTCGCTCAACTCTCGCCGAGTTGCTTCGCCCACTCGATGGCTCGCAGCATGCCGGTGGCCTTGTTCACCGTCTCGCGATACTCATAAGAAGGATCGGAATCCGCGACGACACCCGCGCCGGCCTGCACATACGCGTTTCCATCCTTCACCACGCAGGTGCGCAGCGCGATGCAGGAGTCGAGATTCCCGTCGAAGCCGAAATAGCCGACCGCGCCCGCGTAAGCGCAGCGCTTGCTCTTCTCGCACTCGTTGATGATTTCCATCGCACGCACCTTTGGCGAACCGCTCACCGTTCCGGCCGGGAAGGTGGCACGCATCACGTCGTAGGCCGATTTGTCCGGGCGGAGACGGCCATCGACATTCGAAACGATGTGCATGACGTGCGAGTAGCGCTCGATGACCATCAGATCGCTCACGCGCACGGTGCCATACTCCGCCACGCGGCCGACGTCGTTGCGGGCTAGATCGACGAGCATGATGTGCTCGGCGCGTTCTTTCGGATCGTGGAGCAGTTCATCGGCCAGCGCATCGTCCTCAGCCTGCGTTTTTCCCCTCCAGCGCGTGCCGGCGATGGGGCGGATGTCGATGCGGCCATCCATGCACTTCACATGCACCTCCGGCGAGCTGCCGACGAGGGCGAAGCCCTGCGGGAAGTCGAGGCAGAACATGTAGGGACTCGGGTTCACATGCCGCAAAGCGCGGAAGAGGTCGATCGTGCTGCCGCTGTAGGCCGTCTCGAAGCGCTGCGAGGGCACACCTTGGAAAATGTCTCCGGCGGCGATGTATTCCTTCATCTTGAGCACCATGCCCTCGTATTCGTCGCGGGTTGTGTTGCCGGTCGGTGTGGGGAGCTGCTCCTTGCTCAGCGGCGCGAAGGCCTGCAGCGGCTTCGCGGCCAGCGGACGCTCGAGTTTGCTCATTACGTCCAAAATCTGCGCCGAGGCCCATTCGTAGGCTTTTTCGAGGTTCGCATGTTCGTCGGTATGCACGTTCGCGATGATCGAGAGGCGACGCGTGCGATGGTCGAAGACCAAAACGGTGTCCGTGACCATGAAAACCATGTCCGGCAGTCCCAACTCGTCCTTCGACGGCGCGGGCAACGTCGGCTCAAAGAAGCGCACCATGTCGTAGGCCAGGTAACCGACTGCCCCACCGTGGAAAACCGGCAGCGCAGGCGAATCATGCGGACGGAAAGGCTTCATCAGCGCCTCGAGTTCGGTCAGCGGATCGGTTTTCGTCGTGAAGCTTCGCTTCTGGCCGCGCTCCTCGATTTCGATCTCCTTGCCGCGAGCGGTGAAAATGATGCGCGGCGAACTGCCGAGCAATGAGTAGCGCCCCGAGTGCTGCGTCAACTCCGCGGACTCCAACAGGAAGGCGCAGCGGCCGTCGTGGATCTTTTGGAAGGCGGAGAGCGGCGTTTCATAATCGGCGGTGAGTTCCGCCACGACCGGGACGAGGCTGCCCTTTTCCGCGAGTAACTGGAAGGTGGAAAAATCGGGCTGAAGATGAAGCTGGGGCATGAGCGGGCGGATTCTGGATGCGAAAAGCCGTGCTGGCAACGACAGAGGGTTGCGGACCCGCGAGCCGCTTTTCCGTGGGTTGGGAAGGTTTGGCGAATGCAGCGTTGCGATGTGTCGAGGTTTCCTTCGCCGAACTTCCCGACGGTTTGGGGGCCTCCGAGATCTTCGCACGCGCTCAAGAGTCGGGAAGTTTGGCGGCGAGAAGCCGGAGTGCTTGCGGAGGTGATTGGCGCCAAACCTTCCCGACCTACGGCTCAGGCGAGGTGCTTGCCGAGCATGTAATCGAGATTTCGCTCCACGATCTCTCCCATGCTTTGGCAGGTATCAAAGAGGTGTGTCTGGTGATAATCACCCAGCTCTGCGCGGAGCTGCACCACCTTTTCGAAGGGCTCCACGGCATTCTTTTTCATGCAGTTGATCAGCGCGGAGATGCGCTGGTGCTCGGAGAGGTAGCGACGGGAGATCAGGCTGCGCTCCTCCTCCTGATACTGCTTCATCGTGGGGAAGTTCAGGCAGGCGGAGCAGAGCTGGACGATGGGATTGTTCTCTTTGAAGAATTGCGGGAGGTAGAGGCTCTTCCGTCCCTCGTAGCTCTGCTGGTCAAAGTCGATGGCACGGACGCGATACTGCACCTCCTCAAAGTCCGGCGTCATATCGATGACGTAGTTGTAGCTGCGCATGTCCCCCAGCAGGCGGATGAAACAGCGCTCACTAAATTTCACGAACTCCTTCGCGATGCGCACGCGGTTCAAATCCGGGCGGTGGAGGTAGTCGCGCATGAAAACATCCCCCGGAATGCCCGCGATGTGCTCCTCCACCAGCGTGCCACCACGATGCATGAGGTAGTTGATGCGGTTCGGCGAGAGCAGATGCTCCAGCTCCAGGCCATACACCCGCGAGGCGTCGGCCGTCTTGACGTAAAAGTGGTCGTAGTTGTCGTTGTATTGATTCACCACCCGCACGCGGAAGGGGCGTGAGTTGCCGAACTCGCAGTAGTCCACCCGCTCCACGAATAGATGCGGCACGGCATGGTAATCCCCGGTGCGCAGGAGCGAGTAGATGCTCGTGAGCTTCGGATAAATCTCCTGCTGCACCTCGCGGGGGTAGAGCACGCTGCTCCAGTAAGTCGCGTTGCCTTCCTTGTCGTAAAGCGGGTAGCTTTCGGAGAAGTTTCGCAGGTCGTTGTAGGTCGTCGGCAGGGCGTCACAGCGGCCAAACTGGTCGAGATACTCGATCAACTCGTCGGTGACGGTAATGAAATTCTTCCGGCGGGTGATTTCGATCATGAGCGATGGCGAAACAGCAGGTCCGATGCCCTTCGGCGGCCTTTTTTGCTACTCGATGAGGTAAAGAATGCGTCCGCAGGAATCGCAGTGCGTGAGCCCCGCGGCCTGTTTGAGCGACTGGATGGTGCTGCTGACCACTTTCACATGGCAGCCCCGGCAGACACCGGCTTCCACCGCCACGACCGCGTCACCCTTTTTGTTGAAGATGCGTGTGTAGAGTTCCAGCGCATCGGGATCGACGGGCTCGGCCAGCGTCTTCCGCTCGGCCTGCAAATCGGTCACGCGGGTTTGAATGCCTGCCGCACGCTCGTCGAGCGCCTTCAGCTCCACATCCACGCGGGCCTGCGTCTCCGCCAGCTTGCCCTGAGCCACCTTCAGCGCCGCCTTCGCGGCTTCGAGAGCCTCCATCTGCTCCAACTCACTGTCTTCGAGCGCGGTGACATCGGTCTCGTAGCGTTTAATCTCATGCCCGAGGGCCGCGAACTCATCATTCTTCCGCGTCTCGAACTGCTGGTCCTGGAGGCGCTTGATGCTCGTTTTGCGCGTCTGGATGTCGAGCTCGATGCTTTTGATCTTCACCTCGATCTCCTTCATCGTCTGCGTGGCCTTTTCGACCGCCGCCTGATCACCGGCGAGCTGCGTTTTCGCCCGCGCCTGCTGTAGCGGGATGTCTTTGAGTTCTTTTTGGAACTTCAGGATGCGCTGATCGCGTTCCTGGACCTGGAGGAGTTGGGTAAGCACTTCGAGCATGTGGCTTCCATCTTGGCGGGGCAGGGGAGAACTTCCAAGCTCAAAGTTCAACCGAGGCGCTCGCGTTTGGCCTTCAGCACCTTCTCCACCTCGTCGAGTGGCAGGGCGTTGATCACATCCTCGCGCCGCAGCCAGCCTTTGCGGGCGGCACGGATGCCAAAGATGACGTCTTTGAGGCCGTGCGTGCTGTGTGCATCCGGGTTGATGCTGCACTTCACGCCTTTCTCGCGGGCCAGCTTCCACCAGCGCCAGTCCATGTCGAGCCGCCAGCCGCTGGCGTTTAGCTCGATGATGGTGCCCGTGGCCGCCGCGGCATCAAGGATGGCGGGCACATCGACGGCATACGAGGGCCGTTGCAGCAGCAAACGACCCGTGAGATGCCCGATCATCGTGATGTAAGGATTCTCGATGGCTTTGATGATTCGCTTCGTCATCTCGGCCTCCGGCAAGTTGAAGACGTTGTGCACGCTGGCGACCGCGTAATCGAGCCGGGCGAGAACTTCGTCCGGAAAGTCCAGCGAGCCGTCTTTGAGGATGTCCACCTCGCTGCCGGTGAAGATGCGGAAGCCTTCGAATTCAGCGTTCAGCTCCCGAATCTCCGCGATCTGCGCCAGCAGGCGCTTTTCATCGAGTCCGTTGGCTTGGAAGGAGGCCTTGCTGTGGTCGGCGATGCCAAAATACTGCATGCCGAGGTCATGCGCCGCCTCCGCCATCTCGCGCAGTGATGCACGGCCATCGCTGTAGGTGCTGTGATTGTGGAAAACACCTCGCAGGTTCTCCAATTCGATCAGCCGGGGCAGCTTGCCATGCTCCGCAGCCTCGATCTCGCCGGTGTTTTCCCGCAGCTCGGGCTCGATGTAGTCCAAGCCGAGCGTGCGGTAGATGTCACGCTCGTCCTCGACCTCCGGCACGCTCACGCCGTCCTTCGTGGACGTGAAACCGTATTCATTGAGCGAGAGGCCGTGATCGAGCGCCCGGCCGCGGATGGCCACGTTGTGCTCCTTGCTGCCGGTGAAGTAAGCCAGCGCAAAGGGGAACTCCGCGCTCGAAACCGCCCGCAGATCGCATTGCAGGCCGTTTTGCACATGCACGCTCGCCTTCGTCGCGCCTTTGGCAATCACATCGATGACCTCCGGTAGTTGCACGAAGGCCTCGATGACCGCCTCCGGCTTTTTCGTGGCCACGAGGAAGTCCAGGTCATGCACTGTCTCCTTGCCGCGGCGGAAACTGCCGCAAATCTCCACGCGTGAGGCATTTGGATGCTCGCGCAACGCTTCGAGGATCGTCTGAACGACCGGATAGACCTGATCGAGCCGGAACTCCGACGCGTGCTGCTCGTGGAAGGCGATGCTTTCGAGGATCTTCTTCACCGTTTTGTCGCCAAAGCCGGAAATCGCCGCCGCCGTGCCGTCCTCGCAAACGCGTTTGAGGTCGGCGAGGCTGTTCACGCCGAGCTGCGAATGCAAAGCGGCCACCTTCTTCGGCCCGAGGCCTTGGATGTCGAAGAGCTCAAACAGCGTGTCCGGGAATTCCGCCTTCAGCTTCTCGTAAAACTCCAGCCGACCGGTCGTGGCCATCTCGTGCAGCTTGTCCCGCAGTGCTTCGCCGAGGCCTTTGATGCCCGCGAGCTGGTTTGCCGCCGCCAGCTTCATGATGTCGCCGCTGAAGCTCTCCACGATTTCCGCCCCTGTGCGGTAGGCCCGCGTCTTGAACGGGTTTTCCCCCTTCAATTCGAGCAGCGTGGCAATGCGTTCAAAGATAGCGGCGGCGTCCTGGCGTGTCATGAGGCGGTCAGTCAAGGCTCCGCCGTCGAGGTGGTCAAGGAAGGATCAAGGTTTGTCGTGCAAACCGCGGCGCTTCGACCGTTAATGCAGCTCTCTTTTTTCCGCCATGCTCCTCCGCGCCGCCTTCTGTCTCTTCGCTGTCTGCTCTGCGCTCTCCGCCGCCGACTTCCCCGCCATCTACGACACGGAAAAAGGCGCGCCCATGTCCGCCGAGGAGGCTGCGGCCACGATGGAGCTGCCGCCGGGCTTCAAGTGCCTCGTCTTTGCCGCGGAGCCGGATGTGCGCCAGCCCATCGCCATGGCCTGGGATGCGAAGGGCCGGCTGTGGGTCGCAGAAAACTATACCTTTGCCGAAAATCCCATGCGCTGGGACACGAAGCTGCGCGACCGCGTCATCATCCTCGAAGACAAGGATGGCGATGGCAAACACGACGGCCGCAAGGTCTTCTGGGAAGGCGGCAGCTACCTCACCAGCGTGGAGACCGGCTACGGCGGCGCTTGGGTGCTGCACAACGGCACGCTCAGCTTCATCGCCGATAAAAATGGCGACGACACACCCGATGGCGAGCCCGAGGTGCTGCTCGATGGCTTCAACGTGAAGACCATCGGCCACAACATCGTCAACGGCCTGCGCTGGGGCCCCGATGGCTGGCTTTACGGCCGCCACGGCATCACCGACACCTCCGCCGTCGGCGCACCCGGCACGCCGCTGGAAAAGCGCACCAAGATCAACTGCGGCATCTGGCGCTACCATCCCACGCGGAAGGTCTTTGAAGTCGTATGCCACGGCGGCACGAACTCCTGGGGCCACGATTGGAATGCCGAGGGCGAGCTCTTCTGGATCAACACCGTCATCGGCCACCTCTGGCACGGCATTCCCGGTGCCTACTACCGCCGCATGTTCGGCACGCACCTCAATCCGCACGTCTATGAAGTCATCGAGCAGACCGCCGACCACTTTCACTGGGATGCCGGGGCCGAAACTTGGAGCGACATCCGCAAGCTCGGCGTCACCGGCAAGACCGACTCGCTAGGCGGCGGCCACGCCCACGTCGGCATGCTCATCTATCAGGGCGGCCTCTGGCCGGAGAAATACCACGGAGCCGTCCTCACCTGCAACCTGCACGGTAACCGCATCAACATGGACACGCTGCATCGCGAAGGCTGCGGCTACGTCGGCAAGCACGCGCCTGATTTCATGAAGGCCAAAGACAAATGGTTCCGCGGCATCGACCTCCTCACCGGCCCCGACGGCAACGTCTTCGTCGCCGACTGGAGCGACAGCGGCGAATGCCACGACAACGACGGCGTGCACCGCAGCAGCGGTCGGATTTATAAGATCGTGTATGGGGAAGGAAAGGCCGACAAAGCTAAGAACAACTGGTGGACTAGAATGGAAGTTCTGAAAAAGAATGAAGTATCCGGCGCAAAACGAATTTCGATGTGGAAATCTATTTTGGGGAGAGAAGAGACAGCCAGCAAGATCCGACGAATCTTTTCGGACATTCCTGTTGAACGATTTGCGGTGAAAAACAAAACCCTAAAAAGTTGGGGTGATTTTCTTGGAACACCCGAATGCAAAGAAGAACATCGCGTTGTCATCGAAAGCCTAGTTTTTAATTTATCGACCGATGAAGATGCATCGGTGCGCTTAAATGTAGCGTCCATCCTCCAGCGTCTTCCAATTCAAATGCGTTGGCATACAGCCACCGCGCTTGCGGAACGCGCCGAAGACGCCAACGACCGTCAGCAGCCGCTCATGATCTGGTATGGCATCGAGCCGGCGGTGGCGGCGGAGCCGATGAAGGGCGTGGAGCTCATCCGCGAGGCGAAAATCCCCACCGTGCGCCGCCTCGTCGCCCGCCGCATCGCCGAGATGATCGAGGACAAGCCCGAGGCCGTCGATGCGCTCGTGGCGCTGATGGCTACTGGGAGTGACGGCTTCCAGCCGTCAGCTGATGGCAAGATGCCATCACTCCTTGATGATGTGCTCGCCGGCATGGCCGCGGGGTTGGATGGCTTCAGCAGCGCGAAGAAGCCGAAGGGCTGGGATGAGTTCGTAGTTCGGGCTTCAGCCCGTTCTGGCGAAGGGGACGACGAAGAGCGGGCTAAAGCCCGAACTACATACATACAAACCCTCTCCGCCCTCTTCGGCAGCGGCCGGGCCATCGAAGACCTCATCGTCCTCGTCAAAAACGCGGATGGCGATGCCAACGCCCGCTTGAACGCCTTCAAGAGCCTCACCCGCACGACGAAGCCCGAATTGCTCGCGGTCATCCGCACGCTCATCAATGACAAGGTGCTCGGCACCGTCGCCCGCAGTGCGTTGGCGGCTTATGACGATCCCAGCATCCCGAAACAACTCACCGGTTCGTGGCCGGAGCGCAGTCAGGAGCAGCAGGCGGCCACCGTGGCCACGCTGACCTCCCGCGCCTCCTACGCGAAGGTTTTGCTCGAAGCCGTGAAGGCCGGCAAAGTGCCCGCCGCGGCCATTTCGCCCTTCCAAGCCCGCCAGATCCGCAATCTCGGCGATGAAGCCCTCACCAAACTTCTCACCGAAGCCTGGGGCGAGATCCGCGACACGCCGGAAGCCAAAAAAGCCGAGTTCGCCAAGTGGGAGGCCATTTTGAAGCCCGAAGCCCTCGCCAAGGCCGACAAGTCGAAAGGCCGCCTGATGTTCACCGCCGTGTGCGGAGCCTGTCACAAGATGTACGGCCAAGGCGGAGCCATCGGCCCCGAACTCACCGGCAGCGACCGCCGCAACCTCAAATACCTCCTCGAAAACATCCTCGACCCCAGCGCCGTCGTGCCCGCCGACTTCCGCGTGAGCATCTTCCACCTCAAAGACGGCCGCACCCTCAGCGGCGTCGTCCCCGAGCAGACCGAGCGCACCCTCACCATCCAAACACCCGCCGAACGCCTCACCCTCGAACGCACCCAAATTGTCAAACAAGAGCAGATGGCGCAAAGCCTCATGCCCGAAGGCCTCCTCGCCGCCCTCGGCGAAGAAAACGTCCTCAACCTCATCGCTTACCTGATGGGTGATGGGCAGGTGGAGATGCCGAAGTGACACCGTTCTCGGTTCTCAGTTCGCGGTTCTCAGTTGGTTTCTCGCGGTGGCCCATTGGGCTCATCAGGCTCATCGAATAGGTCTGATGGGACCGATGTGCCCAAAGCCAACCGAGAACCGGGAACTGAGAACTGAGAACGCACATTCAGTGCTGTTTGGTCTGACAGGCACCTTTCGCCTCTGGTGCCTCACCTTAAGCCCCATGGCTCACGTTTGTTCAGAGTCACAGTGTCGGCAAAGGTTGGAGCCTTCTGGCGACACGAGCGTCTCACATCCAGCGAATCGGCTAAAGCCTGCACTCCAACCGCCAAAGCGCCGCCGGTTCCAGCTTATCACCCTCTGACCTGGCCGCTCCCAGCCACCAGATACTTGTAGCTGCAAAGCTCCGCGAGTCCCATCGGGCCGCGGGCGTGGAGTTTATCGGTGGAGATGCCGATCTCGGCGCCGAAGCCGAACTCGCCGCCATCGTTGAAGCGGGTGCTGGCGTTGTGAAGCACGACGGCGCTGTCCACCTCGTGCTGAAAGCGGGCGGCGGCGGCGGCATCGCGGGTGATGATGCTGTCAGTGTGATGGCTGCCGTAGTGGTTGATGTGCGCGATGGCCTCGTCGAGGCCTGACACGGTTTTCGCCGAGAGGATGAGATCGAGATACTCGGTGCTCCAATCCTCCTCCGTGGCCGCCTTCGCAGGCACGCCGAGTTGCGCGAGGGCTTCGTCATCGCCTCGCAGCTCCACTTTGGCCTCGGCAAGGCGTTTGCCGATGATCGGGTAAAACGCCGCGGCGGCATCGCGATGCACGAGGATGGTCTCCAGCGCATTGCACACGCCGGGTTTCTGGCACTTGGAGTTCGCGATGATGTTCGCCGCCATGTCGAAATCGGCATCGGCATGCACATAGACATGACAGACGCCGTCGTAGTGCTTGATCACCGGCATGCGGGCGGTCGAGACGACCTTCTCGATGAGGCCTTTGCCTCCGCGAGGGATGATGAGGTCGATGAATTGATCCATCTTCGCCATGTGCTCCACGCTGCTGCGATCCGTAAACGGGATGAGTTGGATGCTGTCGGCTGGCAATCCGGCACGCTCGCCACCTGCTTGGAGGGCAGCGGCAAGGGCGCGGTTGCTGTCGATGGCTTCCGAACCGCCGCGGAGGATCGTGGCGTTGCTCGTCTTGAAGCACAGCGAGGCCGCGTCCGTGGTCACATTCGGGCGTGACTCGAAGATGATGCCGATGACACCAATCGGCACACGCACCTTGCGGATGTGCAGACCGTTCGGACGCGTCCACTCGGTCAAAAGCTCGCCCACAGGATCAGGCAAGGTTGCCACCTCACGCACCGCATCAGCGATGGCTTTGAGGCGTTTCGGATCGAGTGTGAGACGGTCGATCATCGCCTTCGAGAGGCCGTTTTGCTCAGCACGTCCGAGATCGAGCGCATTCGCCGCGAGGATGCTGTCCTGCCGGGCCATGATCTCATCCGCCATCGCATGCAGGATGACGTTTTTCTGGTCGCTGGTGAGGTTCACGAGCGCCCGCGAGGCCGCGCGTGCGCGGCGGCCCATGTCGAGAATGGCAGACTGGATTTCAGAGTCGGTCATGGCGCTGGTTACGGGCGGGAAAGCAGCGCGTCAAGCCTGTGGCCCGCAGGCCGGTGCTTCTTCGGGCGGCAAGCTGGACAAAACGGGCTGTTTGCCCTAGCACTGGGCGCTTCATGAGCTTCTCACGCGCTTTCATTCCTTCATCCCTCCGCGAAGCCATCTTGCTCGGGCTCGTGCTGCTGCCCGGCATGCTGCGGGCGCATTCGGCGTGGGTGGAAAACTGGAAAAAAGAGGAGGAGCAGCTCTCCAAGCTCGGCGTGGCTTTCCAGGCCAGCTACATGGGCTCCTTCATGAGCAATGTGCAGGGCGGCTTCCGCCAGGGCACGAACTGGCAGGGCCTGCTCGATGTGTCGATGATGGCCGATCTGAACACACTGATGGGCTGGAAGGGCGCGATGTTTCAGGCGGAGGTGCTTTGGGTGCAGGGCCGCAGCGCATCGTCGATGGCCTACATCGGCAACATCAACGAGGTCAGCAACATTCAGGGCATGGTGAACACCGTGCGGCCCTTTCACATCTGGCTTCAGCAAAAGCTGCTGAATGACAAACTGCGCCTCGTGGCCGGCTGGATGTCTCTCGACACCGATTTCATGATGTCGCAATCGGGCAATCTCTTCGTGAACTCGGCCTTTGGCCCCATCCAGACCTGGAACATGAACTTCTCCGCGCCGGTCTATCCCGTGTCAGCACTCGGTTTCATGGGCGAGTGGCAGGTGACGGATCGCTACGATCTCAAAGCAGGCATTTACGATGGCGACACCGGTGGTGAGAAAGGCAATCGCCGCGTGGCGAACACACGCCTCGGCACCGATGATGGCGCGGCGATGCTGCTCGAAGTGGCGCGGACGCATACCATCGCGGGGCGTCCGGGCACGTTGAAGCTCGGTGGTGGCTGGAACACAGGCCTCACACCGGTGAATGCCACCGGAGCGATGGTGCATGGCAACGGCCACATTTACGCGATGCTCGATCAGACGCTGCTGGCGGGCATCGGCAAAGATGCGCCGGACCGGCTGACGACCTTTGTGCGCAGCGGTCGGGTGATTCATCCGGGGCGCAGCATGGTCGGCTTCACGATTGAAGGTGGTTTCACCGGTCGCGGTTTTCGCAGCGCGGACATGTGGGGCGTGGCGGCGACGTATTCGCAGCTCTCGAACAGCTTTGTGCAGGCCACACGATCCGGCGGCGGTCTCACGAGCAGTGCGGAGACGGCGCTGGAGCTTACTTACAAAGCGCAACTCGCTCCGTGGATGTGGCTGCAGCCGACGCTTCAACGCATCTACAATCCGCAAAGCGGCACGCCGAATGCCACCGTGCTGGGCATGATGATGACGCTCACGTTTTGATTCCTCACTCGCTCCAGCGCAGCGTGATGCCGGGGATCTTCTTGGCGATCTCGCTGCCCTTTTCCTTGCCGAGCACGACCATCGCGGTGGCGAGGGCATCGCTGGTGGTGGCATCCGCGGCGATGACGGAGCATGAGACGGTGTCGGTCACACCGAGGCCGGACTTCGGCGAGATGATATGGGCATAGCGTTTGCCTTCGATGACGATGGCTTGGTAAAGATCGCCGGAGGTGGAGACGGCGGCATTCTTCAGCAACACGGTGTCGAGCTTCTCCGAGCCACCGCCGATGGGCTCGATGAAGGTGCGCAGCTTCACCTCCCAGCCTTCTTTTCCCGGCGGTGGATCACCAATGGCGATGTCGCCACCCGCGATGACGAGGGCGCGGGTGATGTGGTGCCGCTCACGCAGGCGTTTGAGCACGGAGTCAGCGGCGTAACCTTTGGCGATGCCGCCGAGATCGAGCAACATGCCGGGCTTCGTGAGCGTGATGGTACCGGCTTGCGCATCGACTTGGAGAGCCTGCCAGTCCATCGCGGCCTTCGCGGCGGCGAGACGGTCGGGCGGAGGCAGTTGCTTGCGGTTTTTCATGCTGCGCCAGAGCCGCGTGACATTGCCGCAAGTGATGTCGAAGGCTCCGTCGGTGAGCTTGGAGATTTCGAGCGAGCGATTAACGATGTCGAGAAGCTCCGGGCTGGCTTTGAAGGGCACGTTGGGCTTTGTGGCGTTGAGGTGGTTCAGCTCGGAATTGGGCTCGTAGTCAGAGAAGAGGCCGGTGAGGTTTGAAACATGCTCAAAGGCATCTTCCGCGGCTTTTTCGGCGGTTTCACGATTTTCCGCGTGAAGGCTGATCCGGAACTTCGTGGCCATTTGGACCGATTCGAAGTCGAAACGGGTCTCGATGGCGAGAAGGGACGAAAAAGACAGAAGGGACAAAAGGGACAGAAGTCCTTTTTGTCCCTTGAGTCGTTTCTGTCTCTTCGATGAGAGCATCAGCACTCGTAAGTCTTCAGCGAGGCCACCTCGAACTTCGGCTTGCCGCACTCTTCGGCGATCTCATTGAGCGCTTCGACCTCGGCGGTGGTGAAGAGGAGGCCGCCGGCTTTGGCGGTGTGGGCGGCGTTTTGGGCCTCGGGCTGACCGGGGAGCATGCAGCCTTCGTTGCCATGGCCGAGGATGTCATCGATCACAGCTTTGACGTTCTGAGCAAAGGTGCGGCCTTGAGCGAAGCGGCCGCTGCTGATGGCATCGGGATGGATGACCTGGAAATAGAAGCTGCTGGTGCGCTTTTCACCGGCTGGGAAGGGCTTCGATTTGATGTCGGGATGACCGCCGCCACCGCGGAGGGTCGGGAGCGAGCCGCCGATCATGCCACCCATGATCTCGATGAGGAGCGAGAGGCCGTAACCTTTGTGAGCGCCGAATGGAAGCAGCCACGCGGCCTCGTTGGCATCGGTGGTGGGCTTGCCATCCTTGTCCACGGCAGCGCCGGGAGGCAGCGGCTTGCCTTCACGTTTCAGCTGCTGCACGCGGCCCATGGCGACGGTGGACGTGGCCCAGTCGATCACAACGGGGAAACCGCAGGCGTCCTGCGTGGGGATGCCCCAGGAGTGCGGATTCGTGCCGAGCACGGGAAACTTGCCACCGAAGGGAACGACCTCACCGAGCGTGGAGGTGCAGTTCGTGTAGGCGATGTAACCTTTCTTCGCGGCGTCCATGACGTAGCCGCCGCCCCAGAGGTAGTGAAAGGCATTGTCCACGCTGACCTGGCCGACGCCGTATTTATCAGCAAGCTCCATGCAGCGCTCCATGGCGCGGAAGGCCACGCTTTGACCGAGCTTCAGATTGCCGTCCCACACTTCGCTGGCGGCGAATTTCTTCTCGATGACCTCGATCTCGGCACCGGGCTTGCAGCCGCCGGTGGCGCTGCCGAAAAGGTGATCGAGGTGAAGGGCCTTGATGGCGTTGTGAGTGCGGATGCCATGCGCGGAGGCCATTTCGCAGAAGCGCGCGGCGTCCTCGGCCTCGGCGGCGGTGTAGCCGCGATGCAGGTAGGCGGCGCGGACGAGGTCGTTGTGGGCGGCGGTCGGGACGATGTGGTAGTTGGTGGGCATGGCGGGGTGGGTTGGTTTAAAGTTTCACGTTTCAAGTTTCAAGAGGGAGTTCGAGGTTGCCGGGACTTCCGCAGGCCGCTAGCCTCGCGGCCCATGGAGCGATTTGTCTCGATCTTGGGTCTGGGTGCGTTTGTGGCGCTGGCGTGGCTGCTGTCGGAGAACCGTCGCCGCTTTCCCTGGCGCATCGTGGCGAGCGGGATGGCGCTGCAGTTTCTGTTTGGCTGGCTGATGCTGCGCACGAAAAGCGGCGAGATGTTCTTCGCGTGGCTCGACAAAGCTTTCCGCAGGCTGCTGAGCTTTGCCGATGAGGGCATGGTGTTTGTCTTTGGCAAAACGGATGCCTCGGTGGTGGCGCTGATCATCACGGGCAGCATCATCCTCGTCTCCGCACTGTCCTCGCTGCTGTATCACTTTGGTGTGCTGCAATGGATCGTGAAGGGCGCGGCGTGGATCATGCGTCGCGTGATGCACACCAGCGGCAGCGAGACGCTGGCCGCCGCTGCAAACATCTTCATGGGCCAGACGGAGGCCCCGCTCGTGATCAAGCCTTACCTCGCCAAGATGACCCGCAGCGAGCTGATGTGCCTGATGGTCGGTGGCATGGCGACGATCGCTGGCGGCGTGCTGGCGGCTTATGTTTCCTTCGGCGTGTCTGCCGGGCATCTTTTGACCGCGAGTGTGATGAGTGCTCCGGCGGCGATGATGATGGCGAAGATCCTTCTTCCCGAGACCGAGGAGAGCGAAACGGCCCACGGGGCGAACAAACCCATCGAACGCGAGACCGTGAACGCCCTCGACGCCCTTTGCCACGGTGCCAGCGATGGCATGAAGCTGGCGATCAACGTGCTTGCCATGCTCGTGGCCTTTGTCGCGGTCGTGGCGTTGGCGAATTACCTGCTTTCGCTCGGTTTGCGGCTTTGCGGTCAAAGCGTGCCGCAACCTTTGAACGTGGTTTTGGGCTGGCTGAATGCTCCGTGCGCCTGGCTGATGGGCATCCCGTGGGATGAATGCGGCAAGGCGGGGGCACTTCTCGGCGAGCGGGTGGTTTTGAATGAGTTCATCGCCTACCTGCATCTCGCCGAGCAGAGCAAAGCGGCCACGCTCACGCCACGCACGGCAGAGATCATGACGTATGCGCTGTGCGGCTTCGCGAACTTCGCCAGCATCGCCATCCAGATCGGCGGCATCGGTGCCCTCGTGCCGGAACGTCGCGCCGATCTCGCGAAGCTCGGCTTCAAAGCCATGCTCGGCGGCCTGCTGGCCTGCTACAGCACCGCCTGCGTGGCGGGGATGCTGATGCGGTGAATCAACCGCGTTTTTTGCGTGCTTGATTCGTTCGCTCCACGGGCTTCTGGGACTGGCGGGAGCCCATGACGCGATGCGTGGTCTTTCGGATCTCACCACGACCCGGGCTTCCGTGGTCACCACGAGCACTTGGATGCTCTGTCGTGTTAATGGGGGCGCTGAGGGCCTTCTTGGGTGTCTTGATGATGGCGGTGACGCCGGACGTGGCTCCCTTTTTCTTCTTCGCGGTCGAGACGGTGCTTGGTTTTGTTTTCATACATGGACACAACGTCCGGCCGCGTCATTGCCTTGGCCTCCGCTTGCCGTATCCAAGGCCAAACTTGCCATCTTTCTTATCACGGCATCGGAATCTCTCGCGCGAGCCGAAGCAGTGCCTCATTCATCGCTTTCACGCGGCTTTTCACATCCGTCGAATCGGCTGCCAGAGGCACGGTGATGCGAAAAGCATGCTCGGACGCGTCAGCGCCCGTCACCGGTTGCAGCCTCCACGCACCACGCAGCACCATCCCGCTTGCGGAATCGTTCTCAAACTGGGCGATGCGAAGTTCAAGCAGGTGGGTGTAATCGAGCGTGGTGAAGCGCTGCACCGGCTGGATGTTCATCGAGCCGGTCAGACGGCTGAGATTGGCGGCAACGACACGCGAGATGCCATCATCGAGAGGTTCGGCCCACAGGTCGATGTCACTCGTCACGAGCACGCCATCACGACGCGTGACCAGCGGCTCGGCATCGAGGTAACCGGGTAGCGACGCACGATTCACTGCGATGGCCGGCGAAGTGGCCTTTAGCGACCGATCTGGCGCGATTGGCTCCAGCAGGTGATGCACGGCCTTGTCCTTCACCGGCATCAACTGGCTGCAACCGGCGCCAACGAGCATCAAAAGCAGGGCGCGAGTCTTCATGGCTTGGTCTCCTTGCCGAGAAGGAGGGAGTTGGGATTGCGCTTGAGGTCGTTGGCCAGCTCCTTGATGGCACGGGCCGCGTGCTCCGCTTCTTCGAGCACGAGTTGAAGGCGCATCAAAACAGGGGCGCGTGGGTTGGCGGCCTTCGAAATGTCCGCGGAGGCGGTTTCGAGCTGCGTGAAGGCGGCATTGGCTTTTTGCACGGCTTTTTCGAGGTCGGCGAGCACCGGGTCGATGCCTTTGCCTGCCTTCTCGGTGAAGCTTTTGAGGTTCGCCAGGGCGCTGTCGAGGTTGTCGATGGCCTTGCCGAGCTTTTCGCTGCCGGTGAGCTTGCGCACGTCCTCGGTGATGCTGGTGAGGTTGTCGCTGATCTCCTTCATCTTCAGCGCGTCGATCTGTGTCTTCGCGCTGGCCAGCGTGGATCGCAGCTCGCTCATGAGGCCGGTGAGGTCGATGGTGTTCAGCTTCTTCAAGCCATCGCTGATGCTGAGCATGAGCTCGTCGAGCTCCGTGCCCACCGTGGGGACGACAGGGTAGGGGGGCTTTTCCGGCGGCTCAAAGACGAGGCCGGGATCATCCGGCACGATGTCGAACTCGATATTCATCTGGCCGGTGACGAAGCTCATCTGCTTCATGCGGGCGCGGAGGCCGCTGGCCACGGCGGCCTGCACACCGGCCTCGGTGGTGAAGTCAATGCCGCCGCCAGTGGTGGCTCCAGCCGCGGCGAGTTGGCGTGAGGAGATCTCGACGAGGATCGGGATGATCTTGCGGTTCTCCTTCGGATCCACGAGCACACTGATCGAGCTCACTCGGCCGATGCGCACACCTCCAAAGCGCACCTCGGAACCCACCAGCAGGCCGTCGGCGCTTTTGTCAAAGTAGAGCATGATGTTCGCGGTCTTCTCAAAGAACTTCCCGGCTCCCAGCAGCACGAGCGCGGCTCCGGCGAGCAGCAGGCCGCCTAGCGTGAACAGTCCAATCAGGGTGGGGCTGGCTTTTTTGCTCATGAGGGAGGATTCGGAGCGAGACCGCGGTTGAGGAAGAGACGCACGGCGGGGTTGTCGGAGTGTTCTCGGAGGTGTTTGGGATTGCCGAGGGCTCCTTGCATGTGCGTGACAGGATCAAGGAACAGGGCAGTGTCCGCAATGCCAAAGATGCTCGCCAGCTCGTGTGTGACGATGACGATGGTGCAGCCCTGGCTGTCCCGCAGGCGCAGGATGAGATCGTCGAGCCGCTTCGCGCTGAGCGGATCGAGGCCGCCGCTGGGCTCGTCGAGGAAGAGAATGTCCGGATCGAGTGCCATGGCGCGGGCGATGCCGGCACGCTTCTTCATGCCACCGCTCAACTGCGCCGGATAGTAGTCCTCATAGCCGGCGAGCCCCACGAGCGAGAGTTTGTAGGCCACCAGATCGCGCACGGTCTTCGGAGGCAGCTTGCCAGCCTCCTCGATGAGCATGGCGATGTTCTCGCCAAGGGTGAGTGATGACCACAACGCGCCCCATTGATACATCACGCCGAAGCGCTTGATGAAACCGGCGCGTTCCTCGCTGCTCGCCGCCGTGAAATCCTGGCCGTCGTAGAGGATGCGGCCCTTCGCGGGTTCCATGAGGCCCACCAGATGACGCAGCAGTGTGCTCTTGCCACAGCCGCTGCCGCCCATGATGACAAAGATCTCCTTGTCCTTCACCTCGAACTCCAGATCACGCATGATCACCACCGGCCCGTAGGCCATGGTGAGGTCGTGAGCGCTGATTTTCGCGGGCATGGTCAGATGTTGAGGATGGTGAAGACGGCGGCGAAGGCGGAATCGAGCACCACCACCCAGGTGATGGCGGCCACGATGGCATGCGTGGTGGCCTCACCCACCGCGGCGGAGGAGCGGCCGGCACGCATGCCCTGCATGCAGCCGCTGATGGCGATCGCCGCGCCAAAGAAGACGCTCTTGATCACACCGAGCGATGAGTTGGTGAAGTTGAGGGACAGCAGTGTCTCGTTCCAGAAGAGCACCGTGGGGATGCCGACGAACGAGCTCACCATCATGCCGCCGAGGATGCCGACGACATTCGAGTAGATCGTCAGAATGGGCATCATGATCACCAGCGCCAGCAGCCGTGGCAGCACGAGGTAGTCAAAGGGGTCAAAGCCGGAGGTGCGCAGCGCGTCGATCTCCTCGTTCGCGTTCATGCTGCCGATGTGCGCGGCAAAGGCGGCTCCGGTGCGTCCGCTCATGATGATGGCCGTCATCACCACGCCCATCTCGCGCACCATCGCGATGGCCACGAGGTCGGCCACGAGGAGGTTTGCGCCGAAATTCGTGAGCTGCGCATTGCCGACAAACGCCAAGATCATGCCGATGAGGAAGCTGATGAGCGTCACGATGGGCAGCGCCTCGATGCCGCACTCCTGAACGCTGAGCCAGAGATCCGGCTTGCGGAAACGTGCCCGTCCTGAAACGAAACGCCCCACGGAAAGCGAGCACTGCCCCACGAACTCCACGACATCCCGCGTGCTCTTCCATGCCCTCAGCGAGAGCTTTCCGAGCCTCGTCGTGAAAGACGCATGCTTCGCGCTTTGCGCCACGATTTCCTCCGGCACGGCGAGAGCCAGCTCCAGCAGGCCGCGGAGATTCGGCGGTAGTCCATCAAACGAGGGCGCGGTGCCCGCCGCATGTGGATGCGCCCGCAAATGCGCCAGCAGAAAGGCGGGAAGCATGGAGTCAAAGGCTCCGAGCCCTTTTGCGTCGTAGCGTTCCGCGGCTTTGCCTGGCGGGTCTCCGCTGACCACGACCTCGGGACCTCCGCGACGCCAGTCACCGGCCAGTTCCAGCGTCACCGCACCGCCATCCTGCCGCCAATGGGCGCGGGGTGATGAGGCGTCGGCAGTGGCTGTCATGGTCGGGGATGATTGCAACGCTCTCGATGAGATCAAAGTTGCGGCGTGGCACAGTCAAAGAATGCCAAAGAAACGCCAATGAAGAGTTCATGGAATGACGTTTTGTATGCCACATGCCAGCCAGCTTCAAAGATTACTACGCCACCCTCGGTGTCCCGCGTGAGGCGAGCGCGGACGACATCAAGAAAGCTTTTCGCAAGCTTGCCCGCCAATACCACCCGGACACGGCGGCCGACAAAAAGGCCGCGGAGGAGAAGTTCAAGGAGATCAACGAGGCCAACGAGGTGCTCAGCGATCCCGAGAAACGTGCGAAATACGACCGCCTCGGTGCGAACTGGCAGCAGGAGGCCGCGCCGCCTCCAGGTGCCGGTTATGATCAGGAGTTCCACTTTGGCGGCACGGGCTTCAGCGACTTCTTTGAGCAGTATTTCGGCGGCGGAGCCCGCTATGGCTTCGATGATGAGTTTGTGCCCAAGACACCGCGCAAAGGCCGTGCGAGTCGTGGCCACGACATCGAGGGCGACATGCTCGTCACGCTCGAGGAGGCCATGCATGGCACTTTGAGGCCCATTTCGATGCAAACCGTGAACAGGCAGACCGGCGCGGTGGAGACGCACGAATTCCAGGTGCGCATCCCGCCCGGTGCCACGGACGGGCGCCGCATCCGCGTGCCGGGCCAGGGCGAGCCGGGGCGAAATGGTGGCACAGCAGGTGATTTGTATCTCCGCGTGCGTCACGCCGCGCATCCGGACTTCACCACTCGTGGCGCGGACGTGCATCACACGCTTGATGTGGCTCCGTGGGAGGCTGTCCTCGGCGCGGAGGTCATCGTGCCGACGCTCGATGGATCCATCAAGCTGCGCATTCCCGCCGGCACGAATGACGGCCAGCAGCTGCGTGTGCGTGGCAAAGGCCTGCCGACCGACAAGAGCGGCGGCCGCGGCGATTTCTTTGTCACGATCAACGTCGTGCTGCCGGACCGCGTCAGCGATGCCGAGCGAGAACTTTGGGAAAAGCTCCGCGCCACCTCCACCTTCAACCCGCGTGCCTGAACCATGAGCCAGACCTACACCCTTGAAGTGCTCGCCCAGCTCACCGGCCTCTCCACCCAATTGCTGGTGAGCTACCAAGAGCACGGCATCATCCAGCCGCAGTATGATGACGACACCGTGCGCCGCCTGCGCCGCATCGAGCACCTGCGCGAGAGCTGTGAGATGAATTTTGAAGGCATGTGCCTCGTGGCGCGGCTGCTCGATGAGGTGGAGCACCTGCGCGAGGAGCTGCGCCAGCGGCGGTGAGTGCCCGCCCCTTGTCATTGCAAGGCCCGATCTTGGTAATGGAGGCCTGAATTCCATCATCACGGCCTGTTGGTTCGTTAGGGGACTCGAACAACCCATCGAATGCCATGAATCATCCCCTTATTCTCGTCGCTGTTGATTTCTCCATCGGTTCACGTTCCGCCTTGGAGCATGCGGCACGGCTGGCCGCCAAACAAAACGCCCGACTGCATATCCTGCATGTGATCGATTCGCTCGCGCTGTCGATGTTGGCGGATCATCGGGGTGAGTCATTTGATTCTGCATCGCGCGTCGCCTTTGAGAGCGGGCGGAAGTCCCTCGATGTCTGGCTGGCACGCTCGCCGCTGCCCGCAGGTCATGAGATCACGATCTGCATCGGCAATCCGCTCCATGAGATCCTGGAGCATGCGAAGAGGTTCCACGCCTCGCTGCTCGTCGTCGGCATCGCGGGTGCGGGAGGCAATGCCAGCGGCGCGGGATCGACCTCCCTGAAGATCGCCCGCAAATCACCAGTGAATGTGCTGCTGGTGCGCCAGGGCCATCCGCAACCTTTTACGAAGGTGGTGGCATGCCTCGACCTCTCCGACATCACACCGAAGGTCGTCCAGGCCGCACGGGACATCGCCATTCAGGAGGGCGCGGCGGTGGACTGGCTTCATGTGTGGAATGATCCCGGCTTCATGATGCCGCTCATTGGCCCGTTTGGTGAATCCGGCATCGGCATGGCCACGGATGAGATGCCCCGGCATGACGAACTGGCAGCCCGCGTCACCGCGCAGCTTCATGCGGCCGTGCAGGAGGCTGCGGCAGGGCTCACGGCTCGTGAACTCCTCAAGGAGGATGCCCGCGCCGGGCACGGCATCGAGCAGCACGTCACCGAGACCTCGGCGGATCTGCTGGTGCTCGGTGCTCATGGGCATTCTGCGCTGCACTATGTCCTGCTCGGCTCCACACCGGAGCGACTGCTCGCACGCTTGACCTGTTCCATGTTGGTGGTCAAAGATGCGTCCTGAGATGACACTCGAGCTTCATTGGCATGCCAGATCCGGCTTGGAGGCCACGCAAGCGGTGCAAACCGATCCTCATGCCGGTCTGTCCACCGCCGAGGCAGCCGCCCGACTCGCTCAGCACGGCCTGAACGAACTGCCGGAGGAGGCGCACAAGGCGATCTGGAAGGTATTCGCGGCTCAATTCGCCAGTCCGCTCATCTATATCCTCTTCGTTGCGGCGATCATTTCGTTTGCGATGAGCCACGCGAGCGATGCGATGGTCATTTTGGTCGTCGTCTTGATCAATGCGGTCATCGGAGCGGTGCAGGAAGGCCGCGCGGAGCATTCGATGGCGGCGCTGCGAAGGCTTTCGTCGCTCAAGGTGAGAGTCGTGCGCGATGGCCATGACAGCATCATCGAGGCACGCGATCTCGTGCCGGGAGACATCCTGCTGCTCGCCGCGGGCGATCAAGTCGGCGCGGATGCGCGTTTGCTCGAAGCAGCAGCGCTGGAAGCCACGGAAGCTGCGCTCACAGGCGAATCGCTGCCGGTTTTAAAGAACACCGACGTGTCGCCAGAGGACGCGGGCCTCGGAGATCGCAAAAACATGATCTACTCCGGCACGCATCTCACCGCAGGCCGTGGAAGAGCCGTCGTCGTCGCCACGGGGCTACAAACCGAGGTCGGCAAAATCGCGCGCATGACCGCGACGGCCGAGGAACCGAAGACGCCGCTCGAAACACGGCTCGCGCAGTTCGGGCAATGGCTCGTGGCGGCCAGCATCGTGCTGTTCGCGCTCGTGCTGGCCTTCGGGCTCATGCGCGGCATCGCGTTCGTGGATATTTTCATGGTCGCCATCAGCCAGATGGTCTCGATGGTGCCGGAGGGCCTGCCCGTCGCCATGACCATCGCGCTCGCGGTGGGCATGCAGCGCATGGCGCGGCGCGGAGCCATCGTGCGCCGACTAGCGGCCGTGGAGACGCTCGGATCGACGAGCATCATCTGCAGCGATAAAACCGGCACGCTCACGAAGAACGAGATGACCGTCACCACGCTCGTTTTGTCAGATGGCAGACGCATCGAGGCCACGGGAGCGGGTTATTCACCGGAAGGGCGGTTGCTTCACGAAGGCCAAGACATCGACGATCCCGCGCTGCGCCGCCTTTTGGAGGCCTGCGTGCTTTGCAACGATGCTCAACTCGTCCCGCCCGATGCCGAGGACACGCGCTGGCGTGCGCTTGGCGATCCCACCGAGGCCGCGTTGCTTACCGTGGCTCTCAAAGGCTGCGTGGAGCCCGAAACGCTGCGCAAAGCGCATCCACGCCGCGCGGAGCTGCCTTTCGACTCCGCCACGAAGATGATGGCCACGCAGCATGGCTCGCGCGTGATTGTCAAAGGTGCTCCGGAATGCCTGCTGCCCTTCTGCGATGCTCAACCGGTCGGTTTGGCGAACGAAATGGCCGCGCAGGCCCTTCGCGTGCTCGCGGTCGCGGAGCTCGAAAATGGGCAAATCGACGAAAAGGCCGGTTTTGAGCCGTTTCGCGGCCATCTGCGCTTTTTGGGCCTTTTGGGGCAGATGGACCCGCCGCGTGATGAAGTGAAACGCGCCGTCGCTGAGTGCCAGGACGCGGGAATTCGTCCTGTGATGGTCACCGGCGATCACAAGGCCACCGGACTCGCCATCGCGACCGCTTTGGGCATCGCCAAGCCCGGTGACATCGCTGTGGACGGCGCAGAACTGGAGTTGATGCCCGAACAGGACCTGCGTGCGAACTTGGATCGCATTTCCGTCTTCGCCCGCGTGCATCCCGCGCAGAAGCTACGCATCGTCGAGGCCTTCCAATCGCAACGACATGTCGTCGCGATGACGGGCGATGGCGTGAATGACGCGCCTGCGCTCGCCACCGCCGATGTCGGCGTGGCGATGGGTATCACTGGCACCGAGGTGGCCAAAGGCGCGGCGAAGATCGTCATCACCGACGACAACTTCGCCACCATCGTCAAAGCCGTCGAGGAAGGCCGCCTCGTGTATCAGAACCTCAAGAAGGTCGTGCTCTTCCTCTTCGCCACGAGCATTGATGAAGTCGTCGTGCTGCTGCTGGCGCTGCTCTGCGGCTATCCGCTGCCGCTGGCTGCCGTGCAGATCCTTTGGATCAACATCGTCACCGAAGGCACCGTGACCGTGAATCTCATCATGGAAGGCCTCGAAGGCGATGAAATGCGTCGCAAGCCGACCCCGATGGGCGAACCGCTCATCACCAAGGCCATGTGGCAGCGCATGGCGCTCATGGTGACGACGAGTGTGGCCGCGATCTTCGGCTTCTTCGTCTGGCGCTTGAGCAGCGGTGTCGATTTCAAGCTCGTGCAGACGGAGACCTTCACGCTCGTCGCCATCAGCCAGTGGTTCAACGTCCTGAACTGCCGCAGTGCCACGAAATCCAGCCTCAGCCTCGACGTGCTCAAAAACCCTTGGCTCATCGGCGGCCTTGTCCTCGGCAATCTGCTCCACGTCCTCGTCATCTACACCGACACCCTCAATCACATCTTCCACACCGTTCCGATCCCGCTCGCCGACTTCTTCCTCCTCGGCCTCATCGGCAGCAGCGTCCTGTGGGTCGAAGAGGTGAGGAAGTGGTTTGCGCGGAGGCGGCGGTAGTCAGAGGCAAGAGGCTCTGTGGTTCTGTTCCTCGTTCTTTGTTCGTAGTCCACGTTTTTGACGAAAGATCAGAACCAAGCAGCGTTCAGGAGTGACCGCGCTCCCCTCTGTCCCCTGACTTCTGTATCTCTGGGCTCTCGCGGTTATCCTTCCTCTTGCGGCGGGCTTGATCGGGATCATCGGCGGGTATGCAATGACACCACCCTTGGAGAAGGTGCAGAAAAGCGAATGCTTGGGGCAAGTCAGTGCGTTGATTCCGGGCATGCTTTTCCTGTTTGTCTCCTTTCCCTGCGTCCTTCTGTAAATGTGGCTGTCTGATACTTCGGTGCGTCGTCCGGTGCTGGCGATGGTGATGAATTTGATCCTCATCGCCTTCGGCATCGTCGCGTACACGCGGCTGCCGGTGCGGGAGTATCCGGACATCGAGCCGCCGATCGTGACGGTGGAGACTTACTACCGCGGAGCCTCGGCGGGGGTGGTGGAGCGACGCATCACGCAGCGGCTGGAGGATCGCATCTCGCAGGTGGAGGCCATCAAGAACATCTCCTCCGTCAGCACGGATGGAAAATCGGAGATAACCGTGGAGTTCAATCTCGGTCGTGACCTCGACGCGGCGGCCAATGACATCCGCGAGGCCATCAGCCCGGTGCTCGCGACGATGCCGGAGGAGGTGGAGCCGCCGAACGTGGGCAAAACGGAGCTCAGCGCCGAGGTGTTGATGTATTTGAACCTCGCGAGCGATTCCCGCAGCACGCTGGAGCTGACCGATTACGCGGAAAGGTATCTCGTGGACCGTTTCTCGCGTCTGCCGGGCATCGCCCGAGTGCGCATCAATGGCGGCACACGCTATGCGCTGCGCCTGTGGCTGGATCGCGAGGCCCTGGCGGCACGCCAGCTCACCTCGCTGGACATTGAAGAGGCGCTGCGACGTGAAAACGTCGATCCGCCCGCGGGCACCGTGCAGTCGCTCGACCGACAGTTCACGGTGCGCATCAACCGCCAATACCGCACGAAGGAGGACTTTGAGAAAATGGTGATCGCCCGCGGCGAGAACGGCTACCAGGTGCGCCTCGGCGAGGTGGCGAAGGTGGAGCTCGGCGCGGAGGAATCCCGCACCATTTTCAAAGGCAACCGCGTGCTGATGGTTTCACTCGGCATGATCCGCCAGTCGCGGGCGAATCCGCTGGAGGTGGCGAAGGCTGTGCGGGCGGAGGCGGAGGAGATCCGCAAGACCTTGCCGCCGGATCTGAGCCTCGAAAACAGCTACGACATCAGCCAGTTCATCGAGGAATCCATTCACGAGGTGTATCGCACGCTGGTCATCGCCCTCGCCCTCGTCGTGGCGATCATTTACCTCTTCCTTGGCAACATGCGTGCGGTGATCGTGCCGACGGTGGCCGTGCCGGTGAGCGTGTTTGCCACCTGCATCGTCCTGCTGGCGCTCGACTACTCGATGAACACGCTGACGCTGCTGGCCTTCGTGCTCGCCATCGGCCTCGTCGTCGATGATGCCATCGTGGTGCTCGAAAACATCCACCGCCGCATCGAGCATGGTGAGAAGCCGCTCGTGGCCGCCTTCCTCGGCACGCGGCAGGTCGGCTTTGCGGTCATCGCGACGACGCTGGTGCTGCTGGCGGTGTTTGTGCCGGTCACCTTCATGCCCGGAGACACGGGAAGACTGTTTGCGGAGTTCAGCGTCACGCTGGCCATTTCGGTCGGTTTTTCCGGTTTTGTGGCTTTGACGCTCTCGCCAATGCTCGCGTCCAAAATCATGCGGGACCGCGAAAAGGACGGTTTTGTGGCGGTGATGCTCAAAAAGGTCTTCGAGGCCGTGCAGAAGGTCTATCGCTGGATCCTCGGCGGCATGCTGAACTTTCCCGCGACGGTCATTCCCGTCGTCGTGGCCCTCACGGCGCTGTGCTGGTGGCTGCTGAAGTCGATTCCTGATGAGTTCACGCCACGTGAGGACCGCGGGTCCTTCTTCGTGACCGCCACCAGCCCTCCCGGCACCACCTTTGCCAATACGATCCAGACGATGGACGAGATGAACGAGAAGGTGATGTATCTCGTCGAGGACACCAAAGAGGCCACCCGCATCAGCGCCCGCGCCCCGCGAAGCTTTGGCACCGCGGCGGACTTCAACGAATCGCTCTGCGTGGTCACGCTCACACCCTTCGGCACACGCCGGAACGGCTTTGAGATCATGAACGAGGTGCGCCAGCGCACCTCGGACATTCCCGCGGCCAAAGTGACCGTCATCATGCGTCAGGGCATGATGCGCGGCCTGAACAAGCCGATGGAGATCGTGCTCAGCGGCCCCACCTTCGAAGAACTGGCCCAATGGCGCGACATCATCCTGACGAAGGCCAAGGAGAACCCGAAGCTCATCGGCTTTGACTGCGACTATCGTGAAACGAAGCCGCAGCTCCGCGTTAGCATCAACCAGGCCCGCGCCGCGGACCTCGGTGTGTCCTCCGCGAACATCGGCCGCACGCTCGAAACGCTGCTCGGTGGTCGCCGTGCCACCACCTTCATTCACGAGGGCGAGGAATACGATGTGATCCTCGAGGGCAGCTACGGTGACAAACGCAGCCCGCTCGATTTGAACAACATCTTTGTCCGCAGCGAGCGCTCGAAGCAGCTCATCCCGCTGGCGAATCTCGTGACGATGGATGAATTCGCCGACAGCGGCACGCTGAACCGCTACAACCGCATGCGCAGCATCACCTTCGATGCCGAGCTGGCCGCCGATTACAGTCTTGGCGAGGCCGTCGCCTACATGGAGCAGCTCATCAAAGACAGCCTGCCCTCCAGCGCCGTTGTCGGCTACAAAGGCAACGCCTTGAAGCTCAAAGAGAACAGCGGCAGCATCGGTCTCGTCTTCGGCTTGGCCATGCTCATCGCCTTCCTCGTGCTCGCGGCGCAGTTTGAGAGCTTTGTGCATCCCTTCACCATCATGCTCACCGTGCCCGTCGCGGTCGCCGGAGCTTTGCTCGGCCTGCAAGTGATGGGATTGAATCAAAGCATCTACAGTCAAATCGGCCTCATCATGCTCATCGGCCTCGCTGCGAAGAACGGCATCCTGATCGTCGAATTCATCAACCAACTCCGCGATGAAGGCGTCGAGTTCCGCGAAGCTATCCTGCAAGCCAGCGAGCAGCGCCTGCGCCCCATCGTGATGACCGCCCTCGCCACGGTGATGGGAGCGCTGCCGCTCATGCTCGGCAAAGGCGCGGGCTATGAAACCCGCATGGTAGTCGGCGTGGTGATCGTCTTCGGCGTCACCCTGGCCACGGTGATAACCCTGTTCCTCGTGCCGATGGTGTACGCCCTCATCGGCCGCCATACCGGCTCCATCAGCGATGTGAGCCGCCGTTTGGAAAGCCAGCTCAAGCCCTCCGATGACGAGGAAATGGCCGAGAAGAAGCCGTATCCGACGCTGCTGTGATCGCTCGCCTGGTGGCACCCTGGCTGTCGGCTAAAGCCTGGACTCCAACGAGGCGTCTGTGAGCCTTCGATAGGGACGTTGGAGTGTAGGCTTTAGCCGATACGAACCAGCACGATCAATTCAAGAAGCGGAACTCCGGCGTGGCCCACAGCGTCTGGATGAAGCGGGCCCAAAGATCGCGGGTTTCCTCCGCGGTGGCATTGCCTGAGCTGCTGGAATCGAGGAACTCGCGCACCTGGGCGAGCTCCTTGGCATTCGGCGGGCGCTGCAAGGATCGCTGGAAGGCCGTCCGGATGCGTTGGGTGTTATCGGACTCGGCTTTGAGCACGAACTCGGCGGCGGCGCGGGCTTGCTCGATGACCTTCGGACTGTTCATGAGGAACAAGGCCTGCGTGGCGACGGTGCTCGTGGTGCGCTGGCCAATGGGCTGGTTGATGTCGGCGAAGTCGAAGACCTCAAACAGCGGATGGCGCACGTTGCGGAAGGCGGGTGTGTAAACGCTGCGGCGCGTATCGGCGAAGGTGTAGCCGTATTCGAGGTTCTGGACCTTCTGGTCGTTCGAATCGACCGCCGTGGCCTGCACGCCCGGACCACCGAGGTCACGCTGCAAGGTGCCCGCGGCGGCGAGCATCGCATCGCGGATGCACTCCGCGTCGAGGCGCTTGCGGTTCATGCGCGAGAGCAGGCGGTTGTCCGGATCGGCGTAGGACGGGTTTTCCAACCCGTCTCCGGAACGAGTTGGAAAACTCGTTCTACTGCTCATCCGATACGCCCGGCTCATCACCATCTCCTTCACGAGGCGCTTCAAGTTCCAGCCGTCCTCCATAAATTTCACGGCGAGGTAGTCGAGCAGCTCCGGATGGCTCGGGGCTTCGCCGGTGGAGCCAAAGTTATCCGTGCTGCGAACGATGCCCGCGCCGAAGAGCCAGTGCCAGACGCGGTTTACCATCACGCGGGAGGTGAGCGGATGATCGCGGGAGGTGATCCACTGCGCGAGCTGGAGCCGGCCGCTGGTCTCCGCGGGGATGCTCGGAGCACTCGGACGCATTGCTGCCTGGATGAAACCACGCGGCACCACGGCACCCAGATTGCGAATGCTGCCGCGGATGTGGACCTTCGCATCCTCGGGTGCCTCATCCTCCGCCACGGACATGACTTCAGGCCGCGGCTGACGATCTTTCTCGAGGGCTTTGAGCTGCTTCTCGAGATCGGCGAGCTTTGCTTTGAGTTCTCTGGCCTTTTTGGACTCTTTCGCGGCGACGGGAGCTTCGGCAGCATTATCCGCCGGAAGGAACTGCACCGCATCGACGGTCACATAGCCCTGCGAGGCCGCATTCGTGACGAGCACAAAGCCCTGGCCGTTGGCCTCGAAGCGGAAGGTGCCGAGCGAGGCAAATTGCAGGCCTTTGAGGTTGTCCGTGGCGAGCTTGAAGCTCTTCAAATCTTCGCCGTCGGCGTGCAAAATGGTGGCGGTGGCGCTTTCGGCGCGATTGGGTCCGGCATTGAAGGCGATGCGCACTTCGTAGCGGCCAGCTTTCGGCAGCTTCGGCGTGAAGGTGATGGTCTTCTCGCCTTTTCCGCTGTTGTCATCGCTCACATAGCTTTCACCGATGAAGGGCCCGAAATGCGTGGAGGGCTTCCAGAAGCCGACTTTCTGCGCTTCGGTGTCATCGACGACGATGCCGGGCAGGTCGGATACGGAGATCGTCTTCTTGCTGCGCAGCTCGGCGCTGCCCGCATCACGCAGATCGTCCTTCAACTCGGCTATCTGGTCTTTGAGGGCAGTGGCCTGCTGCTCGTATCGTTTCATCTCCTCCTCGGCCTTGCCATCCAGCGGCAGCGGCGTGTCGATCCAGTGGGCGACGTTGTCGGTGTAGTTCTTGAGCGTCTTCGTGCTGCGCAGGATGCCGGCGAGCGCGTAGTAATCGCGGGTGGAGATGGGATCAAACTTGTGATCGTGGCAGCGGGCGCAGCCGATGGTCATGCCGAGGAATGCGCGGCCCATCGTCTCGAGCTGCTCGTCCACGATGTCCATGCGCAGCATGCCTTTGTCCTGCTCCTCGTAGTTTGTGGGCCCCAGCGCGAGGAAACCGGTGGCGGTGAGCTGGCGGCGACGCTGCGCGGCATTTTCAAACGGCATCAAATCACCCGCGAGCTGCTCCGTGATCATGCGGTCGATGGGTGCGTTCTCGCGAAGAGACTCGAGCACATAGTCGCGGAAACGCCACGCATCCTTGAACGGCAGCGAACGCCCGCCGCCGGAGGACTCCGCGAAGCGTGTGATGTCCAACCAGTGCGAGGTGAAACGCTCCGCGAAGGCGTCGGAGGCTAAAAGCTCATCGACGAGCTTTTCGAGGGGCTGCGCCTTCTGCTCCGCGGTGGGAGGAAGGCCAGTGAGATCAAACGACAGCCTGCGCAGCAAGGTCTGCGCATCGGCATCGTGTGCCGGGGTGAGGTTGTTTTGCTCCAACTTGGCCAAGATGAAGCGATCGATGGCATTCGCGGGCCAGGCGGTGTTTTTCACCGCGGGCGGCTCGATGGCCTTCGGAGGTTGGAAGGACCAAAAACTGCCGTCGGCGCGAGCGGACTTCGATTTGTCCGCGGAGCTTGCGACCTCTTCGCGCGGATCAGGCGCACCGTCTTCGATCCACTTTTTCAGATCGGCGAGCTCGCTGTCCTTCAGCTTGCGCTTCGGAGGCATCTTCAAATCGCGGTCGGTATAGCTGACGGCCTTCCAAAGGTGCGAGGCATCCAGTTTGCCGGGCTCGATGGCCGGGCCGGAATCACCGCCTGTTTGCCAACCAGCCCGCGAATCGAGGCGAAGGCCGCCTTTTTGCTTCTCCGGACCGTGGCACTCGATGCAGTTCTCGATGAGCAGCGGGCGGATGCGCTGCTCAAAATGCGTCGTGTCCGCGGCGGAGGCAGCGGCGGTGAGAAACAGCGTGGTGGCGAGGGTTCGCATGAGGGCGCGAAGCCTAACGGGAGCCCTTCGAAGGCTCTTTCACATCTGAAACACCATCACATGATGCTGCGCGAAACGGTCCACGAGCCGCACCTCACGAAAGCCTGCCTTAGAAGCCATGCGCGTGAGATCAGCGACGGTTTCCGGGAAGTCGTAGGCCGCCACATGGGCGCACGCGGCATCCATGTCCTCAGGCCGCACAGCGGTCCACTGCGTGCGCATGGTGTGCAAATAGGTGTCGAGGTATTGCTGGCGTGTCTCGCCCTGCTCGCGAGCAATATCGACAAGGATGAAGCGACCACCGGGCGCGAGGCTTTCCGCGGAGGCCAGGAAGAGCTGCTGCTTCTCCTCCGCATCGAGGTGATGCACAGCGTAACCGGAGAAAAGCGTGTCGAGGGAGCCTTTACCGCTCTCACACACGGCCTGCAGCATGTCCTGGCAGCGCAGCGTGACATTCGAGAGGCCGCTCAAGTAGCCACGCGCCTCATCAAGCGCCGTTGGCGAAAGGTCCACACCCTCGTAGCGGGCCGGCGGTGCCGCATGCAGGCACGGCGCGAGAAAGCGGGTGTTTCCGCAGCCGAGGTCGAGCATCGAATAACCGCCCTGCTCGTGGCGCTGCTGGAGCATGCCCGCGATGATCGCGTAGATCTCGCGGTGAAACATGTAGTTCTTCTCGGAGAGGGCATCGTAGAGGCCCCAGGAGGTGCGGAAAAGGTGCGTTTCGTCGTCAGCCATGCGTGTCCGTTTGGGTCTGAGTCGAATCAATGGTGGCGGTGGTAACGTTCCCGCGGCGTGATGGCACGTCCGCCGGGGCTGAGGACACTGCGGTCATGGCGCTCCATCGGCGTGATGGCGCGTCCGCCCGGGCTGTAAGGACTGCGGCGGGGCGTGACCCAGCACGAGGTGAGCGGAAGTGAAACGAGCAGGAGGAGAAGCAGCGCTTTCATGGTGCCGCATAGAACCACGCGGCATGCGATGGTTTCAAGTTCTTCCGCCGATTTTACCGCGGAAGGCCTCACAAAACAGGGGCACGATGTTTTTGTGCTTGGCGGATCAAAAGCCGGGCGCTTAAAGGGCAGGATGGACTTTGCCAAATTCGCCGCTGAGCTGTCGTCGTTCGTGTGGGGTGTGCCGTTGATCGCCCTGCTGTTCGGGACGCATCTGTTTCTCACGATCCGCACCGGGGTCATCCAACGCTTCCTGCCACAGGCGATCAAGATTTCCTTCTCACGTCAAAAAGAAGGCGAGGGCGATGTGTCCCAGTTTGGTGCGCTCATGACAGCCTTGGCGGCCACCATCGGCGCGGGGAACATCATCGGCGTGGCCGGTGCCGTGGCCACCGGCGGTCCCGGCGCGGTCTTCTGGATGTGGCTCACCGGTGTCTTCGGCATCGCCACGAAGTATTCAGAAGCCGTGCTGGCCGTGAAATACCGCGTGCAGATGCCGGACGGCAGCTACGCGGGCGGTCCCATGTATGCGCTGGAGCGCGGACTCGGGCAGAAGTGGCTCGGCATCGTGTTCGCCATCTTCACCTGTATCGCCGCCTTCGGCATCGGGAACATGTTCCAGGCCAATGCGGTGGTCGAAACGCTTAAGGAATGGATCAAACCCACCGCAGAAGCAGATGCCGTGATGCGCTGGGTGACCGGCGGCGTGATGGCGGCGATCACCGCGGCGGTGATCCTCGGCGGTGTGAAGAGCATCGCCCGCGTCTGCGAGGTGCTCGTGCCGGTGATGGCCCTCGGATACATCCTCGGTTGTGTCTTGATCCTCATCAAAAACGCCGCGCTCCTCCCCGGCGCCCTCGGCGAGATCTGGCAGGGAGCCTTTTCGGGCCAAGCGGCCGTCGGCGGCTTTGTGGGCGCAGGCATCCGGCAGGCCATCCAGGCGGGCATTGCGCGCGGCCTCTTCTCCAACGAGTCCGGCCTCGGCTCCGCCCCCATCGTGGCCGCGGCGGCCCAAACGCGTAATCCGGTGCGCCAGGCGCTTGTTTCCTCCACAGCGACCTTCTGGGACACAGTGGTCGTTTGCGCCATCACCGGTCTGGTGATCGTGAGCAGCGGCCACTGGAAGGAAGGCATGCCCAAGGGGGCGCTGACGAACGCGGCCTTCGAGGAACTGCACACCATCGGCCCCATTTTCCTGCTCTTCGGCCTCATCACTTTTGTCTTCTCCTCAATCCTCGGCTGGTGCTACTATGGAGAGAAGGCCGCCGAGTATCTCGTGGGTCCCAAGGCCGTGAAACCCTACCGCGTCCTTTGGGTCATCATGGTGCTCGTGGGGGCCGTGCAACCCGCCGCGGCCGTGATGGACTTCTCCGATGCCGCGAACGGCCTCATGGCCCTGCCCAACCTGATCTGCCTGATCTGCCTCAGCGGTGTGATCGCCGCCGAGACCCGTGCCCACGCGGACGAACTGCGTGGAAAGGACTGAAAAAAGGCCGTGCAGGCACTTGAAAGCCGCTCCGGAGCCTCTACTATCGCGGCCCTCCGACCCGCTGCCTCATGGTGTAATGGTAACACAGCAGATTCTGAATCTGTTATTCAAGGTTCGAATCCTTGTGAGGCAACCATCCGGCAAATAAGCCGCGTGATTCATGGCTGAGGCGCCAAGAGGCCCGCATTCGCCAGACGGCAGAGGCTTTTGACGAACTCGACATCGCGGATCGAAACAAGAGCGGCAAGCCTGCCCGTGACCGCGTTGAAGCTTGCCGTGCTGTTTTTCTCCTGATCCACCTGCACGCCATAGGCTTTCAGACGCTTCAGAACGGCAAACGAATCCATCCCTGCCTTCAGCCCCAGGTTTTGAGTGCCTTTGTCGTTCAGTTCGATCAAGGCCACCGCCACCCAGCTATCCGTGTCATCAGCCACCTCGATGGCTTCGAGCTCAAAAAACTGTGCCACACCGTCGATGCCGCGGATGCGCCAGCGGGCACCCGCGATGTCGGCGATATAGCTGATGACTTGAAGAGCTGGCACATCACGCAGTTCAAGGTCAATGAGGCGCTCCGGCACCCGTTCGGAAAGCCATTTGAAGCTGATTGCCTGCGGCTTTCGTCCCAATGTTTTCACCCAAAGATGCTCCAGAGCCTTCGTCGCGGGCATTTGCGTGACGGCATAGCTCGGAATCGTCTGAGTCAGCACGTTGAGCTCCTCGGTGATCGTTCGGGCAACCTCCTCTTCGGCTTTTTGCACCAAGGACTGGCCGAGAAGTAGAGGCAGCGGCAGGCAAAGACCGGCCAGCAGGAAGCAAAAGACTTTCATCATGCCTTCATCCAATCACGAAGGCATGCTGCCGTCTAGCCCCGTGCGATGCGCTGCTGGAGGAGCACCTCAAAGAAGAGCAGCGCGAGAAGGCCGATGAGCAGCGGTTGCCAGAGTTCGCTGCCGTGGCGGCGGGTGCGGTCGAGGGATTGGTAGCTTGGCAACGAGTCGGCGAAGGCGGCTTCGTGGCGGTCGGCGATTTTTTTGATCTGATCGGCCGGGAGCGGCTTGAGGTCGCTTTCGCTGTTGTCGGTGTTGAAGGCGAGGAGCGTGGTTTTGTCAGTGCCGACGCGTTGGAGGGCGAAAATGCCGGGCTGGGAGATCGGCGGGCTTTGGACGAAGACTTTGTCGCCTTCCTGTTGGCTCTTCAACGTCTGCGTCTGGCCGGTGGGATCGCGTAGCGTGAATTCAGCGCCGAGTTCGGCCTTTTCGAGCGGCAGACGCAAGTTCGTGCCGACGAGCTGCCAGGCGGGGGCGCTGCCTTCGGTGGCGAGGTAGGTGGTGAGGCGCTGCATGAGCGGCACAAAGAAGGGTTGCAGCGGCAGATTGGTCCATTCGGCGTTCGCAGTGGTCGCGCAGGCGATGACGCGGCCCTGACCGAGTTTCTTTTCGAGCAGCAGCGGCGCATTGCGGTCGAGGCTGAGGATGCGCTGCGTGTTTTCGTTCGGCGGCGGAGCGAATTCGATCCAACTGCGAAACTCCGCGTCTTGCAGGCGGCCACCGCGGGCGTCGTTGAAGTAGAGCACGCTCGGATGTGTGAGGCGCTGCATGAGCACTCGGGCGGGCGAGTCGGCGATCTCGGCGCGGGCCATGCCTTTGATGGCTGCGGGTAGCAAGCCTTCGCCTTTGCGGAAGAGTTCGCGGTTGTAGTGCTCGATGTCGATGTCCGGTCCGGCGAAGATGAGCAGGCCGCCGCCGGCTTTGACGAATTTGTCGAGCTCGGCGAGGTCGTTACCCTGAATGCGCTGGCAATTGGCGAGGATGACGACTTCGGCGTCTTTGTAGTCATCGCGGCGCAGTTTGCGCTGGTCGATCTTGCGCGTGCGGATGAGGTCTTTGAGCGAGTTCGCGGCGGCAGTGTGCGGGGTGAGGGCGAGTTCGAGGAAGTCGGCTGCGCCTTCGAGCGGTGAGGTGCCGGGCTTGCCGTCGATGAGCAGCACGTTGAGCTGATTGCGCACCTGCACGACGCTGTGGAAGGCGTTGTCATCGCTGAAGCTGTCGCCTTCGAGGCGCACGGAGAGCGAGTGATCGCCCACCTTGTCAAAAGCATGCGTGAAGCTCAAAACAGCCTCGCCTTCCGTCGCGAGCGAGACACGCGCGGTGCGCAGTCGCGCGCCATCGGCCTCCAGATGCACGGGAATGTCCTGCCAGGGACGTTTGCCGTGGTTTTTGATGCGAACGCGGATGCCGATGGGCTGCGTTTCGGCCGCGACGAGCGCGGAGAGATCGGCGGAGGCGATGCTGAGGTTTTCCGCGAGATCGCTGCCGATGCGATAAAAGGTGATTTGCGGCTTCGGCTCCTGTTTGGAGAGATTTTCGAGTGCTGGCAGCGCCGCGCCGTCCGCGATGGCTTTCCAATCGGCCTCTTGGAAATCGGAGACGACGACGATTTCGCGGGCGGCGTTCGGCGCGTCCTTCAAAGCGCTCGTGGCGGCCTGAAACGCGTCATTGGCCGAAACGGGGCCGGACATCGACGGAACTTCAGCGAGCTTCTTCGGCACGAGATCAAGCGCAGTGGTCGGTTGATCGAGCAATTTGCGCGGTGAGCCGCCGCTGAGCACGATTTGCGCCGCGGAGCCGCCGGGAAGGCTTTCGGTGATCTGCTGAAGATCGTGGCGTGCCGTATCGGCGACGCTGGCACCCGGTGTGGCCGTTTTTTCCGCCGGAGCACGCATCGAGAAGGAGTCATCGAGCATCACGATCAGCGATGAACTGCCCATCCCGAGCGACCGCAGCGCCGTGAGCACCGGACGGGCTAGGCAAAGCGCCAGCACGATGGGGATTGCCACGCGGGTGATGAGCAGCAGGAGCTGCTCGATCTTCATTTTGCGCTTCTTCTGACGGATGACCTCGTGCAGCAGATGCATCGCGCCCCAGCGCACAGTGACCACCTTCCGCTTGTTGAGCAGATGAATGAGCAGCGGGATGAGGAAGGCGAGCCCGCCCGCGAGGAGAGCGATGTTGAGGAAGGTCATGGCGGGCAAGAATGACGAATGACGAATGACGAATGATAAATGGCGGAGGCCTCGTCATGTGGCCTGGGGGCTTGATGCGTCATGGGTGAGTCCAGATGGCTTTCATGGCTTCCGCGTTGACCAGCGGATCAAAAGCCGCTCGCACGGGCATTTCGAATCCGGGGATGATTTCACTGCTGAGGATGCCGTCCTTCTGCGGCACGGCTGGTGGATACACGCTGCCTCGCAATCGATGCAGCTCGATGGTTTCCGCCTCGGTATCGACGATCCAGTATTCACCGACGCCATGCAGGGCGTAGTCCTCGAACTTCACGCCACGGTCACGCTTCTCCGTCGAGGGAGACAGCACCTCGACAATGAGGTCTGGAATGGGAAACCTCAGCGTGTCCGGGAAGATGAACTGCATCTTCGCCGTGCCAAAGAACATGATATCAGGCTCGTAGTCGTTGCGGGGAAAGCAGGTCATGGCCTTCTCGATCTGCACATCTCCCAGCCCGCGAGTGGTCACAAAGCCTTCCATGAGCTTGAAAATGGCTTTGGTGGCCTGGAGGTGCCGGTTCAGTGCTGGCGAGTGCATGATGACCTCCCCTTGGATGAACTCCCATTTGTGCTCCGGGGTGATGTCCGCGTAAAACTTCTCCCGCATCTTTTGCTCGGTGGCGAGGCTGCGCCGGGCCTGCTCAATGAGCTCGGGCAGGTCAGGGGCTTGGAGAAGGGTTTCGAGGATGGCGGCGCTCATCGTGAGGTCACCTTGGCTCATCGGCCCCAAGAAGGCAACTCTTGCAGCATCCTCGCGCATCCTTCGCTAGAGCAGCACGCCTCGCGGCGTAGGTCAGCCATGCTCCACACACGCCGCTCCATCCTGAACCGCTCCGCCTACGGCATCGGCGGCATTGCTTTGGCCACGCTGCTGCAGGAGCAGGGCCTTCTCGCCACCTCAGACCGGGCGGTGGCACCGCATTACGACCTCAAGCCGAAGCAGCCGCATGGTTTTGGCCAGGCCAAGGCGATGATCTCGATGTTCATGCAGGGCGGACCGAGCCACATGGACCTCTTTGACCCGAAACCGGAGCTCATGAAGCTCGATGGCAAGGAATTCCCCGGCGAGGTGAAGTATGACGATGCCGCCGGTGCCAGCCGTGAGGTGATGGGCCCGCAGTGGAAGTTCAAAAAGCACGGCCAGTGCGGCATGGATGTGAGCGAGCTGCTGCCGCACTTCTCCCGCATTGTCGATGACGTCACGCTCATCCGCTCGATGCACACCGGCGTGAACAACCACGGCCAGAGCATCTACGCCCTCATGAACGGCCAGGTCACCGGCGGGCGGCCCACACTTGGCTCGTGGATCACTTACGGTCTCGGCAGTGAGAATCAGGACCTGCCGGCCTATGTGGCCCTCACTGATCCACGCGGCGTGCCGGTGCTCGGCGTGGACAATTGGAGCAATGGCTGGCTTCCCAGCCTCTACCAAGGCACGGTCATCCGACCGAAGGAGCCACGCATCCCGAACCTCGATGCACCTTTGAGCCTCAAAGGCGAGGCGCAGTCACGCTACCTGAACTTCGTGCAACGCCTCAATCGCGAGCACGCGGAGGCGCGCCCCGGCGAGGCCGATCTGGAGGCTCGCATCCAGTCTTTTGAACTCGCCGCCCGCATGCAAACCGCGGCCAAAGAGGCTCTCGACATCTCGAAAGAGAGCGAAGCCACGAAGAAGCTCTACGGCATCGACAACCCGGCCACGGCCGAGTTTGGCACGCGCTGCCTCATCGCCCGCCGTCTCGTCGAGCGTGGGGTGCGCTTCGTGTCCCTTTTCACCGGGAATCAAACCTGGGATCATCACTCTAGCATCCTCACCGGCCTGCCCGCCACCTGTTTGTATGTCGATCAAGGTGCCGCGGCACTCGTCACCGATTTGAAGCAACGCGGCCTGCTCGACACCACCATCGTCCACTGGGGCGGCGAGATGGGGCGACTGCCAGTTATCCAAAACCGCGCCGGCGCGAAGGATCGCAAGACCGTCGGCCGCGATCACAACACCTACGGCTTCAGCATGTGGGTGGCCGGTGGTGGCTTCAAAGGCGGCCACACCCACGGCGAGACCGATGAGTTCGCCCACCACGCCGTGAAGGACGTCGTGAACCACTACGACTACCACGCCACGCTGCTCCACCTCTTCGGCCTCGATCCTAAAAAGCTCAGCTACAAGCGCAACGGCACCGATCAGGTCCTTGTCGAGAATCCTCAGGCCCGCGTCATCTCCGAGTTGCTCGCCTGAGGCTGCGGCAGACGCCGCACGCCCACCTTGTCGATCCGCTGGCGGTCCATGTCGATGATCTCGATCTCAATGCCGCCCACGGTGAATTTTTCACCCTCGCGCGGCAGCCGTTCCAGATGCTGCATGATGAAGCCCGCGAGCGTCTGAAAGGCATCATCCTCGGCATTGGCGATCACTTCAAAGCCGTGGATGGCATCGTTGATCTGGTCGATCTCCGTCATGCCGTCCGCGATCCATGCATCAGGAGCTGTTTCACGCACCTGCGGCGAGCTGGACGTGTCCGGACGGTTCGTCTTGAGATCACCCACGACCTCCTCCGCCAGATCCTCGATCGTCACCATGCCACGCACGATGCCGAATTCGTCCGTGACCATCGCCGCGTGATGCGAAGCCTTGCGCAGTTCCTCCAGCAGCGTCAGCGCGGGCTGATTGTCGGACACGAAAACCGGTTCGCGCATCAGCTCGCTCACCTTCTGCGTCTTCCCGGCCGCCACGGAAAGAAACAGCGCCCGTAGCGACACCATGCCCTCCACATGATCACGCGTCTCGCCATAAACCGGGAAGACCACCTGCCGCACACCTTCGCCAAGTTCCTCCGCCACGCTCGCGGCGCTGTCATCCACATGCAGAAAGACCAGCTTCGGCTTCGGGCGCATGATTTCCTCCGCTTTGAGTTCACGCAGATCAAACACACCCTCCACCAGCTCGCTCTCCTCATGCCGCACGTTGCCGGTGATGAGTCCTTCGCGCAGCAGCACCTCCACCTCCGCCGTCGTTGGACCGCTCGGTGCCTCGGATTTGCCAAAGAAACGCATCAGCGCCCGCGTGCTCAGCTCCAGCACCCACACCAGCGGACTTCCCACCCGTGACAGCCAGTCCATCGGTCCCGCCATCACGCAGGCGATGCCTTCCGCGTTTCGCAGCGCCAGACTCTTCGGCACCAGCTCGCCAATGATCAGCGAAAGGTAGGTGATGAAGGCCACGACCAAACCAAACGCGATCTCCTCCGCGTGCTCCGCCAGCCACGCGATCTCCTTCAGCCATGGCGTCACATAACCCGCCAGACTCGCCCCACCAAACGCCCCCGCCAGCACGCCCACCAGCGTGATGCCGATTTGCACCGTGCTCAGGAAGCGCTCCGGATTCTCCGCCAGCTTCAGCGCCAACCGCGCCCCGCCGCTGCCCTTTTCCGCCCGCTCCATCATCCGCGCCTTCTTCGCCGAAACGATGGCGATCTCCGCCATGGCAAAGACACCGTTGAAGACGAGAAGAAGAATGATGAGGAGGAGTTCGGTCATGCAGAGGGAAGAAATCACAGCCTGCCTCACGTTTCGCGCTGAAACAACCCTCGTTCGCCTCGTAAGCGCCCAGCCCCTCCTTCTTTGACCGCCTAAAGGGGGGCTACAGAATCCGGAGCAGCAGGCGGAGCGCTTTGCGCATAGACGATGGCCTGACGGGGCTAAAGCCCGAACTACGAACGACGAACCAAGAGCCAAGAACCCAGCAGCGGATAAAAGTGTCCGCGCTCCCCTCTGACTTCTGAAGCTCTGATCTCTGAAGCTCTGCGGTCTTCCTTTCTCTTGCGGTGGGCCTTCTTTTTGGAACGCAAATGTCCGAGCCGAATGGAAAGAAATGAGCACGAATGGACTGATCGGCCACTCAAGGCCTTCGGCGGGAATGAAATCGCCGCGCTCCGGGGCTCGGTAACTCTGAATCGGAAAGCGGGAGAGTTTGAGGCAGACAGGTCGCGTGACCTTCTGATACAAAACCTCTCCGCCGATGAAAATTCGATTCCATGCCTTTTGCGTGTTCTGCGTGGCCTTTTGGGCTTCCACGAGCGGTTTGCAGGCGCTCAGCGCGGCGCGGGAATGGAATGAGCAGCTTCTCAGCGCCATCCGGCAGACGATCCCCAACCCGCCGCAGCATGCGCGGAACCTTTTCCATCTCTCGGCGGCTATGTACAACGCCTGGGCGGCCTATGACACCACTGCCATCGGTTACCTTCAAAACGAGAAGATCTCGCCATTGCCCCCGGACATCGAGTCGGCTCGGCATGAGGCGATCAGCTACGCGGCGTATCGCGTGCTGCGGGATCGTTTTACCACGACGACGCTGCGGAATGCCTTTGATGCGAAGCTGACGGCGCTCGGTTACTCGCCTGCGACGGCTCAAGCGGCCATCACCACGGCCACGACGCCTGCCGAGCTGGGCAAGCGCCTGGGACAGAGCGTGCTGAACTGGTCGGCAAACGATGGTTTTAACCAGACGGGCTACCCGCAGGCTTACACGGTGAGTGTGAATCCTAATCTGAGCCCGAGCCTCGCCCTCTCGGTGCTCGGGACGAATGCGAACTTTGTCTCGAACCGGCCGCTCGGCTTTGGCATTCCCACGGGCACGAATCCGAACTACTGGCAGCCGCTCGATCTCGCCACGAGCGTGACGCAAAACGGCATCCCCATCCCCGGAGGAGCGCAGAGCTTCCTCGGTGTGCAAAGCCTCGCCACCACACCCTTCAGCCTCACCCGCAGCGATGCCACGAAGCCCTGGCTCGATCCGTTTGGCGGGCCTTCGCGCCTCAGTTTCGGCGGCGTCACCAGCGCCACGGATAGTGAATACAAGCAGCAGGCCCTCGGCGTGCTCATCGCCAGCAGCCAGCTCAATGACAACACACTCGTGGACATCTCTCCCGGTGCCATCGGCAACAATCCGCTCGGCAGCGACAGCGGCACGGGCTTCACCACCAATCCCGTCACAGGCGGCAGCTACACCGCGAACAGCGTGAAGCGTGGCGACTACACCCGCGTGCTGGCGGAATTCTGGGCCGATGGCCCGAATTCCGAGACACCGCCGGGCCACTGGCATGTGCTGGCAAACCAGGTGGCTGACAACCCGCTCACCGTGAAGCGCCTTCGCGGCACCGGCCCCGTGGTGAACGATCTCGAATGGGATGTGAAGGTCTATTTTGCCCTCTCCGCCGCCACGCATGATGCCGCCTGCGCCGCGTGGGCTTTGAAACGCTACTACTCCGGCCCGCGCCCCATCACCATGATCCGCTACATGGCGAGCAAAGGCCAGTCTTCGAACGTCGGCGGCCAGTCGTATCACCCTGAAGGCCTGCCGCTCATGACCAACGTGTGCGAAGTGATCACAGCCACCACCGCCGCCGTCGGTGGCAAGCATCGGAACATCTTCAATCTCAACACCGGCCTCACCCAGCTCGGCACCAACTTCATCGGGCAGATCGCCGTCTATTCCTGGCCCGGCGAGCACAACAACAACCTGCCCGCGCCTTCCATCGCGACGAATCAAAGCTTCGTGACCTGGATGCTGGCGAAGGATTGGCTGCCGTTTCAGCGGAAGACCTTCAACACGCCCGCCTTTCCCGGTTACATCAGCGGTCACAGCACCTTCAGCCGCGCCGCCGCAGAGGTGCTCGCCAGCATCACGGGCAGCCCCTACTTCCCCGGCGGCTTCCATTCCCACACCTACACGGCGAACACGATGCAGATCGACAAAGGTCCGAGCACGAATGTGACGCTGCAATGGTGCTCCTACTACGACGCGGCCGATCAGGCGGGACAATCGCGACGCTACGGCGGCATTCACCCGAGCGAGGACGACTTCCACGGGCGTCATGTGGGCTCGGTGGCTGGTCAGAGCGCCTTCACGCTCGCGGAGAAATACTGGAGCGGCACGATCTTCAGCCAAAGTCTCTCGCCCGTCGTCACGCTCGCCGCCGGCCAGGCCACGCTGCGCTGGACCGCTGTGCGTGGCATGTATCAAAAGGTGCAGGTCTCGACCAATCTTACCACTTGGACCGATGCCACCACCGCAGCCCAGACTTACGACACGAACGGCTCATGGACGGATACGAGCCCTGATCCTGCGGGCAAATTCTACCGCGTGGTGTGGTCGGCGGCACCGTGAGTGATTTCAGGCTGTGCAGGAACGGGCGGGCTATGCTAGAGGCCTGCCATGTCTGGTCACACGACTTCTTCCCACGCTCCCGCCGCCTCGTGGCAGCGGGGTTTTTGGTGCCTGATGGGCACGCAATTCCAAGGTGCCTTTTCTGACAGCGTGCTGCGCTGGCTGGTGATCTACCTCGTGATCGCGAAGAAGCTGCCGAAGGCCGAGCTGGATGCGCTGGTGAGCGACTCCGGCATGTACTTTGCGATTCCCTTCCTGCTGCTCTCGATGCTGGGCGGCTGGATGGCGGACCGTTTCAGCAAGCGAAAGGTCATGATCGGCGTGAAGGTGATGGAGATGGGCATCATGGTCTTCGCCGCGATGGCGCTGGGCTCTGGCAAGACGGCGCTGCAACTGGCGGCGATCTGCCTGATGGGCGTTCACAGCGCCTTCTTTGCCGCGTCGAAGTATGGCTCGCTGCCCGAGGTGGTGCCGGCGGCGCGGCTTTCATGGGCGAATGGCATCATCGAGATGCTGACCTTTCTGGCGACGATCTTTGGCACGCTGGCGGCCGCGTGGATGGCGCAGCATTTTGCCGAGTCGCCTTCGAATGCCGGCTACATCCTGCTGGCGCTCGCGGTGGCGGGATGGCTGGCCAGTTTGGGCATCACGAAACTGCCCGCGGCCGACCCGAAGAAGCCGCTGAACCTCAATTTCCTCGGCGAGCTGTGGCGCGAGTTTTCCTGGATGAAGCAGGATCGCGACCTGTGGCGGGCGAACCTCGGCAACACGGGCTTCTTCTTCATCGCGGCGCTTTTGCAGATGAACATCGTGCTCTACGCGGAGCAGGTCTTCCATCTCGGCGAGACGGAGAACAGTGCGCTGCAGGTGGCGCTGGCCATTGGCATGGCAGCGGGGAGCATCCTCGCAGGCAAGCTGAGCGGTGATCACGTCGAATACGGCCTCATCCCGCTCGGGGCGATCCTGATGGCGGCCATGGGCTTCTGGCTGGGTGTGGATGGCATCAGCCGCACGGCCTTCACGGTGGGGCTGGCGGTGCTCGGCATCGGCGGAGGCTTGTTCATCGTGCCCATCGCGGCGGTGTTGCAGCATCGTCCGCCGGCGGATCGCAAAGGCAGCGTGCAGGGCGCGGCCTCGTGGCTGTCGTGGGTGGGCATCGCCGGTGCGGCGCTGGTGCAAAAGGAACTCAATATCCGGCTCGGCTGGTCGCCGGGGCAGGTGTTTTGGTTCTGCGCCTCGTGTGCGGTCATCGCCGGCATCTACGTGGCGAAGACGAGGCCAACGGCGCTGCCGAACATGCTGGCTCGCTGGACGGGCGGTCACTTGAACTAGGTCGCATTTCTCACACTGTCTCGTGTTGCCACGACAGCCTGTCGATGAACCCCAGGCTGTTTGTAGTTCGGGCTTCAGCCCGCTCAGGTGCTTCCAAGCACGGCCTAAAGGCCGAACTACAAACATCAACGCATCTGCACACGTTCTGGCTGAAACACGACCAAGCCTCAGTGGCCTTCCCACAGGCGGATGTGGTCGATCTGGCAGGTGCCGTGGTCGATGGCTTTGAAGTCGATCTGCGCCTGGCCGGTCATGTCGATGTTTTGGCTCTCAAAGACATGCTTCACGCCGTCGATGGAGAGCAGCAGGGTGCCTTTCTTCAGCTCGATGACGACATCATGCCAGGCGTTGAGCGTGAAGAGCGGCTTCTCGATGGGCAGTGACTCAACGTTTTTCTTGATGGCGAGCGTCGTGGTCTTCTCGCTGAAGGCAATCGTGTGGATGTGATGGCCGAGGTCGAAGAGCGGAAAGCCTTTCTGATACTTCGCGGCATCGTAACGCACCCGCATGGAGCAGACGAAGTTCTCCGGCACTTTTTTGAGCCAGATGACCGGCTTTAGGCCGGCGTGGGAGGGATCATTGCTCGCTTTCTTCTTGGCCTGAAACTCCTTCGAGGACTCGCTGCCATGCAAAACGCCGTCTTTGATCGCCCAGGTGGTGTTTTGACGCACTTCCCAGAAGTCGGTGTTGATGGCGGTGCCGTCGAAAGTGTCCTCATACACGAGTTTGAGGCTTTTGAAGAGCTGCGGCTGATACGCGGCGTCCGCGGCCCAGGATGAGGAGACGAGCAGGAGAAGGGCGATGAGAGGTTTCATGGCCCGCGTGAACGTGGAGGAAGGAGCGGGCTTTCATGAACGAAGGGTCTCCAGGTGGCGTCTTATCTGGCTTCATGGCTTTTCCTCCCTTCATGCATCGAGTGATCTGGATCGTGTTGCTGTTCGCGACGGGCGCGGCGGCCCAAGTGGTGCCAGAGCGGGTCTTCTTCGATGTGCCTGCCAACATCGCCGTGAACCCGAATCCGGCTCCCAGTGCGCAACTCGCGGCAGTGCCGGGCTATCCGGCGGATGCGAACCGCCTGACGCTGATCGCCTTGCTCTATCGCCCGAATGCGCTCGTGCATGGTCCGGGGCCTTATCCGACCGTGATCGTGCTGCACGGTTCCGGCGGCATGTGGCCCTCGGACACGATTGCGGCGAACGCGAAGACACCGCTCGAGCGCTGGGGGCAGCGGCTGGCGGATCGAGGCTTCCTCGTGCTCATGCCGGACAGCTTTAATCCGCGTGGCATCGCCGGTGGATACTCCAACCGCCGCCCGCATCATGATCCCGCCATCGACGACGCGGTGTGCTCGCCCAACTACGAACGCCCGAAGGATGTCGTGGCCGCGCTGACCTACCTGAATGATCGCACGGATGTGGACCGCGAGCACATCGGGCTGCTCGCCTTTTCGCATGGTTCGCAAACCGGCCTCAATGCGGTGCTCGATGCCTCGGTGGACCTCGGAAACTACACTGTGGACTATGTAAATGCTCAAAACCAGACCGTGGACCTCGCGGTGCCATCGCCGGTGCGTGTGCCGGCGGAGCTGCCCTTTCCACGCGTCGGCCTCTTTTACTACCCTGGCTGCGGTCACTTTGGCTACCACGGCTCGCCGAGCAGCAAGCTGGCCGGGCGCTACATGCCGGACCGCCGCATGCAGGTGGTGATGTTTCACGGCACGAATGATTCGCTCATGGGGGTGACGGATCCCAACGCGTCGCCGAAGACGGGGAACCTCTATCCGATCAAGCTCGCCGTGGCCTCCGGAGCCCAGGCGGCGGCCCAAGGCGTGCCGAATCCCTTCGTGCAGCATCACATCTTCCATCTGGTGAATCATTCCTTCGATGAAACGACCATCGAGGTGCCGGGAAACTGGAACACCGGGCTGGAAAGCAAGGACGAAAAGGCCAACCGACTCGCCCACGACGAGACGCTGAAGTGGCTCGAATACCGCCTGCGGCGTCACACGCTCACGCCGGAGCCTGATCCGAATGTGCCGGGCGGCCTGCAGGTGCGCTGGGACGGGCGTGCGCAGCTCCGCTACAAGCATCAAACCAGCACGAACCTGACCTCGTGGGGCCAGCAAGGTGGCGACATCATCGGGCAGGGGTCTGTGATCACGCTGCCCGTGGTGCTGCCGGTGGAGCAGCGCAGCTTTCACCAGTTGCTGATTGATCCGGTGCCTGCGCCGGTGAACGAGCCGGACTACTCCAGCTTCTTCCTGGAATACGCCGACTTCACCTATTGAGGCATGGAAAGGCGGTCGAATCACTCCGTCGCCGGCCACTGGCCGGTGCTACAGCGGCGCTCGCAGGCGTGTTGTAGATCGGGGCAGTGACCCGATAGAGTTCACGATGTGTCTTTGAGCAAACCGCAAGGGGGGCATCAAAACGACCACGCGGCGCCGACGAGGAAGCCGAGGGAGTTCAGGCCGGGATTCGGATTCGTGGCGCCGCCGTTCGAGTGATGCTGGAAGTAGCTGCTGGCACGCACGGAGAGGTGATCGGTGAGGCGGTGCTCGATGCCGAGCTGGCCGAACCAGTTCAGCGTGCGGTCCTGGCCCTGGCCTCCGGGGACGCCCTGCGAGTCCACCCAGCCCATGCCGCCGCCGATGGAGCCAAACAAGGCCCAGCACTTGCACGGCGACCACCACTCGACGCTCGGAGCGGCCGAGAAGCCGAGGTAGCGGTTCTCAGCGCCGGTTTCGAACCAGTTGCCCATGAGCGAGATGCGATTGCGCACGACGAGGGCGGAGCCGTTGTCAAAGCGGGCACCAAACATGTCCGGCGAGCGCCAGGAGAGCATGAAAGGCACGATGCGGTAATTCAGCGGGGTATCGCCACCGACTTTCCAAAGCATGCCGGTCTCAAAATCGACCGCGTGGCGTGACCAGGGATCAATCGACGAAGCGATCGCGGGAGCGGAGGCGGCAGGTGTGCCGGCGGAAAGAGAGAAAACCGGGCAAAGAAGGGCGGCGGCGAGGAGGAGGTGTTTCATGCATGTTAAGCATACCCGCCGGGCCGCAGGGCCGCAAACACATCCTTCGCCGTCGAAGTCTCACAGGGCAAAAAGAGCCCGCAAAAGGCCGTTTGCTGGTTCATCGCATGAAAACCACGCTTTTACTCCTGCTCGCTCTTTCGCTGCCTGTTGCCCTCACCGCCCAGGAGGCCTTGAAGTCGGCGCTGACCTTTCATGCGTCGTTTGATGCGGGCTTTGAGGCGGATTTCAGCAGGGGCGGCAAGGCCTGCCAGATCAAGAAGGGCAAGGAGCTGGTGGCTTGTGTGCCGAATGAGGAGGTGAAGTTGAGCGCGGAAGGGCGGTTTGGAAGCTGCCTGCATTTCCCGAAGAAGGGCGTGACGCGGCCGCAGTTCAGCGGTGTGGATGTGCTGGGCTACAATGACACGAGCTGGAGCGCCACGGTTTCGGTCTGGCTGCGCCTGACACCTGATGAGGACCTGGAGCCGGGCTACTGCGATCCGGTGCAGATCGTGGGCGATGACGGGAAGAAGGGTTTCATCTTCCTCGAGTGGTCGAAGGATGAAACGCCGCGCTTTTTCCGCTTCGCCATCCGGCCCCTGTTTCACATCTGGAATCCCACGAACGTGCAGTGGGGGGATATTCCCGTTGAGAAACGGCCGATGGTGCAGGTGGCAAAGGCTCCGTTTCGTCGCGACGCCTGGACGCATGTGGTCTTCACGCTCGACAAGGTGAACAACAAGACCGGAAAGCCCGGCGGCAGCCTGTATCTGAATGGCACCAAGCAGGGAAGCATCGAGGGCTGGGACCTGAGCTTTGGCTGGGACCCGGCGCAGGTGGCTCTGGTGCTCGGTGCGTCCTATGTGGGACATTTGGACGACCTCGCGGTCTTCAACCGCACGCTGAGTGATGCGGAGGTAAAGCAGCTCTTTGGTCTGGAGAAGGGCGTGGCGGGCCTGCGTTGAGCCTATCAAGCCTTCGCCGTCTGCGTGGCGAGTGTCCAAGTGGTCTCGCCGCACCAGGCGCGTGCCTTTTCGGCGAGCTCGGCGGCCTGAGCAGCGGTGTCGGTGATGGCAAACATGGTGGAGCCGGAGCCTGACATCAGGGCGGCGCGTGTCTCGCCGTGCTCGAGGAGCCAGTTCTTCAACGCGGGCAGCAGGAGGTATTTTTGGAACACCGGCCGCTCGAGGTCATTCACCATTGTGCCCCATTCGCAAAGCTGGGGGGCGTAAAGCACGCCGGGCACTTCACGCGAGTCCGCCCACTTCTTGTAAGCCCAGGGCGTGGGGATGGGGAAGGGGGGCTTGATGAGCACGAGGTGCAGTTGATGCGGGAAATCGGCGGGCTGCACGATCTCGCCGCGGCCCGTGCCATCGGCGGCGGGGCTGTCGAGCAGGAAACAAGGCACGTCGGAGCCGATCTGGGCGGCGATTTCGAGGAGTTGGGGCAGGCTGAGCGGGTTGCCGGAGAGCTCATTGGCCGCTCGCAGCACGGTGGCGGCATTGCTGCTGCCTCCACCGAGGCCAGCTCCATGCGGGATGCGTTTTTCCAAATGAAGGCGCCACGAGGATTTTGTGCCCGCACGGCTCTCGAACGCGCGGAGGGCTTTGAGGGCGAGATTCGATTCATCCGCTGGCACGGTGGCATCGGAGCAGGTGAAGTTGACGGTCGTGCCGGTGCCGAGCTGCTCGATCTCCACGGTATCGCCAAAAGCGAGCCGGACGAGGCGGGTCTCGATCTCGTGAAAGCCATCGGGGCGCTTCCCGAGGATGCGCAGGCTGAGATTGATCTTGGCGGGCGAAAGCAGCGTCATGAGTGGAAATCAGGCGAGACGGCCGAGCAGGGCCAGCATGCGGCCGGTGCGGCCTTTTTCGAGGCGGTAGGAGTAAAAACGGGTCGGGTCGGATGAGGTGCAGATGCCGCAATCATGCACTTGGGAGGCCGGGATGCCGAAATCGAGGGCGTTTTGCCGGATCTGGGCCGCGAAGTCGATTTCGTAGGCTGGTGGTCGGATGCACGGGGCGAGCTGGACGTGCAGATCCTCGGGCCGTGAGCCGAAACGCTCGGCCATCAACTTCAAAGCATGGGCCGTGATGCCCAGTTCGCTGCCCTTTTTGCCTGAATGAAGCAGTCCGCAGGCTCCGGTGCGTGCATCCACGATGAAAACCGCTCCACAATCCGCCACATAAATGCCCAGAACGAGTCCGGGGACGTTCGTGATGAGGCCGTCGGTGCCGGGAACGGGGCTCGCGGGCACGTCTTCGATCACGGCGACCTCTTTGCCATGCACCTGCTCGGCGATGCAGAGCTTGGCTGGATCAAATCCCATCTCCGCTGCCTGCTGGCGGTGCCAGGACCAGAGACGCTCGACCACCACCTGCCGCTCTTCATTCACATCCATCTCCGGGTGCCGGAGGGTGAACCGGTGCGCAATGCCTCCAACACGCAGGGCGTCGAGAGCGGGGAAGGTCATCCAAGGCATGGCGGCTCATATCCCGGAAAACACCAAGGGCGCAAACGGAGAATCCGCTGCGCCCTCGATGGTTTCTGGCTGTGTTGGGGTGATTCGGGAAATCAGCGTGCGACCGTCGTGTCCAGCGTGCGGTAGGACGAGATGAACGAGGCGGCATCAGGTGCGGCAGTTTCGCTCATGGCGGCGGCCACTTGGCTCTGCAGTTCATCGCGGAGGCGGGAGACAAGCTGGAGGCCTTGGGAGGTGATGCGGACGAGGACCTTGCGACGGTCGTCGATGGCGTGGGTGCGCTCCATGTAGCCGAGCTTTTCAAGACGATCCACAAGGCCGGTGGCGGCTGCCGTGGAATGGCCCATCTTCCGGGCGATGTCCGTCATGGTCAGTTCGGGGGAGGTGGAGAGGTAGCTGAGCAGGAAGAACTGGGCGAACGAGATGTTGTCCCGGTTTAGCTCGCGGGAAAGGTTCAGCAGGAACTCACGCTGACTGAACAGAATGAAATCTGCCAGTTGGGCATGGTCTTTGGCTGGGTTCTTAAGGCCGTTGGTCATGGTGTGGTTTCCTTAGAGCTATGGGGTTTTAAAATTTCACGAATTTCGGTATTATAGGCAATCGGAAAGATAGAGGCAAGATGAAATCCATATATTTCATAACTTTTCAGCCTTGTGGTCTAAAAAGCTTTCAAACATGAGAAGTTAATCTGATCAAATTATTACATGCGATGGCTTTCTTGGCAAGCAGGACCTTTTTCACATCCGCTTTCAGGACTTGGCAGCATCGCTCAGCAGTTCCTCGGTCCGCTGCGCGAGGTCAAAGTCGAGTCGGGTGAGGCCTTTGGCGCTGTGAGTGCTCACGCGAAAAAGCACCTTCCTCCAACCAATCACCAAATCGGGGTGGTGATCCCTCTTTTCGGCCTCTTCGGCCACCCGGACCGCGAAACGCACGCCATCGAGGTAAGCGGGAAATCGGAATTCTTTGGTTAGAGCATCGTTTTCGAGCCGCCAGCCTCCAAACGAAGCCAGGGCGGCCATTTCGGTTTCGATTTGGGCTGCGGTGAGCTTGCTGCGATTCATGGCGGGCAGGCTGAAACACCTCTGCTCTCTCCGCAAGCATCCTGCGTTGCATTCGGAAAGGCGCTCGCCTAGATACGCGCCCCTCCCGCCAGCCCTTCCCGAATGTCCATCGCCAACACCCGCAACTTCTCCATCATCGCGCACATCGACCACGGGAAGACCACGCTCTCCGACCGTCTTCTCGAGTTTACGAAGACCATCACCGTGCGGCAGCAGCAGGACCAGCTCCTGGATGCGATGGATTTGGAACGTGAGCGCGGCATCACCATCAAGGCGCATCCGGTGTGCATGAATTACAAGGCCCGCAACGGCCAGATGTACAAGCTGAACCTCCTCGATACGCCCGGACACGTCGATTTCAGCTACGAGGTCAGCCGCTCGCTGGCTGCCTGTGAGGGTGCCCTGCTCCTGATCGATGCCTCACAGGGCGTCGAGGCCCAGACGGTGGCCAATTTGAACCTCGCGATGCAGCAAAACCTGCACGTCATCCCGGTCATCAACAAGGTCGATCTCCCCAGCGCCGACATCGAGAAGTGCAAACGCCAGCTCGAGGACATCCTCCAGCTCCCCGCGGATGAGGCCGTGCCTGCCAGCGCGAAGATGGGCATCGGCATCGAGGACATTCTGGAGGCTATTGTGGCCTACATCCCGCCGCCCAAAGATCCGGGTGATGGCTATTTGCGTGCGTCGGTCTTCGATTCCGTCTTTGACGCTTATCGCGGCGTCGTCAGCTATGTGCGTGTCGTCAGCGGCACCATCATCCGTGGACAAAAGGTCCGCATGATGTCCACCGGGCTGGATTACGAAATCAAGGACGTCGGCATCTTCCGCCCGAAGATGACCACCTGCGAAAAGCTGGAGGCAGGCGACGTGGGCTACCTCATCGCCAACGTGAAATCCACCGCCGACGTGAAAATCGGCGACACCATCACCGAAAGCAAAAAACCATCTCCGGAACCCCTTCCCGGCTTCAAAGAGATTCACCCGCTCGTCTTCAGCGGCATCTACCCGGTCAGCACGGACGACTTTGAGGCCCTCAAGCTCGCCGTCGGCAAGCTGCAGATCAACGACGCGGCATTCACCTTCATGAGCGAGAGCTCCGCCGCCCTCGGTTTCGGCTTCCGCTGCGGCTTCCTCGGCCTTCTGCACATGGAAATCGTCCAGGAGCGCCTCCGCCGGGAGTTCAACATGGACGTCATCTCGACGTATCCGTCCGTCATTTACGAAGTCCGCAAAACCAACGGCGAGGAGCTCATGGTGGACAATCCCACCTTCCTCCCCAGCGCCCAGGAAATCGACGAAATCCGCGAGCCAATGGTCAAAGTGAACATCATGATCCCGAACGAGTACATCGGCGACATGATGCAGCTCGTCATGGACAAGCGCGGCCAGGTCAACAACACCGAAACGCTCGACGACCGCCGGGTGCTCCTGCACACCGTCATGCCGCTCAACGAGATCCTCGTGGACTTCAACGACAAGCTCAAGTCCATCACCCGCGGCTACGGCAGCATGGACTACGAGCACGCCGGCTACCAGGCCGCCGAGCTCGTCAAAATGGACATCCTCATCGCCGGCGACCCTGTCGATGCCTTCTCGTGCATCGTGCATCGCTCCAAGGCCGAGTTCCGCGGCCGCCAGCTCTGCGGCAAGCTGAAGGAAGTCATCCCGCAGCAGCTTTTCGTCGTCGCCATCCAGGCGGCCATCGGCGGCAAGATCATCGCCCGCGAAAGCATCAGCGCCTTGCGTAAAGACGTGACCGCGAAGTGCTACGGCGGTGACATCAGCCGTAAACGCAAGCTTCTCGACAAGCAGAAGGAAGGTAAGAAGAAGATGAAGGCCATCGGCAAGGTGAACATTCCGCAGGAAGCCTTCATCGAGGTGCTCAAAAACAACTGATGTCTGCGGCTGGAGGGCAGGGAAGGGATCCCTTTCCCCCGCCGCGTGGGATGCGGGTTTGCATTGTCAGGCAAACTGGCCGATAAACCCGCCCCCATCCTCCCCGATTACTGCTTGTGACCTCTCCGCGACGCTCCGACCACGCCCCGAAAAAAACCTCTCTCCTTGGCCGCATCAAAGCCGGCCTGAAAAAGGTGCTGCGCCTCGGCAAAGGCAAGAAAACCGAATCGAAGCCTGCCGCCGCGCCGCATGCCCACGATCATCCGGCCACCATTCATGCCCACAAACGGCCCCACGACCAGCATCGTGGCGACCACAAGCCCCGTGGCGAACGTCCTGAACGCTCCGAGCGCCGTGACGAGCCCCGCCGTGATCGTGGCGACCGCCCGCCACGCGGTGGACGTGATCGTGGAGACCGTCGTGACCGCGGACCGCGGGAGGAAAAGCCCAAACCGGTCCGTGAAAATCACGCCCCCGTCCCGCCGCCTCCGCCGCCACCCGTGCCGGAAGGGCCGTATCCACCGAACTGGGAAGTCCTCGGCCTCACGCCCGCCGTTCTCGCCGCCGTCCGCGAGACCGGCTATGAAAAGCCCACCACCATCCAGGAGAAGTCCATCCCGATCATTCTGACAGGCAAGGACCTCGTCGGTGCCTCGCAAACCGGCACCGGCAAGACCGCCGCCTTTGCCCTGCCCACCATCAGCCGCCTCGGCCCGCCCGGAAAGTTCCGCTGCCTCGTCCTTGAGCCCGTGCGCGAGCTCGCCGCCCAGGTTGTCGAGCAGTTTGAGAAATACGGCAAGCACACCGGCCTCCGCGTTCTGCTCGTCCATGGCGGCGTCGGCTATGAAAAGCAGCGCAAAGGCCTCCAGCAGGGCGTTGACATCGTCGTCGCCACGCCGGGACGTCTGCTCGATTTCATGCAGGAAGGCGTCGCCGACCTCAGCGATGTCGAAGTGCTCGTCCTCGATGAAGTGGACCGCATGCTCGACATGGGCTTCCTGCCCGATGTCCGCCGAATCGTCGAAAAGACACCCAAATCCCGTCAGACGCTGTTCTTCAGCGCCACCATGCCCCCGCAGATCAAGAGCCTCGCGGACTTTGCTTTGAAAGAACCCGAGAGCGTCGAAGTCGGTATTCGTTTCTCCGCCGCCGAGACCGTGAGCCACTACATGTATCCCGTGGCCAGCGACCAGCGCGAGGAGCTTCTGCTCGCCATCCTGAAGCAGACGCACTTTGACAGCATGATGATCTTCACCCGCACCAAAGTGCAGGCCGACAAGCTCTTCGCTGCCATTCAGCAGACCGGCGAATACAAAGCCGCCGTCATGCATAGCGACATCGGTCAAAAAGACCGTGAAAAGGCCCTCCAAGGCTTCCGCAGCGGCGAGTATGAGATCATCGTCGCCACCGACCTCGCCGCCCGCGGGCTTGATGTCAGCGGCGTCACGCACGTCATCAACTACATGGTCCCCGAGCATAGCGAGGACTATGTGCACCGCATCGGCCGCACTGGTCGCGCTCAGAAAGAAGGCGATGCCTTCACCCTCTTCGCCGCCGATGAGATCATGAACGTCGCCTCCATCGAGCGACTCATCAGCCAGAAGATCCCGCGCCGGAAGCTCGAAGGCTTCAACTACAAGTACACCACCGTCCTCGACGACGAAGACCGCGCCCGCGGCATCATGACCGGTCGCAAGAAAAAGCGCCGGTAAGGCGGATGGAGTGTTGTGAGACTCTTAGAGAAAGGGGGAGCGGGCACTGCTTCCCGCCTTTCTTTGTTCGTTGTGAAGGCTTCAGCCCGCGACTTGTGGTTGTGTAGTCCCGCCTTCAGGCGGTCCAAGGATCGGAGGACGCGATTGCATTCGCCCTGACAATCCGGTTTCCTCGTCTTGCCCTTTTCCGAGGCATCGGTTTCATCCGTGTTCTGCCTTGTCGGCGCGAAAACCCTCACGCACCCAAACGGGCGTAGTAGGGCGCGAGGCGGCGGGCGTGTTCGTCGTAAGCGGCTTCGAAGAGTTCGGTGGCTTTGGCGGGGCCGACGACGGCACCGGCGGTGAGGACTTTGGGCGGCTGGCCAGCTTTGGTGAGCAGGTCGGCGACTTCGGCCTTGATGGCATTGACGAGCAAACAGCCGCCGACGGTGCTGCCGGGGGCGACAGGTGTTTCGAGGCCGTCGATTTTAATCATGGCATCTCCAACGGGGGCGCCGGTGTCTAGCACGATGTCAGCGAAGTCCTGGAGCTTCTTGCCGTCGCGATGGCGGCTTGTGCTGGCCTGGCTGTGGGTCGTGCTGATGATGGCGGCGACCTTCACGCCGCGCCGCTGAAACTCCTCGGCCATCTCGACGGGAACGACATTGCAGCCGCTGCTGGAGATGACGAGGGCGCTGTCGCCGGGTTTGAGGTCAAAGTTTCGCAGGATGCGGGCGGCGAGTCCGGTAACGTTTTCGAGGAACATGGCCTGACGCTGGCCATTGGCTCCAACGACGAGATTGTGGAAGGTGAGAGAGAGCTCGACGATGGGATTGAAGCCGGGGAAGGAGCCGTAACGCGGCCACATTTCCTCGACGAGGATGCGGCTGTGGCCGGAGCCGAAGACGTGGACCATCTGCCCGTCGAGGATGGTCCGGGCAAACAGCGAGGCGGTCTGCTGGATGAGGGGAAGCTGCTCGCGCACGCGGTGGAGCAGGTTCTGGCTGGCGTCGAGATACTGAAGAGCAGGGGACATGAGGCGCGGAGGGTAGAACGAGGCCGCGGGCTGTCACCTGCGCGGTGCAGAATTACCAAAACGAAGCCCGAATCAGGCAAGGGTAGTGGGGCCATTCCTGGCCCCATGGACGGGGCAGGAATGCCCCGGATACATGTTTGTAGCCCGGCTCATTGAGCTGGGGAGCCGGGGGCAATGGGCCGGGAGGCCGGGGTCGGTGCCCCCGGCTACAACTCAGCGGCCGGTGAGGCGGCCCCAGAAGCTTTTGCGCTTGGCGGGGGCCGCTTTCGGCTGCTCGCCACCGGAGCGCCCTTGCGGTTGGCCACCACCGCCGGAGCGGGACTGGGAATGACCACCGCCGGAGCGGGCTTGCGACTGGCCGCCTTGGTTGGGGCCTTGCGAGGACTTGGGGCGGTCGCCATGGCGTCTCTGGCCTGGGTGGCGCTGCTGCTGATTCTGCGGGCGGCGCTGCTGCTGGTGGCGGCGCTCGGGGCGGTCGGGTTCCTGGTCAAGGGACTGCGGTGAGGCCTTGTAGTCGAAGTTTTCCGCCCGCTTCCGCGTGATGCCGCGGCCGATGAAGCGTTCGAGGCGGCGCAGGTCGTCCATTTCATCGGAGGAGACAAAGCTGATGGCATCGCCAATGGCCTGGGCACGACCGGTGCGGCCGATGCGGTGGACGTAGTCCTCGACGACATGTGGGAAGTCGAAATTGATGACGTGGGAGATGCCGTCCACATCGATGCCGCGGGCGGCGATGTCAGTGGCGACGAGGACGCGGACGCGGCCGGCCTTGAAATCATCGAGGGCCTTCAAACGCTGGTTTTGCGAGCGGTTGGCATGCAGCGTGGCGCAGCGCACACCGGTCTGCTCGAGCTTGCGGGCGATTTTATCGGCGCCGTGCTTCGTGCGGCTGAAGACGAGCACCATTTGCAGGGCGTCGTCCTTCAAAAGGTGGGAGAGCAGCGAGAGCTTGAGGTGTTTTGGCAGCTCGTAGATGTGTTGCGTGACGGTTTCGGCCGGGTTCGAGCGTTTGCCGATCTGCACGATCTTTGGCGAGTGCTGAAACTCGTGGGTGAGGGACTCGATTTCCTTCGAGAGCGTGGCGGAGAAAAGCAGCGTCTGGCGCTTGCGCGGGAGTTGCTGCACGACACGGCGGATGTCCGGGAGGAAGCCCATGTCGAGCATGCGGTCAGCTTCATCGAGCACGAGGTATTCGAGTTTGGAGAAATCAGCGCAGCGCTGGCCCATGAGGTCGAGCAAACGACCCGGGCAGGCGATGACGATGTCGCTGCCGGCACGCAGGGCGTCCTTCTGCGGCTTTTCGCCGACGCCGCCATAGACCTTGGCGATCTTGAGCGGGAGATGCTTGGCATAGGCGAGCACGTTTTCCTCGATTTGGGCCACGAGCTCGCGGGTGGGGGCGATGACGAGGACGCGGGTGTGGCTGCGCTGGCCGGGCTGGAGAGGCTTTTCGGTGAGCTTGGTCAAAATCGGCAGCGTGAAGGCCGCGGTCTTGCCTGTGCCGGTCTGTGCAATCCCGATCACATCACTGCCGGTGAGCACCGCGGGGATGGCGGCGGCCTGGATGGGCGTGGGCTCCGTGTAACCGGCGTCTTGAATGGCAGAGAGGATTTGCGGCGCGAGGCCGAGGCTTTGGAAGGGCATGCGTGCCCATAAGCCACGCATCGGTAGATGCGAGCGGATATGTCGTGGTGGAGAGATGGAGTAGCGTTACCACTCCTCCATCCGACGTCGTTCAGCCGTCTCGTCTGCTCGCATGCCGCCAGCTTACGACTTCGCGAGGCCGAGATAGGCCTTCGCGTTCGCGTAGCAGATATTTTTCACCATCGGGCCGATCAGCGAGTCGTCGTTGGGCACGGCTCCGGATTCGACGTCGGCTCCGAGGAGGTTGCAGAGGGTGCGGCGGAAGTATTCGTGGCGGGGGAAGCTCATGAAGCTGCGACTGTCGGTGAGCATGCCGATGAAGCGGCTGAGGAGGCCGTGATTGCTGAGGGCGTTGATCTGCCACTCCATGCCTTCTTTTTGATCGACGAACCACCACCCGCTGCCGAACTGCACTTTGCCAGGCGTGGTGCCGTCGGCGTAGTTGCCGGCCATGGTGCCGAACACGTAGTTGGCGGCGGGATTGACGTTGTAGAGCACGATTTTCGGCAGCGCGTTCTCGGTGTCGAGACGGTCGAGGAAGCGCGAGAGCGTCTCGGCCTGCGGCCAGTCGCCGATGCTGTCGCAGCCCACATCGGCGCGATCTGAAGCCCGGACTGGCCCGCTTTGCCGCGCAGACCGTTTTTCCCGACATGATGCCAGCTTTTCTAGGGGGGATGAAACGGGTGGGGCAGCGATTGCAGCTCCTCTCAAAAGGCGATTTGAAATGCACGTACACCCGGCCCTGTGATTGCGGGGACGCATGGGCGAATCACGGCATCGTCACACGGACACGCAGGAACTGGCTGGGATCACTCGCCAGGCTCACGTTGGACCGGTAAACAACCGTCTCCATGCTACCGCCGAGCGGCGTTGTGGAAACGAGGGTGGTGCCATAGCTGGCGGCAAAGGGCAATGTGCCGCTGCATTCGACGGTCAAGGTGATGCCTGTGGCGTCGGTGCGGCGGTTGAACGCAATCGTGGGGTAAGAGTCGATGCCGATGACTGCCGGCGCTGCCACCTGCGGCCCTTGGCTTCCGCTGCCGTTCAAGGGATTCGAGCCCAAGGCGAATTCGATCAGATTGCTGAATCCGTCGTTGTCCGGATCATCGTCTGGATCCGAGAGGCCGGGCGGGAACGAAATGCCTGCGGCCCAGGTGGTGAACGAGGTGCCCACGGGCGGTGCAGGCGTCGCAAAGACCCGCACGAAATTCTGCCCGATCGTATCGCCGATGGTGGAACTGTCCTGGAAGGTGCCGGTGGTCGCGTTGTTCGCGGAACTCGCCATGAAGACATAACCGCGCGGATCATAGACCAGGCCGGTGCAGTTGTTTCCGCTGAACCCGGCGGCGTTGTAGAAAGTGTTGTCATAAACGCCCGTGGCTGTGATGCGCATGTAGCGGCTGTTGAATGTGTTAGACCCGAATCCGTTGAAACCGCCGCCGATGATGATTTTGCCGTCGGCTTGCTCATCCGCCACGGTGAAGGGTGCCGTCAGGGGCAGATTCGCGGTGTTGAAAGCGGTGTCGAAAGTGCCGTCCGGCTTGATCAGCCTGAGCGGACGGCTGGAGGATGTGGCGAGGGTGACCAACAGCTTTCCGGATTTCAGCAGTCTGGAGGATGAAATGAAATCGGGAGAGGACAGGCCGATGTATGGCGTGAAACCTGCCGCCGCGGTTCCCGAAGAGTTGAGCTTGAGGACGCGGTCGCCATAAACCAGCCAGATGAAGCCGTCACCATCCACAAACATTTGGGAGGGTGTCACACCACCTTGTGCTCCAAGGGTTGTCGTGAGGTTGGTAATGAAAGTGCTGTTAAGGGATCCGTTGTGGCTCACCATCGCGATGCGGGGCACGGAGATTTGTGTTCCCCCCGCCGGCCCCATGGTGCTGAAATCGCCCCATACCAAGTAGCCCACGCCCGTCAGTTCAGTAATGCCGCGGATGACGTTGTTTGCGGAAAGCTGCGGGAAACCGGTATCATCCGGAAAACCCGCCGAGCCAAGCAGACGGCGCACTCGATGCGTCGAGCTGTTTCCCTGGATACCGCCTAACAGAATTCTACCGGAGGAATCCACCAGGCGGCCGTTGTAGCCGGTGGTGCCGCCAATGGCGCGTGAGTCGGTCTTGCCTCCGTTGGGGCCGAGTTTGTAAACGCCGCCGGAGGTGGGCACGATAAGCGAGCCGTCGCTTTGAAGGAAAGGAGTTCCAGTTTCGCCGCCAGCCATGTTGGTGCGGTCATACGTGGGATCGTAGCGGCCCTCGACCTTGTCCACCACGGTGCCGCGCGCGGCGTTGCTGGTAACCGAACTGGGGCCGGCGGTCACGACACACGTGTAGTTTCCGGTGTCGGACGGCTGGGCGTTGGGAATAGAAAGGGTGTCGGTGATCTGACCGGAGACGTCCACGCCGCCTTTTTTCCATTGGTAGTTCAGAGTGCCGGGGCCGCCGGCAAACACCTTCATGGTGAGCGTGCCTCCGGTCAGTTTCTTGTCGATCTTCGGATGGACCGCGATCTTGAGCGTCGGAGTAAGGCTGACGGTGGTGAAATCCAGGCGGTACAGTTGGTTCTCGCCGGTGAGGGCAAATAGGAAATTCCCATGACGGCAGAGGCGCACCACATCCTTGCCAGCCCCGAGCGGCAGGCCCGATGCGAGGATGTCGTCCCAGGTCACGCCACCGTTCAGGGAGAAGGCAACCTTGGGGGTGTAGGTAGGCACGAAGGTGGGGGAAAAGGAAAGCTCCGTGCCGCCAGCGAACATCGTGGTGGCATCGGCGCAGGTGTTGATGAGGGTTCTCAAACCGGCGGCGGCGTCTTCCGTTGTCGATTGCCAGGTAAGCCCAAAGTCGTTGGAAAAGTAACGGCTGTCGCTAGAACCACTGCCCCGGACGGCGACGTTGTCACCGATTGCCACAAGGAACCCGATGGATGCCAGCGGGACGCCGTTGTTAGTCCAGGTCGCGCCGCCGTCGGTGGATGTGAACGCGCCATGGTTGATGATCCCGGCGATCACCCTGCCGTTGCGGGCAATGATCGAGTTGCAGTTGACGCCCGGCAGGTTGCCATTCGCGGGCGTCCAGGTGGCACCGCCGTCGGTGGATTTGAAAATACCGCTGAGACGCGCTGAGGCCCAATGCGTGTTGGTGGCTGCATCGAAAGCCACGGCATCGATCACTGCGGGAATCGTCGCTCCGGCAAACGATGGCGTCCAAGAAGCCGAAGGAAGAGTGAGCTTGTGCAGCGGCAGCACACCGCCGGTGATTGCCAGGCTGCCGGGTTCACCACCGGCCCACAGGGTATTGCCGACGGCATCGATGCTACGCGTGCCGAATGTGCTGAGGTCGTTCGGGTTGCCGCTCACGCTGTCGATTGCGGCCCAGGTGATGCCGTTGTCGGATGACTTCAGCACTCCGTTGTTTTTGATGATGAAGAGATCCGACCCGACCGATGCCATGGACTGGCCGGTGCCGACTTTGGGGGCGACGGGCAGGTTGACGGTGATGTTCTCCCAAGTCTGGGCATGGGCCAAACGGCTGCCCGCAAGCGCAAGCAGGGCGATGAAAGGAGTGCAAAGCAGGAACGACAAATGAAGGCTGAAAAACCTGTTTTTGGCCGGGGAGATCATGACGATGTTGGTTGGGAGGCGGATAACAAAAGACACACAAGTGTACGTGTTCAATCTCCGAGAATACGCGATCGAATCCAAAAAATAGAGCAGCAAGCATGCCATGGCAGAGATGCCTCAGGCATTGGCCCTCTGGCAGGATTCCAATTCCGCCGGAGGCCAATTCCTGACAAATGCAGAAGATACCGTTTGCTGGGCTGGGCGAAGGTTGGCCGGCGAGGACGCCGTGCCCCCTGCAAGTGCTCAGCCAGACCGATCTAGGAACGCGCCAGACCGAGATACGCCTTCGCATTCGCGTAGCAGATGTTTTTCACCATCGGGCCGATGAGGGAGTCGTCGTTGGGGACGGCTCCAGATTCGACGTCGGCGCCGAGGAGGTTGCACAGCGTGCGGCGGAAGTATTCGTGGCGGGGGAAGCTCATGAAGCTGCGGCTGTCGGTGAGCATGCCGATGAAGCGGCTGAGGAGGCCGAGGTTGCTGAGGGCATTGATCTGCCACTCCATGCCTTCTTTTTGATCGACGAACCACCAACCGCTGCCGAACTGCACTTTGCCGGGCGTGGTGCCGTCGGCGTAGTTGCCGGCCATGGTGCCGAAGACGTAGTTGGCGGCGGGATTGACGTTGTAGAGCACGGTTTTCGGCAGCGCGTTCTCGGTGTCGAGACGGTCGAGGAAGCGCGAGAGCGTCTCGGCCTGCGGCCAGTCGCCGATGCTGTCGCAGCCGACATCGGCGCCGATCTGGCGGGCGAGGCGGCTGTTGTTGTTGCGCACGGGACCGAGGTGGAGCTGCATGGTCCAGCCTTTGGCGGCATTCAGGCGGCCGACGTGCAGCATGATGTTGCTGGCGAACTGATCCTGCTCCTGCGCGGTGGCGGCAGTGCCACTGCGGGCTTTTTGGAAGATGCGCTCAGCCTCGGCATCGCTGACGAAATTGGCGTGGCAGTAGTTCAAACCGTGATCGCTGAGGCGACCGCCGACGCTGTGGAAGAAGTCGTGACGCTTCGTGAGCGCTTCGAGCAGCGTGGCATAATTTTTCACGTCGAGGCCGCTGGCGGCGCTGAGTTTGTCGATCCACGCGTTCCAAGCCTCGGGCAGATGCACGGCGAGCGATTTGTCCGGACGGAAGGTGGGATAAACGCCGACTTCAAAGCCATCGGCGGCGCACTTCTGATGATGCGCGAGGTCGTCGATGGGATCGTCGGTGGTGCAGAGGGCGCGGACTTGGAATTTCTTCAAGATGCCGCGGGCGCTCATGTCCTTTTGCGCGAGCATGGCCTCGGTCTTTTCCCAGATGGCGGGCGCGGTCTGCTCGTTGAGCAGGTCGTCGATGCCGAAGTAGCGCTTCAGCTCGAGGTGCGTCCAGTGATAGAGCGGATTGCGCAGGGTTTGTGGCACCGTTTTGGCCCAGGCGAGGAATTTGTCACGTGGTGAGGCAGAGCCGGTGATGTGGCTCTCCGGAATGCCGTTGCAGCGCATGGCGCGCCATTTGTAGTGGTCGCCTTCGAGCCAGATTTCGAAGAGATTCGCGAACTGGCGGTCCTTGGCGATGTCCTGCGGCGGGAGATGGTTGTGGTAGTCGATCATCGGCTCGTTCGCGGCGAACGAGTGGTAGATGTGGCGGGCGGATTTCGTGGAGAGGAGAAAGTCGTCGTGGATGAAGGACATGGCGGGCCGGCAGATTGGCGGGAAGGGAGCGGGACGCAAATCGTTCGTCGAATCGAGCTGCGGATGGAGTCGAACTCCGCCTTGCAAGGACTGGCGCGAACCTTTAAACCTGCCGCCCCATGCGCTTTGCCATCTGCAACGAAACCTACCAGAACACCTCCTTTGACGCGATGTGTGCCGATGTGGCCGCCGCCGGCTACGAGGGAATCGAAATCGCTCCTTTCACCCTCGCGGAGGACCCGCGGGACCTCACGATTGCCGATGCGATCTCCTGCTGCACGAAGGCAAAGAACCACGGGCTGGAGATCCTGGGCCTGCACTGGCTGCTGACGAAGCCCGCGTGGTTTCACATCACGACACCGGACGCGGTGCAGCGGCGCGAGACAGCCCGTTTTGGCCGTCATCTTGTGCGTCTGTGCGCGGCGATGGGCGGGAAGATCATGGTCTGGGGCAGCCCGAAGGCCCGCAACCTCCTGCCGGAATGGAATTACGACGATGCCTTTGCCCGTGCTGCCGATGCCGTGCGCGAAGTGGCGATCGAGGCAGGCAAGCATGGCGTGACGCTGGCGATGGAGCCGCTGGGCCGGAAGGAGACGAATTTCCTCAACACCGCGGCGGAGACGATCCGTTTTTGCCAGGCTGTGGACCACCCGGCATGCAAGCTGCACCTCGATGTGAAAGCGATGAGCGATGAGCCGACGTCAATCCCGGACATCATTCGGGCGAGCAAGGAGTGGACCGTGCATTTCCACACGAACGACCCGAATCTCCGCGGCCCCGGCCAGGGCGAGGTGAAGTATGAGCCAATCATCTCGGCCCTGCGCGAGACGGGCTACCAAGGCTGGCTGTCCACGGAGGTCTTTGATTACACGCCCGATGCGCCGACGATCGCCCGCCAGAGCATCGAGTATTTGAAGAAGGTGATGGCGTGAATTGCCCCTTGCGCCTTCTAGGAACGATGGAAGTCTAGCCGCCCTCAAACCTAATCCAATCCCACACACACCACTCATGGGTCAGCAACTCAACAAGATCGTCAAGCGCCGCCGCCGGAAGAACTACCTCGCTCGCAAGAAAGCCCTCGCCAAGGCTGGCGTCTCCCGCAAGGCCCGCTCCGCCAAGGCCCCTGCCAAGAAGGCAACGGCTGCCAAGAAAGCTCCTGCGAAGAAGGCTCCCGCCAAGAAGGTCGAAGCCGCTGCTGTCGAAGCCGCTGCTGTCGAGGCCGTCGCCGAAGTCGCCGCTCCTGCAGCGGAATAAGCCGCACCGGATCACGATCCTTTTTCGAAGCACCGCCCGCGTTCACCGTGGGCGGTGTTTTGTTTTGGGCGGCAATGTTGCCCTGTTCCTGCGGAACAGGATCTCCTTGTTGCACAGCAACAAGGCAACTTTGACTACTTCCGAAACACAAAGTACACCGCGCCGCAGAGGCAGAAGGCGGCCCAGAGGTAGTCCCACTTGAGGGGCTGCTTCATGTAAAAGAGCACGAAGGGCACGAAGACGGTCAGGGTGATGACCTCTTGGAGAATCTTGAGTTGTGGCAGGGAGAGCGTGCTGCTGCCGATGCGGTTGGCGGGCACTTGGAGCAGGTATTCAAAGAGGGCGATGCCCCAGCTCACGAGCGCGGCGATGAACCACGGTTTCGCCTTCATGTCCCGCAGGTGCGCATACCAAGCGAAGGTCATGAAGACATTCGACGCGGCCAGCAGGCCCACGGTTTTGACGAGCGTCCAGTTCATCCGATGCCGAGAGCTTTGCGGATCTGAAGAGCATGCTCCAGCGCTTCTTCAACGGTATCGCCGAGGACCGTGAAGTGACCCATCTTGCGGCGGGCACGGGCTTCCTTCTTGCCGTAAAGATGCAGCTTGGCGCGGGGATGATTCAGCACGGGACTCCAGTCCGGATGCGTGGTGGGAGCGGGCCAGATGTCGCCGAGCAGATTCACCATTACGGCGGGCGTGTGCTGCGTGGGATCACCGGGCGGCAGGCCGCAGATGACACGCTGCTGCTGCTGGAACTGGTTCGTGATGCAGGCGTCGATGGTGTAGTGACCGCTGTTGTGCGGGCGCGGGGCGATCTCATTGACGAGCACGCGGCC
>JAEUHK010000033.1 GCA_016795465.1 Verrucomicrobiaceae bacterium | reverse complement strand
GAATCTCCCATGGATAGCCGCGATTCATGGCCAGTTGGTCCTTTCAAGGCTCCGATTCTGTTCCCGGAGGCCCCTGCGCCTGCTCCTCCTCCTGTGTCGCAGCAATTTTCCGCGTCATCACTTTTTCAAACGCATGAACCGCTGATAGGACGCTAACGAGACGCTCATGGCGGGAAGTTGTCAGCGTCAGATGAGCGTCTCATCAGCAGTGAAACGGGGATCGCTTGTCCCTGAGAGGCACCCATCATGGTGACGCAAAAAAGATAAGCAGATGCTCCTTGCATGCGTAAGCGCTGATGACCGCCCCAGGAGAGGCCCTTGCCAAGGGCCTCAAGCCGGGACTTGGCAAGTCCCGCTCCCTGCGCTGCCAATCGCCGCTGCGCGTCTTCCACCAAGGCGCGTGACGAACGCGCCAGCAAAGTAGCCCTCTTGCTCCGCAAGAGGAGCCCAAGGCCTCCGCTGCCTCCACCGCCCTCGAAAGGCGTGAACGCATCGGCCCGGCCCACGCGGAGTTCCTCTCACGGAGCGAGAGGACGACCTTGCTTCGCCGCATCGGGTGCGTTGGACCATCACACAACGCTTACAGGGACGACAGCCCCGAGGTTGGAATAGTCACACACGAAACTTACCCTCCTATGCCGCTGCAAAGTCACCTTTTTGTTGCCCAGCAACGACATCGGAGGGTAAAACGACACTCATGAGCACCACACCCCGTACTTTTCCGACAAAACGTTGGCGATAAAGCTGCTGACAAACCTCACGATCTGTTAACCATCCAGACTGTTCGCCCAACTTCGAGAACCAATCGCCATGAATCGCTACCAGCTAATCATCTTGTTCGCTTGCTGTATGCTTGCCAGTTGCGGACGATCTGGAGCATCAGGAGCATCAGGAGCACCATCGGGCATGATTCGAGATTTCGGCGCTTATTCATCACCCTCTGGTTCATTCGCTATTGAGGTGACTCGTCGAGAGAAGTCTCTTGTGGACTTTACTGTGTCTGAGAAGGCGACCGGGAAACAGCTTGTATCAGACTATGTAGGTTCTGATGCCATGAGATGGTTTCTATGGTGGGAGACTCCCACGAAACTCTGGGGATACGGCAGCGACATTGGCTACTTCAAATTCTTCGACTTTTCAGTTACTCCAGTCAGGATGAGTGCTGTCACAGATCAGATTACGATTCCACAGACCGTTTGGGAGCACTTACCCACATCTCTACAGAAGCGTTATCACACCTCGACCAAGAAGTAGTATGACCACACACAACGAACCAACGAGGGTGAACCCTCAAGTTAGCTTTGAATCGGGCGTCAACGAGTGTCGTTGAGGTCTTGAGTGTGGCCTGACTTCAAAGGTAACGGTTGTTCAACAAGCCCGGGGTGGAACGTCCACCGCACTTCGCCGGAGAGTGGGGCCTTTTGCGGTTTGCTTTGGGGCGTTTTTTGGCGCTGGGGCTGCGGCTCGCTGTGTTTCTAGGTGCCTTGCAACTCTCTTAGTGGATGATGATGCCGGCGGCGCTGCGTTGGCGCGGCTTGCTGGCGGCCCGTCGCCTGATCCGAGTCGTTAACCGCCCCAATCACACCCCGCGCTTCTTCTCCAGCCCGCGATACACCCCGAAGTCGTTGAAGAAGAACTTTTTGGCGAGCCAGTACATCCAGTGCTTCTCGGGGATCTCCTCGCCTTCACGCCATTGGCTGGTGCGCGGGGTCATGCTCTCGATCTCGGCCATGGCGGTCTGGCGGATGGTGCTGTCCTTGGCGGTGTGCTTCGTGACAACGGCCTTCACGAGGTCCGGGCGCTCGAGGACGATGCAGCCGCGGGTGTTTTCGGCGGCGATGGTGCGGAAGTCGCGCAAGAACTCGCTTTTCGTGAAGACATCAAAGAGGTCGTCGCTGGTGCGGACGCTTTCCTTGGCGAACTGGATGATGGGGCAGGGCTCGATGGCGCCAGTGGGGCTGATGTGATGGCTGATGCCATTGGCCATGGGGCAGAGCGCCTGGCCCTGGTGATCGTAGTAGGCATCGACGATGGCGATGGGCAGCTTCGCCCGCATGTTGACGACGAAGCGGCGCACCTGGGTGATCTGATCCGGCGTGAGGGCGAGCTCGGCGCTGATCTTGGGCCCGACGGGCCGGTAGGTGTGATACCAGGCGTAGTGGACGCCCATGTCGATGAGGCGGCGCAGCCAGGTCTCGGTGAGGAGGTCGTCGATGTTCGTCTTGCAGAGGCTGGTGGCGACGCCGGTGAGCACGCGGGCGTCGAGGCAGTTTTGCAGGCCGCGGAGGGTGCGGGTCAAAACATCCGTCTTGCCGCGGCGCTCGTTGCTGACGACCTCGGTGCCTTCGATGCTGACGAGCGGGGTGATGTTCCCGAGCTGGCGCATGGCGGTGGCGGCTTTCTCGGTGATCATCTGGCCGTTTGTGAAGACCTGGAAGTAGGCGTCCGGGTGCATGGCGAGGAAGTCGAAGAGCTCCGGGTGCATGAAGGGCTCGCCGCCGAGGATGCCGAAGAAGGCATTCCCGCGCCGCTTGGCGTCGTTCACGATCTTGTTCAGCTCGTCGAGGTTCAGCGACTCGCGCGGCTTATCGACATCGACCCAGCAGCCCTGGCAGCGGAGGTTGCAGGAGTTCAGGATGGAGATGTAGAAGAAGGGCGGGAAGAACTGCCCCTGCTTCATGCGCTGCTTGTGCAGCATCACGGACCGCGCCCCCTTGTAGCCGAAATTCCAGCCAATCTTCGCCAGACAAAGCGGATCGACGGTGCGCAGGATGCGGGAGGTGAGGGAGAGGAGCATGGGGGGAAGAAATGACGAATGAGGAAGGCGGAATGACGAATATCGGAGGCGTCAGTGGCGTCAATCGGGTCAATGAGCTCGTGAAGAGGTCACGATGGGAGAAAAGGTCAAGGAAGGAGGTGCGGTGTGCAAAGTTCTGTTGGCGTCTCAAGGGGGCTTCGCTAGGACTTGAGGCGTGAGTTACCAAGTTTTTGCCCGCAAGTACCGCCCTCGAACCTTTGCCGATGTGCTCGGCCAGGAGCACGTCGTGCGCACGCTGCGCAATGCCATCGCGCAGAGCCGCCTGGCGCATGCCTACCTCTTCGTCGGGCCTCGCGGCACGGGAAAGACCTCCACGGCCCGCATCTTTGCCAAGGCGCTCTGCGCCAAGGGCGGCCCGAACATCGACTTTGACCCGGATGACGAGCTGAGCATCGAGATCGCCGAAGGGCGCTGCATGGACGTGCTGGAGATCGACGGTGCCAGCAACAACGGCGTGGAGCAGGTCCGCGAGCTGCGTGACAACGTGAAATTCGCCCCCACGCGCTGCCCTTTCAAAATCTACTACATCGACGAGGTCCACATGCTAACCGCCGGGGCCTTCAACGCCCTGCTGAAGACGCTCGAGGAGCCGCCGCCGCATGTGAAATTCATCTTCGCCACCACGGAGGCGAACAAGATCCTGCCCACCATCATCAGCCGCTGCCAGCGCTTTGACCTGCGCCGCATCCCGAACGCCATCATCGCCAAGCACCTGCTGCACATCGCCGAGCTGGAGGGCGTGCAGCTCGATGAAAAGGCCGCCTTTGCCATCGGCAAGGGCGCGGAGGGCGGCATGCGCGATGCGCAGTCCATGCTCGACCAGCTCGTGGCCTTCTGCGGGGCGCACATCACCGAGCAGGACGTGCTCGACATTTTCGGCTTCACCGCGGGTGAGACCGTGGCACACCTGGCCCGCTGCATTCTAGAAAGCGATACCGTGAACGCATTGCGAGCCGTGCATGATCAAAGCGAGGCCGGCAAGGATCTCTCCCGCCTGCTGGGCGATCTCATCCAGCACTTCCGCACGCTGCTCGTGCAGCAGGCCGATCCCGAGGCCGCCTCGGAGGACCTCAGTCCCGAGTTGATCGATGAAATCGCCGCCCAAGCGCAGATGGGCAGCACGGAGCAGCTCCTGCGTGTCGTCGATGGTCTCGCCGATGTCGATGCCCGCATGCGCTGGGCGAGCAACAAACGCCTTCACTTTGAACTCGGCGTCATCGCCGCCGTGCAAAGCCTCAACGAGGTGTCCATCAGCGATGTCATCGAGGCCCTCGATGGCGGCTCGCTGCCTCCTTCCGCTCCTCGCGTGGCACCAGCACCTCGCCCCGCGCCTGCTCCACGTCCCGCCCCAAGGCCCGTCGAGAGCAGCGTGCGTGAAGAACGTCCTTACGTTCCTGCGCCTGCACCAGCTCCAGTGGCAAAGCCTGCTCCTGAACCCGCTCCGGCTCCGGTCGCCAAAGCCGAGCCGCCTCCGCCAGCTCCCGAGCCTGCGCCGGTCGAATCGCTCGACGACATCGACCTGTGGCCGCGCTTTGTTTCGCTCGTGCAGGAACGCCGTCCGCTCGTGCTCTCATGGGTGCAGGCCGGGACGATGCTCGGCATCCAGCGCAACACGATCAAAGTGGGCTTTCCGACCTCCGAGGGCTTCGCCCGCGATAGCCTGATGCGCCCGGCACAGATGAGCTACCTCGAAAGCCTCATCTCCGAGCTCACGGGCAAGGCGATGAAGTTTGAGTTCGTGCTCGATTCGAGCCTCAAAGCGCCCGAGTTCTCCGAAATGGGCCTCGGCCTGCTCGACGAGCCTCCGCCACCTCCCGCGCCGAAAAAGCCCGTCGAGCCCGAAAAGCCCAAGGTGGAGGCTAAAAAAGAAGAACCGAAGCCCGAGCCTCCCGCCGAGGCCGAGAAGCCGCAGGTCGATGAGAGCTTTTATCAAGACCCTCTCATCCAGAAGGCCATGGAGAAGTTCAAAGCCCGTCTCGTGACTGCCTGAGATGAGCGACAAAGCCTTCCAAGTCCTGTTTGTGTGCCTTGGCAACATCTGCCGCTCTCCCGCCGCGGAGGGCGTGATGCAGTCGATGGTCGAGGAGGCTGGTTTGAGTGCCTCCATCCGCATCGACTCCGCCGGCACGGAAGGCTGGCACCACGGCAAGCTGCCCGATGCCCGCATGCGCGAAGCCGGCAAGGCCCGTGGCTACACGCTGCAAAGCCGTGCCCGACAGGTGAAGCGCGAGGACTTGGAAAGCTTCGACCTCATCCTCGCGATGGACTCGGACAACCTGCGCAACCTCCGCGCCCTCGATCCGCAAGGCCTGCATCACGCGAAGATCCGCCCGTTCTGCGATTTCTGCACCGATCACGCCGAAAAAGAAGTGCCCGATCCCTATTACGGCGGCCCTGAAGGCTTCGAAAAGGTCCTCGACCTCCTCGAAGACGGCTGCGCGAATGTGCTGCGGCAGATTGGGAAGCGCTGACGGCAGCCGTGGGACGTGAGACGTCTGACTTCTGACCTCTCACTTCTTACTTCTCACCGTTTCACCGTCCCAAAGCCGCCCTTGCATCCCGGCGGCGAGCTTTTACCATCGCGCCCCTTTTTCACCCCCAACCCTGAACCAGATACCATGAGCACTCCCAAGCACGTCGCCATCGTCGGAGCCACCGGCGCCGTCGGCGTGGAAATGATCCGCTGCCTCGAACAACGCGCCTTTCCGGTCGCCAGCCTCACCCTCCTCGCCTCCGCACGCAGCGCCGGGAAGAAGCTGAAGTTCAAAGGCCAGGAGCTCACCATCCAGGAGCTCACGCCGGAGTCGTTCAAAGGCATCGATATCGCGCTTTTCAGCGCTGGCGGCGGCATCTCGCGTGACTTTGCCCCGCATGCCGTCAAAGCCGGAGCTGTGGTGGTGGACAACTCCTCCTACTTCCGCCAGGACCCGAACACGCCGCTCGTCGTGCCGGAGATCAACGCCGCCGATGTGAAGAGCCACAAGGGCATCATCGCGAACCCGAACTGCACCACCGCCATCTCGCTCATGGCGCTGTATCCGCTGCATCAGGCCTTTGGCGTGAAGCGCATCTTTGCCTCCAGCTACCAGGCCGTCTCCGGCACCGGTGCGCAGGCCATCGAAGAGCTCGCCAACCAATCCCGCGAATGGGCCAGCCAGAACCGCGCCTGGGATGCCGCGAAGCTCGACAGCAAGCCGCACGTCTATCCGCACCAGATCGCCTTCAACGCCATTCCGCATGTGGATAGCTTCCTCGACAGCGGCTACACGAAGGAAGAGATGAAGATGGAGAACGAAGGCCGCAAGATCATGCATCACCCGGACTTCCGCGCCTCCGTGACCTGCGTGCGCATCCCCGTCTTCCGTGCTCACAGCATCGCGATCAGTGCCGAGTTCGAAAAGCCCGTCACGGTCGAAGCCGCCCGTGAGATCTTGCTCAAGGCCCCCGGCCTCGACGTGCTCGATGATCCGGCGAACAAGCAGTATCCGCTGGCGCTCGACATCGCCGGCCGCGACAACTGCGCCGTCGGCCGCCTCCGCAAGGACTGCGCCCTCGACAACGGCCTCGTCTTCTGGGTCGTCGGCGACCAGCTCCTCAAAGGCGCAGCACTGAACGCCGTGCAGATCGCCGAGTGCCTGCTGTGATGCCGCATTGAACGACTTCGAAAGCCCCGCTGGCATGCCAGGCGGGGCTTTTTTGTTTGTAGAGCACCAGAAGCCCGTCACTCCAGATACTCGCCCGCGATGACATCTTCCTCGCTGGCATCGGCGTGGATGCCTTCGGCGATCACACGGCGGGTGATGTCCTCCAGATACTGCTGCAGCACCTCGCTGAGTTCGAGGAACTCGGGCCACAAAGTGTCATCAACGAAGCTTTTCGGCACGCGGACCATGACGGTGTTTCGCCGCTGGCGGGCGTAACGGTAGGGGCGCAGGTCGTAGCGGCGCAGCAGGGCGATGAAGAGCTTCTTCGACCAGCCATCGACGAGGGTGAATTTGTATTCGATGGGCCGCTCGGCCTTCTCGGTCTTTTTCAGGCGCTGCTGGATGCGGCGCATGGCATCGGCGGCAGCCTCTTTCTCGCCGGGCGTGGCCGCTCCGGCATAGAGGCGCTCGATCTTGCGCAGCTTTTCGAGCAGTTCGGCCTCGTGCATCAGTCAAAGACGATGGTCTTGTTCTTGAACACGAGCACGCGATCCCGCACATGCCACCAGAGGGCCTTGGCGAGCACGTTTTTCTCGAGGTCGCGTCCGAGGCGCACGAGATCGGGCACGGTGTCCTCGTGGCTCACCCGCATCACGTCTTGATGAATGATCGGACCCTGGTCGAGCTCCGCGGTGACGTAGTGACTGGTGGCACCGATGATCTTCACGCCGCGTTCAAAGGCCTGATGGTAGGGCTTGGCCCCGACGAAGGCCGGAAGGAAGCTGTGATGGATGTTCAGGATGCGATTGGGGAACTCGGCAATCATGGCGGAGCCGATGATCTGCATGTATTTGGCCAGCACGACGGTGTGGATGCGTTCTTGTTTGAGCAAAGCGATCATCGCCTGCTCCTGCGCGAGCTTGTTGTCCTTCGTGATGGGGAAAAGATGGAAGGGAATGCCGAAGCGATCCGCCGCTGGCTTGAGTGTGTCGTGGTTCGCGACGATGAGCGGGATCTCCACCGGGAGCTCGCCGGCCTCGTGGCGGGCGAGGAGGTCGTAGATGCAGTGGTTCTCTTTCGTGACGAAGAGGGCGAGGCGCTTCTTCTGGCTGGAGAAGGCCAGCTTCAATTGCATCTCGTGACGGCGTGCCATGGGCTGGAGGCGGGCCTCGATCTCCTCTTTTTCGAGCGTGAACTTTTCCAGGCTCCATTCGAGGCGCATAAAGAAGGCGTTTTGCTCCTCGTCGATGTGCTGCTGGAGGTCGATGATGTTCCCCTGATGGGAGGAGATGAAGCCGGTGACATCATGGACGAGGCCCGGACGGTCCGGGCAGTGGATGAGAAGGGTGGCGGTTTCTGACATGCGCGGGCCATTCAATCCGCATTCCCGGATGCGCAAACGCAAATCACATTCTACGATGCCGCGTGCGCTGCCCCGCCTGCCAGAATCCTGTGATCGAAAATGATGCCGCCTGCCGCCATTGCGGCTTCACGCTGGAGGCGGCGGACCGTCATTTCGGCATCGCACCATCGCTGACGAAGCCGGTGGCGGATCTCGTGCAGGTGCTCTCCGCCTCGGAGAAGCGAAAGCTCGACCGTGCGGCGCAGCGGCTGCTGAACCGCTTTCCGCAGCTCGATGTGGCGGTGGTGCTGGCCGCGGTGCCGGCGCACATCCCGCTGGGCGCGTATGCCTTCTGGCTTTTCAATCGCGGCCAGCTCTCCAGCCCTTCCGAAAGCGGCGGCGGCAACCATCTCGTGCTCTGCGTGATCGACACGGCCACGCACCGCGCCGCGGCGATGGCTGGCTACGGCCTCGAACCCTTTCTACCGGAGGCGCAGCTCCAGATGTGCCTCAACAACTACGCCCAGACGAGCCAGCGTGATGGCATCACCGCGGGCATCACGGCCTTTTGGAAGGAGCTGGACATGCAGCTCACGAACATTCACCGGCAGATTCCGCGCCTCTTCGGCCTGCGAGAGGGCGAGCAGGATGCGGAGGCCAATCTTTAAAACCTCATGAAGCGACGTCACTGGTTCCACACCTTGTTTTTGACCTCGCTGGCCGGTGCGGCGGAGCAGTTGCCGCAAAAGCGCACCTTCCTCGGTGTGGATCGTTTTCAGCGGCTCGTGGCTCTCGCCCAGGCGCAAAACTGGCGTGCGCAGCCGATGGGCCAGCGGGTGGCTTTGTTTGGCCAGGCGATGCTCGGCACAAAGTATGTCGGATGGACGCTGGAGATCGATGATCACATCGAATCGCCCTCGGTGAACTTCCTCGGGCTCGATTGCTGGACGTTCTTCGAGACCGCGCTCGGGCTCGCCCGCATGATCGAGAAGGCGAAGCCGGTTTACACGCCGTCTGATCTGCTGCGCGAGATCGAGATCACGCGTTACCGCGGCGGTGTGTGCCGAGGAAACTACCTCGATCGCATTCACTACCTCGATGAGTGGTTCACCGACAATGCCGCTCGCGGTCATGTGCGCTACATCACCTCCCAAATCGGTCCGGTGGTGCGCCTGCAGGGCCGCTCGAATGATGAGATGTCGCTCAATCCGCGGCTCTACCGCTACTTGAAGGCGAATCCGGCCCTCGTGCCTGCGTTGAATCAAATCGAGCGCCGCCTCGAACGCGTGCCTTTCGACTACATTCCGAAGGCGCAGGTGGCCGCCTGCGAGCCACGTCTGCGAAACGGCGACATCATCGGCATCGTCACGCATCGCGATCATGTCTTCTGCTCGCATGTGGGGCTGGCCCTTCAGATGCAGGACGGCCGCTGCCACTTCATGCATGCGTCATTGACTGGGAAGAAGGTCCTCATCGACAAACCGCTGCACGATTACCTCGCCAGCATCAAGGCGCACGCGGGCATCGTGGTGGCGAGACCCATTTGAAGTAGGCATGAGTGACTATTGGAATCATTTTCTCGGGGGTTTTCTTCTCATGTCCTTGGGATTGCTTTGTCTCATGTCGGCTTGGCGTGACTCAAACTGGTTCTTCAACAACTATAAAGCTGCGTTTTGGGTGCGACTGCTCGGACGCAAAGGAGCGAGATGGTTTTATGCCGGCCTCGGCTCATTCTTGTTCCTTGTAGGCCTCGTCACATGGTTCCTTCGTTCATAAACCCCATGGAACTCTACCAGCTCGGCTACTTCATCGAAATCGCCCGCCAGCGGCACTTCACCCGCGCCGCGGAGCGCCTTCACATGGCCCAGCCCGCGCTGAGCCAGCAGATGAAGAACCTCGAAGCCGAGCTCGGCACGCCGCTCTTCATCCGTGGCAAAAAAGAAACCCAGCTCACTGCCGCGGGGAAGGCACTACTCCCTCGAGCCGAGGCTCTCCTTGCCCAGGCCGATGCCGCGCGAGCCGCTGTTTCCGATGTGGCGCAGGTGCGCGGTGGAAAATTGATCGTCGCAGCCATTCCGAGCGTCTGCGCCTGCCTGCTGCCGGAGCTTTTGCATGCGTTTGGACGCGAGCATCCGCGGGTGGAGCTGCAATTGATCGAAGACAGCTCCGAACGCGTCGCAGAGAGCGTCGAGAGCGGTCATTCGGACCTCGGCTTTCTCCAACTGCCCGCGAACAAGGCGGCGTTTGAGAGCCGCGTGCTCATCACGGAGCCGTTTGTGCTGCTGCTCGCGAGTTCGCATGCTCTCGCGGGTGAGAAAGAGGTCTCGCTGAAGCAGCTGGCCGCGGAGTCGTTCATCTTTTACAAAGGCCGTGCGCGTGATTCTGCCCTCGAAGCCTGCCGCAAGGCCGGTTTTGAGCCCCGCATCGCCTGCGAGAGTGGTGAACTCGAAACCGTCCGCGCCCTCGTCGCCGCCCGCGTGGGCATCGCCATCGTGCCGCAGCTCGCCGCGAGTGTGCTGCCGAAGAACGTGAGCGCCGTCTCGCTCAAGCAACCGGGCCTTCAGCGCCAGATCGCGGCCGTTTGGAAGAAGGGCGGAGGTTTGTCGCCCGCCGGTGCCGAATTACTCGAGATGGCAGCGAAGGGGAAGTGACTAATGACGAATGACGAATGACGAAATGGGGCGCGGTGCGGGCATTCGACATTCGCCATTCTGCATTCGTCATTCCTCACGCTAGCTTGCACCACCTCCGAATCCCCGCTAAACCCACCGCATGCCAGATTCTCTTCCTCCTCTTTCCGGCGACATGACCATGTCTCAGGTGCTCGCCGCCTATCCGGGTGCCCAGCGGGCCTTGTTTGCGCGGTATCACATCGGCGGCTGCCGCAGTTGCGGCTTTCAGCCGGGCGAGACGCTTGCCCAGGTCTGCGAGCGGAATGAAAACATCCCCGTCGCCGAGGCCATCGAGCACATTCAGAGCAGTCACGAGGCCGATTCCAGCCTGCGTATCTCCCCGCCCGATTTTGAGGCCCTGCGCCGCGCCCAGCCGGACCTGCTCATCCTCGACGTGCGCACTCGCGAGGAGCATGAGGCTGTGAAACTGCCGAACGCCCGACTGCTCACGCAGGAGCTCGTGCAGGAAATTTTCACCAGCGGAGACAAAACCAAGCCCATTGTGCTCTACGACCACACCGGCAGCCGCTCGCTGGATGCCGCCGCCTACTTCATCGGCCATGGTTTTGGCGAAACGAAGTGCCTGGATGGTGGCATCGATGCCTACAGCACGCAGGTCGATGCCAGCCTCCCGCGTTACCGCCTCGAAATCGAGGATTGATCCATGTTTCCCAAACGTCGCCCCTTCTCCCCCAAGCCGCCCGGCGGTCCGCCACGTCCTCCGCGTCCGCCCAAAGGCCCGCCGCAGGGCGCTCCCTCCGAGCTTCGCGAGCACCGCACCTCCTGGGAAAAATCTGCCGACTGGTATGACCGCATCATCGGCGAGCGCGGCTCCGAGCTTTACCAGGCCGTCGTCATCCCCGGTGCCCTCAAATTGCTCGATGTGAAGCGTGGCGACCGCGTGCTCGACCTCGGCTGCGGCCAGGGCGTGTTTTGCCGCGCCATGGCGCAAAAGGGCGCCGAGGTCACCGGCGTCGATGCCTCCCCCACGCTCATCCAGAAGGCCAAAACCTATCCGGTGCGTCCGCCCATTCGTTACCTCGCCCGCGATGCCGCGCACATTGGCGACCTCGGGGAGTTCGATGCCCTTTCCGCGATCCTCTGCGTGCAAAACATGGAAAAGCTCGACGACGTCACCGCCGCCGCCGCGCGGGCCTTGAAGCCCGGTGGCCGCATGCTGTGGGTGATGAACCATCCCGCCTTCCGCATCCCGCGCCAAAGCTCCTGGGGCTTTGAGGACGAGCGAAAGCTCCAATACCGCCGCCTCGATGCCTACAGCAGCGAGCTCAGCATCCCCATCGTCATGCATCCCGGGAAGCACGACAGCGAAAGCACCGTCTCCTTCCACCGCAGCCTCGCCGGCCTCACGAAGCATGGTTTCGCCCACGGCCTCGTCCTCGGCGGCATCGAGGAATGGCACAGCCACAAAGAAAGCCAGCCCGGCCCCCGCGCCCGCGCTGAGAACCGCGCCCGCAAAGAGTTCCCCCTCTTCCTCGCCCTGCTCTGGCGGAAGGTGTGAGTGATCTTTCGTCGAAAACGTGGACACGGAAAGTTGGGTTAGTTGTTTTGGATGGCGTTTTCGACGAAAGATCAAGAGGGCTGGACGCTCTCGTCCGCCATTGATCCAAGCCGCGGACAGCAACTGTGTCAGTGGGCAAGGGAAAAGTCAGGATCGGCGATCAATCGGTTTCGCACGCAGAGTAGTTTGCGCATGACGGCGGTGATGGCGACTTTGAAGGGTTTGCCGCGTTTGAGCAGGCGCTGGTAGAAGGCTTTGAGGATGGCGTTGAACTGAAGGCAGCGCAGCGCTGCCATGTAGAGCTCGCGCCGCACCTTCTTGCGGCCGCCCTGGATGTGACGCAGGCCGCGCATCGGGCCGCTGTCATAGGGGTGGGGGCCAGTCCTGCCAAAGAGGCGATTTGACTGTCGTTGAGGCTGCCCAACTCGGGCAGTTCGGCCATCAAGGTGGCGGCTGCCACCTGCCCAATGCCGTTCATCTGCTGGAGCCGCGCCGCCTTCTGCTGCGCCTGCTCGTCGGCCAGCACGGTTCTGATGAGCTTGTTGAGTTCGAGGATCTGGGCGCTGAAGGCTTTGATCAGTGCTTTGCCTTGGCAACGAGGCGTGGGTGCGTGAGCTGCTTCACCTGGGTCTTCTGCATCGCGCGCGCAGTCACGAGCTGTTCGCGGCGGCTCACGGGGTCTGAGAGTTCCAGCTCCCAGTCAGCGGGCAGAGTGTCGATTGCCGGCTTGAGTGCCGCACCAAAGGCGGCGAGCACGGCGGCATCAATGGCATCGGTTTTCGCCAGCTTCATGCTGGCGCGTGCAAAGTGGCGCACACGTCCGGGGGGGGGCTGCTGACAGCCTTCCCGGCGCGCAGCAAGGAGAGCCACAGGCCCTGCTCGTAACCACCGGAGGCTTCGATGATGACATGGGCTGCCTGCGGCAGCGCGGCGATAAATTTGGTGTGACCGGCAGAGATATTAGCCAGCCGGGTGATCTTCTTGCGGGGCAGGCCGTGGATGTCGAGCAATTGGGCCGAGATGTCCACGCCGATATAGACAACGCCGCCGTCAGCGGCAGAGTGGGTGTTCATGGATGGAATGAGTTTGAGTGTTCGACGTCTTCCTTGCGATGCGAGCTTCCGTGGCGGGCAAATGCCTGACGCGGGCTCAGTCAACTGTTCGAGTTCGAGCTTGTCCTGGCGTGCGGGCGACTGGCTGTCCGACGATCTCAAAGGATCATGAGTGTCCCCGGTCTGTCCAGCACGCGCTCAGGCTGGTTGGCCGTCACCCCCCAGCCTGAGTTCCAAGCCGCTGTCTAAATCGTCTCGAAATCAGGACGATGCCACTCATACAAGGAGTGGCCGCCCTTCCGGACCGCCTGAAGGCGGGACTACAGAACCCAAGGCGCAGGCTGCTGCGAAGCGAATCCCGAACTACGAACTCAGAGGAGTCGCCACTCGCGGCCGTCCTGGCCGAGGAGGTCGTCGGCTTCTTTCGGGCCCCAACTGCCGGCGGGGTATTCGCACATGGGGGGAGGCGTGGCGGCCTGATGCCAGGCGTGCTCGATCTCGTCGATGAACTTCCAGGCGTTCTCGACCTCATCGCGGCGGGCGAAGAGGGTGGCATCGCCGGCCATGGCATCGAGGAGCAGGCGCTCGTAGGCCTCGGGGCTGGCTTTGCCAAAGCTGGAGGAGTAACGGAAGTCGAGCTTCACCTGCTGCATGCGCATGGCCTGGCCGGGCTGCTTGCAGAGGATGCGCAGGGCGATGCCTTCATCGGGCTGGATGCGGATGACGAGGGTGTTCTCGCTGTTTTTGAGCAGCTTGGAGGTGGCAAACGGCACCTGCGGCGGCTTTTTGAAATGAATGCTGATCTCGGTGGCCTTTTTGGGGAGCTGCTTGCCGACGCGGATGTAGAAAGGCACGCCCTGCCAGCGCCAGGTGTCGATGAAGAGACGCAGCGCCACATAGGCCTCGGTCTTCGATTCGGGATTCACGCGGTCTTCCTGACGATAACCGACCCGCGGTGCCCCATCGACGCTGCCGGCGGTGTATTGGGCGCGGATGACATTCTGCCCGACGGCCTCCGGGCCGACGAGCGGGCGGAGGGCGCGGATGACCTTCACCTTCTCATCGCGCACGCTGTCGGCGCTGAGATCGGTCGGCGGTTCCATGGCCACGAGGCTGAGGAGCTGGAAGAGATGGTTTTGAACCATGTCACGCAGGGCACCGGCGGTGTCGTAATAGCCGCCGCGGCCGCCTTCCATGCCGAGATTCTCGGCGCAGGTGATCTGGATGTGGTCGATGTAGCGGGAGTTCCAGTTCGGCTCGAAGAGCGCATTGGCGAAACGCAGCACCATGATGTTCTGGGCGGTCTCTTTGCCGAGGTAATGGTCGATGCGGTAGGTGTCGCTCTCGTGGAAGGTGGCGTTGACGACTTCGTTCAGCGCCCGTGCGGAGGCGAGATCCTTGCCGAAGGGCTTTTCACAGACGACGCGGGCCCATTTGCCGCCGACGCCTTCGTTCAGGCCGGTGGCGCGGAGCATCTCGAGGATCGATTTGAAGGCCTCGGGGGCGGAGGCGAGGTAAAAGAGGCGGTTGGCAGGCGTGCCACGCTCGTGATCGAATTTGTCGAGCAGCAGCTTGAGGTTCACATACCCGGCGGGGTCCTCGAACTCGCTGCGGTGGTAGTGGATGCAGCGGGAGAAGCTTTCCCAAAGCTCGTCGCTGTGGCCCTGGCGGCTGTTCTTGCGGTTGCCGGCCTCCAGCTCGCTGCGGAAGACCTCGTCCGATTTGTCGCGACGGGCAAAGCCGACGACCTTGAACTGCGGCGGCAGGTCGCCGCAGGCGGCGATGTTGTAGAAAGCGGGGATGAGCTTGCGATTGGTGAGATCGCCGGTGGCACCAAAGATGACGACGGTGCAGGGCTCAGCACGGTGACGGGAGAGCAGGGTCTCTTGGAAGGGGTTTTCCAGATCGGGCATTTTTTCGGGGTGAGGGGTGGCGGAGACTACCCGCCGCTCCGGTGATGGCAACCCATGATCCGCCTGCGTGCGGCCAGAATGAATGAAAGCCCTTCATTGCATGAATGAACGCCTTTGCGACTCAAACCGCGGGCCAGAGCGAAGTATAAACCTGCGCCGCGAGCACGCCGCCGATCACCGGGCCGAGCACGGGAATCCACGCGTAGCCCCAATCGCAGCCGCCTTTGCCCGGAATGGGCAGCACGAGATGGGCGAGACGCGGCCCGAGATCGCGTGCGGGATTGATGGCGTAACCGGTGGTGCCGCCGAGCGAGAGGCCGATGGACCAGACGATCACGCCGACGAGGGCAGGGGAGAGGCCTTTGTCAAAGCCGCTGCCGGGCACGAGATTCGCCGGGGACAGCACCGCGAGCACGCCGAGGACAAGCACGAAGGTGCCGATGATCTCGCCGATGAGGTTGGAGGCCGTGTGACGAATGGCCGGGCCGGTGCAAAAGACCGCGAGCTTCGCCCCCGCATCGCTGGTGGCACGCCAATGCGGCAGGTACACCAGCCACACGAGCACCGCGCCCGCGAAGGCCCCGGCCATCTGCGCCGCAAGGTAGGCCGGGACGAGGCTCCAGGAGAATTTGCCGATGCTGGCGAGGCCCACGGTGACCGCGGGATTGAGGTGCGCACCGCTGATGGCGTTCGTGCAGTAAACCGCCACGGTCACGGCCAGGGCCCAGCCGGTGGTGATGACGATCCAGCCTGCGTCGTGGCCTTTGGTCTGTCTGAGAACGACATTGGCGACGACGCCGTCGCCCAGCAGGATGAGCAGCATGGTGCCGAGGAATTCAGCGAGAGGTGCGGACATGAGGCGTGGATGAAACCACGGAGGACTTTGCCGCGGCAAGCCTAATTTCATCAAGGAGGGGGGGATGCCGCGGCTGAATTCCTCATTGCAAGGGCAGGGCATCGCAGGCATGAAAAAGGTCCCCTCATGAACCGACAGGAAAATCTCGAAACCTTCTTCCGCGACGGCAAGACCGTCATTCTGCCCATCGACCACGGCTGCGCCATTCCGGTGCCGGGCCTCGAAAACCCCTTCGCCATGGTCGAGAAGGTCAATGAGTTCGTGGACGGCTACGTCATGAACCTCGGCGTGGCACTGCGGGCAGGGGACATCCTCGCCGGGAAGGGCATCTGCCTCCGTGCGGACGTTTACAATACCCGCACCGAAGGTCACGGCGCCGGCAGCATTGCCATGTGGGACTGCGAAGATGCTGAAATGGTCGGCGCGAATGCCGTCATGAGCATGCTTTACCCCGGCATCGCCTACGAGAACGTGAACCTGCAGGAAAACGCCGAGCTCATCCGCGGCAGCATGGACACCGACATCCCGGTGATCATCGAAGCGCTGCCTTACGGCCTCGGCGTGAAGGACAAGTACACCTGCGAGAACATCAAGTTTGCCACCCGCATGGCCGCGGAGATCGGCGCCGATGTCGTGAAGACGCCGTATCCGGTGGATGCGAAGTCGCCGGATGACTTCCGCCGCATCGTCGAGAACTGCTTTGTGCCGATCATCATCCTCGGCGGCCCCGCCATGAATGACGACACGGACCTTCTCAAGACCGTCGAAGATGCCATGGAGGCCGGAGCCGCTGGCATCGCCATCGGGCGCAACGTCTGGCAGCACAAAAACCCTGCCGCCATCGCCCGCAGCCTCGCCGCCATCGTTCACGAGGACGCCTCCGCTCTCGAAGCCCTCGCGCTGCTGAAAGAACCCGTGCGCTGAGCCAGTTTCGGCTGTCCCCGCCATGAAAAAAGCCCTCGTCTGCCTCCTCGCTGCCGCCGCCCTTCCTGCCACCGCGCAGGAGGTGAAGAAGTTCGACATCAACTGTGATGCCTGGACTGCGGGCGAGGTGCCTGCCGAGGTCTTCGTCCTCGATGGAAAGGTCTCCATCGCCGACAAAGACGGCGGCAAGGCCATCATGATCGATCCCGGCACCGAGCTCGTCGAGGCCAGCGCCCAGCTCGGCGACTCCGCCGCTGGAAATGCGGTGATTCAGGCCCGTGTCTTCGCCAGCAAGAAAGGCCGCAGTTCGCCCCGCTTCGGCATCAGTGTGCATGGCATGAACGGCCCACGCCTTTATGTGAACCCGGCCAAGAAGCAGATCGAGCTTGTCCGCGGCGATCAATCGCTCGCCACAGCTCCTTTTGCCTGGACCAGCGATGCCTGGCTGAACGTCCGCTTGGAGGTCACGAAAGGCGAGGGGGACAAATGGACCGCGAAGGCCTTCGCCTGGCCGGACAAAGCGGAAAAGCCAGCCGAGCCCGTTCTCAAACAGGAAGTCACCGGCCTCAAAGGCCAGGGCAAATGCACGCTCTGGGCCACGCCTTACTCCAACACGCCGATCTACTTCGACGACCTCCACATTGAAGTGGAGGCCGCTGCCGCCAAATAAGAGCGGTTCAGTGGATCACTTCTCCTCCACGATCTCGAGACGCGGGAAAAGCGGCGTCGGTGTGCCGAGTTGATGGCCGCTGGCGAGCAGGCCCCATTTCAAATCGCCCACGAGGAAGCCTTCCGGCATCGTCCAGCCGATCTGGGCACGGGCGGCGGCCATGGCGGTGGGCATGATGGGATTCAAAAGCACGCTCACATGCGTCAAAGCCTCGGCGAGGTGGTAGAGCACGCTGTCGAGTCGCCCAGCCTGCGCAGGATCTTTGGCCAGCGAGAAGGGCTTCGTGCTATCGACGAAGGCATTGGCGTGCGAAACGATCTTCCACGCGGCAGCGATGCCTTCGTGGATGTCCCAGCCGCTCATCTTCTCAATGTAGGCAGGCACCGCCTCGGCCACCGTCTGGCGCAGCGCCTTGTTTTCATCGTCATCGTAGTCTCCGGGCGTCAGCACGCCGCTGCGATACTTCTGCGCCATGTTGATCGAGCGGTTGAGCAAATTGCCCAGGCCACCGGCGAGCTCCTTGTTGTAGCTCATGATGATGCGCTCATCGCTAAAGTCAGCATCGTAGCCGGTGGCGATGTCGCGCATGAGGTAATAGCGCAGGCCATCGGGCGTGAAGGTGTCCGAGAGCACGTTCGGGTCGATGACGTTGCCGAGGCTCTTGCTCATTTTGGCCCCTTTCACATTCCACCAGCCGTGGACGACGAGTTTCGGGATCTGCTCATCCGGGAAACCGAGCGCGTGAAGCATGATCGGCCAGTAAACAGCATGCGCGGGCACGAGGATGTCCTTGCCGATGATTTCGGCGTCGGCGGGCCAGATGGTCTCAAATTTTGGCAGGCCTTCGTTGCCGCATTCGTCGGCCAGATAACCGGCGAAGGTGATGTAGTTCGAGAGCGCATCGAACCACACATAGTTCACAAAACGCTCGTCAAAGGGCAGGGGAATTCCCCAGCTCAGTCGCTCGATGGGTCGGCTGATGCATAGGTCCTGTGGCGTGCCTTCGAGCGAGTTCAGCACATCATTCGCGCGATGCGGCGGGTAGATGAAATCGGGATGACTGCGGATGTGACCCTTCAGCCACTCGACGTGATCGCTGAGGCGGAAATACCAATTCTCCTCCTCCAGCTCCACCACCTCGCCCCAATCCTCGCCAAACTGGCCGTCGGGGCCGCGTTCCTTGTCCGTGAGGAACTGCTCCTGACGCACGGAGTAAAAGCCCGCGTAGCTCTTTTTATAAAGCTGGCCGCAATCGTGGAGCTTTTGCAGCATCGCACGCACGACGCGCTTGTGACGATCGTCCGTGGTGGCGGCCCAGCCGTCGAAACGCACGTTCAATTTGTCCCACAGCGCGGTGAAATGCTTCGTGACGCCCTCGACGAACTCCGCGGGGCTTTGACCGGCCTTTTCGGCACTCTTCTGCACCTTCTGGCCGTGCTGATCGACTCCGGTGAGGAAGTACACTTCGCGACCATTGAGCCGCTGAAAGCGGGCCATGACATCGGCGAGCACCTTTTCATACGCGTGGCCGATGTGCGGCGGCGCGTTGGTGTAGTCGATGGCGGTCGTGATGTAGAAGGGCTTCATGGAGGGGCTTTTCATGCCGTCCGGCAGGCGGTCGTGCAAGTGTTCCGTTGGGGTGAAAAAGCTGCCAACGAGGGGAAAAAGTTGCCGCTGGCGGGTTTCCGATGCTTCATCGGCTGCGCATGAAAGCTCTCCCTCTGCTCGCCCTAGCCACATTCATTTCACTCGCCTCGCCTGCCTCAGGCCAGAGTGACACCGCGCATCATCGTGCGGTTTACAATGCCATCAACGAAGCCGAGGCGGCCATGCAGAAGGTCACCGCGAGCCATAAGGACGAGCCGACTGAGTTTGCGCTGACAGGCTTCCTTCAAAACGGCGAGGTGAAGAAGATCGTGGCGATCTGCGGTGACGATGGCAGCGGACCGGTGGAGTATTATTTGGAGAATGAGCAGCCGCTGTTTGTTTACAGCACTTGGTTCAAGACGACTGAAAGCGGCAAACGCGGTGCCAAGGTCGAGGAGCGTCTGTATTTCAAAGATGGCGAGATCTTCAAATGGCTCACCACCGAGAAGCCCGCGCCGGTTTTTCATGGCGAGGACTACCAGTCGATGACCGAGAGCCTCACGCAGAACTGCAAAGCCTTCGTCGCCGCGCTGAAAAAGGGCAAAGCGGGCACCAAGGGCAAGGCTGCGGCCGCGAAGGTGGTCGAGGGCACCTTCACTGGCATCGAAGAGGGCGATTACTTTCACTGGAACATGACCTCAAAAAGCGGCGAGGAGCTGTCCTTCTTCCTTTTGAAGACCAACGATGCCATCGACAAGGTCGTGGAGAACCCGCAGGCCTATGTTGGCAAGAAATGCCGTGTGACCTGGAAGAAGAGCACGGAGAACATGCCTGAGGCCGGTGGCAAAATGGAGATCGATTCCGTCGTGAGCGTCGAGTGGATCGGCGGCAAGAAATAAGCTTCACAGCCATGCGCAGTCAGAAACAGAACAACCGCTCTCCGCGGCCCTTCAAGGCTGGTGGAGGGGCACCCAAGTGGTCAGGTGGCTCTGGCGGAGGGTTCATCCCGCCACCGAAGTTTCCGCAGCCCGCGAAAAAGAAGCCGCAGGACGGCGAAGACTCGAAGAAGTGATCACCGGCTATTTCACCGGAATGTCCGCTTTCGGGAAAGGCTGCCCGCCTTGCTCGATGAAGGCTTTTTCGACCTGAGCAGGGAGGAAATTGCCAGCGTAACGGGCGATGCGTGGATTCTTCTTCAGCGTGGCCATGATGGTGGGCACGGCAGCTTCCGCCTGCACCGGTGTTTTGCCCGCGAGCTTCTTCACTTCATCTTGCAGGGCGATGAAGAAGGCTTGCTGATCTTCGAGCAATTCCGGACCGCCACGCGGACCGTGACCGGGGCAGACGATCTTCGGTCCGAGCTTCTTCACGGCTTCGAGGGTCTTGATCCAGTCGCCGATGTTGCCATCGCCGGTGTAGTTGTAGGGGCCGTTCACGCAGGCATCGCCGCTGAAGAGGATTTTTTCATTCGGCAGCCAGGCCCAGCCATCGCCCGGCGTGTGCGCGGTGCCAAAGTGCAGCAGTTCCACGCGGTGCTTGCCATCATCGAAGATCATCTCCGTGCGGTAGAGCAGGGTGGGAGCCTTCAGCTTGCTCTCGCGGAGGTCTTTGCGGTTCTTTGCAGCATCCTCCCAGCGGCCAGGAGGTCCGCCCGCGAGACCGGTTTCATACTTCTTCATCTGCGCGAGGGCGTTTTCATGCGCCACGGGTGTCGCTCCCTTGTCTGCCCACACCTGATTGCCGTAGGCGTGGTCGCCGTGGTGATGGGTGTCGAAGGTAAAGCGCACCGGTTTGCTCGTGATGGCCTCGATCTTCGGGATGATCACACGGGCACCGGAGGGGAAGTTCGCATCAATCACGAGCACATGATCCTCAAACACGATCCAGCCGTTGTTGCAGTGGCCGGAGGGGCGGATCTCGCCTTCGTGGAAGTAAACGTCCTCAGCCAGTTTTTCGACCTCGTTGACCGCGGCGCGGGCCAAAGGCATCGAAACGCAAAACAAAGCTAGAAGGGCAGGGAAGGGGAGAAATCGCATGGCGTGGCAACAAACGCCGCCGCGTAAGAAATTTCGCAGAGTCGCGTGCTTGATTGACCCGCGGCGAGCGTTTCGCTAGCCTCACCAAGTCTTCATCACGCGCATGTCTCTTCCAGGTCAATCGTTCCGTCATCTCGCCGCCACGTTGTTCGTGGTCTTGGCTGGCATGGTCGCGAAGGCGGATGCCCCCAAGGCAGATCTCGACACCCTGCTGCGCATCCAGGGAGACGTGCAAAAGCTCCTCCCGCAGGTGAAGCCGGCCCTCGTGGCCATTCAAACCGGCGGTGGCACGGCCAGCGGCGTCATCATTTCTCCCACCGGCCTGATTTTGACCGCCGCGCATGTCGTGGGCAAGCCCGGGAGGGACATCCGCGTGGTGCTGGAAGATGGCACTACCACCACGGCGAAGTCCCTCGGTCTCGACCAAGCCACGGATGCGGCGCTGGCGCAGCTCAAGGATCGCGGCAAGCCTTGGCCGAGCGTGAATCTGAGCCGCGAAATCGTCAAAGCGCAGCCGGGCGAGTGGTGCTTCGCGCTCGGGCATCCGGGCGGTTTTGACAAAGCCCGCGGCCCAGTGCTTCGCGTGGGCAAGATCATCAAGCAGACCGCGAACAGCCTGCACAGCGACTGCGTGCTGATGGGGGGCGATTCGGGCGGGCCGCTCTTCAACTTCGCGGGCGAGGTCATCGGCATCCACAGCCAGATTTGGGAGGGTCGTGATCAAAACGTGCATGTGTCGATGGCTCCATTTCTCCGCTCGTGGGATGCCATGCAGGCCTCTCAGGTCATCAAAGTGTGGGGTGTGGGCGCAGGTGGATACCTCGGCGTGGCCACGCGCATGACAGATGAGGTCGAACTCGAGGTGGCGGATGTCATTGATGGCTCGCCAGCGCATCAAGCCGGCGTGCGGGTGGGAGATGTGATCCTCGAATTGAACGGCGATGCCATGACCGACCAACAGCAGTTCACCTCGGCCATCAAAGCCAAGGCGGCTGGTGACACCGTGAAGCTCAAATTGCGCACGGAAGCCAAGGAGAGGCATGTGCCGGTGACGCTCTCCACCCGCCCGAAGGAGGAAGGATGAGAATGACGAATGGCGAATGGCGAATGACGAAAGGGCTGGCTGCGATGCGGTGGGTGTTTGGTGTGTGCTTGCTTGCGGCTGTGAATGTCATCGCGGAGCCTGCGCGGCCTACGTTGCCGGTGGAGGAGAGGACGAATGGGCGTCAGACGGTGGCGGCGTTGGAGAAGCTGGCCCCGGTGTCTCTTGCCTGCGCGGCGAAGATCGAGAGCCTGCTCGGCAGGCCGGTGTGTGAGGCGACGATTGTCGGTGAGGATGGTTATGTGCTCACCAAGGCCAGCGAGGTGCCGGAGCTGGAGAAGGTGCGGGTGAAGTTCGCCAATGGCCGCACCGCGGAACTTCGCGAGATCCGGCGTGAGGTGCGCTTTGACCTCGTGCTGGCGCAGGCTGTGGGCGTGACTGGTTTGAGGGCGGCGAACTTCGGCGGCACGCGGTCGCTTACGCATGGGCAGTGGCTTTGCAGCACGGCCGGAGAGAAGCTGGAGCCGCGCATCGGCATCGTGAGCGCGAACCGTCGCCGCATTCCCGGCCTCGGCGCGGCTCTCGGTGTGCGCATGGATGAAAAAGAGCCGAAGGACGTGAAAGGTGTGCGCATTGTGAGCATCGCGAGCGACAGCCCGGCGGAGGCCGCTGGCCTGTTGGCGGAGGATGTGATCCTGGCGATCGCGGATCAAGATGTCGATCAGTTCAAGGACGTGCACGATATCGTGTCGAAGCGACAGCCAGGCGAGTATGTGGAGGTGCGCTATCTGCGTGAAGGGAAGGAAGCATCCTGCCGCGTCCGTCTCGCCAGCCGCACGAAGGTGCTTCAGAACTGGGAGGGCGAGGATTTTGCGAATGGCGGCATCTCGCTCCGCACGGACAATTTCCCCGATGTGCTTCAGCATGACATTCCTCTGGCACCCGCAGACATGGGCGGGCCGCTGGCGATGCTCGATGGCCGCATCGCTGGCATCAACATCGCCCGTGTGGACCGTGTGACGACCTTTGCGCTGCCGGTGGAGGCTTTTTGGACCGAGGTGCAGCAGTGGATCAATGCTGACCGTCATCCGCCGAAGGCGCAGCCGGTGAATGCGGAGTGATAGTTGATGGTCGAGAAGCACTCCGGGCTTCCATTCCGCAAGGAAAGCGCCACAATCGCGTTCCACCTCACCCATGAAGAAAATCATTCTTTCCCTCCTTCTCGCCGCGGCGACCAGTTTTGCGGCACCGATCCCCGAAACGGCCAAAGTCGGCCAGTTCTTCGCCGGCTGCCAGGCCTACAGTTTCCGCCTCTACACGGTCTTTGAAGCCATCGACAAGACCGCGCAGGCGGGCGGCAAGACGATCGAGTTTTACCCAGGCCAGAAGTTCGACGACACGGCCAAGTGGGATCACAACGCCACGCCGGAGATGATCGAGAAGGTGAAGAAGCATCTCGCTGACAAAGGCCTCACCGCCGTCGGTTACGGTGTGGTGAAGCTCGGCAAAGACACAGCCGCTGACCGCAAGGTCTTCGAATTCTGCAAAACGATGGGCATCAGCATCGTCGTGACCGAGCCGGACGTGGCCGGGCTCGACGGCATCGAGGCTCTCGTGAAGGAGTTCGACATCAAGATGGCCATTCACAACCATCCGAAGCGTCCGCTCGACCGTGCCTACCTTTTCTGGGACCCGAACTACGTCCTCGGCCTCGTCAAAGACCGCGATCCTCGCATGGGCTCCTGCGCCGATGTCGGTCACTGGGTGCGCAGCGGCCTCGATCCCGTCGAGTGCATCAAAATCCTCAAAGGCCGCATCTTTGACAGCCACATGAAGGACCTGAATGCCTTCGGTGATGTCAAAGCGCACGACCTTCCCTTCGGTCAGGGCAAGAGCAACATCGCTGGCATCCTCGCCGAATACGCCGCGCAGGGCTATCCCGGCCCGCTGCACTGCGAATACGAGCACAACTGGGAAACCAGCGTGCCGGAGATCGCGCAGTGCATGGAGTTCGTGAAGAACTGGAAGCTCGCCAAGTAGGCTCGTTCGAAGTCCATCCTTGCTACCACGACAGCCGGAGCAGCAATGCTCCGGCTTTTTTGCGGTTGCCGTGTGCAGGGGAGGGGAGATGAAAATGGCCGAAACCAACAGTGGAAACAACTGGCATGACTGCTCACGCCCCAAACACGTCGAGCGTCCGTTCTAGCTCCAGTCACGATGGACCAACGACGCCAAGCTGAACCTCCGCTGCGAAGTCACGAAAGGCGGGGGCGAAGTGAGCTACCTGAAACCGTATCGAGACCGCATGTGACAGCACTGCCATGGCAAAATCTTTCCAAGTTCGATTAGTCTTTTTTGCTTTTGAATTTAGCAACAGCCTTTTGTGCTCGAGCCAAATTCTCCCTTAGCTCCTCGATGGCGTGTCTATCAGTCTGATGTCCCTCGTCGATTTTTGAGATTCGATCGAGCATTTCTGTAAAGCCTTGGAACAGCTTGGTCAGCAACTCAGACGACACTTCTGCAAACCTAGATAAGGTCCATAACGACATAGCAACTGGGACCAAAAGCAAACCCACGAACCCGAGAACACACTCAATAACAACGATAAAGTTCGTCCGGCTTAGTGGCCACTCCTTGGTGAAGCCACAGATTCCCACTATCACGGCACCACAAACCAGAGGACCGAAAACTACAGTGCGATACGCCAGCCATTTTGCGCTCCGTGTCAAAAACCCGCGAAACCAACTGAAAATTCCTTTGGCGTGGCCCTCAACTTTTTCGGGGTGTTGGAGCCACGTGTTGTATACTGCCCATAGCGCGATGACAATTGTCGGAAGGACAGAGACAGTTAGAAGGTTAACAGGCTGGGATTGATCAGACACAACAAACGCATCCAGAAGCGGTCCGTTGGGGATTGCAAGTCTCTTGTCCGTTCCTTGAATTCGATAGGTAACGTCAGGCTTGAAGCCGCCAATTAGTGTGATTCACCACGGCGCCATTCAGATGGTGTCGGGGCCGATTGAGTATGGAAAATCAACCGTTGGATTTTGACTAAAATGCGGTGAAAATGCCCGCATGAAGCCACATTTAAAAGACACCAACCGAACCACGGCCAAGCAGGTTTCCAAGGTCACTAAGACAACCATTCCAAAAGGGGAAGACCTTCTTGGTAGTGAGGAATTAAGGAAGGCGTTGTCAGCAGCAAAGAAAGGTAACAGGCGATGAAACCCTCTGAATTTCCAGGAGCCATAGGCTTCATCGAAGTGCCGGACGAATCAAGAAGGTTGGGTGCGTTCGGCGTGATTATAGATCGCTCTGGCGTCGCATGGGCCTATGACCAAGAAACACCACGCCCCATCACAGAGGCGGAAATCGAAAGAAGGGGAGGATTTCGAGTGAAGCCAGAGGACGTGGACGAACTTGTGGATGATGTATCTTGGTTTCCGGGAGGGTGATCCTCCTCAACCATCCACAAAAGGTGTTTGACGTTGGGGAGGGTAGGTGTTAGACCCTCCACATGACGACCGAACAACGCATCGAACACCGCCGCGCCCAGTTGATTAACGAGGAGGCTTCCTTGGAGGCCAGTCTGAAGGAAGTTCGTCTCAAACTTTCCTTCCTCGACGAATTCGCACCTAAACCGGTTTCCATTGAGATTACGCCTGATGAGTTCAATCTTGGTAAAGCGGCAAAAACAGCAGCCAAAGAGGCCGGCGATTTCACTAAGGCGTCGCTCGATGCCGCCATTAAAGCCAAGTTCCCAGCAGCGGAATACACTAAGAAGGCCCTAGAGGCCCATGTTCTGCGCATGGTGAATGATAAACTGGCTACCACCATCAGCGGAGGCGCTGGTGTCGTCGCCACCTACCGTTGGATTGGCTAACCCTCCCCAAACAAACAAATTTCCGTCCCTACACCTTCCACCTCACCGAAAGGATACCAGTATGAAGAAGAGATTAAAAGCATGGCTCACCGGGCAGTTCCTTCCCGCCGTGTGAGCCAGGTCAAAAAAGAACCCTGAGAGCTTCTTTTCGACGGAGCGCTCTCAGGGTTCAGGGAAGGATTTAACCTCAAAAACAGTTAGGGGCCGGAGGATGATGGTAGTCCACCGCAGATTTGAGACCTCGGAAGACTGGGTTCGATCCCCAGCGGCTCCAAACTGTTTTCATGCGCATAATATCGTTTTATTGTTTCTAATCAACTATTTTCTCGCTGGAGCCAGTCCGCTAAAAGGCGATCCAGTAGGGCCGACAAGTTTTTCTCCTTTGTTCGCGCTTGTTGAACCAACCCCTCGTTGAGGGTGAGGTTGACGCGAATTTTACCTTGGGAGGGTCGGCCAGATCCTTCGCGTTGGCCTCCCCTTGTAGTGGGTGGAAGGGAGTCTTTCATTGATTAAGTGCGCATGAATTAAGTTGCATTTTATGAAACTATGCGCATTATATCAATATGGCAAACAAAAGGTTGGAGCAATCAAAACAGGCTTTAATCCTTGCCGCACTCTGCGAGGGGATCGCAATCAATAGCGTCTGCCGCATGTTCAAAGTGGGCAAGCATACCGTTCTGCGAGTGATCGAGGAAACCGGCAAGGCCTGCGAAGACTGGCACAACCGCCACTTCCGCAATCTGAGCATTGAGCGTCTGGAGATCGACGAGCAGTGGGCCTATGTCCACACTCACAAGGAACGCATGACGCCTGAGCAGCGCCGCGAACGCCAAGACCGTGGCGATTGCTGGCTTTGGGCCAGCATTGATCCCGGCTCCAAGGCAATCATCAACTGGCGCACAGGCAAGCGTAACAGCCATGCCGCCCGTGCCTTTGCGGGCGATCTGGCGAGCCGGATCGAGGGCAGGGTGCAAATCACGTCCGACCAGCTTCAAAGCTACCTGTATTCGATTCCGGGCGCGTTTGGCGACCGTGTGGATTATGCGCAGGAAACCAAGGTGTTTCAGAAAGTCCGCGTGGACGCTCCGACCTGGCAGACCATGCGGGTAAACCCTTTAGTTGGTGTCGAGCGGCAGAAAATCGCCGGAAATCCAAATCTGCACACTTCCACGGTCTGCCACATGGAGCGGTTCTTCCTGACCATGAGGCAGGGGAACAAGCGCTGCGCTCGCAAGACGCTGGCTTACTCCAAAAGCTGGGACAATCACGCGTTCACGGCCTCAATTCACATCTTCGTTTACAACCTCTGCCGCGTTCACGAAAGCCTCAAAACAACGCCAGCGCTCAAGCTGGGCATCGTTGATCGCCGCTGGACTTTAGAAGACGTTGTTGCCATGACTCAGCGCTACGTTAAAGCTCAGGAAGACGCCGCGTTTGCGGCTGCCTTTGAAGGTTTCCAGACCAAGCCGCGCCCCGTGCGTGTGTTTGAACCTCAAGCACCTAAAGTGCCGTGGTATCTGGACCCTGAAAGCGGCGGCCCTAATCCGGCCGTGAAGAAGCCGGGGATTCAATACGAAGTCTCTGACGAGCAGCCCGAACCAGAATTGTCATAGTGTATCAGCACCGACACCATTCAGATCGTGTTTATTTACATTGTTGGGAGTTTGGAAATGCGCCTGACGGGAGCCTGTTGAGGCTCCTGCCTGGTCCATTTACTTCGCGAAGTGCTTCCGGATAGCTTCCACGAGTCCTGGGATCGTGAAGGACTTCGCTTCGACGGCGATGGCCATTTGATGCTTGGTCAGCGTCTGGCTGGTCACCGGCCCGATGCTGGCGATTTCGCAACCTTCCGGCAACGCGACGCCCAGATCGCGGAAATGCTCGACGGTCGAGGAACTCGTGAACGTGATCATGTCAGCGCCTTCGTTCTTCAGGCGGGCCAAGGCCTCCAAATTGTCCTCCTTCTCCGCCACGGTCTGGTAAGCGATGGCCTCGTCCACGATGGCTCCCATGCCGGTGAGTTCGTTCGCGATCACTTCGCGGGTCTCGGCGGCCTTCACCCAAAGGATCATCTGGTTTTCGATGTTGTGGTTGGCCTTGAAAGCCTTCACGAGGCCTTCGGCGACGAAATCCTTCTCCGGCATCAAATCGACCGCGAGGTGCCGGGCCTTCACTTTCTCGGCCGTGCCGGGTCCGATGCACGCGATGCGGGCGGCGCCAAGGCAACGCGAGTCGTTGTAGAGCTTGTCGAACATCTTGAAGAACGCATCCACGCCGTTCGGGCTGGTGAAAACGATCCAGTCATACTTGTGGCAGTCCTGCACGAGCTCGCCAAAGCCCAGCAAATCCTGCGGCTCCTCGATGCGGATGGTCGGCAGTTCGATCACATCGGCCCCCAGCTCGATCAGTTGACGGCTCAGCACGCCAGCCTGCTGGCGGGTGCGGGTGACGACGATACGCTTGCCATACAGCGGGCGGTTTTCGAACCAGTTGATGCCATCACGCTCGGTGACCACATCGCCGACCACAGCCACGGCCGGTGCCTTGAACCCGGTTTCTTTGACCCGCTGCGCCATCGTGCCGAGCGTGGCCACGAGGGTCTGCTGACGGCCGGTGGTGGCCCAGCGGACCAGCGCCATCGGCGTTTCCGCCTTCGCGCCGTGCTTCATGAGCTCGCCGGTGATCTCACCGATGCGTTCGACGCCCATCAAGAAAACCTTCGTGCCTTCGGCCTGCGCCAGCTTGGCGTAATTCAGCGACGTCTCGCTCTTCGTCGGGTCTTCGTGGCCGGTGAAAATGGTCAATTGGGACGCGTGCGAACGATGCGTGACCGGAATGCCCGCGTAAGCCGGGCCTGCGATGGCCGAGGTGATGCCCGGCACGAGCTCAAAGCGCACGCCAGCCTCCGCCAGCTCCGCCGCTTCCTCCGCACCGCGGCCAAACAGCACCGGATCGCCGCCCTTGAGCCGCGTGACGACCTTGCCTTCCTTCGTGAGCTTCACGATGAGCTTGTTGATCTCCTCCTGGGTGAGCGTGTGGTCCCCTGCCTTCTTGCCCACATAGATGCGCTCGGCACCGGCCTTGCCATGACGAAGCAGATCGGCGTTCACGAGGTAATCATAAACGAGCACGTCCGCCGCAGCGATGCACTCCTTCCCTTTGATCGTGAGCAAACCGGGATCACCGGGGCCTGCGCCAACGAGATAACAAATGCCAGAGGAAGGAGTCTTTTTTGCCATGAGAGGGCCGCCATACTGGCAAGCCCGCCGCGGCACGCAAGGCATGAAGCCGCTCATGACTTGCCAAACCTCCGCCAGCCTCGAAAAGGTCCCCGATGCCTCGCTCCAATGCCTTCCCCGCCGTGCTCATCGCCTTCACCGGCGTGCTGCTGGCGGCTGGAATCGTCTGGAAGGCCCTGCAAGAGCCCGCAGGCCAAGCCGATGCACCCTTCGGCGAGCAAGCCCGGCGAGAGTTCGAGCGGCACCAACGTCAGTTTCAGACCACCGCGGACTATCAGGCTCGTTTGGCGGCGCAGAGACTCGACGAGCCCGCTTTGCAACAACGCATCGCGACGGCCATCGAGACTCAAAACCGCCTCGAAGCCGCCATGCCGCAGGTTTCGGAACGCGAAGCGAAAGCCTGGTATGACGCCCATCGGAACTCGCTGCGAATTCCGGAGGCCTGGCATGCGGCGCATGTCTTCCTCACGCGGCACGACAAGGCCAAGCCGGACCGCTCTTCGGAAATCGACGCCATTCACCGCCAGCTCGCCGCGGGTGAACTCCCCTTCCCAGCCGCCGCGGCCCGGTTTTCCGAGGATGAACGCACGAAGAAACTGCAAGGCGACCTCGGCTGGTTCACGCGAGACCGCATGCCGGAGGCCTTCATCGACGCCGTGGCCAAGTTGAAGCCGGGTGAGCTGAGCAAACCCGTGCTCAGCCCGCTCGGCTGGCATATCATCCGGCTCATCGAGCATCGTCCCGCCCGCACGCCCAGCTTTGAAGAAGCCCGTGCGGAGATCATCGCCCTGCTCGACCTGCAAAAACGGCAGCAAATGCCGCCGTCGAATCAGTAAACATCGCGGCGGTAGCGCTTCGCATCCTTCATCGCCTGCACATAGGCCGCGGCCTCTTCCGGCGACTTGCCGCCCTGCTGCTCGATGATGGTGTGCAGCGCCTTGTCCACATCCGCCGCCATGCGTGAGGCATCACCGCAGACGTAGAAGATGGCCCCCTGCTCCAGGTATTGCCAAAACTCCGCCGCGTGTTCGAGCATGCGATTTTGCACATAGATCTTCGCCGCTTGATCACGGCTCCAGGCAGTGGTGAGCTTCGTCAGCGTGCCATCGGCCAGATAGGCTTCGAACTCCTCTTTGTAGAAGAAGCAGGTCTTCTCGCTCACCTCGCCAAAGAACAGCCAGGCCTTGCCTTTGGCATTCGTGGCCTTTCGCTCCTCCAAAAAGGCACGGAACGGCGCGATGCCCGTGCCGGGTCCGCACATGATGATGGGCGTCTCGTCCTGCGGCTCCGGCAGGCGGAAGCCTTTGCCATGGTTCACAAAGCACGGGATCAGTGTCTCGCCCACCGTCACTCGCTCGGCGAGGAAGGTGGAAGCCACCCCGCCGCGGGCGCGACCATGGCTGGTGTAGCGCACGGTGGCCACGGTGAGATGCACCTCATCGGGATGAGCCTTCTGGCTGCTGCTGATGGAGTAGAGGCGGATGTTCAGCTTCCTCTGCGTGGCCATGAACTCCTCCGGCGTGAACTTCGCCGTCGGATGCTCCAGCAGCAGATCGATCACAAAGCGACCCCACAGGTAGTTTTTGAGTTCCTCCTTCTTTTCCGGCTGCGAAAGCTCCGCCAGCGGCGTGTTGCCACCCGTTTTCTCGACGAGGGCTTTAATGAGCTTGTTGTCGATTTCCGTGATGAGCGTGGCTTCGATCAACGCCTGCCGGATCGGCACCTCGGTGCCGTTTTTCGGATGCTTCACGATCTCATCGCCGCTGAAACCCAGCGCCGCGAGCGTGTCGGCCACGAGCTGCGGATCATTCGTCGGTTGCACGGCCAGCGAATCGCCCGGCGTGTATTCCAGGCCGCTGCCCGCAAGGTCGATCTCGTAATGCGCCGTGTGCTTTGGAGCACCGGGACCGCTCAGGTCAAACATGCGCTTCACTTTGGCGATGCAGGGATTCTTGACGTTGTACACCGGCTTGCCGGCCTCGGGAGTGCTCATGAGAGGAAAGGGGTTCTGGAGATGATGTGCGACGCTAACGACGGCGATGCCTTCGGGCAAGATCGAAGCCTTTGCACACGCCATTTGAACCCGCGAGGCTCATTTTGCCTTCGCGGCGGCCACCGTGAGCCATGGGCGGGTATCCGTCGTGATCAGCAGATCACCGCGAGGCTCGGTGAAAGGCACGACATAGCTCGGAAGAAAGGTCTGGCCATCGACGGCGAGCTCCACGCGAAAAGTCGCCTGACTCGCCGCGGCCTCGGGGGCGGCTTTCAGCGTCACTTTGATCTCACCGCTCTTCGCATCGGCTTCCTTCACTTCGGCGGAAAGACCCGCGGGCAGGCCGAGGACGGACGCAGCTACCTTTCCGGTGAATTTACCGGTCACCTTGAGCGTGATCTTCACCTCGACGCTCTTCCCCGCCTCGACGCGGTAAGCGTGATTGTCGAACACGGCGGTCAACGTGGGCTTCGTCGCAGTGACCTTGGCTTGATAAGCCTGCCGCGGACCACCACCGCGATCACGATCCAGCACCACGAGCTTGAATTCGCCGTCCTTCGGAGCCTTCCAGCGCAGCACCGGGTCCGTCACACCACCCTCGCCATCGTCGGCGGTGGCCAGGCTCTTGCCTTCGGCATCCTCCACCCGCAAGGCGGCATCAAAACGCCGCGAATGAGCCTCCAAAACCAGCTCTTCCCCTTTTTTGGCCGAGAACGTGAAAACATCCTCCTCGCCCCTCTTGGCCAGCACGCCGACGCTTTCTCCCGGAACGCTGAGTTTCGGATTCTCGGGAACGAGGGCCGTCGCGGGTTCTGCATCCTCGACCACCCGCAGCCGATACACATGAGTGCTGCTTCCCTTCAGCGAAACATCCGCCGCAGGCGGGTGCGCAAAGGCAAAAACTTGGGCGTAGAGCACGCCATCGGTCTTCGGCGTGTATTCGATGCGTGGATCGAGATTGTGCGTGTCATGACCACCAGTGATTTCGACGCCGCGGGCATCCAGCAGACGCAGCGCAGGGTCCATCGGCGAGCCCAAAGCATAGCCATGCACCTCCAGCGTCACTCCCCTGCCCTTTTTCACCCGGATGGCGTGCGTGTCCACATCGCCCGCCTTTTCCAGCACTCCGTTGAAGACGGTGTTGATGCGGCCTTCCTGCCCTTTCGCATCGGCAAAGGCATCATTCGGCTCCTTCTCCACGACTTCAGGCTCGCTCCCCACCTCGAAGATCCTCGGCGGCGAGCTGCCTTCCGCCGAGTGAAAACGCACCAGATACGGCCCGGCCGGCACATCCGGCGCGATGGCCACGGTGAACTTCTTCGCCTTGTCGCCCGCTTTGAAAACAATGCCCGGATGGCTCACCCAGGCCACCGGCGAGTCTTTGTCCAACCCCTTGCCCGCAACCTCACACGCCACCGAACCGCCGATCTGCCCGCCCGCAGGAAACAGGCTTTCAAAGCCGGGTGGAGCAGCCCTCGCGGGAAGGACTAGGGACGAAATCAGAATGACGAATGCCGGCAAACGCCAGTCATTCGTCATTCGACATTTCGCATTCATCATTCCCCACCGCATCACGCAAAGAGCTCGCGGATGGGACGCCCGCCGTTCACGAGCTGGACGGGGCGTCCGCTGCTCGTGTGGAGGATCTGATGGGGATCAATGCCGAGCTTGTGGTAGAGCGTCACGGCAAAGTCCTCCGGTGAATAGATGTTCTCGCTGGCGTAGTAGCCCTTTGGGTCGGTGGCACCGATGACGCCACCCCGCGGCACGCCCGCTCCAGCGAAGAGGATGTTCATCGCGCCCGGCCAGTGATCGCGACCGCTGTCCTTGTTGATCTTCGGTGTGCGGCCGAATTCACCGAGGGCAATGACGAGCGTGCTCTCCAGCAGGCCCCGACGGTCGAGGTCCGTGATGAGAGCAGCCATGCCCTGGTCAAACTTCTGCATGAACTCGCTTTTGCAGGTCTTGAAGAGATCGCGGTGATGGTCCCAGCCGCCGTAGTTCACGGTCACAAAGGGCACGCCCACCTCCACCATGCGGCGGGCCAGCAGCAGACGCTGGCCGAAGTCCGTGCGACCATACAAATCACGCGTCTTGTCATCCTCACGGCTGATGTCGAAGGCCTCCTGCGCCGGCTTTGACGCGATCAAGTCCACCGCCTTGCCGTAAAAAGTGTCAAAGCTCACCGCCGGATCTTCCGCCAAGGCATCATTCAGACGCTTCATCCGGTCCAGCGACATGCGCAGCTCCCGGCGGGACAGGCCGCGGGCATCGGTAATGTCGGAAGGCAGCACCACATCGCGCACCTTGAAGCCCTTCGAGTTCGGGTCACCACCGGCCACGAAGGGCGCATGCTCCGCACCGAGGAAATTCGGGCCGCCGCTGCGGGTGATGCTCGGCAGCGTCATGTAGGCAGGAAGGCCACGCTGCACGCCGCGCTTGTAGCTCACCACGCTGCCAAACGATGGGTGGAAGGTCACGAAGGCCCCGCAACCCACCGGCACCGGCGTCGGCGCACCGGTCATCATGTAGTGGTTGCCGCCGCCGTGGTTCGGGTCCTTGTGCGTCACGCTGCGCAGCACCGTAAACTTGTCCGCCGCCTTCGCCAGATGCGGCACGCACTCGGAGAAATGCACCCCAGGCACGCTCGTCTTGATCGGCTTGAACTCCCCGCGGATGTCGCTCGGCGCCTCCGTCTTCGGGTCAAACATCTCGTAATGCGAGGGACCACCATCCAGCCACACGAGGATGCAATTCACCGGGCGACCAATCGACGGCTGCGGCGTGGCTTCGCGAGCCCGCAGCAGGTCCGTGAAGCCCAGCCCGCCGCCCGCGGCGGTCAGACCGAGCTTCAAAACATCGCGGCGGAGGTGTCCGGCACAGTTATGGGTGAGACGAGGCATTCGTTTGGAATGGGATAAAAAGAGCGATCCACCTACGGGCCACCTTTTCCCTTCCTTGCAGCCACCTTGCATTCCTTGGCGTTCAAAACCTGAAGCCTTCAACACGAATCCAAACCGGAATGAAAACAAATGGCCGCAAATTGAGACATTCGCGGCCATTCGCGTTCAAACAGACATCATCTCCCCATCTCCGCGTCCTTCAAATCTCCGCGGTGCAAGCCTTCCGGCCCCTCAATGCCCCGCGGCCAGATCCACCGGCTTGTAGCCGCCCTTGCCCCGGAAGTAGAGGAAAAGGCCGATGTAGCAGGCCAGCATGAAGCTCGGCAGGATGGCGATGGTGGTGAAAACACTGCGCTTGCTCGCCGCCTGCACGTCTTCGAGTTCCTTCGCCTGCGCCTCCGGCAGCGCCTTGATCTTCGCCTGGTCGAGCGTGGGGCTCGCACCAAAGAGGCTCGGCTTGGGCTCGCCCTTCACGGTGGCATACAGCGCCGCATGCTCGGTCGTGTTCAGACGCTTTTCGAGGTCACCGTCCTGCTTGAAGCCGATGTAAGGACTGCCCAGCACGCCGAGGAAGAGCACGCCGACGGCGGACACGCCGTTCAAGGTGAGAGCGCCGCCTTTCGGGAACTGCTCCGACGTCAGGCCCAGCGTCGTGGACCACAGGAAGGTCTTGCCAAAGGCATACACCGTCGCCGCGGCGAGGATCGCCCAGCCGGTGGCATTGCTCAGGAACATCAGTCCGATGATCGCGATGCTCGCACTGATCACCAGCAGCCCGATGGGCGAGAACCGATGCACGATCGGACCCGCAAAAAAGCGCAGCACCGTCATGATCACCGACACATACACAAAGATCCACGTCGCAAAGGCCGGCAGATCCTTCGGTCCGCTCAGCTTGAGCAGCTCCGGCATCCAGCCATCCGTTCCGAGCTCCGTCGTCGCCAAAGGCCCGATCGTGATGAGCACCACGAGGAACAGCCAGTTCCCCGCCGAACGGGTGTAAAGCCCCGCCAGCAGCGCCACCACCGCCGCGATGATGAAGATCGTCGTCCACGAGGCCTCCTGGTTCATCATCTGCGCCAGCGCCGGAGCCGTCAGGGCCGTGATGATGAAGAAACCGACCGCGCCCACTTCCTTCAACATGTCGCGATAGCTCACACCCGCCGCCACACGCTCATTGACCGGGAAGGCGCAGGGCAGGATCAGCAGCGCATACACCACCACCGGGATGAAGCAGAGTGCGAAGCGGAACTGCCACACCGCGCCAAAGAACAGCTTCGTGTCCGGCAGCATCCCGCAGAACAACGCCCCGAGCGCCAAGCCTGCCGGCCAGCCCGCGTGCAGGATGTTCAGCCACTTCGCCTTCTCCTTGTTGAAGACCGTCGCCACCACCGGGTTGATGAAGGATTCCACCGTGCCGTTTGCGACGGCCACCAGCAGCGTGCTCCAGTAAAAATCTTGGTAGCCCGAGGCCCGCAGCGTCAGCGCCAGCGAGATCGTGTGGCAGGCGATGGCAAAGAACGCCACCGTCTTGTAGCCGATGTAGTCGATCACCAGGCTGAAGAAGATGATCGAAATCGCGAAGGGCCACATGCCCGCCCCGTTGATGTTCCCCTTCTGCTGCTCCGAAAGGTTAAAGCTGTCCTGCAGTTCCCCGATCGTGTTCGCCCGCACCCCAAAGATGAACGACGTGGCCACCAGGGCGATGAAGCAGGCCCAGAAGAGTTTCATATCGGCTTTACCGGAGGAGGTCGAGCTCATGTGCAGGATCGGGAGAGGTTGGTTCGGGAAAAAAGCGGCGCGATTCCAGCAAAGCCCCCTTGTTTGTGCAATCAGATTCTCCACCCACGCCCCTTTTGGGTCCCCAGCCCGCCCTTTGGGCGGGAAAATGGTGGAGGCGAGGGGAGTTGAACCCCTGTCCGAACAACCGTTATCCGCAGCGTCTCCATGCTCAGTCTCATCTTGGATCTCGGTGAGGGCTGGCTTGAGACAGCCGACCTTTCACCCAGCGTCCTGTTAGATCTCGTTGGTCACCCGGTCGCCCGGTGATTCAACCAGCCTGGTAGTGTCGTCAGGCAGACTACCAGACATCGCCTGCGTGACGTCGCGGGGCTTAAGCCGCGAGAGCGAGCTCGTTAGAGTTCACATTTATGTTTTTGATCCGCGATTTTAACGAGGCCAACGAATCATCCTCGGCATGCAGCTCCGAACTCAGGCTACCCGTCGAAACCAGTACGCCCCCGTTTTGGAGAAGGCTTGATAGTAGGCCCTCCGGCCCGAAGCGCAAGCCATGCCTCATCATCTGGCACAGTTTCTCCTTTCCTGAATCTCCAAAGCCGCTACCCTCCGCCCCCCATGATCAAAGTCGGCCTCGTTTCCCTCGGTTGCGCGAAGAACCTCATCGACTCGGAAATCATGATCGGCCACCTTCAGCAGGCAGGCATGGTCATGACGCCCGAGCCGGACCTCGCGGATGTGCTCATCGTCAACACCTGCTCGTTTATCGACATGGCGAAAAAGGAGTCCATCGGCGCGGTGCATGATGCCGTGGACGGTCGCTCCACCTCCAAAAAGCGGGCGAAACAGAAAATCATCGTCGCTGGCTGCCTCTCGCAGCGCTTTTCGCAGGAACTCCCCACCCTCATGCCGGACGTGGATGCCTTCATCGGGCTCGACCAGATCACGCAGGTGGCCCCGATCATCCAAAACCTCGTCGGTGTGAAAGACCACGAGCAGGAGAACCTCGTCACGAAGCAGCCGAAATACATCCCGGACTACGACACGCCGCGCTTCCGCCTCACGCCGCAGCACATGGCCTACATCAAGATCGCCGAGGGCTGCAATCACCCCTGCTCCTTCTGCATCATCCCGCGCATCCGCGGTCGCCACCGCAGCCGCACGCAGGAGAGCATCGTGCAGGAGGCCCGCCAGCTCGTGAAAAGCGGCGTGAAGGAGATCAATCTCATCTCCCAGGACACCACCTACTTCGGCATGGACAAATGGGAAGGCGAGCGCCCGAAGCCCCGCAGCGGCGTCGATTCCACCAAGGGCGAATCCCTTTCCACCCTCATCCGCGAGCTGAACAAGATCGAAGGCGATTTCTGGATCCGCCTGCTCTACACGCATCCGGCGCATTGGAGCGATGATCTCATCCAAGCCATCGCCGAGAGCCCCAAAGTGGCCCGCTACATCGACATGCCGCTGCAGCACATCAGCGATCACATGCTCGACCTCATGAAGCGCGAGACCAACGGCGCTTACATCCGCGATCTCGTGAAGCGCATCCGTGCCGGCATCCCCGGCATCGCCATCCGCACCACCTTCATCGTTGGCTTCCCCGGCGAGACCGAGGCGGACTTCAATGAGCTCATCCAGTTCATCGAGGACGCTGGCTTCGAGCGTGCTGGCGTCTTCAATTACAGCCGCGAGGAAGGCACCCGCGCCGCCAGCATGGAGGATCAGATCCACCACATGACCCGGAAGGCCCGCTGGAACGAGGCCATGCGTGCCATCCAGCGCAGCGTGGAGAAGTACAACCGCTCCCAGGTCGGCAAAACCCTCCGCGTCCTCGTCGAGGAACCCGGCGTGGCCCGCAGCGCCATCGACGCCCCGGACATCGACACCACCGTCTTCGTGAACAAGAAGCTCCCCGTCGGCTCCTTTGCCGATGTCACCATCAAAGACTGGCGCGGTTACGACCTCGTCGCCGCTTGATGCGGACGGGGCGGACACGCCTCCCCTGCCCCACGGCCGAGGTTGCGGTGCTTGAGATCAGCCTTGTTGCTGCGGCCTCTTGAGTCCAAAGAGGACGCGATGAATGCATTCTTCAATGATCTGGGCCGTCAGGTGCTCGCGCAGTGGAAACAGGTGAACTTCTCGCTGGAGAAATTCCCCGCCATCGCCCGCAAGGCGCTGGAAGCACGGCCGCCGAGCAAGCATGTCGCGCTCGCGGAGCTGATGCGGGAGTATTTGCTCAATGACGAGCAGCCGCTGCAGTCCATGTCCGGCTTTGGGCAGCCGGAGCTCATCGCTTACGAGCATCCGCGCTTTTACATCCAGCTCCTCTTCTGGCTCGATGGCACCACAGACATTCATCAGCACGAGTTCTCCGGCGCGTTTCACGTCATGCATGGCTCCAGCATCCATGCGCACTACACTTTTGAAAATGCCCGCTCCATCACGCCGCATCTGCGCGTGGGAGATGTGCGCATGAAACAGATCGAGCTGCTCGAAACCGGCCGCACTGTGCCCATCGTGTCCGGGCCCGGCTGCATCCACTCTCTGTTCCATCTCGACAGCCCCTCCGTCACCGTCGTCGTGCGCACGCACAACGATCCCGGCACCGGCCCGCAGTTCAATTACCTCCCGCCGCATGTCGCCGTCGATCCCATGCACGCCGACACGCTCACCATGAGGCGGAAGCAGCTTCTGGATGTCCTGGAGCAGGGCGAAGACCCCGCCTATGCCGAGATCGTGATGGAAATGCTCGGCACGCTCGATTTCGAGCGCGGCTTTTACGTCCTTCAGCACAGCATGGCCGCCCTGCGGGATCGCGGCGAGTGGCAGGCGGCTTTGAAGCTCTTCCGCAAGCGCCATGGCACGCTCGCCGCCGGTGTGCCGCAGACGTTGGAGGAAGGCCTGCGCCGCGATTTGATCAAAAACATGCGCAGCACCATCGCCGCGCCGGAGCATCGTTTCTTCCTCGCCCTGCTCATGAATGCGCCCACGCGGGAGCACCTCCTTGCGCTGGTGAAGCGCCGCTATCCGAAGCCCTCGCCCGTGGAAACCGTGATGCGCTGGGCCCAAGAGCTCGCCGTGCTCACCGAGGAAGGTGTGGAGCTGCTCGACGCCACCTTCCCCGCCACGCTCGATGCCGACCTCGATGACCAGCCGGCGATCTTCCTCAGCGCCCTGCACCACTTCCTCAGCGGCAGCACCAAACTGCCCCCAGCCCTCCGCGGCCAGCCCCATGCGGTGATTGAGGAACTCCGCCGTGCCTTCACTGCCTCCACGCTGCGGATGCTGGTGGTGTGAAGCTTCGATCTGCTCTTCGAAGGCCGATAGAAACCGCTTAAATGACGGGATCCGAGGCTTGGAATTTTTAGCCTGCCAGCCTCTGAGGGTGGAACCACGGAAAACACAGAATACACGGAATGGAAGGCCGGTTTGGGATCTCAGCCTTCCGTGTGTTCGGTGTATTCTGTGGTTGTTTTCCCGGGCCGATGGAAACCGCTGATTTGACGCTGACGGGACGCTAATATCAGAGGATTGGGATTAGCGTTTAATCAGCGTCTGATCAGCGGTTCAAAACGGCTGGCCTCGCGTGCGGAGGAGTCGCTGGGGCTCAGATCGGGTTTACTGGCAGGAGAATGAAGGCAGAAGAATGGCTCTGAATGGGAACATTCTCCTGCCTTCATTCTTCTGCCAATCCTCAGGGGTTTATGGCCAGAGTGCTCCGTGCTTCTTGCTCCTGCTCTGGATCATCCTCTTGCTCTCTCCGGGCGGCAGAGGGGAGATGAAGAGCAAGAGCGAGAGCAAGAAGGGGCAGCAGGGACGAGAGAGAGGAAGCCTTGGCCAGAATGGGGCACGCTGACCGCGTTTCACCCTGCTGGAAGGCTGAAAACAGCGTGTCCGTCGCGACCGAGATCGAAGGTGTTGAAACGACCCTCGCCGGTTTTGCCGACGACTTCGAAGGTATTGCCAAAAAGATCGAAGGTATTGGGAATACCCTCGAAGGTATTTGGGATAACTTCGAAGGTATTGGCGAAAAGATCGAAGGTATTGGGAATACTCTCGAAGGTATTTTGGATAACTTCGAAGGTATTGCCGAAAAGATCGAAGGTATTGGAAATACTCTCGAAGGTATTTTGGATAACCTCGAAGGTATTGCCAAAAAGATCGAAGGTATTGGGAATACCTTCGAAGGTATTTTGGATAACTTCGAAGGTATTGCGAAAAAGATCGAAGGTATTTCCAATACTGGGGAAGGTATCGCCTCAAAGACCGGGGGTATGGGCGCAGCTACCGTTGGGGCTCTGAGTAAAGGCTAAAGGTGGCCACAAATGATGAAACCCGAGGCTTCGGAATCTTTTGCCCTCCCTCTTGAGCCTGCCTTCCGGTTTCTGGGTTGATCCAGATTCCATGGAAACACCGCCGAGGTGGGATAACCGCAGAGATGAACTCAGAAAGGTATTCTCTGCGGTTATCCTGCCTCTTGCGGTGCGATCCTGGTTTCAGGTCGGTGAGGGTTTTCGACGCGGATGGAAACCGCTGATGGGACGCTGATTTGACGCTGATGTCGGAGGATTGGGATGAGCGTTTCATCAGCGTCTGATCAGCGGTTCAAAGGTTTGGACTCTGAGTAGAGACTAAAGATGGGTGGCTAAAGATGTCGGGATCCGAGGCTTGGAATTTTTTGCCCTCCATTTTTAGCCTGCCAGCCTCTGAGGGTGGAACCACGGAAAACACAGAATACACGGAATGGAAGGCCGGTTTTGGATCTCAGCCTTCCGTGTGTTCGGTGTCTTCCGTGGTTGTTGTCCGACGCGTTGGGATTCACGTCGGGCCTCGCGTCCGAGGAGCCGCCGGGACGCCCAGGAAACGGCTGGAGGGGGCTTTCGGGGCTCGATTCAGGCTCTGTGGCCTCGCGGAAGCAGGGACGAGAGAGATGAGGCGTTTGTCAGAATGTTGCCCCCGTTTCCGCGAGGTCGGAAACGGAAGCGATTTCGTTAATGGCGCACGATATGTAAAACCTTCCGATAGCTCGGGTGAATCTCCCAAATCAAACCGTCATCAAGGTTTTGCGTTGTTGATAAGAGGTTGGGGCGATCTTCATAACGAACAAATGATAATGCTCCCGGTTTAGAATCGTCACGTGCGCAAAGAAAGCCAATTCGATAGAGGAAGTGAGCAATCGATATTGAACCTCCACCGCTCTTAACACCGTCAATTTCAATCATGCCATGCCCCCTGATGATTCGGTCGGTGATTCGAGTGAGAAGGTCGTTTGTGGTAAATTGGCTTGGCCCACGCGCAAAACTTTCGAGCAAGGTTTGTAACGACGGACACTGGTGCTTGTGTTCCTTGTAAAGATCGGACAGACGAACTTCCCCGTATTTTTGCAGCGCTGCATTCACATGCCCAATTCCAATATGAGTTGCACTTAGATCGTGAGCTTCTTTGGCAGCCAACTTGCAAAGATGGGCAGCCCAGCGGGGGCGACCATTGCTCAAGATATAAATCGGCCTGTCAGGTGGGTATGATTTCTTTCCCCAGCTAAATTTTCTCGTGAAGACGAGTGACAAAATCGCTTGGCTGTCCCTTGAGGGGTCCATTGTTTGGAACCTCGGATCATCCGGATACGCATTCCTGAAAAACGTGACAATCTTGCGGACGAGAATTTGTTCAGCTTCTGAATTCGACCAACTCAAGTCAAAGAGATACTGCTCACACTTGTCGAGAGCCTCGTCTTCCTGCGCTAGAATCGTCCAGACATCGGTGCGAACCGACAATCTAATCCTCAATCCTTCGACAGATTGAGAGAGATAACGACATGCGGAGAAAAAAGTCGAAAGCGCCAAACACCCCTCGGGTGTGTTTTTGAAAGTAGCGTCAATATCATCGACGAGTAGCCAAATTGTTTTTGGATCACGTTTGGTAAAACGTTCGAGGAGGGCTTGCGGGTTAGTCGACTCTAATTTCTTGGTTTCGATTGGATTGGCTTTCAGCTTGATTCTATCGATAAGTGCTCCCCACAAATTCCGGCTCTTCAAACCTGCCAATTCTGCGCTCTCCACAAGGGCGATGGCGTCATCAGAAAAAGCAAAGTTTAGCAATTTTCCAATTTCGTGATTGATCCGAGAGCAGATTCTTTGCTGCCATCCATTGATGAGACCATTTGATGTTTTGTCTTCAATTTCTTGAGTTGCCGCTAAATCGGCCCCTTTCAAATAGAGCACAAGATCGTTTGGGCTTGTAACTCGTTTATCTTCCGCAGTGCGCGAAAGTAGCGCCGATTTGCCAACACCTTTTCGCGACTTCACAATTTGCAGGCGGACTTTGTGATCGTAAAAGGCTTCAAAATCTGCCTTTTCGACGAAATACGAAGTAAGTCTTTCGACATCCTCGTCTTCGCCAGCTTCATTTCCGAAGAGCGCCTTGTTGATCAGGTCTTTGCGTTTCATTGGGAGATGTAACTGTGATGAATGTAGGTGGCAGATTGGGGTTAATTTGCCTTCGCGTAGACCTCCGCACCCGCTTCCACGAACTCTTTGCTCTTCTCCTCCATCCCGCGCTGAAGCGCTTCTTCTTCGGAGATGGCTTGTTCGGCGGCGTGTTGGCGGACGTCTTCGGTGATCTTCATGGATGAGCTTTCGGTGGGAGGCGGTGAGTTTGCAAGGTGAGGGCGCGGCGGTGGGGAAGAAGAGGGCGGATCGGGCTGAGGCGACGGATGGGGCCTGGGAGCGATGCGTGGGGTGGTGGAAAAGGAATCGGTGAGGGGGAGAGTAGGTCTGATAGGGCCCATGCGACGTATTGGGCAAAAGGCATCAGGCAACGGGTGGCGTCAGTTTTTTGGGCGATGCGGGGGCTTCGGGGGCTGGGACGGCTGCTTTTTCCGATACTCCAGGCGGGCCTTGGTCATCTGCTCGCGGATGCCGCCTTTTTTGACGAAGTCCTTCTCCAAACGGCGGCGCTGCTGGTCGAGGAGGTAATTCGCCTGATGGATGAGGCAGATGGCGATGTTCGCCAGGACCTCGGGCGGACGGGTGTCCATGAACGGGCGATAGGTCTCGTAGCTCTCGTCGGGGGTGCGGCCGAGTTTGCGGACGTAGAGGGCTTCCTTGCTGTTCTTGTCCCAGAGGGCGTGGTCGCGGACTCGGAGGTAGTCCTGGTAGTCGAGGAGGAGTTCCTCCAGGCTGGCGCGGGCGACGTTGACGAGCTTGAGCTCCATCTCGGCGGAGGTGATGGAGGCTTTGCAGCCTTCACCGATGTTTTGTTTCCCGGAGCGGGCGGACTGCACCATCTGGTCGATGGTGCGGTCGCCTTTCTTGAGGAAGCGGTCGCAGAAGCGGAAGGTGAAGTCGAAGACGGTCTCGGCTTTGCGGAAGGAAAGGAGTTCCCGGTAGTTGCCGCCCTGGGGAAGGAAACCGGGTGGGTCGTCTTCTGGGGGCGGCTGGGACATGGCGGGCGGTGAGGGATAGGACTTATAGGGCCTAGTGGACCTATTTTGCTGAGGTATAGACCTCTGCGCCGGTTTGGATGAACTCCTTCGATTTCTCTTCCATCCCGCGCTGGAGGGCTTCTTCTTCGGAGATGGCTTGTTCGGCGGCGTATTTGCGGACGTCTTCGGTGATCTTCATGGAGCAGAAGTGGGGGCCGCACATGGAGCAGAAGTGGGCGCTTTTGGCTCCGTCTTGGGGGAGGGTTTCGTCGTGGTATTCGCGGGCGGTGACGGGGTCGAGACTGAGATTGAACTGGTCTTCCCAGCGGAACTCGAAGCGGGCTTTGGAGAGGGCGTTGTCGCGGTATTGGGCACCGGGGTGGCCTTTGGCGAGGTCGGCGGCGTGGGCGGCGAGCTTATAAGTGATGACGCCGGCTTTGACGTCTTCCTTGTTGGGGAGGCCTAGGTGTTCCTTGGGCGTGACGTAGCAGAGCATGGCGCAGCCATACCAGCCGATCATGGCGGCGCCGATGCCGCTGGTGATGTGGTCGTAGCCGGGGGCGATGTCGGTGGTGAGAGGCCCGAGGGTGTAGAAGGGGGCCTCGTGGCACCATTCGAGCTGCTTGGCCATGTTTTCCTCGATCATGTGCATGGGGACGTGGCCGGGGCCTTCGTTCATGACTTGGACGCCTTTGGCCCAGGCGCGCTTGGTGAGCTCGCCCTGCACTTCGAGTTCGCCAAACTGCGCTTTGTCATTGGCGTCGGCGATGGAGCCGGGGCGCAGGCCGTCGCCGATGGAGAAGGAGACGTCGTAGGCGGCCATGATGTCGCAGATGTCGTCCCAGTGGGTGTAGAGGAAGTTTTCTTTGTGGTGGGCGAGGCACCACTTGGCCATGATGCTGCCGCCGCGGCTGACGATGCCGGTCATGCGGGAGGCGGTCATGGGGACGAAGCGCAGCAGAACGCCGGCGTGAATGGTGAAGTAATCGACGCCCTGCTCGGCCTGCTCGATGAGGGTGTCGCGGAAGAGCTCCCAGGTGAGGTCCTCGGCCTTGCCGTTCACTTTTTCGAGCGCCTGATAGATGGGCACGGTGCCGATGGGCACGGGCGAGTTGCGGAGGATCCATTCACGGGTGGCGTGGATGTTCTTGCCGGTGGAGAGGTCCATGACGGTGTCCGCGCCCCACTTGGTGGCCCAGCGCATTTTTTCGACCTCTTCCTCGATGCTGGAGGCGACGGCGCTGTTGCCGATGTTGGCGTTGATTTTGACGAGGAAGTTCCGGCCGATGATCATCGGCTCGAGTTCGGGGTGGTTGATGTTCGCTGGGATGATGGCGCGGCCGGCGGCGACTTCGGAGCGGACGAACTCGGGGGTGATTTCGGCGGGGATGCGCTGGGGGAAGCGGCGGAAGATCGCGGGGGTGTAGTCGGGTTGATTGACCGGATTGACCTGATTGACGATTTGGGCGGAGCCGATGTGTTGTTTATCGAGGTCGTTGCGGACGATGTCGTTTTTGAAGTCGGCAATCTGGGCGCGGCGCATGTTTTCGCGAATCGCGATGAACTCCATCTCGGGCGTGATGATGCCCTGGCGGGCGTAGTGGAGCTGGGTGACGGGTTTGCCGGTGCTGCGAAGGGGATTGCGCTGGGCGTTGATGGGGGCCTTCAGGGGGCTGAGGAGGCCTTCGCGCTTGGCGGCGGCGTAT
>JAEUHK010000122.1 GCA_016795465.1 Verrucomicrobiaceae bacterium | reverse complement strand
CACGCTGGAGGAGGTGGTGGACTTCTACAGCACGCAGGTCGTGAACAACCCGAATCTCTCCCCGCCGCTGCGCCTCCCGCCGCAGCAGGGTGGTGGTGTGAGTCGCCCGAACTTCACCGACGAACAGAAGGCCGATCTGGTTAACTTCATGAAATCGCTCACGGACACCTCGCTCGCCACGAATCCGAAATACAGCGATCCGTTCAACTACGGCTATTGAATCCGGCGTGGGAATCGCGGAGCATCTCCGCGATTCCCTTTTTGCATGCGCCGCCTCGATCAAGTCCTCTCCTCCCTCGGCTACTGCTCGCGACGCGAGGCGGTGATGTTTGTGAAGAACGGTCGGGTGAAGCACAACGGCCTCGTTTTGACGAAAGCGGACCAAAAAGTCGATCCGCATGCCGTGACGGTGGACGACGAGCCGCTCGAAGCCCCGGATGGATTGCTCGCGATGCTGCACAAGCCTGTCGGCTATGTTTGCACGCACGATGGAAACGAGGGGCCGACGATTTATGAGCTGCTGCCAGATCAATGGCTGCGCCGCAATCCGGCCGTGACGAGCGTTGGCAGGCTCGACAAGGACACGAGCGGTCTGCTGCTCGTCACCGACATCGGTCCGCTGGTCCATCGTTACACCTCGCCGAAGGCTGAAATTGAAAAAACGTATCTCGCGGAGGTCGATCGGGACTTGGAGGCCTCACTCATCGAAACCTTCGCGAAGGGCGATTTGATGCTTCGCAGCGAGGAGAAGCCCTGTTTGCCCGCGAAGCTCGAAATCCTCGCCCCACGCACGGCCCGTCTCACCATCACCGAAGGCCGCTACCATCAGGTGCGGCGCATGTTTGCCAGCCAAGGCTGGCAGGTGGAGAAGCTGCACCGGGAGAGGTTTGGAGATTACACGCTCGATGACCTCGCGGAAGGGGAGTGGAGGATGGTGGGAATGACGAAACCAGAATGAGGAATGACGAATGAATGTCAAAGTCCGAACATTCGGACTTCATTCCTCATTCGCCATTCTGGTTTCGTCATTTCAGCACTCCGTGCGCCTCACGCAGCAGCGCTTCCGTCGTCTCCCAATCGATGCACGCATCCGTGATGGACTGGCCGCGCACGAGTTGATCGAGCGGCTGTGGGAACTTTTGGTTTCCGCCGACGAGATTGCTTTCGAGCATGGCACCGATGATGGCTTTCTGGCCGGCGGCACGCTGGCGCACGATCTCGCGGAAGACATCGGGCATGCGGCGGTGGTCCTTGGCGCAGTTGCCGTGGCTGGCGTCGATCATGATCGCGGGCTTCAGCTTCGCGGCTTCGAGGCCGTCGATGGTCTCCATGACGTTGTCCGCGCCGAAGTTGGGACCGTTTTCACCGCCGCGCAGGATGATGTGGCGGTCGGGATTGCCGCTGGTGGTCACCGCGGAGGCCACGCCATCTTCGTTCACGCCAAGAAAGGTCTGCGGCTGCATCGCAGCTTTGATCGCGTTGATGGCGGGCGCGATGTGCCCAAAGGTGCCATTCTTAAATCCAAGCGGCATCGAGAGGCCGGAGGCCATCTGGCGATGCGTTTGTGATTCCGTCGTGCGGGCACCGATGGCACTCCACGAGATCAAATCAGCGATGTATTGCGGCGTGATCGGATCGAGCAGCTCGGTGGCGGTGGGCAGGCCGAGGTCGATGACATCGCGCAAGATGCGCCGCGCGAGGCGCAGGCCGTCGGGGATGTTGCAGGTGCCGTCGAGGTCCGGGTCCATGATGAGGCCCTTCCAGCCGACGGTGGTGCGCGGTTTTTCGAAATAGACGCGCATGACGAGGCAAAGCCGGTCTTTGAGCTCCTGCGCCAGCGCCGCGAGCTTTCGCCCATACTCCAAACCGGCCTCCGGGTCATGAATCGAGCACGGACCGAGCACGACGAGGAAACGTGTGTCTTTGCCAAACAAGATGTCGCGGATCTCGCGACGTGATTCGGCGATGAAAGCCGTCTGCGCCTCCGTCGGCGCGATTTCAGCGACCATCGAACGCGGTGACGGCAGCGCGATGTTCGAGGCGATGTGGAGATTGGCGGTCTGGCTCATGGAGAAGGGCCTTTAGCATGAGCGTGAGCGTTGCTCACGCAGAATCACCATCTGGTGGATTCACCGCACGCTCGGGACGTTGAAGGTCGGTGAAGTAACGAAACACCATCCACAGACTGCACGGATACAAAATGCCATCGATGATCAGCAGGGCCGCATGGCAGCGCCACCAGGCCAAGTGTTCCTCGTCGGTGAGTGTGTAGCGGGACATGATGGTGTTCCCGAAAACCATCAGCACCGTGAGCATCGAAGAGAGGGCAAGAAGGAAGAAACCGCACTGGGGATGCTTCTGCCAGGCCAACGCAGCCAGCACGAAGACCACCACCGGACTGGCGAACTCAAGAATCCACGAAAGCCATGCGATGGTGTCGTCCATGGTTAAGAATCCAGTTTTTCCCCCTCCGACTTCGCGATCACCACCGCGCCGACGGTATCACCAAAGACGTTCACGGTGGTGCGGGCCATGTCGAGCGGGCGGTCGATGGTGAGGATGAGGCCGAGGGAGGCTTTGATGGCATCTTCACTGAAGCCGGCGTTTTGCATGATGATGATGATGGCCACCAAGCTGGCGGCGGGAATGCCAGCGACGCCGATGCTGCTGACGAGGGCGAGGATGACGACGAGGAACTGCTGGGTGAGGCTGAGGTCGATGCCGAGCACCTGCGCGGCGAAGACAACCACGACGCATTCATAGAGGGCGGTGCCGTTCATGTTCACCGTGGCACCGAGCGGGATGACGAAGGAGGCGACGCGTTCGCTGACCTTCGACTCCTCCATGATGCAGCGCATCGTGACGGGGATGGTGGCGCTCGACGAGGCGGTGGAGAAGGACATGAGCAGCGAGTCGCTCATGTTTTTGAAGTGGCTCACCGGCGAGATGCCTGCTGCTTTGAGCACGATGGGCAGGATGACGAGCGTGTGGATCAGCAAAGCACCGACAACGGTCAAAACATAGGGCACGAGGTTTTGCAGCACACCCACGCCGACCTCCGCGATGGCCGGGATGACGAGGCAGAAGACCGCGAGCGGTGTGAACTTCATGACCCAGGTGGTGATCAGCGTCATGACATCGGTGAGCTGGACAAAGAAATCACGCAGCACCACAGGCGGGCCAGTAGGCACGAGCACCATCGCCACGGCGAAGAGAATGCTCACGACGATGATGGCGAGCAAATCGCCCTCGGCGCAGGCCTGGATGATGTTCGTGGGGATGGCGCGGCGCACGATGTCGAGCAGCGAGGAGGCACCGCCTTCGGCCTTCTTCATCACGTTGCCCACTTCCTGGGCGTTCTTGCCGGTTTTGGCCGCGTCCATCGCCGCGGCGAGAGTGGGATTCGGTTTTCCATCGCTGCCGAGGCCGGGCTTGATGGTGTTTACCATGAAAAGGCCCACGCACACGGCTACAAGGCTGCCGAGGATGTAGTAGGCCCAGGTCTTCAAACCCATGCGGGCAAAGCCATCGAGCGATTTCAGCCCCGCGATGCCGCTGATGATGCTGGCGACGACGAGCGGCACGATGACCATCTTCAAACCACGCAGGAAGAGATCGGAAACGAAGCGGCAGGCCTCGATGACGGTCTTGATCCACTCCGGCGCGGCTCCTTCGGCGGGATGCGCGATCTTTTGGAGGATCATGCCGACACCGACTCCGGCGATGAGGGCGATGACGATGGGCCAGTGGTTGCCGTGGGAGGGTTTGGCGGGAGAATGGTCAGACATGCGCTGTGTTTCTAGCCGAAAGCATGCCCGGCGTGAAAGCAAAAAGCACGCGGCTGCCTCGCCTGTTTTGGCGAGGATGGCTCAGGCTCGCGGGTGAAATTTGCGATGCGTCTCCTTCAGCCGCGCCTGATCGACGTGAGTGTAGATCTGCGTCGTGGCGATGTCGGAATGGCCGAGCATTTCCTGGATCACGCGGAGGTCGGCGCCGTGGTTCAGCAGATGCGTGGCAAAGCTGTGGCGCATCTTGTGCGGGTGGATGTGCTGTTCGAGACCGCAGGCGGCGGCACGCTCGGTGAAGATGTCGCGGATGCGGTCGGGGCCGAGTTTGTGGCCGCGGTTGGACAAGAAGATATGGCTGGAGCTTTTCGCCCGCACGAGGGCCGGCCGTGCATGCTCGAGGTAGGCGCTGATGGCATCGCGTGCGGCACCACCGACGGGGATGAGGCGTGTTTTGGAGCCTTTGCCCGTCACGCGGATCCAGCCTTCTTCGAGACTGAGATTCTCCAGCCGGGCATCGAGCAGCTCGGCGAGGCGCAGGCCGCTGGCGTAAAAGAGCTCCAGCATCGCGCGGTCACGCCGGTCGAGCGGGGTGACTCCGGTGATGGACTCGATGAGGCGGCGCACGTCGTGCTCGTTGAGCGTTTCCGGCAGATGACGCTCCGTCCGCGGCGGCAGGATGGCATCGGCGGGATCGGCGGGGATGTGTTTGCGGGCGGCGAGCCAGCGGAAGAAGATTTTCAGCGCGATGAGCTCCACGCGGGCGGAGGAGGTGGCGAGGCCGTCCTTCTTCCGGCGGACGAGGTAGCCGGTGATGAGGTCCGTGGTGACCTGGGCGGGGTTTTCCGAGCCATGCGCCTCTTTGAACCACGACGCGAAAGCCTCCAGAAACCCGCGCACGAGGATCTGGTAGCTCACGGAGAGCCCGCGTTCCGTGGCGAGGTGGAGGATGAAGCGGTCAACGAGGTCGAGCACGAGGGCCAGCATGCACCCCGGCGGCATTGCTGACAAAAAAACATTGCCCGAAAGCACCGCCCCCGGCAATGATGCCCGTCACACTTAACGTCCTAATCTCTCACCCCATCTCGTTTTATGGCCTCCTACAACAAAGTCATGCTCATCGGCAATCTCACCCGCGACCCGGAAGTGCGCTACACGCCGAAGGGCAGCGCCGTGTGTGACATCGGCCTCGCGGTGAACCGCGTGTACACCTCTGACAGCGGTGAAAAGGTGGAGGAAGTGACCTTCGTGGATGTCGTGCTCTGGTCAAAGATGGCCGAGCTGGCCGGCAAGTACCTGCACAAAGGCCGCCCGGTCTTCATCGAGGGCCGCCTGCAGATGGATTCGTGGGAGGACAAGCAGACCGGCCAGAAGCGCACGCGCCTCCGCGTCGTCGGCGAGCAGATGCAATTCCTCGGCAGTGCCCAAGGCGGCGGTGATCGCTCCGGCGGTGGTGGTGGTGATGACGAAGGCGGCGGCTACTCCGGTGGCGGCGGTGGTGGTGGATACGGCGGCGGCGGCGGAGGTGGCGGTGGTTACAATCGCCCGCAGCAGCGCCCGATGCAGCAGCGTGGCGGCCCGGCTCCGGCGCAGCGCCCGCAGCAGCGTCCAGCCCCGGCGCAGCAGAATGATGACTTCGGCGAAGGCCCGATCACCGAGGGCATGGAAGACGACGACATTCCGTTTTGATCGGAAACTCAGGATGAGCGGCGTCTCATCTTCTGGCTCGCTTTCTCAAGCGCCTGTCTTTCCTCGGCGGTGAGGCTATGAAGGCCTTCCCGGCTGATTTTGTCGAGCAGGTCATCCACGCTCGACGAGGCTTGGGGAGCTGGTGATGGCTTTGGAGAGGGTTTCACAGGCTTCGAGGCTGGTTTGGGCATCGAGGGCAGTTCCAGCTCACCTTTCTCGTAGCGGATGAAAAGGTAGGCCGTGCCCACGGTGGAGGCCAGCAGCACCAGCGAGGCCCAATCGCGGGCGAAGAGCGATCCCAGCACGTTCAGGCTCACGAAGATCGCGGCGAGCACCCAGGCATCGAGCGTGAGAATGATGATGCCCACTTTGGCCGTGGGATACAGCGTGGCAAAGGCCACGAAGATCGCGAACTCCATCGCCATCACGCCCGCGCAGGCAAAACCGGGCATGCCGAGGATGCCAAACAGCGAGATGACCATCAGCGGAGCCAGCCAAAGCAGCACGAGCAGGCGCACGAAGGCCCGGCGGCCGATGTGACGCTCTACCGCCTCGCCAAAATTCCACAGCAGCAGGCAGCCGATCACCGTCCAAAGGCTCGGCGGATTCATCCACAGGCAGGTGAAGGGCGTCCACAGGTGCCACTCGCGGAAAAAGCTGTCGTAGGTGAACACCATCTGGCCCGCGACTTTCGGCCCGACGATGGCGGTGAGGATCATGCTGGCGAGAGCGGCCAGTGCCACGAGGGCGGCAAGATAGATCGGACGCTGCTTCCACCACGTGAGCGGCAGATGATCTTGAGAGGCAGGGAAAAGGCGGTCCAGCATGATGATTAAACGTCAGGCCCGGGGGTGGGCGGATTCATACACTTCCTTCATACGCTGCGTCGAGACGTGCGTGTAGATCTGCGTGGTCGAGAGGCTGGCATGGCCGAGCAGGCTTTGCACGCTGCGGAGGTCGGCGCCGTTGTTCAGGAGGTGGGTGGCAAAGCTGTGGCGGAATTTGTGCGGCGTCATGTGCACGGCGAGGCCGGAGAGCCGCCAGTATTTCTGCACCACGTCGTTGATGGCATCGATCGTCATGCGTCGGCGCACGCGGCTGAGGAACAGCGGACCGCTGTGCACGCCGGCCTTCTGCCGGTAACGCTGCACGGCGGAGAGGGCAGGGGTGCCGAGCGGGCAGAGACGCTCTTTGCGGCCTTTGCCAAAGACCCGCACGACCTCGCTGATCGCATCGATGTCCTCGACATTCAGCGCCGCGAGCTCGCTGAGGCGCATGCCGGTGCTGTAAAAGAGCTCCAAAATGGCCGCGTCACGCTCCGCGGCCCAGGCGAGGGCCTGCGGCGTCTTCGGCGTGGTCATCGGCAGCGAGAGCAGGTGGTCGATTTGATCGACGGTGAAGACGACGGGCAGTTTTTTCTCCAGCTTCGGCAGTTGCACATCCATTAGCGGGTTGTGCTTCCAGCCGCGGCGCCGGGTGAGCCATTTGAAAAAGCTGCGCAAGGCCGCGAATTGCAGCCGGATGCTCGAGCGGGCGCGTTCCTGCTTCATCAAATCGAAGAGGAAGGCACGAAAGTCATCCGCCTCCACCTTGTCCCAGCCTTTGAAAGGCAGCCGCCACTGCCGGAACTGCCGCAAAGCCGTCTCATAAAGGATCAGCGTGCGCGGCGAGCTGCGCCGCTCGCCATCGAGGAACTCCAAAAACGCCTCCGCGAGCTCATCGGGCGGCTCGGGGGTTGGGGGAGCTTCGGAGGCTTTTGGCATGGCGATGAGTTATGAGACTCAAACGGCATGGTTCAAGGTTCTCCGTTGCGAAAAGCTCGAACCGGGAACACAGAACCGCGAAACAAACCGCCCGCATGCCCTTCCGCATCTTTGACCGCTACCTCGCCCGCCAGATCGGCATGGCGACGCTCATCGGCGTGGGCCTGCTCAGCGGCGTGATGGTGCTGGGCAATGTGTACAAGAAGCTCGACGAGCTCCTCGGCAATGCCGAGCTGCCCACCTCCGTCGTGCTGGAGTTCGTGGCGCTGGTGATCCCATTCTCGCTCATCTACACGATCCCGTGGGCCTTTCTCACCGGCATCCTGCTCGTTTTTGGCCGTCTCTCCGCTGACAACGAGCTCGTCTCCCTGCGCATGACAGGCATGTCCATGCCACGCATCTGCCTGCCGGTGTTTGTGATGGCCGTGCTGCTCAGCGGCCTGTGCTTTTATGTGAATGTCGATCTGGCCCCGGCGGCCAAGGACCGCATGAAGCGCCTCTTTTACCGCGTCGTGGCGGACAATCCGGAGACGCTTTTCCAGGAAGGACAGGTGCTCGACAAGATGCCCGGCTACCGCATCTACACGGGCCGGCGCAGCGGCACCGAGCTGAAGGACCTGCACATCATGCAGATCAATGGAAACGCCACGTCCTACATCCGCGCCAAAGAGGCCACGCTCTTCTCCAAGCCCGGCTCGCTCGATTTCCTGCTGAATCTGCGTGAGGAGCATCTCGAGCACTTTCCCGGCGAGCCGGGCGGTGGCATCCAGGCAATGCATTTCGGCACCAAATCGCTCTCATTCTCGCTGGCGAAGCTGCAGGAGGACACCGTGCGCATCAATGCCAGCATGAAGACCACCGCCTCGCTGACGGACGAGGTGCGCACGGGCAAAAACTGCTTCACCGGCGTCGAGCTCACGCCTGTTGAGAAATCGCTCTCGAACACCGAGCTGAACAAACGCTACAGCTTCTCTCTCGCGTCGATCACGTTTGCCCTTGTTGGCATCCCGCTCGGCGTCACCGCGCAGCGGCGCGAGACGTCGATGGGCTTCGTCATCGGCATTGCCACCGCGCTCGTGTACATGAGCTTCATCATCCTGGCCGAGGCGCTCGGCGAAAAGCCCGGCGCCATGCCGCATCTCATCATGTGGTTGCCGAACGTGCTCTTCCTCGGCCTGGGCGGCTGGATGTTCCGCAAACTGAGCCGCAAATAACGCCAGCATCGCGTCGCGGGCCGTCATTCCAGCGCACAATCTACCTCATTCATCGCGTTTTTTCCGCCGTCATGCCCATCACCCTCCCCATTACCTCACGACGCCGCTGGCTACAGCAGGCCACTGCCGCCGGATTCGCCACGCTCGCCGCAAAACTGCCGGCCGCGGATCTCCCGGAGCAGCTTTGGGTGCTCTTTTCCGATCCGCACATCGCTCAAGATGAGAAAGCCATCGCCCGCGAAGTCTGCATGGCGGAAAATCTCACGCGTTGCGTGAATCAGGCGCTCAAAATCGGCCAGAAGCCCTTCGGCGTGATCGTGAATGGCGACTGCGCCTTGATGGATGGCAAGACCGAGGACTACGCCACCTTTGCGAAGCTCATGGAGCCGCTCACGGGCAACTCCGTCCAGGTCCACTGCACGCTCGGCAACCACGACAGCCGCCAGAATTTCATCAACGCCATCCTCCCGCCCGGCCCGCCGAACGCTGAGCGACAGGTGCCCGTGGCAGATAAACACGTCTCCGTCGTCTCCAGCGCCACGATGAACTGGCTGCTGCTAGATTCCCTCCACAGCGTGAATCAAACTCCCGGCCTGCTCGGTGACGTCCAGCTCGGCTGGATCGACCGCACGCTCCGCGGCCTGCCAAACAAGCCCACGCTCGTCTGCGCCCATCACAACCCCATGCTCGCCAGCATGGACGACAAAAAGAAAAACGGCTGCCTGCAGGACAGCGATGCCCTTTTCAAAATCCTCGCCTCGCATGAGAAAGTGAAAGGCTTCATCCACGGTCACATCCACAACTGGAACCTCTCCAAGCATCCCGAGACCGGCCTGCCCGTGCTCAGCCTGCCGCCTGTGGCCTACACCTTCAGCAAAGACCGCCCGAACGGCTGGGTGCTCGTTCGCGCCACCGCTGAAAAGGCTGAGTTTGAGCTCCGCAGCCTGAATCCCGCCCACGACGAGCACGGCAAAAAGCACGTCATCGAGTTCGCCTGATCCTTTTGAGCCTTTTTTGACTCCCACAGCCTCATGCATCCCGCCTGGTTCCACATCGACAACGAAGCCGAAATCCCCTCTCCGGCCCTCCTCTTCTACCGCAGCCGCATTGAGCACAATTTAAAGCTCATGATCGAGATCGCCGGCGGTGATCCCAAACGCCTCCGCCCGCATGTGAAGACGCACAAGTGCGCCGAGATCATCGCGTGGCAGGTGCAGCTCGGCATCACGAGCTTCAAGGCCTCCACCATCGCCGAGGCCGAGATGTGCGCCGCGTCTGGAGCCAAGGACGTCCTGCTCGCCATGCCCTGCGTCGGCCCGAATGCGCATCGCCTCGCGGAACTCGCCCTCAAATTCCCGCAGACCGCCTTCTCCAGCATCGCCGATGCCGAGGACAGCATCCGCTTCCTCGCCTCCGCGGCCCAGCAGCATCGCGTGACGCTCGGTGTGTATCTCGAAATCGACTGCGGCATGGCCCGCACCGGCATCGTGCCCGGCGATGAGGCCGCTTTTCTGGCCCATGTGATGAAGGACACGCCGAAGCTGCAGTTTCGCGGCCTCCACGCCTACGACGGCCACATTCACGATGAGAGCCTCGATCTGCGTCGCGAGCGTTGCGATGCCGCTTTTGAGTCCGTGCACCAGTTCCGCTGCCGCCTGCAAGGCGAGGGCATCATCGTCAAAGAGCTCATCGCCGGCGGTTCGCCCACCTTCGCTGTCCACGCGAAGCATGCCGATCGCACGCTCAGTCCCGGCACCACCGTGCTGTGGGACTTTGGTTATGGTGACAAGCATCCCGACCTGCCCTTCCTGCCCGCTGCCGCATTGCTCGCCCGCGTGATCAGCAAACCTGGCAAGAACCGCCTCACCCTCGATCTCGGTCACAAATCCGTCGCCCCGGAGAATCCGCATCCCCGCGTGCGCTTCGAGGAACTGCCCGACGCCACGCCGCTGATGCAAAGCGAGGAGCATCTCGTGCTCGAAACCGAGCGTGCGCACGAATTCCTCATCGGCCAGGCCCTCCACGGCATCCCACGCCATGTCTGCCCCACCGTCTCCATGCACGGTGAGGCCCATCTCATCGAAAACGGGCGCTTCACCACCCGCTGGCCCATCACCTCCCGCAACCGGCGTATCACCGTTTGAGCATGAAGCACTGGCTCCTCAAATCCGAACCCGACGTCTTCTCCTTCGACGACCTCAAAAAGCGTCCCAAGAAGACCGAGCCTTGGAACGGCGTGCGCAACTACCAGGTGCGCAACATGATGCGCGATGAGATGCAGATCGGCGATCTCGGTTTCTTCTACCATTCGAGCTGCCCGCAGCCCGGCATCGCCGGTGTCGTGCGCATCGCCAGCGAGGCAAAAGCCGATCCCACGCAGTTTGACCCCGCGTCCGAGTATTTCGATGCCGGCAGCAAGCGTGAGGAGCCGCGCTGGCTGCTCATCGACGTGAAATGGGAGGCTGATTTCCCCACATTCGTGAGCCTCGACATGCTGCGGAACGATCCCGCTCTCGCCGATCTGCTCATCCTCCGCCGCGGCAACCGGCTCTCCATCACTGAAGTCGCCAAAAAGCACTTCGACCGCATCTGCCAGCTCGGTGGGCTAAAGCAGGCCTGAAGTGCCGGTGAAGCCGCTCACCGGGAATTTTCCACCCGGCATTCCTCATTCGGCATTCGTCATTGATTCCAGCCCTCCTGCGCCCATAGATGGCGGCTCCAAATCCCCCTTTCCCATGCCCAAATTCATCGAAATGCCCAAACTCAGCGACACCATGACCGAGGGAACCCTCGCCAAATGGACGGTCAAAGAGGGGGACAAGATCGCCGTCGGCAAAGCCATCGCAGACATCGAGACCGACAAGGCCACCATGGAATACGCCAGCCCGTTTGAAGGCGTGCTGCACAAGGTCATCGTCCAGGCAGGCCAGAAAGTGCCGCTGAACGCCCCGCTCGCCGTTTTGCTCGAAGACGACGAAGCCGCCCCGGCGAACCTCGACGAACTCATCGCCAAGGCCCAGGCCGCCGCCGCTCCAGCACCGGCCGCCGAGAAAAAACCGGCCGCCAGCGCCACCAAGGCCGCCGCCGCTGGTCCTCGCCTCCCGCAGGCGCCGCAGCACAAATCCCGCGCCGCCGCCGGTGGCGCCGCGCTTCGCGTGAAAGCCTCTCCCTTGGCCAAAAAGATCGCCGCTGAGCGTGGCGTCGATTTGAACTCGCTCGTGGGCACCGGCCCTGGCGGACGCGTGGTGCGTGCCGATGTCGAAAACGCTCCCGCAGGCGGCGCTGGAGCCCGTGTGGCCGCCACACCGGCCATCCGCCCCACCTTTGGCCCCGAAGACGAACGCGTCGCCACCTCCACGATGCGCAACATCATCGCCGAGCGCCTCCTGGCCTCGAAGACGCAGATCCCGCACTTCTACCTCCAGATGGAAGTCGATGCCGGACCGCTCATGGAATTCCGCGCGCACCTCAACGCCACCAGCGAAAAGACCGGCGGCAACAAATACACCGTCAACGACTTCATCCTGAAGTCCGTCATCCGCGCCGCGCAGGCCCAGCCCGCCATCAACGCCGCTTGGGATGGTGATGCGATCGTGAAATTCAAATCCGTCGGCCTCAGCGTCGCCATCGCCATCGATGACGGCCTCGTCACGCCGGTCATCAAGCAGGCGGAAAAGAAAACGCTGCTCGAAATCAGCCAGAGCGTCAAAGACCTCGCCGGCAAGGCCAAGAACAAGAAGCTCAGCCCCGATGACTTCGCCGGCGGCACCATCACCGTGTCGAACCTCGGCGCGTATGGCATCGACCAGTTCGCCGCCATCATCAATCCGCCGCAGGCCGCCATCGTCGCCATCGGCAGCATCCGCAACGTGCCCGTCGTGAACGACAAAGGTCAGATCGTGGCCGGTCAGCGCATGTGGGTCGGCCTCAGCGGCGACCACCGCGTCGTCGATGGCGCCGTCGCCGCCACCTTCCTCGCAGAAATGCGCAAGCTGCTCGAAAACCCGGCCCTGATGCTGGTGTAAAATCACCCGCTGGCGTGGCGTTTGCTCCTTCAAGAGGCCCGGTGATCCCCGCCGGGCCTCCGAACCCCCACATGACCCCACGTCTCCAGTTTCCCTCGCTTGTTTGGGGCAGCTTTGCTGTCGCCACGTCGCTCGCTGCGGCGGCGGACACGGCGTTTCCGCCGGACCAGATCGAGTTTTTCGAGAAAAGCGTGCGCCCGGTGCTCGCCGAGCACTGCTACGACTGCCACGGCGCTCACAAGCACCAAAACGGCCTGCGCCTCGATTCGCGTGATGCCGTCGTGCGCGGCAGCGACTACGGCAAGGTCGTCGAACCGGGCAATCCGAGCGCCAGCAAGCTCATCAAGGCCGTCACGCATGCCGCCGGTGTCGAACCGATGCCGAAGAAGGGCGACAAGCTCACCGCCACCGAGGTCGCCGCGTTGGAGAAATGGATCACGCTGGGCCTTCCCTGGCCCAAAGAGGCCGCCGTGGCCGCCACGCACAGCGAAAAGGCCGATCCGAAGCAGCATTGGGCCTTCCAGCCGGTGAAGGCGGATCGCTCGAAAAGCATCGACGACCTCGTCGGGGCCAAATTGAAGGCTGCGGGCCTCGATTTCGCGCCGAAGGCGGACAGCCGCACTTTGACCCGCCGTCTCTTCCTGACGCTCACCGGCCTTCCGCCGACAAAAGATCAGTCCGATCAGTCCAATACGACTGATCTTATCTCGGAGCTCCTCTCCAAACCCGCCTACGGCGAACGCTGGGCACGCGTGTGGCTCGACATCGTGCGCTATGCGGACACGAACGGCTACCAGGTGGCCGGCCGCTCGAATTTCTATCCTTACGCCTACACCTACCGCGACTGGGTGGTGAAGGCCTTCAACGACGACATGCCGTATGACCAGTTCGTGAGCTTCCAGCTCGCCGCGGACCGTCTGACCGCCGCCACGCCGAATTCGCCGCATCTTGCCGCGCTCGGTCTCTACAATGTCGGCGAGCGTTTCATCAACGACCGACTGCTCATCAATGACGACCGCATCGATGTCATCGGTCGCGGCCTGCTCGGTCTCACCGTCGCCTGCGCACGCTGCCACGATCACAAATTCGATCCCATCCCGAGCCGCGACTACTACGCGATCTACAGCATCATCAGCAGCAGCGAGGAGCCGGAAGAAACGCAGATGCCCATCATCGGCAAAGCGGCCAACGAAGCCGATGCGAAGGACTACGACGCGAAAATCGCGGTGATCAACGCGAAGGAGCTCGACTACAAAAAGCAGGTCTATGACGAGTTCCGCAAACCGGAGCGCCTCGCCGAGTATCTCGTCTTTGCCCAGCAGGTCATGGACATCACCGACCGCACCGTTTTCAACGGCAAGGCCGGTCAGGCAAAGCTGCGTGACAAGGTCGCCGACAAGTGGCGCGACTTCTTGAAGCGCTACGCACTCACCGCCAAGCCGCATGCAGCGCTCGTCGCGTGGAGCCGCTTTGCAAAGCTGCCCGCGGGCGAGTTTGCGGCGAAGGCCGCCGCCATCACGCAGGATCTCGCCAAGCCGGAGAGCGGCTGCACGCCGGAGATCGCCGCGGAGTTCGCCAAGGCCGCGCCGAAGTCGATGAAGGACGTCGCCACCACCTACGCGAAGATCATTCTCGATGGCAAACTGGAGCCCGTGCGCCAGCTCATGCAGGACAAGCTCTCACCCATGGCCGTGCCGGTCGAGGGTGCGGATGCCTTCTTCACCCGCAAGGATCTCGAAACCGTCGTGCGCATCAAAAACGAGCGCAACAAGCTCGACGCCACGCATCCCGGCGCTCCGCCGCGTGCCATGGTGATGCTCGACAAGCCGAAGCCGAACGACGTGCGCATCTACATGCGCGGCAATCCCGCCCGCCAGGGCGATCCCGCTCCGCGGGCCTGGCTCACGATGTTTGGCGGTGAAAAATTCACAAATGGCTCCGGCCGTCTTGAGCTCGCGCAAAAGATCACCAGCAAGGACAACCCGCTCACCGCCCGCGTCATCGCCAACCGCGTGTGGATGCAGCACTTCGGCAAGCCTCTCGTCTCCCAGCCGAGTGATTTCGGCGTGCAGACGCCGAAGCCCGTGCAGGCCGATTTGCTCGACTTTTTGGCCGATTACCTCATGCAGAACGGCTGGAGCCTCAAAAAGCTCCACACGCTCATCTTGAGCAGCCGCACCTGGCAGCAGAGCAGCCATGCCTCGCCTGAAAAACTCCTCAAAGATGCCGACAACGAGCTGCTGAGCCGTTTCAACCGCCAGCGCCTCGACTACGAAACCATGCGCGATTGCATCCTCGCCGCCACCGGCGAGCTCGACGCCTCGAAACAAGGCGGACGCGCCATCGAGTTGAACGCGAAAGACGCCGACACGCGCCGCACGCTTTATCTCAAAGTGGATCGCTACGATCAGGCCACCGTGCCCGCCATGTTCGACTTCGCGAATCCGGATGGCCACAGCCCGCAGCGCTTTAACACCACCGTGCCGCAGCAGGCGCTGTTTTTGATGAACAGCCCCTTCATGCGCACCCGCGCCGATGCCATCGCGAAGGCCACGAAGCTGCAAGGCACCACGCTCGACTCCGAGGCGCTGCGCTCGATGTATCAGCGCATCCTCGCCCGCGATCCGCGACCTGATGAGGTCGAGCTCGCCCAGCGTTTCATGGCCGACGCCACCGTGCTCGATGCCGAAAAACCCTTCCGCTGGAGCTACGGCACCGTCACACTCACCCGCGCCGCCGATGGCAAGCCGGCGTTCAACGGCTTCGAGCCCTTCAAGCACCTCACCGAGCGTGCGAATGGCGGTCAGCGCTTGTGGAGCCCCAGCGAAAAAATCCCCAGCGCCGACGCGAAGTGGGGCCACGCCTTCTGGGCCAACTACGGCGGCCACGCCGCGCCCAAGGACCTCGCCGTCACCGCCCGCTGGCATGTGCCCACCGATCTGAAAGTGACCATCGACGCCACCCTCAGCCGCAAAACCGACCGCGGCGACGGTGTCCGCGCCTGGATCCACAACAGCCGCACCGGCGTGCTCAGCGAGTACTTCTGCACCCCGCAGAACAAACAACTCCCCACCCACCTCACCACCGACGTGAAGAAGGGCGATGTGCTCAGCTTCATCGTCCACAACGAAGCCAGCACTGACAGCGACAGCTTCGAGTGGCAGCCCCGCATCACCCGCGCCGACACCGACGAGCTCCTCACCGACGCCAAAGCCGACTTCTGCGACGCCACCCGCTGGCCCTTCGGCCGCGCCAAGCCTCAAAGCCCCCTCAGCCAGCTCACGCAGGTGCTGCTCATCAGCAACGAGTTCATGTTCCTCGACTAAAGTTGCCCTGTTCCTGCGGAACAGGGTACCACTTTGCTATCGACGCCATCACGGCCGATCTGGTATCCTGCCGGAATGAAAGCGCTTCGCCTTGCCGCCATCTGCTCGTCACTTGGCCTGCTCTTTAGTTGTGTGTGGTTCACGCAAAAGCAGTCGAATCCGACCCTGATGCCGAGCTCGAAGGTGCTCGTGCTTCCCAACGCGGATCCCGGCAAGCCACCGGCGATCATGCCCGGCTCAAAAAGCGGGACGCTCATCATGTCAGGCAGCAAGTCTTTTACGGGACCCGCCATCAACGCCAAGTCGCTGCAACCCAACCCGGCTCCGCAGGCGCCCAAGCCATGACTCAACGAACCTCCATCGCCAAGATCATCGCGGTGACATCCTCGCTGACATTGCTCGTCGCATATGTGTGGCACTCGCAGGTCATACCCAATACCCCGCCACCGGATCCGCTGGGCTTGAGTTCCTTGGAGCTGACTCCGGCACCTACACGAAGCGACCTCCGCATCATCACCAGCAAGAGCATCAGCCAGCCGATCTTCAGTGTCCGAAAGATCCGCCCGTCCAGGCCATGGATGCTTCCGGGCAGCAAGAGCCCGGTTCTCGAGTTCGAAATGGATTCGTTCTACCTCAATCTCGATCTGCCAAGCTTTGACCTGTTCGGCGAGCAACTACCTACCAAGCCCAGACCATGAACTGGATCTCTGTTTTGCTCTCGGTGAGCCTCAGCCTGCTCTTCCTCGTGGCGGTGTTTCGTCCGTTGGAGATTCTCTTTCCGGCTCGAACGGGCCAGAAGTTCCTCCGGCCGGCCTTTTGGACCGATTTGCTGTTTTTGCTCGGCCAATACCTGCTGTGGAGCGGGCTTGTGTTTTGGGCGCTGGACCATTTTCGCGGTTGGCTGCACGGCATCGTGCCGGCGGACTTCCGTGCATCGGTGGCCGCGCAGCCGTGGTGGCTGCAAGCCATCGAAATGATCGTGCTGAGCGACTTCTGCATCTACTGGGCACATCGCTTGCAGCACAAAGTGCCCTTTCTGTGGCGCTTTCACTCCATCCATCACAGCGCCGAGCATCTCGACTGGCTCGCGGCGCATCGCGAGCATCCGCTCGATACGATTTACACCGTCGGCATCATCAATCTGCCCGCCTTCATCCTCGGATTTCCGCTGGAGACGCTCGCGGGCTTCCTCGCCTTCCGCGGCTTGTGGGCCATTTACATTCATTCGAACGTCCGCCTGCCCATCGGACCGCTGCGCATGCTCATCGGCGCTCCCGAGTTACACCACTGGCATCACGACAAAGCGCGCGATGCAGGCAACTACGCCAACATCTCGCCGCTCATGGACCTCCTTTTCGGCACCTACCGCTGCCCTGATCACGAGCCGGAGGCGTTTGGCATCCATGAGCCCGTGAAGCAGAGCTACTTCTCACTCCTCTGGCATCCCTTCCGCCAACGGCGTTGAGCTCAGTTTTTGAAGAACTGATCGCCCTTCACCACAGTGCCATCCTTGAGCACGACGGAGAAGGTGCCGCCGTTGGACTTGGCGAGGCGGTCCATGTCAGACGCGGCATCGGTCTCCATCATCACGCTCGTGTGAATGATGGTGCGGGGCAGCGCACGCTTGTTTTCATCGGTCACGATGTCCACCCAGCCCATCTCGTCGGACTTCTGGCCGTCGGTCATGAAGAAGATGGCGTCGGGCTTCGGATAGCCTTTGAGCGCCATGAGCAGGCCGGCGCCCCAATTCGTGCCGCCGGGATTGTCCGCCTCCTTCACGATTTTCCGGCTCTCCGCGAGGCTGAAGGGCGTGGCCTGGATGTAGGCGTAGTTCGGGATGCGCACTTTCTTGAAATCCTCCGGCGAGATGCTCCAGCGATATTTCTCATACGCGGCGGCCTTTTTCGGATCGACGGTGTTGTGCGGCCAAGCGAAGTCGGAGAAGAACAGCAGTTGATACTGCGTGCCCGGCGGGATGCGGCCGAGGCTCTTGTCGAGCTCCTTCTTGAGCACATCGAAGCGTGAAACGCCGCCCTCGCCGGCCATCGACATCGAGGCGGAGACATCCACCACGAAGACCACACGCTTCCCGAAGGCCGTCTGGCCGAGGAAGCTGAACATGCCGCCACGGCCGATGCCGGCGCCGAAGCCGCCACCACTGCCGCCGAGACCCATGCCGGCGCCGAGCCCGAGGCCGCCGGAGAGTTTCCCGAGCTCCATGCGGCTGCTCATGCCGGAGAGATTGAGCGTATCCATGTCCATCTCTGGGAGCTGCACTTCAGCGGCCACGGACTGCACAGTAACGCGCTGCAGGGGCTTGGTCTTCAGCCAGGTGCTCTTTTTCTGCCGCACCTTGTGCTCCAAGGCCTCGGAGGCGGCCTTCCCCTGCGGGCTGCCGCCGGGCAGGAAGTCCACCTGCTTGTCCATCACATGCCGAAAGGTGATCAGAGCACCGATGAGCAAAATGACGGCGTGAATGGCGATGCTCAAACCGAGCGAGTTCGCGCCGATCTTCTCCTTCCATCGCTGCCACCAGAGATGGCGCTTCTCTTCCTCGCTCAGCGGCTCCTCCTCGGGCGGCTTGGGCATGTCGGCATGCTTTTCGGCCTCGTCGGCAGGTTTCGACTCCATCACCAGAGCGTCTTCAGCCTTCGCGAGCCTCACTGGAGGCGTCTCGATCTTTCGCGCAGGCTTTTCGATCAAACGCTCCTTCTTGGGCAAAGGCGGCGCGATCACCACCTCAGGCTCCGGGGGCTCTTCGACCTCAACCGGTGCTTCGACTTCGACACGCGGAGCTTGGATTTCGATCAGCGGAAGAGGTTCCGGCACAGGCTCCGGCTCTGGCATCACGAACTCCGGCTCGGGCTCGTCCACGAGCATCTCAGGTTCCGGCTCTGGCGGTGCCGGTTCTTCGACGACCGCAGCGGCAGCTGCCGTGGCAGCGGCTTCCTTCTGCCGCTGATACTCGTGCCACTTCTCATCGCGGTCGATGAGGTCATCGTCATCCACGTCCGCCACGGTGGGCAGGGCGCTCAAATCGATGTCATGGCGGGCATTTCGGCTCATTCAGGGGCGGGCGCGAGTTTCGAGGCAAACCGCCACCATTCAAGGAAGTTCCTTATCTCTACAACGATGTCCGTGATTGCGTATTGACCACGAACAAGCCAGCCCCTTTCTTTGACCCAATTCCATGAAACCTCCTTCCGAGAAGATCGAAGTCCAAGATGGCTATTACATGCTGATCATTGTCCAGGATGGTGTGGTCAAGCATTTCACTCCCAACGTGAGCCTATCCCATGCGGACTTCGTGAAACGCTCCGTCGGCACACTGCCGACTGATGCTTGGGTTGGCTCGGTGACGAAGAACGATGGCTACCTCACAGCCATCAACTCCTTCACGTTCTACCAAAACCAGCTGCCGGCTCCGATTGAGATTCAAAAAGCGGTTCAGGCTCAGTTTTGCTGAAGCTGAGTCCTCAAACGAGTTCCGCCCATGTTCCGCGGGTCACGCCGAGCTGGCTTTGGGCCTTCAATTCCCGCCAGATGTCATCCGCGTCCCGTTTTCCGGCCAAAAGATCCTGGTAAGTGCGCAGAGCACGGAGGGACTCGGCCTTGTCTTCTTCGAGCAATTCGACGCGAAAAGCTCCCAGCCCGGCCTGACGCAGCGCGGTGAAGTATTGCGCACCGGTTTGCGCCACGGCGTTGAAGAGCGTGTTGCGGCAGCCGACATCGGCCTTCAGCGGATGCGCCATGCCCACGCGATCGCGCAGATGCACGCGATGCTTCTCGCAGGGGCGGCCGCAGTTCGTGAAGTCCGTGCCCTCGCTCAAGAACGCTGCGAAGGCGCAGTGCTCCATGTGAAACATCGGCATGTGCTGATGCAGCGTGAGCTCAAACCACTCCGGCGGTGCTCCACCGAGCAGATCGAGCACCTGCTCGATGCTCAAATCGTAGCTGATCGTGAGCCGTTGGAGGCCCGTCTTCTTCAGCGTCTCCGCCGTGAGCGGGTTCGCCACGTTCAACGAGAAGTCACCGGTCATCGGAATGCCCTCGCCGCCGAAAAAGGCCATCGCGCCGAGATTGCGAATAAGCACGCCATGCGGCTCCGCACGCTGGATGAGCTTGAAGAAGCCCGCCTCGCCCGATTTTTGGATGCGAGGCGTCGCCAGCCAGACCTGCGCCGTTTCGCTGCGAGCCTTGATGTCCTTCACGAGGTCCGCGTAACGACGAATGTCCTCAAAATCCAGGTAAAGCCGTTTGATGCCTGTTTCGAGAGCGGCGTCGATTTGCTCCGGCGTGCGGCAAAGCGCATGCAAATGAGGAATGGCGAATGACGAATGCGGAATGCCTTTCGCGGTCGTCAGCAGGCTGTCGAGCGTTGTGGTGCTTTTGAGCTTCGGCGAGGGCGACGACTCGTCGCCACTACAACGCTCCACCAGCTCCCGCCGCATGCGGTTCAGCTCGCTGATGGGCAAAATGACCTCGCCTTCGACCTCGAAGCGCACCTCGCCGAGTTCGAACTCGGTGCCCCCGAGGCGTGAAAATTGATCGCAGAAGCTCTCGCGAGTCAGCGGACGCTTCATCGCGGTCTGCAACGGCATCGTCGAAGTCACGAGCTGCCTGCCACATTGCACACGCAGAGGCTCGCCAGCTTTGCCGGTGACATGAAGATCGAGCCTCGTCTGCTTGCGGATCGGAATCTCGCCTTCAAACGACTGCCGCAAGGCACGGTTGAGCGCTGGATCGCTCGTTTTGAAGACACGCGTGCCGACGGGGATGTCGTCCATGCGCAGATGACCATGGCGGAAGCTCAAGCGGCTGCCACGCATCTCGTAAATGCTGCCGCCCTGCTCGTCGTTCGTGTCTTTGAGGTTCTCGAACACGACACCATCACCGGGCTTCATCGCCAGATGCAGCGCATCGAGTTCCAGAGTGTCCGCCCCGAGAATGCGCGTGACGGTGCCGACATATGGCCCGCGTTTTTTGCCGTAGTAAGCACCGACGAGTTCTTGATGGTTCACGCCATGCATCCAGCCGGTGTAAAGACCACGCGAGAAGGTCATCTCCAGCGCATAACGATCGTCATCCGTCGCCGGAGCCGGTTTGCCCTCCAGCGCACGATCAATCGCGGCGCGATAGACCTTCGTGACGGCTGCCACATACTCCGGCGTCTTGAGCCGGCCTTCGATTTTGAAGCTCTTGATGCCCAGCTCGATCAAACGCGGGATTTCATCGACCGCCGCGAGATCCTGCGGTGAGAGAAGGTAGCGTTTGTCGCCCAGATCACGCACTTCGCCATCCACGAGCATCTCGTAAGGCATGCGACAGGCCTGCGCACACTCGCCTCGATTCGCGCTGCGACGGCCGAGGGACTCGCTGGTGAGGCATTGGCCTGAATACGCGACGCACAAGGCTCCATGTACAAACACCTCCAGCGGCACATGCGCGTCCTTGAAGCGCTCCAGCTCCCGCAGGCTCAATTCACGAGCAAGCACCGCCTGGTCGATGTCGAGCTGTTTGGCAAATTCGAGGCCTTCGGGCGAGGTGATGGTCATCTGCGTGCTCGCGTGCAGTCGCAGATTCGGCGTTAGCGCCTTCACCATGCGGGCGAGGCCGAGGTCTTGGACGATGACGGCATCCACGCCGCAATCTTCGAGCAGGTGGAGCTGCTTCTCCGCATCACGCAGCTCGCCGGTGAAGATGAGCGTATTGAAGGCCACATAACCCTTCACGCCATGCTCGTGGAGAAACTTCATCAACTCCGGCAGGTCTTCCTCGGTGAAGTTATCCGCACGCAGCCTCGCGTTGAAGCGTGGCATGCCGAAGAAGATCGCGTCCGCGCCGTTCGCCACGGCCGCACGGGCACACTCCCAGTTGCCGGCGGGAGAGAGCAGTTCGGGTTTGGCGTTGATGGACATGCCGGAGCGTTTGCGACGGCAAAGGCGGCCGGTCAAGTCATCACACGGCTACTTCACGATCATCCACGGCATCCAGTAAGCCTGCGCCATCACCAGCAAGCCCATGAGCAAGGCCAGCGCGATGCTGTGCCAGAAGACGCTGCGCAGCACCATGCCCGCATCGGGGCTCTCGGGATGCCCGCCAGTAGCCACGCTGGCCACGACGATGCTTTGCGCGTCGATCATCTTGCCCATCACGCCGCCGCTGGTGTTCGCCGCGGCCATGTGAATGGGCGAGAGATGCAGTTGATTGGCCGTGACCTGCTGGAGATTGCCGAAGAGCACGTTCGACGAGGTATCGCTGCCGGTGAGTGCCACACCGAGCCAGCCGATGAGCGGCGAGAAGAACGGAAACAACCATCCCGTCGAGGCCATCATGAGTCCCATCGTCGTGTCCGTGCCGCTGTATCGCGTCACATAGCCCAGCGCGAGCATGAGCGAGATGGTGAGCAGGGAGACACGCAGCTTCCAGATCGTCCCCAAGTAGAGCTTCAGCAGCCTCGCGGGCTTCAGGCCGAGGCAAAGGCCCGCCAGCATGCCTGCGAGCATCGCGGCGGTGCCGGTGGCGGATAACGCGTTGAATTTGAACACGGCCTTCTCGACCTCCGCATGCATCACGACCGGCGGCACCTTCTCGATGGCCTTGTGCAGCAGCGGCACCTCGATCTCGCGATTGAAGAGGCTGTTGAGGCCGGTCTTCACCTGCGGCATGCCCCACAGAAACACGAAGCCCGTGAGGAAGATCCACGGCAGCCAGGCCTTCCATGCGCCGGGAGTGGCGGGTTCGTTTGCCACCTCCGTTTTCGGCTTCCACAGCTTCATGAAGAGCACCAGCGATGCCATTGCCACCACGGCGCTGACGATGTCCACCAGCCACGGGCCGTGGTAATTGCTCATCACAAACTGCATCACGCCAAAGCTCGCACCGGTGACGAAGCACGCGGGCCACACGCCGAGCATGCCACGCCAGCCGACCTGTGCTGCGACGAGCCAGAAGGGCACGATGAGCGAAAACAGCGGCAATTGCCGTCCCACCATCGCGCTGAGCGAAAGCAGATCGAGGCCCGTGATGTCCGCCAAGGTCGTCAACGGCGTGCCGAGCGATCCAAAGGCCACCGGAGCCGTGTTGCCAATGAGAGCGAGTTTCGCGGCTTCGAGGGGTTTGAAGCCCAAGCCAATCATGAGAGCACCTGTGATGGCCACCGGTGCTCCAAAACCTGCCGCACCCTCGATGAAAGCACCGAAGCTGAACGCGATGAGCAGTGCCTGGATGCGTCGATCCGATGACACGCTGGCGATTTGACGCTGCAAGACTGCGAACTGGCCGGTCTCGACGCTCAAATTGTAAACGAACATCGCATTGAGCACGATCCAACCGATGGGGAAGAGGCCGAAGACGGCTCCATTCACCGCCGCCATGCCCGCGAGCGGTGCGGGCATGTGATACACGAGCACCGCGATGCCCAGCGCCGTGATCAATCCAGCCAGTGCCGCGATCTGCGCCCGCACATGCCAGAAGGCCAGCAGGCCCAGCAGCACGACCACCGGCACCGCCGCCACGAGCGAGGAGAGGATCAGATGGCCGAGCGGGTCGTAGTTGTGGGTCCAGTGCATGCGTTTGGGTTGGGAGAGCCTTCCCTAAACGCTGCTTTGAACCTTTTAAATCATCACGAAGCCAGACCGCCTGAAGCGGCTAGCCGCCGTTGGTCGGCGTCGATTTGACCGGGCAGGCATCGGTGAACCAATACTCGCGCAAAGAAGTGCCGCCGCCGCCGGAGCGGACCAGCATGAGATCATCCTGCAAGAGACGCGGCAGGCGCGAATCGATCACCAGCTCATGCGCCGCATCCCAGTGGCAGAGCGTTTCCAGATCACTCTCGGTCACGAGCAGATGCGCATGCGGCAGTTCGCGGAGCAGGATCAACGCATCACTGAGTCCATCGGCTACACGCACATCCGGACGATGCCCGAGCGCCGCCTCCGACGCATCATGCGAGACGATGAAGTGATCCGCGCCCTCCTGATGTGCTGCGATCCAGGCCTGCAATTGCCTTTCGCCACGACCACCTACGAATTGCCATGCATTCCAAGCAAGCAACGCGACGACCACGGCCGCCACGCCGCCAAGGCTGACCCAAAACGGACGCCAGTGCGCATCCTCCGCCTTGTTGAGCTGGGTTTGCGAAACCCACGCAGGTTGCCGACGGCCGCGGACATAGCATTCAGAGCCGAGCGAGGGAAACAGGCCGCCCCAGAACTGGTTCAGCCGGATCCACCAGCGTTGATTTTCCAGCGAACTGCCGGTGAAACGCACCGCGTGGCTGCCCGTGACAAACTCCGGCTGCAGGCCGGTGTCTTGCATTAGGCCTCTCCAACGCCGGGGCGAGAGGCAATTGATGTGACCGCCGGGTGCCACGCGTCCGAGGCGCAGCTTCCGCCGCAGCCACCATTCACGCAGGCCCGCCAGCCATGCTGGCATCGTGGGACTGCCACCGAGAAAGATGCCGCCCATGCGCAGCGCACGGCTCATCTCGGCCATCGTGCTGCCCGGACGCGGCAGATGCTCCATGACATGATTGTTCACCACCACATCAAAGGTGCCGGAGGCCACCGGCAGCGGCTCGTCAAAGTTTGCCTGCAGGACCTCGTCGTAGTCGGCATGTTCGAGACACTCGCTGCGCACATCCCAGTCCAGCCCCACCCAGCTCTCGACCGCTCCTTCCGGCGTGAAATACTTCAGCCAGCCACGCTCGCAGCCCACATCAAGCACGCGCAGCGGCCTGCCCTGACGCTGCGCCTCCTCCGCGATGGCCTGCCCCACCCACCAGTAGCGCAGCATGCGGATCGAGTAGGTGGAGCCCGCCAGATGCTTCCTCAAACTGGTGTCTCCAGCAGGCACCCGGGCGGCCGTCTCGTCGTTTCGAGTGAGCGGCCAGCTCAAGAACGGCAGTCGTTTGGGGGAGGAAGACGAAGAGAGGGTTTGGGCGGAGGTCATGCGCAGGTGAGATGCGCCGTCCAATGATCACCGGTTTCGGGAAGATCAAGACAACGCACCTCCACTGACTGCCGGGCGTCATGTGGCGGCTGGCACGACAGTAGCTAAGCCGGTAGCTCGTCCGGCTTCACCGCACGCTCAATCCAATCATAAAGCACCGGCAGCAGCAGCAGCGTGAGCAAAGTCGAGCTGATGATGCCGCCGATGACGACGGTGGCGAGCGGGCGCTGCACCTCCGCTCCCGCACCATGCGCGAGGGCCATCGGCACAAAGCCCAGCGCAGCGACGAGCGCGGTCATCATGACGGGTCGGAGTCGTGTGGCGACGCCGTTGAGCACGGCATCGCGGACGTTCATGCCTTCCTCGCGTAGTTCGTTGAAGTAGTTCACGAGGACGAGGCCGTTCAGCACGGCCACACCGCTCAAGGCGATGAAACCGACGGCGGCGGTGATGCTGAAGGGCATGCCGCGCAGGCCGAGGGCGATGATGCCGCCGGTCAAGGCGAGCGGGATGCCGGTGGCGACGAGCAGGGTCTGCCGCACGCTGCCAAAGGCGAAAAAGATGAGCATCAAGATGAGCACGAGCGCCGTCGGCACGACGATGGCAAGGCGGGCGCGGGCTTCTTGAAGGTTCTCAAAGGTGCCGCCGAACTCGAAGTCGTAGCCTTCGGGGAATGTGACCTCCTTTTTGATGCGTGCGGTGGCTTCATTCACGAAGCCTTCCATGTCGCGGCCTTTGAGGGTGACCATGACCACCAAACGTCGTTGTGTGCGGCTGTGGCGGATGGGATCGACGGCTTTTTCGGTGCGGATGTCCACGGCATCGCCGAGCGGGATCATGCCGTAGTCACCGACGCGAAGCGGCAGTGATTTCATCATCTCCTCTTTGGAGCGATCCTCTTCGGGAAGGCGCACGACGATGTCGCGCTTGCGATTGCCTTCGACGACCTGACCGGCGACTTCGCCGCCGAGTCCGGCGGAGACGGCGCGGTTCACTTCGGAAAGCGGCACGTTGTATTTGGTGAGCACATCACGCTTCACCTGGAGCACGACGGTGCTTGGACGGCCGTCGGTTTCGAGTTCGGCCTCGCCGCCGGGCGTGTCGTTGATGATGTCTTTGACCTGATTGGCGAGTTTTTCGAGCAAATCGAAGTCGGTGCCATAGATGCGCACGGCGAGTTCGGCCTTCGTGCCTTCCATCATCTCATTGAAGCGAGTTTCGATGGGCTGGCCGAACTCGAAGGTCTGGTCCTCGTGCAGTTTGCTGCCTTCCGCTTCGATGGCGGCGCAGAGTTCTTCCTTCGTCGTCGGCAGGCCGGGGCCTTTGGGCCATTCGTTGAGCGGTTTGTAGAAGACGTAGAAGTCCGTCTCGTTCGGCGGCATCGGATCAGTGGCCACCTCGCTGGTGCCGCTGCGGGTGAAGAAGCGTGTCACCATCGGGAACTTCTCGCGCACCATCTTGCCGAGTTCGAGGTCCTCGTGGACAGACTCTTTGAGGTTCATGCCGACCTTGCGGTAAATCATGGCCGCGATGCTGCCTTCATCGAGTTTCGGCACGAACTCGGCACCGAGCGTGGTGAATTTCCAGCCGCAGAAAGCGAAGAAACCGACGGCGCCGAGCACGACGAGCCAGCGGAGCTTCATCGAGACGCGCAGCAACGGCTGGAAGATGGCGTTGAGGCCTTTGATGATGAAATTCTCCTTTTCGGCGATGTTGCCGCCAAGCGCTAACGAGCACAAAGCGGGCATCAAAGTGAGCGCGAGCAGCAAAGCGCCTGCGAGAGCAAAAATGACCGTCACAGCCATTGGGCGGAACATTTTCCCTTCGATGCCGGTGAGTGTCAAAATGGGCAAATAGACGATGGTGATGATCAAAACGCCGAAAAACATCGGCGAGGCCATTTGCTTGCTCGCGGCGAGCACTTCACGCGAACGCTCCTCACGCGTCAAAATGCGTCCGAGGTGATGCTGTTTGATGCCGAGCCTGCGGACGATGTTTTCGACCATGACGACCGCGCCGTCGATGATCAGGCCGAAGTCCACCGCGCCGAGACTCATCAAATTGCCGGACCAGCCGCCCTGCACCATGCCGCTGATGGCAAAGAGGAACGAGAGCGGGATGGCGAGCGCGACGATGAGCGCCGCACGCCAGTTGCCGAGCAGCACGAGCAGCACGACGACGACGAGGATGGCGCCTTCGACGAGATTTTTCTCCACGGTGCTGACGGTGGCCTCGACGAGGTCGCTGCGTTCATAGACGATGGTCACATTCATGCCGGGCGGGAGTTTTTCGCGCACTTCTTCGAGTCGCGGAGCCACGCGATGGCAGACGGTGCGGGCGTTTTGGCCCATGAGCATCATGACGGTGCCGAGCACGACTTCCTCGCCGTCCATCGTGGCCGCGCCGCCGCGGAATCCTGCTCCCCACTGCACTTTGGCGACGTCTTCGACCTTCATCGGCTGCACCGCGGCACCGAATTTGATCGGCAGCTTCGCAATTTCCTCCGCGGTGCTCACGCGGCCGACGCTGCGGATGGTGAGCTGCTCGCCATCGCGGTTGATGATGCCGCCGCCGGCGTTTTCGACGTTGCCGCGAATGATGTCGGCGAGCTCGCCGACGGTCATGTTGGCGGCTTTGAGCTTGTCGAGCATGGGCTCGACGGTGACCTGGCGCTGATGGCCGCCGTTGCTGTTGATCTCGGCGACGCCCTGCACGGTGCGCAGCATGGGTTTGACGATGTACTCATGCGTTTCCCACAGGCGCATCAAACCTTCGCGTTCATCGGCGGGCTTCTCCTTCGCGTCTTTTTTCCAATGCAGCGTGTAGTAGAAGATCTCGCCAAGGCCGGTGCTGATCGGTGCGAGGCTGAGCTCGCTGCCCGGTGGCAGGTCCTGCATGACGGCGGTGAGCCGCTCGGTGACGAGTTGTCGGGCGCGGAAGATGTCCGTGCCGTCCTCAAACTCGACGGTGACCTGGCTGAGGCCGAATTTGGTGATGGAACGCGAATCGAGCACGCCGGGCATGCCGCTGAGCGCCATTTCGATGGGCCGCGTGATGGCGCGTTCCGATTCCTCGGGCGCGAGCGCCGGCACGGCGACGTTTACCTGCACCTGCGGGCCGGTGAGATCCGGCACCGCGTCGATGGGCAGATGCATGAGCGAGTAAAGCCCGCCACCGAGAAGGCAGAAGGCCCCGAGCAGCACGAGTGCGCGCTGCCGGACGGAGAATTCGAGAAGGAAATTGAGCATAAAATGCGAAGGGAAGATGGCTGACGAGGGCGCGTGAGCGTTTTGGAGTGCTCCAGCCCTCTGGAGCTTTTCGGAGGCCGCGAGACGTTCGAAAGCGCCGGAGGACCGGCGCACTCCAAGACGCTGTCGCGGCTGCGATTACTGAAGTTTCGTTCCGGTGAGCTGCTCAAGCTGGAGGCGTGCATCCACGGCGCCGAGCTGGGATTCGAGGACGGCTTTGACGCTGTCGATGTACTGGCGCTGAAGCTCGGTGTAGGTGGAAAGCGGCAGTGCGCCGAGGCGGTAGTGCTCATCGGCCTCGGCGGCGGCTTTGCGGAAGCTGGCGAGCGTGTCGGAAGGCCATTTGGCAAGCTCTTCGACGTGAATCTTGTAGTGGCTGGCCTGCGCGGCAACATCGCGCTCGAGCTGGCGCATCTGCGCGGTGAGCATGACCTCGGCCTGCACTTCCTTGGCTTTCGCGGCGTCGATGGCACCTTTGTTTCGGTTCCATAGCGGCAGCGGGATGGAGACGCCGATGCCGACCTGCGTTTCGCGTGTCTCGTTGCTCTGACGCTGCACATACGGCACCACGGTGATGGACGGCCAGCGCTCGTTTTCGGCGAGTTTCACCTCATAGCCCTGCTGCTGCACATCGAGGATGCGGGCGCGAAGGTCGAAGTTCTTTCTGCGGGCCTGCACGAGCAGTGATTCGAGCGCGGGAGGCGGATTGAGTGTGAGATTATCCATCTTCAATTCGAGCGGATGCTCGGCTTTTTCGCCCAAAAGCTGGTTCAGCTCGAAACGGGCCGAGGCGAGCTCATTGCGGGCCAAAGTGGCCTCCGCGCCGAGGGTGAGAGCACTCGCCTGGATGATGCGCGCTTCGAGTCGCGGAGCCGCACCGGCGGGATCACGCTGCAAAAGAACCTCGGCGAGCGATTGGAAGCGTTTCGCCACTTCTTCGGCCGCTTTCGTCTTCTCCTGCGCGGCGAGCATTTTCCACGAGATGGTGCGCACCTTGGCCGCGAGCGCGGCTCGGAACTGCTCAAGACCGAGCTGGGCAAGCTCAATGTCTTTTTGCGCGATGGCTTTGCGCAAGGAGAGGCGACCGGGCCATTCAAACGTCTGCGTGAGCTGCACGGCCCAGGTGGGTCCATCGGTGACGTTGTTGGTGGCGAGGTCACGCACGCGCCAGTTGCCGACGCCGGTCATGAGGTCGGGGTTTTTGATTTCACCGGCTTTCGTTTTGCCGGCGGAGGCGACATCGATCTGCGCTTCGTAAAAACGAAGCTCGGGATGGGTGGCGAGGGCTTTCTGGACGAGCGAATTGACGCTGAAGGGATCGGCAAGAGCCGTGGAGGCGAGGAGACAGAGGGGAAGGAATGTTAGTTTCATGGCGCGTAAAATGGGGACGGGGTGTTTAATGCTCGCATGCAGTCAGCGAGCGGTGGCTGGCCTGCCTTCAGGCAGGTCCGGTGTGCGTGCAGTCTGCCTTCAGCAGAGCAGGATGGTCTTCGCAGCCTGCAATTCGAGGCCGGGTGACCATGCGGGTGCCAGTGTACGCTGAATGACAGGCACCGGCGGGTTCAACACGAGCCATGGGATGTCCAGCAACACGACCGGGGCCGAGAGATCGGCCGGCGGCGTGTCTTCCAAAACCCGGCGCGAGGCATCCTCGACGGCTTTGAAGGACAAAACGTGGTCGGGATGCTCTTCCGATGTATTTGCCGCAAAGGCCACGATGAGGGCGCATAGCGCATCGTGCTCCTCCTTGGGTGCAGCATCATGGGCGAGCACGACGGTGAGATCGCCATTCGACGCGGCACCGACCTTCACAGCATGATCGCCATCCATCGTGGCGGCAGCTAGCACGAAAGCCGGCGCGATGCCCTGCGAGGACAGCAGCCATGCAAGCAACAGCAGCGCATGCACGAGCCGTGCAAACGGCGTGCGGGCGTGAGGCTGGCTGCGATAGGTCATGGTGCGCGTGGTGTTGCTTTAACGATGGAACGGCTGTTCGTCATTCGGCTTTTTGTAACGAGCGATGGCTGTAGGCCTCGCCAATCACCACGCCGTCCTGTAGCACCTGCACGGCATAGCCATGGTAGCGGCGGCCGGTCTCATCGACCTTTTTTGACGACGATCTGCGGCCGCTGCCCGTGCGCTCGTAGTGCATGGGGATCCACTCAAAGAGGACCTTGTCCGTGGTGACCTCGGCGAGCTGGCCGGGATCAATCCCCACTTTTTGCTCGCCTTCTTTTTGCGCGACGATGGCATCGGTGCCGCGTTTCAGGTCGTCGGCATACAGCGACCATTTGAGCGTGAGCCCTTCCAGTTTCGTCTGCGACATGTTCGAGAGACGGACGACCAGCCAGTGCGAGCGGCTTTCATCGGGTGTCTTGGCGTTTTTGTCGGTGTCTTTTTTGCCGCGTTCGCTCTCGACCTCGACATTGACGGTGACGTGGCCCCTCTCGGCAAAGCTGAGAGCGGTGGAGAAAAGCAGGCTGGTGATCAGAAGAAGTGTTTTCATAAAGGGATGAGTGGGTGTGCATGGATCTCCCGGGAGAGGATCAAGGCTGGCACGCGGCATGGCGGGGCCGGGTGATCCAGGTGGAATGCCCGCGGCCGCGTGAGTGAGAGCTTCTTTCAGAGGCTCAACAGCGCTCCACGCACAGCCAGCGATGCCGGCGGATACCCGCGGGGGCTTGCCGGAAAGGCATCGCGGCGATCAAATCCTCACGATGAGCAGGCTGCGCATCGGCGATGAGCAGCCGCGGCAGATCCGCGCAGGCAAAATTGGGCATGCTGGTGCTGCTGGCCGCTTTGCCGAGATCCTGGTGATCATCCTGCGACACCAAGGCATGCGGCTGATCCTCCTCGATCACGACCTTCGCCGCCACACAGCTCTCCACGCTCACGGAGAGCATGGTAAAAGCCGCCAGGAGCAGGGCGAGCCAGTTGACCGAACGAGTTATCATCACGCCACTAAACGCCGGCAAGCAGCCGGATGTTTTGGCGAAGTTTGTGCGGTGCTTGCGGCGGGAATTGTTCCGGCAGGAAACAAGATTCGCCCTTGCGAAGAAAGTTAGCCTGAGCTAAACCCGCGCCATGACCTCCTTTAAACACCTCCTTCTCGTGCTCATGGCCCTGCTCGGGCTGTGTGCCTGCGGCCCCAGCCCTGCGACGGGTGACACGTCTGGCAAACCCTCCGTGGTCGCTACCACCACGATGATCGCGGACATGGTGCGGCAGATCGGCGGCGATGACATCGCACTGACCGCGCTGATGGGCCCGGGAGTCGATCCACATCTCTACAAACCCTCCGCGGAGGACGCTCAAAAGCTCGGCACGGCCAAGGCGATCTTTTATAACGGCCTGATGCTCGAAGGCCGCATGAGCGAGCTGCTCGACCGCTTGGCGGCGCAGGGTCGTGAAGTCCACGCCGTGACCGCCAAGCTCGGGGAGGCCGATTTGATCCATCCGGAAGGCGCGGCGCATGCCGATCCGCATGTGTGGGGTGATGCGCAGCTTTGGGCCAAGTGCCTCGAACCGGTCGTCGAAGGCCTGAGCCGTGTTTTGCCGGAGAAAGCAGGGGTTTTTGCCCAACGAGGCCTGCAATGGAAAGCCAGCACGCTGGCCCTGCACGACTGGGCCAAGGCCGAGGCCGCAAAAATCCCCGTGGAGCGTCGCGTGCTCATCACGAGCCATGATGCGTTTAACTACTTCGGCCGCGCTTACGGCTTCCAAGTCGTGGGCGTGCAAGGCATCTCGACCGTGAGCGAGGCGGGTCTCGCCGATGTGGCGAAGACCGTCGATTTCATCAAGTCGCGGCAGGTGAAAGCCATCTTCGTGGAAAGCAGCGTTCCGCATGCCACCATCGAGCGCATCGCGAAGGACAGCGGCGCGAAGATCGGCGGCGAGCTCTTTTCCGATGCGCTCGGCGCCGGGCAGACCTACGAGCAGATGCTCCGCTTCAACGTGAACACCATCGTGGAGGCACTGAAATGAGGACGTGGATGCTTTTCGCCCTGCTTTCGACCTTCGCGGCCGCTGCTGAGCCCGTGCGGGAGATGTTCACGGATCGTCCCGATGTCACGGAGAGCCCGCATTCCGTCGCGCCGGGCTTTTTCCAGGTGGAGATGAGCTTCTTTGACTACGAGCTGGATCGCACTGGCCCTGACCGCCTCGACAACTGGGTCGTTGGCAGCTTGAATCTGAAATACGGCATCACGAAGAATAGCGACCTTCAATTCATCGTGAACATGCACAGCCGCCAGCGCACCTCGGGGCTCGGTGGTCATGACCTCGCCTCCGGCTTTGATGACATCACGCTGCGCTACAAACAAAACCTGTGGGGCAATGACAGCGGCCGCACCGCGCTGGCGCTGATGCCTTTCATCACCATGCCCACGCATGGCGAGGTGGGCGGCGAGGCGTGGGGCGGCGGCCTGGTGGTGCCATTTTCGATCGAGCTCAATGATCGTCTCAGCCTCGGGCTCATGGCGCAGTGCGATCTGGCGCCGGATCTCGACACGAACGGCACCGATGTGGAATGGCTGGCCACCACCAGCCTCGGCCTGTCGCTCACCGAGCGTCTGGGTGCCTACACCGAGCTCATCGCTGTCATGGGCGAGGACATCGATGCGCAGTTCCGCTCCGCCACCGGCTTCACCTTTGCCATCACGGAGAATCTCGTGCTCGATGCCGGCGTGCGCATCGGCCTGAACCGCGTCGCGCCAGACCTCGGTCTCTTCTCGGGCATGAGCTTCCGCTTCTGAATCATCCCGATCATGGCACACATTTTACAGACACCTGACACGCACCCTCACTGGCATGGTTAAATTTGCGGTTCATCATCTCACTCGACGCCGCTCATGAATCCCGCCCGCTACCTCCTGCCTGCCCTGCTCCTTTCCGCGCCTGCCTGGGCGGTGACTGATGATCCCTGGACCACCAAGCCGCAGAAACTCAGCGACCGCCTCGGCACCAGCCGCACCATCACGCCCGCAGCGCTGCCGCTGAATCCCGATCAAGCGATTCAAACGAAGGCCGAGGAAGTCCGCCCCATGGCCACGGACCGTCCGGACCAAACCGATGGCGTTTACACCGTGCCGAAGGGCTGGTGGCAGTTCGAGACAGGTCTTCTCAGTTACTCCCGCCGTCTCGACACGGACAACCGCAACGAGTCATTCATCTGGGGCGAGGTGAACGCCAAATACGGCCTCACCGACAGCATCGACCTCCAGCTCATCTGGCAGGCCTGGGCGGAGAACCGCTACCGTGGCGATCCCGGCAATGGCGAGGATGGCTTTGCACGCGAGGGCGTGAACGACCTCGTCGCCCGCGTGAAGTTCAACCTCTTCGGCAACGACGGCGGCTCATGGGCCATGTCCGTTGTGCCCTTCGTGAAAATTCCCACCGCGAAGCACAAAATCGGCAACGACATGTGGGAAGGCGGCATGTCCATCAACTCGGAGGTCGATCTCGGCGGCGGTTTCACCCTCGGCAATACGATCTACGCCCAAGCACTCGCTGACAACGACGACACGCTCCATTTCAGCCCCACCGTCACCGCGGTGCTCGGCTACGAGGTCACCGACTCGCTCGTCGTGTATGGCGAGATCTACGGCCAGAACCGCGTGGATACCGAACGCTTCTGGCAGACCTCGTTTGATGCCGGTTTCATGTATTCGATCACGCCGAATGTGATCCTGGATGCCGGTGCGAACTGGTTTTTCCGTGGAGACGAGGCGATCAATCCCTTCGTCGGCCTCAGTTGGCGGTTCTGAGCTCGCCAAAGCATTTCACATGAGTTTCTTACATCAACCTGACTCATGACGAAGCTGCGGCGGTAAATTGATGGTTTCACCGGAAACCATCATGCGCACCCTCGCTCTGCTCTCCCTCTTTGCCGCGCCCGTCTGGGCCGTCACGGACGATCCATGGACAACCAAGCCGCAGAAACTCAGCGAGCACATGGCCACCTCCACACGCCCGGCCATTCCGGTGACCATCCCGCCCAAGCACGACAACCCGTGGGACCCGAAACCGTCCACCGTGCGTGAGATGGCCGCGGACCGCCCGGATCAAACCGGCACGCCGTTCACCGTTCCGAAGGGCTTCTTCCACTTCGAGTCCGGCATCGTTGATCACGAGCGCCGTCTCGATACCGACAACAAGCTCGAAACCTTCACCTGGGGCGAGATCAACGCGAAGTACGGCCTCACCGACAAGCTCGACCTTCAGGTCATCTGGCAGCCGATGACCGAGGTGCGCTACCGCGGGGATGAAAGCGACCCCGGGTTCTACCAATCGGGCGTCAACGACCTCCTCGTCCGCATGAAATACAATCTGATGGGCAACGACAGCGGCGATTTCGCCCTCGCCATGCTGCCGTATGTCAAAGTGCCCACCGCGAAGCGTGGCATCGGCAATGACATGTGGGAGGGCGGTCTCGTCCTTGTCAGCGAGGCGGACATCGGCGGTGGCTTTACGCTAGGCAACAGCCTCGGCGGCCACATCTCCGCCGACAGCGACGACACGCTCTACTTCCGCCCCGCGATCAGCGCCGTGCTCGGTCGGGAGATCACGGAAAAGCTGGGCGTCTTCGTCGAAATCTACAGCTCCTGGCACATGGACGAGGAGCGCTACTGGCAGACCTCGCTCGACTTCGGCCTCGATTATGACCTCACCGAGCACATGATCCTCGACGCCGGCGTGCTGTGGTTTTTCCGCGGCGAGGAGACGCTGAATCCCTTCGCCGGGATCAGTTGGCGTTTTTGATCAGGCTCAAGACTCCAGCAGCTTGCGCCTTGCGACAAAGTTAGGCTGGGCTAAGAATGAGGCGTGACTCCCGCACTCGAACTCCACGACCTCACGGTCAGCTATGCCAAAAAGCCCGTGCTTTACGGCGTGGACGTTCAGGTGCCTCAGGGAGCCCTCGTGGGCATCATCGGGCCGAATGGCGCGGGCAAAAGCACCATGATCCGCGCCATCATGGGCCTCACACCGGCCAGCAGCGGCTGGGTGCAGATCTTTGGCGAATCCTTTGAGAAAAACCGCCATCGCGTCGGCTATGTGCCGCAGCGTGAGCAGGTCGATTGGGACTTCCCGGTCAATGTGATGGACGTCGTGCTCATGGGCCGCTACGGCCGTCGCGGCTGGCTGCGTCGCGTGACCAAGGAGGACAAAAAGATCGCCGAGGAGAGCCTCGACAAGGTCGGCATGCTGCCCTTTCGCAATCGCCAGATCGCCAACCTCAGCGGCGGCCAGCAGCAGCGAGTCTTCCTCGCCCGCGCCCTCGCGCAGCAGAGCGATCTTTACCTCATGGACGAGCCCTTCGCTGGAGTCGATGCCACCACCGAGCGCGCCATCGTCACGCTCCTCCAAGACCTCCAATCCCAGGGCAAAACCATCCTCGTCGTCCACCACGACCTCACCACCGCGAAGGAGTACTTCGATCACCTGCTGCTCCTGAACATGCGCCTCGTCTCCTTCGGCAAAACGCAGGACGTTTTCACCGTCGAGCAGCTTCAAAAGACCTACGGCGGCCGTTTGACCATCTTGAGCGATGTCGCTGCGAAGGCTTCGCAAGCGGAGGGCATGCCATGACGAAAGCTTGCACCGCAGAGATGGGAAGGACGCAGAGATTCAGAAAAGCAAATCTCTGCGCTCTTCCCATCTCTGCGGTGTTTCTGCTTCTGAGTGCTCTTTCTTGCCAAGCGGCTCGCATCGGTGACCTCACCGAAACCTCCATCACCGAGCAAGCGCTTCGCTTTTTCACCTTCAGCGATCCATCGCTGCGCCTCGCGTTGCTCGGCTGCATCCTGCTGGGGCTGAATTGCGGCCTGCTCGGTGGCTTTGTTGTGGTGCGACGCATGTCGCTCGTGGGCGATACTTTGAGCCACGCCGTGCTTCCCGGCATCGCGCTGGGTTTTCTTTGGAACAACACCAAAGACCCGCTGGCCATTTTGATCGGTGCCACGCTCGTCGGTGGCCTCTCGATGCTCACCGTGAGTGCCATCACACGCACCACACGGCTCAAAGAAGATGCCGCGATGGGTTTGGTGCTCTCGTCGTTCTACGCCATCGGCATCTGCCTCATCGGCATGATCCAAAGACTGCCCAGCGGCAACAAAAGCGGCATCGACAAGTTCCTCTTCGGCCAGGCCGCCGCGATGAATGGCAGCGACATCGCGCTCATGGCCATCACCGCCGGCATCACGCTGCTTTTCGTCACTGTCGGCTACCGCGGACTGCTCGCGCTGAGCTTCCATCGCGCCTTCGGCGAGAGTTTGGGCCTGCCGATGGGCTTTTTGCATAACGCGATGATGCTGCTCATCTCCTTCGCCGTCGTCACGGCCATGCAGGCGGTCGGTGTGGTGCTCGTTTCGGCCATGCTCATCATTCCACCGGCCACCGCGTGCCTTTTGACGGATCGCATGCATCGCGTGCTCATCCTGTCCGCTGTGATTGGCATCGCCACGGCAGCGTTTGGGGCCTTTTTGTCCTTCCTTGGCTCCAATCTGCCCACCGGGCCCTTCATGGTGCTCGCGGGCTCGTTTGTGTTCGCGATGGCCTTTTTGTTCAGTCCGAAGCAAGGCTGGCTCACGCGGCTTTGGAGGCAAAAAACGCAGAAATGCCGCATTGAGCGCGAAAACACCCTCAAAGCCATGTACCACCTCGCTGAGCGCCACGGCTTCCGCGAAGAAGGCATCACACTCCTCGAACTCGCCAACGCACGCCGCGAGCCTTTAGAGCAAATCCGCCTGCAAAGCGACGATCTGCTTCGCCAAAAACTCGCCACCCTCACCGACGACGGCAGCATGCTCCACTTCACGCCGGAAGGCTGGCGCAAAGCCTGCGCCGTCGTGCGCAATCATCGTCTTTGGGAGCTCTACCTCACCAACATCATGCAATACGGCGCCGACCACGTTCACGACGACGCCGAAAAGATCGAGCACGTCCTCGGTGAGGACACCGTCCGCCAGCTCGAACGCCGCCTCGACTTCCCCCAGACCGATCCGCACGGCAAGGCCATCCCGGGAGCGCGTGAAGTGCACGGGGCAGTCGCCAAGCCGCGCCTCGGAGAACCCACAGGCTACTGAAATGAAGAATGACGAATACCGAATGACGAATGAAGTCCGAATGGCGAAGCCGCTTCGTCATTGGGGTTTCGTCATTCATTCGTCATTCGGAAACTCGTCATTCGTCATTCCATGACCGGCCTTCTTCCACCTTTCGACGCCCATCGCTTCTTCGTCGCTCCATGGACGACGGATCTGCCGACTTACGGCTGGATGACGCTCATGGCTTTCCTCGTCACGGCGGCTTGCGGCCTCGTGGGCAACTACCTCATCCTTCGCCGCATGGCTTTGGTGGGGGATGCGATCAGCCACAGCGTGCTGCCGGGTCTGGCGGTGGCGTTTTTGATTTCGGGGAAGCTCACGCTGCCTGCGATGCTCGCCGGAGCGCTCGGTGCGGGCTTGCTGACGACTTTTTTGATCGAGTTCCTGCACACGCGCAGCCGCATCAAGGCGGACGCAGCGATTGGCATCACGTTCTGCTCGCTCTTCGCGCTTGGCGTGGTGCTGATCAATGTCTTCGCCTCCAAAGTCCACCTCGATGCTGAATGCGTGCTGTATGGCGAGCTGAGCAATCTCGCGCTTGCCGAGTATTCGCTCGGCATGCCCGCGCCGGTGCTCGTGATGGGCGGCGTGGCGATCATTGTGGCCTTTTTGATCGTGCTGTTTTACAAGGAGCTGCTCATCACCTCCTTCGATGCCCTCCTCGCCGGTTCGCAGGGCTTCGCGCCGGGGAAAATGCATCTCGCGCTCATGGCGGCGCTGTCGATTGTGATCGTCGCGGCCTTTGAAAGTGTCGGCGCGATCCTCGTGATCGCCATGCTGATCCTGCCGGGGGCCACGGCGCAGCTTTTGAGCACGCGTTTGCCCGTCTGCCTCGTGCTGAGCGTGCTGCACGCGGCTCTCAGCGCCATCGGCGGTCTGCATCTCTCGCTCGTTCTCGGCTGCCCGATGGCCGCAGCGGTCGTGGTGGCTGGCACGCTGTTGTTTGGTGTTGCTTGGGCGGCTTCATTGATCCAGCGCCGGGCCGGTGCCATCGTCAGCGACGCACCGGCCGCAGTCTCTTGAAGGACCTCCACGCCACCCGCGTTTTCTCCGCCCCGTATTCCACCATGAAACACACCGTCCTCTCTCTCCTCCTCGCGCTCAGCGTCTCTGCCAGCGCCGCGAATCCCTACCTCGGCCGCTGGGCCCTCACGATCCCGGGCGGCGGTGCCGGCTGGCTCGGCGTGGAAGAGAAAGACGGCAAGCTCAGCTCCAGCGTCCTGTGGGGCGGCGGCAGCGTGGTGCCCACCGCAGGCACGAAGCTCGATGGCGATAAGTTGATCGTCACCCGCGAGCAAAAGAACAAGGAAGGCAAGGTCACCACCGAGACGATCACCGCCATCGCCGAGGGCGATGTGCTGAAGCTCACCACCGTGAAGCACAACCCCGCTGGCAAGCAGATGGGCGAGCCTGCTGCGTTCACCGGCAAACGCATCGCCGACATTCCCGCGAAGCCCAATCTCTCCAAAGTGAAGTTCGGCGAGCAGATCCAGCTTCTCAATGGCAAGGACCTCACCGGCTGGCGCTTGCTCAAAGAAGGTGCCGACAACGGCTGGAGCGTGGTCGATGGCATCCTGCAAAACCGCGTCACCAAGGAAAAGGGTAAGCACTTCGGCAACCTGCGCACCGACGCCGAGTTTGAGGACTTCAACCTCAAGACGGAAGTCCGCACACAGGAAGGCAGCAACAGCGGCATCTACCTCCGCGGCATTTACGAGGTGCAGATCATGGAGAGCTTTGGCAAGCCGCTCGACTCCCACCACATGGGGGCTCTCTACAGCCGCATCACGCCGAGCGTGAACGCGGAGAAGCCCGTCGGCGAATGGCAGACGCTCGACATCACCCTCGTGGACCGCCACCTCACCGTCATCCTCAATGGCAAGACCATCATCGACAACCAGCCCGTGCTCGGCTGCACCGGCGGTGCGATCACCAGCGATGAGTTCAAGCCCGGCCCCATCTATCTTCAAGGCGACCACACCAACGTGGACTACCGCAACATGCTGCTTCGCCCCGTCGTGAAGTAACCTCTCGTGTCTCGCCGCTGGATCAAACGCCTCGCCATTCCTGCCGCGCTGCTCGCCGCAGGATGGTGGGGCCTTCCGTGGCTCGTCGAGCTGCCTGATCTCACGCCGCCAGCGGCCTCGCCCGTGTTTCTCGCACGCGATGGCACCCCGCTGCGGCACCTGCTGAATGAAAACGGCACGCGGAAAGCCGCGCCGGTGCGTTTTGACGAGATCCCCGAGGTCATGCGGCACGCGATGCTCGCCGCGGAGGACAAACGCTTCTTCTCGCACGGCGGCATCGACGTCCTCGCCATCGCCCGCGCCGCGTGGGACAATGCCCGCAGCGGCAAGATCGTCTCAGGCGCGTCCACCATTCATCAGCAGCTCATCAAAAACGCCACGCCGCGCAGCGGTCGCCGCACGTTTGGCGTGAAGCTTACCGAAGCGCTGCAAGCACGCCGCCTCGCGATGAGCTGGAGCCGCGAGGACGTGCTCGCCGCCTATTTGAGCCGCATTTCCTTCGGCAACAACATGACCGGCATCACCACCGCCGCGTCCGGTTACTTTCACAAGCCGCTCGGCGATCTCACACCTGCCGAGTGCGCCTTGCTTGCCGCGCTGCCGCAGAGCCCCACACGCTGGAATCCCTTTCGTGAGGTGAAAAGCATCCTGCCGCGCCAGCGGGCCATTTTGGAGAAAATGCATGCGCAGGGGTGGTTGAGCGCCGAGCAGCTTCAAACCGCGCTTTCACAAGAAATCGTCATTCAACGCTTCAGCGGCGGTTTTGCGGCTCCGCATGTCGTCGAGGCCGTCAAAGGCTCCGAATCGACTCACACGACCATCGACGCGTTGTTGCAGCAGCAGGTCGAAACCATCATCGCGCAACGCATCGCCTCGCTGCGAGCCAAAAACGTCGGTCACGCGGCCGTCGTCGTGCTCGACAATGCCAGCGGCGATGTTTTGGCACTCGCCGGCTCACGCGATTTCTTCGCGAAGGATGGCGGGCAGATCAATGGAGCCTGGGTGCCGCACTCGCCCGGCTCCGCGTTGAAGCCGTTTACTTATCTGCTCGCTTTCGAGCGTGGAGCCTCGCCCGGCAGCATCGTCGCCGATCTGCCCATCGAGTTCCGCACCGCCACCGGCACTTACAAACCGGAAAACTACGCCCTGCGCAGCTTCGGGCCGATGACCTACCGCGCCGCATTGGGCAACTCGCTCAACATCTCCGCCGTCCGCGTGCTCGACAGCATCGGCGGCGCGGAGACCTTGCTCACGAAGCTTCAAGAACTCGGCCTCAGCACGCTCACCGAGCCCGTCGAGCACTACGGCCTCGGTTTGACCATCGGGAACGCCCCCGTGCGTCTGCTCGAACTCACGAACGCCTACGCCACGCTCGCCCGCCTCGGCCTTCACAAACCCTGGCGACTGCAAAACACCGCCTCCGACGAGCGCCGCATCCTTCCCGAAAAAGAATGCTACCTCATCGCCGACATCCTCAGCGACAATCAGGCGCGTGAAATGGCCTTCGGTGCGCACTCGCCGCTGCGCCTGCCCTTCCGATGCGCCGCCAAAACCGGCACGAGCACCTCCTTTCGCGATAACTGGACGCTCGGCTTCACCGCCGAGTTCACCGTCGGCGTGTGGGTCGGCAATTTCGACAACACGCCTATGCAGGACGTCTCCGGCGTCACCGGTGCCGGCCCCATCTTCCGCGATGTCATGCTCCACCTCCACGAACACCGCGACGCCAAATGGCCCGCGCCACCCACCGGCCTCGTGCGAGCCCGCATCGACCCCCGCACCGGTCATCGCCTCACCCCGCAAACGCCACCCAGCCGCCTTAGCCGCGAAGAACTCTTCATCGAAGGCAAGCTCCCACCACCCGCCAGCGAAGCCGATTACGACAACCGCGGCCGCGTCATCCTGCCCCGCGAGTATGCCACCTGGATCGCCTCGCGTGAAAACTGGCTCGGCGACCTCGTCACCGTCGCCACCGAAGAAACACGCCCGCAACTCCGCATCACGAATCCCATTCCCGGCACCGTCATCCGCCTCGATCCCGACATTCCCGGCGGCGGCTCCCGCCTCCTCCTGCAAGCCGAAGGCACCCGCGACCCTCGCTGGACCTCAACCACTCTCGAAATTCGCATGGAAGGCACTCACCCCATCGCCCACCTCAAACCCGGCCGGCACGAAATCGAACTCGAAGACCCCGCCACCGGCCAGAAGCAGCGCACGTTTGTGATTGTGCACGAGGAGTGAGTGACCAAGCCGTTGTTTGCCTTCCGGCCGGGACCTGCCATCATGGGCGGCGTGACTGAAGTCGTCCGAATCCCCGGCAGGGCTTTCCTGCATTTCATCTCCTACATGGGCCAGATCGCCTTTCTGGTGCGCGATCTGATGACCGCGTTCGCCAACCGCGTGTGGCGGCTGAACCTCGTGGCGCACCAGATTGTGTCCATCGGCTATGGGTCGCAGGCGGTGGTGATCGTGACCGGGGCCTTCACCGGGGCCGTTTTCACCTTCCAGACCTACGCGAAGTTTAAGGACTTCGGCGTGGAGAGCAGCGTGGGAGCCATCGTCTCCGTGGCGCTGTGCCGGGAGCTGGGCCCCGTGCTGGCCGGCCTCATGGTGGGCGGCCGCGTGGGAGCCTCGATGGCGGCGGACATCGGCACCATGAAGGTCACCGAGCAGGTGGACGCCCTCCGCGTCATGGGCGTGCATCCGGTGGACTACCTCGTGCTGCCGCGGTTCATCGCCATGATGATCTCCATGCCCATGCTGGTGGCGGAGTCGATCTCCTTCGGCCTGCTGGCCTCCTACGCGGTGGCCGTCTATGGCTACGGCATCCCGGCCCCGTGGTATCTCAGCCACATGATCGACCACACGAACGAGTGGGACATCGTCATCGGCATGATCAAGGGCTTCGTCTTTGGCATCATCATCACCCTCGTGGCCTGCCACCAGGGCCTGCGGGCGGAAAACGGCGCGGTCGGCGTCGGCATCGGCACCACGCGGGCGGTCGTCATCAGCTCGCTGGTGATGCTCATCGCGAATTTCTTCCTCTCCATCCTGCTGAACTACATCTGGCCGCTCGGCAACGACGTCTAGCCGCCTCCATTCCGCATGATCGACCGCACCCAAGAACCCTTCATCCGCATCCGTGGCCTGCACAAGCGCATCGGCTGGCAGGAGATCCTGCGCGGCATCGATCTCGATGTCTGGCGCGGTGAGACGCTCTGCATCATCGGCCCCAGCGGCGAGGGGAAGACGGTGACGATGAAGCATGTCATCGGCCTCATGCAGCCGGACGCCGGCACCGTGCAGGTGGACGGCATCCAGGTGAACGGCCTCCGCGAGCGTGAGCTGGCTCCTGTGCGCCAGCGAGTGAGCATGCTCTTCCAAAACGCCGCGCTCTTCGACAGCCTCACCGTCGAGCGAAACGTGGCCTTCCCTCTCCTTGAGGCAGGCGTGCGGGACAAAAAGGAGATCAAAGACCGTGTGCGGGAGGCGCTGGAGGTCGTCGGCCTCGACAAACATGGCGACAAGCTGCCCGTGAACCTCTCCGGCGGCATGCGCAAACGCGCCGGCATCGCCCGCGCCATCGTCACCCGCGCCCAGTGCATCCTTTATGACGAGCCAACCTCCTCGCTCGACCCCGTCGTCTCCGATGTGATCGACACGGTCATCTTGCGTCTCCAGGAGCGTCACGGCATCACCTCGCTCGTCGTCACACACGACATGAAGAGCCTCTTCAAGATCGCCGACCGCATCGCGATGCTCAAAGACGGGCTCCTCCTGTTCCTCGGCACGAAAGAGGAACTCCGCGCCAGCGAAAACCCGGTCGTCCAAGACTTCATCAACGGCCGCGCCGAAGTCGATTTCTGATCTCTCATCTCTGATCCCCCATCCCTCATCCCCAATCACCATGGAAGAACGCGACAAAAAAACCGAGCTGCTCGTCGGGCTGTTCCTCACCGTCGGGCTCGTCATGCTCAGCCTCCTCGTGCTGCAATTCGGCAGCGTGCGCGATCTTTTCAAAGGCAGCTACTTCCTCAGCGTGAGCTTCCCGAACGCCTCCGGCCTCAAAGAAGCCTCGCCCGTCGTGCTCGCCGGCAAGCGCATCGGCAAGGTGAAGAACAAACCGCGTCACAACGAGACCTACACCGGCGTCATCATCGACCTCGAGATCTTCCAGGGAGAGAAGATCCCCTCCGGCTCCACCTTCACCATCACCACCGCCGGCCTCATGGGCGATGCCTTTGTGGACATCGAGCCGCCAAAGCACATCACCGAGGAATTCATCACCGAGACGCAGACCGATGTCATCAAAGGCCAGGAGGCCAGTGGCCTCAGCGACCTGCAAAGCGCCGCCGAGCGCATCGGCAAGCAGGTCAGCTCGGTGCTGGAGGACGACCTCAAGCCAGCCCTCAACGAGATCAAGGAGGCCATGACGAAGGTGAACAAGGATGCGCTCTCGAAGGAGACCATCGACAAGTTCAAGAACGGCATGGTGAAGCTCGACTCCACGCTCACCCGCGTGGACGAAAAGCTGCTCAACGAGGAAAATGCCAAGAACCTCAAGGAGGCCATCGCCGAGCTCAAAGAGGCCGCCACCAGCTTCAAGAACGCCTCCAAGGCCATCGAGGACAGCTCGAAGAAGATCTCCCCGCTCATCGACAAGCTCGACGCCCCCATCGCCAAGGTGGACAAGGCCATGTCCACCGCGGACGACGCCATGAAGTCCATCAAAGAAGCCGCCGACAGCTTCTCCGTGGCAGCCAAAAACATCACCAACGGCAAAGGCCTCCTCGGCGCCCTCATCAACGACCCGCAGATGAAGGCCGACTTCCGCGACCTCATCTACAACGCCAAGGTGAACGGCTTCGTCTGGTATAAAAACACCGCCGACAAGGAGCGTGCCAAGCAGCAGCCCGCCCCGCAGCCCGAACCCGCGAAGCGGAAGTCACTCTTCGGAAACTAGGCAGTGTTTGAAAACCTCCATGTATGTTGTTCACGCTGTTACCCGTTCCGAAGTTGTTTATCAAGCGGCGGGAAAGGCGTCACGTTCAAAACGCCAGCCGCCGCCGGTTGTGAACAACTTCGCCGCGGCGAAAGCTGCGGTGGTGGATAAGCTCTCCACG
>JAEUHK010000117.1 GCA_016795465.1 Verrucomicrobiaceae bacterium | reverse complement strand
GAAGGCGACGATGCCGCTCGGATTCGCCGATTGCTCGGGAGCAAGTGTTTGGATGCCAAGCTCGCGCAGACCGGCGTGCAGTTTGGCGATGAGCGGATCGGCATAGGCGGCGATGGCAGGCACGCCGAATTGATCGAGGTAACGCAGCGAGGCATTCAGCGCATACAGCGCCGCAAAGCTGGGCATGCCGACGGAGAAGCTGGCCGCGCCGGTTTTGATGCGAGCGGTCTCGAAGCGGTCGTGGTCGAAGGCATTGGCGATGTGATACCAGCCGCCGGCCTTCGTGGTGAGACGTTCCGCACCCTTTTTCGGCACGCCGACGATGCCGCCGCCGTGGATGCCGAGGATCCATTTGTGTGTGCTGGAGATGATGACATCCGCGTCCTGGCAATCGAGCACGACACGCCCGAGCGCCTGCGTGACATCGACGGAGAGCACGGCGTTCGGCGCAAGGCGTCGCACCAGATCACGCAGCGGCGCGAAGACGATGCGGTGGCCGTTGTAGAAGCTGACGAGGCTCACCTGCACGAGCGCGGTGCGTTCGTTGAGCAGCGGCGCGAGGTCGTCGAGGCTCAAAACACCTCCGCGATGCTTCCACAGCTTGGTGACAGGCTTTTCCGCTGCCGTAAGCCAAGGCGTGGCTCCCGCAGGGAAGTCGAGATCGGTCACGACGACCTCGTCGTTGCTCTTCAACTGCAAAGCGGATGCGAGGAGGTTGTAGGCCTCCGAACTGCACGAGCAAAAACCGACTTCTTCGGTGCTGAGGCCGAGATGCTTCGCCGTGATCTCGCGGCAGGCTTCGACGCGGGGAAAGTGGAAGTCGCGTCCGCGCATGCCGAGGCCTTTGTGCATCATGTACTCGGCCACCGCCTCGTTCACGCAGGTCGGCGGAATGCTTTCAGCGGCGGTGTTGAGGTAGTGGATGCCGGCGAGGGAGGGAAAGTCAGTGAGGGGGAACATGAGAGGAATGACGAAATCAGAATGACGAATGGCGAGTGGATGTCGAAGGCGGTCTTCGACATTCGGAATTCGTCATTTTCACTTCAGGCTGCGCAGCCAGGCGACGAGATCGAGGAGCTCGTTTTCAGGCATCGTTTGATCGAGGCCCATGGGCATGAGGCTGGTGGTGAGGGTGGTGTCGCCGGTAATGGTTTGATGGGGGATGTTTTTTTCCTGGCCGGCGATGTCGAGGACGAGGAGGCCTTCGGCGGTGTGGGATTTGATGACGCCGAGGGTTTGCTGGCCGTCGCTGGTTTCGATGATGTGGGCCTCGTAGTCGCGGGCGAGCGTGTTCGACGGGAAGAGGATGCTTTCGAGCAAGTCACGCTCGGTGCGGATGGCGCCGATGTGGGAGAGATCGGGGCCGATGGCGCGGCCGGTGTCGCCGATCTTGTGGCAGGCGATGCAGGTGCCTTTGCCGGCTTTGAAGTGTTTTTCGCCGTTCGTGGCGTTGCCGCTGGCGATGACTTTGTCGGCGAGGGGGCCGAGCTGGCGCTTTTTGGCCTCGGTGGCGGCCACGGCGGCGTTGTAGGCGGGCAGGATGATCGTCTGAAAAATCTCCGGCGGCAGATCCGCGAGCGCGGTGCGGTATAAACTCTCCTGCTGGCTGGCGATGGCCGGATTCTTCGCGATCTCGCGGGCGAGCGACTTCACGATCTCGACGTCTTTGTGGCGCTTGAGCAGTGGCAGCAGCGTTTTGAGCTCCACCGGGCCGACGCTGGCCAGCAGCGGGGCGATTTGTGGCATCTGCTCCTTCGCGATGGGCGCGGTGGCGAGCATGCCGGCGGCCTGAATCTTGGCCGCGGAGGACGACGCGGCATCGGCGAGGACGTTTTTGACCATGTCGAAGGTCTCGCCGGTGAGCTTCACCGACTTCGCCGAGTCGAGCGCCTTCAAGCGGATGGAAAGCGGGCGCTTCGTGTCGCTGGCGATGGCTTGGAGGGCGGCGTCGAAGATGGGCGCTTTGAGTTTTTTGATGGCGTCGAGAACGAGCGGCGTGGGGGCGGCCGTGAGCGCTTTGTCGAGGAGTGGGAGCCAGTCATTGTTCACGATGCCACCTTTGTGAGAGGCGAGAATGTTCAGCGCCGCGTCACGCACATCCGCAGCAGTATGACCGAGCATCGCGGTGACGAGTTTTTGAGCGCCGGGCTTTTCAAGAAGGTGTCCGCAGAAGCCGATGAGAGCCTGCAGGCGGCGTGCGGAGACTTTGTCGTCTCGCAGCCAGAAGGTCAGATCCTTGGAAAACCATTCATCCGCCTCAGGATGGTCCGTCGCGAGATGGAGCGCGGTGCGGGCGAGTGATTCATCCTCGGAGTCAAGGTGCTTGGCGGCCACGGTGGCAGTGACATTCACCGCGCCGGGATCATGCGGCACGATGCTCAGCAGCGCCCGGCGAAGAGCGGGACCGGAATAGGAATCGAGATCATGCTCATCCACGAGGTTCAACCGGCGTGCGGCGGCGATGAGGCAATGCTCGGCCGATGGATCGAGCTCTAGCTTGAAAAGAGGCGTGATGGCTGACTTGACCGACTCGGAGGCGGCATCGTCGGGTTTGAGGTTGGCGCTCACCCATTCAAGAGCATGGCGGCGAGCTTGGGCATCGGAGGCTTGGAGGTTCTGGAGTGCCGATGGCAGGTTGGATTCTGCGATGGCGGTGCGCACCTCGCTGGTCGCCGGCTTCTTCGGCTTGATGCGATACACCGCACCAAGGAGATCGGATTTCGCCATCAAACTGCTCGGACAGCCGATGCGGAACCAGCCGCCGGTGTCGAAGAGGAGGAGGGAGCCGTCGCGCGGGTCCTCCATGACATCGGTGAGGTGGATGTCGGGGTTGTGGAGTTTGAGGAACTCGTTTTCGACGGCCTTGTAGGTACTGCCGCTGGGGGTGAGTTCCATGCGCACAAGGCGCTGGGTGTTGAAGTGAGTCACCATGAAGTTCTCGGTTCTTGGTTCTTCGTTCTTGGTTGGATAGCTCTTCCAGAAGCAGCAGCCACTGACGGCGACGTGGCCGAAGTTGTACATGACGGGCATGGTTTCGAGCGTGCGCGGGAGATGGGCGATGGCTTTGAGCTGGTCGCTGCGCTCGTAAACGCCGCCGTAGAGCCAGTGGATGATCGTGTCGCCGCGGGGCTGGGTGTAGTAGAGGTTTTGCACGCCGATGATGTCGCCGCTGCGGGTGAAATCGACTTCGACGGGGTTGTCACCGCAGCCGAGCGAGTGCCAGGCGACGTCGCTGCCGTCCGGTTTGCAGCTCCAGATGCCGCAGGCGAGCGAGGCATCGACGGGCGTGCCGTCTTTCTGCTTCACGTCGTGGCCTTTGCGGCCGTGGCACCAGTAGAGGCGGCCGTTCGGGTGCAAAAACGGGCCGTGGATGTCGGCGGCATTGCCGGTGTATTCGAAGCCGGTGACGATCTCCTCGCGCTTGTCAGCCACGCCGTCGTTGTCGGTGTCCGTGAGCTTCCAAATCGACGGCGGCGAGCCGACGTAGAGGCTGCCATCGAGCCAGCACGCGCCTTGGGGGAAGGTCATCTTGTCCGCGAAAATCGTGCTCGTTTCGAAAGCGCCGTCTTTGTCGGTGTCTTCGAGCATGAGGACGCGGTTCGGCGGGTTCTCCTCGAGCTGCTTCTTGTTCCAATTCACGCCGGTGGCATCGCCAACGAAAAGGCGGCCCCGGTCATCGAGACAGCCCATGATCGGATGCGTGACGAGCGGCGACGCAGCGGCGACTTCCAGCGTGTAGCCGTCTTGCAGATCGTGCTTTGGCAAAGCGAGCGTCGATTTGCCCGTGACGACGACGGGGCGCCTGGCGCTGTCTGGAATGGTGTTGCCTTTGTCCGGCGGCAAATCGGCGGCGATTACGGGAAGAGCGAGGAAGGGCAAAAGGCGGCGCATGAGGCTGATACGGCCTGAGATGCCGGGAACTATGCGGTGAGGTCGAAAACCTGCATTGACCTGGGTTCGGCCGTTTCTTAGACTTCCGTCATGACAACGGCATTCCCCACCGAAGAGATGACGATGGAACGCGGCGCTGCCCTTGTGCGCATGGCCAAGCTTCAGCGCACCGAGGAGGCGAAGCTTCGCAAAGAAGTGGATGCTCCGATTTGGAGGGACTGGGTGTTTTGGCTGGGCACTCTCATGCTGCTCTCACCCAACAGGCACGAGGGTCGAATTGAGTCCGCTTGGTTGACTGGGATTGTGTTGCTGGTCGTGGCCCTGGATCGTGTGGCCCGCAAACGCCGCCGAGCGGAGCGTGATCTTCAACAGTTGCTCACGGACGCTGGCAAACTGCCGCAGGCGTAAGAGCCAGCACGACTCACTCAAACCGGATTGCATACACATCCGCGTCCTTCAGCGTGAACCGCAGCCGCACCGGCTTTCCGGCGAGCGAACTGACATCGGTGCCGTTTTTCCAGACCACGGTGCGTTCGAGCGCATCGCCGAAATGCTCCTCGCAATCGCTCAAGGTGAAGCCGGGGATCGGTTTGCCGTTCGCGTCCTGAATTTCGACCTTCACACCACCGGCGGCGGAGGTGGCGAAGTTCATCGTGAGGGCTTTGCCGGTGAAGGTGATCGGCTTGGTGATGAGTTCACCACCGCTCATCGGTGCGTGGATGGAGACGAAGCCATCCAGGCGCAGCGTGTAGCGGCGCAGTTCGCTGCTTTTGCCGGTCCAGTAGCTCTCGGTGGCGTAGAGGCTGAGTTCGTTCGGTGCGCCTTCCATGGACGACTTGGTCTCCACCGGATGCCACGCGATGTATTGATGGCCATAATTCCACGTGCCGGGCCGCTCGATGCCGGGCGGGAGGAAGGCCTCGTTCCAGCGCTTGAAGGTCACGCCATCGCGGCTGGCCATGAAAAGACCCTCGGTGACGACCATGCCGTAGCGGTCGCTGGCCTTCGAGCGCCATTCGCGGTGTTCGCGTTCCGGCAGCGCCCGCATGCTCTCGGACCAGCCACGCTCGAGGTAACGTGTGGGAAAGCCGATCAGCACCTGCGGTGCTCGATGATACGGCTTCACCTGGTTCGTATAGAGCGCCTCGCCGGGTGAATCGACGTAGCGAAGGTCCTGCTGGTTTTCCCAAGTGATAAAATCCTTCGACGTGGCCGTGCGGATGGCGCGGAGGCCGGATGGTTTCCAGTTCTTCTCGTCGGTGGTGCCTTCGGTGAAGTAGCGCCAGTAGGCGCGATACAATCCGGCCTGCGCATCCCAAAACGCGAGGTTTTGCGAATCAAACGCCCCATCCGTGATCACCGGCGCATCGGCCATCGGCGACCAGCGGAGGCCGTCGGGCGATTGCAACGCGAGGAGGCCCTTCGGCGAGTTCGAGCGCACGATGGCCTTGTATCTCGCCTCGGGTGGCGCGGCCGGGTTTTCATCTTTGAAGACCGCCGGATGCCCGCCATCGGGATTTACCTTTCCCATCTTGCCATGCGGGATGACGATGTTGTTCGCC
>JAEUHK010000063.1 GCA_016795465.1 Verrucomicrobiaceae bacterium | reverse complement strand
GAGGCCCTCGTCGCCGAGCTCAAGAAGATCGCCACCCCGGTCAAAGACAGCAAGGAAGTCGCCCAGGTCGCCACCGTCTCCGCCAACTGGGACGCCAGCATCGGCAACATCATCGCCGAGGCCATGGACAAGGTCGGCAAGGAAGGCACCATCACCGTCGAAGAAGCCAAGAGCATCGAAACGACCCTCGAAGTCGTCGAAGGCATGCAGTTCGACAAAGGTTACCTCTCCCCCTACTTCGTCACCAATCCGGAGACGATGGAGTGCAACCTCGAGAACGCCTACATCCTCATCAACGAGAAGAAGGTCAGCAACCTCAAGGACATGCTGCCCCTGCTTGAGAAGGTCGCCCGCTCCGGCAAGCCCCTCCTCATCATCGCCGAAGACGTCGAAGGTGAAGCCCTTGCCACCCTCGTGGTGAACAAGCTGCGCGGCACCCTCAACATCGTCGCCGTCAAGGCCCCTGGCTTCGGCGACCGCCGCAAGGCCATGCTCGAAGACATCGCCATCCTCACCGGCGGCCGCTGCATCACCGAAGACCTCGGCATCAAGCTCGAAAACATCGAGCTCACCGACCTCGGCCGTGCCAAGCGCATCACCATCGGCAAGGAAAACACCGTCATCGTCGAAGGTGAAGGCTCCAGCGACGCCATCGCCGGACGCGTGCAGCAGATCAAAAACCAGATCGCCGAAACCACCAGCGACTACGACCGCGAGAAGCTCCAGGAGCGCCTCGCCAAGCTCGCCGGCGGCGTCGCCGTCATCAACGTGGGTGCTGCCACGGAAACCGAAATGAAAGAGAAAAAGGCCCGCGTCGAAGACGCCCTGCACGCCACGCGCGCTGCTGTAGAAGAGGGCATTGTCCCGGGAGGTGGCGTGGCACTTATCCGTGCCCAAGGTGCCCTCGGCGACCTCAAGCTCGTCGGTGACGAAAAGACCGGCGCAGAAATCGTCGCACGCGCCATCGAAGCTCCTCTCCGTCAGCTCGCCGCCAACGCGGGCGTCGAAGGCGCTCTCATCGTCGCCGAAGTCAAGAAAGGCAAAGGCAACCAAGGCTACAACGTCGCCACCGGCAAGTATGAGGACCTCATCAAAGCAGGCGTCGTTGACCCTGCCAAGGTGACCCGCAGCGCTCTTCAGCACGCGGCCTCCATCTCCGGCCTCCTCCTCACCACCGAATGCCTCATCGCCGACATTCCGAAGGAAGAGAAAGCCGACGCCGGCCACAGCCACGACCACGGCGGCATGATGTAATGCCAAAGTTGCCTTGTTGCTGTGCAACAAGGCTTCCCCAACCCTTTTGAGCCCCAGTGCCCCAACCCACGCGGGGCTCAAAAAAACAAAACCCCCAAACTGCGGCCCGGAAGCGATTCCGGGCCGCTTTTTTGTCATTCCATCGTTCTCATCATGATTGGTAGCAAAAATGGATTCCCAGAAAAATCTGCGCCCTCTGCCTCTTTGCTCCTCTGCGGCCAAACGATTGGCCAAAGTACTCACGCCACCACGCACGCATACGCCGCCGCGTTGCTGCCGGGCATCGAAACGGCCACGGGAGCGTTTTGCTCGCGGCTTTCGAGGGTGGCGAGCACGAGCTGGAGAGCCGCGGAGGCACCCATGCTCTCGCCGAGGATCTTTTTCGGGCTGTGAATGCTCGCGAAGGTCATCGAAGACCACGCGGCCTGCTCAGCCGCATCATGCTTCGCGATGCCGGTGCGGTCATCGATGAGGATCGAGGCCGCGGTGGCGAGCTGCTCGACCTTTTCACCGCGTTCACGCCACGAGTGATACGCTAGCGGCCCGGTGATCTGCTGAAGCCGCTGGCCTTTGCCTTCGAGCGAAACGAGCAAGGCTCCCGCGCCTTCGGAGGCGACGTGATCTTCGTGGTAGTAGCTGAGCGCCTCGGCACTGAGCCAGTCACATTCCTCCGCACCGACGACGAGGCAGTGATCGCACACGCCGCAGCGCAGCCACACGGCGGCCATGTCGAGCGCCTCCATGATGGCATTCGCATTGCCGATGATCGTGCTCACGGCGCCATCGGCACCGAGCAGCGCAGCGATGTGCGAGGCAGGCGCATTGAAGACCGTCTCGGGGAAGATGAGCGGGCTGGCCTGCGCCGGATTGTCGAGCACCTCCTGGTAAAAGCGGCCGGTGTAGTTCACGCAGCCATTCATCATCACAAACAGAATGCCCAGGCGAGGCGGCGGCGTGTCGAAACCAGCATCCTTCAACGCTTCGAGGCAGGCCGAGGCGGCATAGCGCGAGATCGGCGAGACGCGGCGGAAGCGCGGATGCCGCACCTGCTTCTCCGGCGGGGCAGGGGGCACGGTGCGCACCTGGCATTCCCAAGGGCGATCTCCTTTGGGTCGCACGCAGTTCGTCACCGACAGTGCCGTGCCCTCTTTCACCACACGCTGCAAATCCGGCGCACTCCAGCCCGCGGGGCTCACGGCACCCACGCCCGTGATGTGAAGACCTTCGGCGCTCATGCGGACCTCCTTTTCATGACCAGCGTGGCGTTCGTGCCGCCAAAGCCGAACGAGTTCGTCAACGCGTGCTCCACCTTTGCGCGGCGGAAGGTGCGCACGAGATCAAACTGCACCGCCGGGTCCACTTCGCGCACATTGAGGCTCGCGGGCATCCACTGGCCTTGCAGGGCCATGAGGCAGATGACGGCCTCCACCGCGCCCGCGCCGCCGAGCAGGTGCCCCATCGCGGATTTGGTGGAGCTCACAGCGATGCCTGAGGCCGCTTCACCTGCCCACGCGGTGATGGCTTGTGCTTCCGCCACATCATTGAAGGGCGTGCCGGTGCCGTGCGAGTTGATGTAATCGATGTCCGCAGGCGTGATGCCGGATTGCCGCGTGGCCTCGGTCATCGTGCGGATGGCCGCTTTGCCCAGCGGATCTGGTTGCGTGAGGTGATGCAGGTCCGTCGCGGTCGCGTAACCGGTCACATCAGCCAACGCGGCGCTTTGACGCACGTCCTCGGCCTCCAAAAGCATCACCGCCGCGCCTTCGCCGAGTGCGAGGCCATCCCGCGCGGCATCAAACGGCCGCGGGATGCCGCTGGGGGCCAGCGCCTTCAGCGAATCAAAGCCCGCAAAGACCAGCCGTGCCAGCGCATCATAGCCGCCGGCCAGCACACGCTTTGCCCGGCCACTGCGGATCATCTCGACGCCCCAGCCGATGGCGTTCGCGCCGGAGGCGCAGGCATTCGAGATGACGATGATCGGCCCATGCCAGCCGAGCTCCGCGGCCACGTCATTGATCTGCCGCTGCGGCTGGTAGTGCTCGGCGAGCGAAAGCTGCCGCGGCTGGCGTCGCGGATCGCCCACCGCATTCTCAAAGTAGGTCTCGCCGAGCGACATCGCGCCCGCGGAGGTGCCGATGACCATCGCGTCGATGCCATCGAGGTTCGTGCGACCGCTTTGGGCCAAAGCCTCGCGAATGGCCAGCATGAGCATTTGCGTGCCGCGGTCGGCATACGGGGTCTTTTTCCTCAAAACGGGCTCCTTCGGCAGATCGACGATGCCGGCCGTTTTCGCCACAAAGCCATCCACCTCGAACAACTCCACCGGCACCGGCCTGAACGCCCGCCGGTCTGCCTCGAACGAGGCCTCGTTCGCCTTCCAGCCAATGCCAAGCGGCGAGACGATCCCCGCTCCGGTAATGGCAATGCGCTGAAAGTGGGATGCGGACACGGTGAACAGGAGGGCCGGAGGAAGGAAGAAGGGTGGCATTTACGCCCGAGCTTGGTGACTGCAAATGCAGATTCGCTTACGCCGGGACCTCATGCCCGGATGTCATGGGCACACGATCAGACCTTCATGAGCAGCCATTTCTGCCTGTCGCTCATCGAATGTCAAAAAGTGGGCACAGGCCAGCTCGAGGGCGCTCGCCACATGAAGGATGTCCATCGCGCCGTGAGCACTGCGCGGCGTGTGATGGGCGCTCAGACGACGGGCGAGCGGCAGCATCCGGTGGATGGCGGCGTCCCGACGCTCAATCAACCCCTCCAGCACGGCCCGGTGAATGCCCTCAATCGAGTTTCGAGCCTCGTCCTCCGAACACTTGCCGCTCCGAGGAAATCCCCGCAGCGTGTTTTCAGCCTCAAAGAGCACCAAGCGGCTCGCGGTGACGGCTTTGCCATGCCGGTTCCACCACTGCCAGGCACGAGGATTGTGCTCATCACATCGCGCAAACGCCGCGACGAGGAAGCTGGCATCCGCAAACGGGCTCATGCGTTCCGGCGTGACTTGATCAACTCGCCCACACCATCAAAACCACGCTCGCCGGGCTTCATCATGAATTCACCGCTGAAGCTCGCGATCTTCCGTCGCAGGCTGGAGGCGACCGGTTTGCGGGCAGGACGTTTGGCGACTGTCTTCATGCACCGTTTTTACCACACGGCAAAAACTCTGGCAACTGCCCTTCCCATCTCTACCCTCGCCGCCTCAATTCAAAGCATGATGTTTGGTGAACGATGGACACGCATTCAACGCGAGCGCGGGGCGCTCGTGGCGGTGCATGCGCCGGACTTTACGCTGACCTTTGCGGAGCTGGATTCACAGGCGCGTGCCTTGAGGCCGCAGGGGGAGGTGTTTGTGGCGCAGGGTGACACGCCGGACATCCTCCGCGCCACACTGGCAGGCTTGCTGCAAGGCGTGCCGGTGCAATGGGTGGAGAAAGACCGCACGCGGCGTGTGCCCGCGATGCCGCCGCCGGATGGCACGGCCTTCATCAAGCAAACGGTGGGCGGCTCCGGCGTGCGGCGCTGCCAGTTTTTCACCTTCGAGCAGATCGCGGCGGATGTGGACCGGCTGCACGCGTTCTTTGATCTCGACCATCGCGGCGTGGCGGTGGCGGCGATCTCTTGTGCTCATTCGTATGGTCTGACGATGACCGTGTTGCAGACACTGCTGCATGGCGTGCCGCTCTGCTGGGCGCCGCAACCCTTTGCGCAGCCGCTGATGGATGCGCTGCGGCCTCATGCCCGCGCCTTCCTGCCCGGCGTGCCGGCGATGTGGAAGGCCTGGCTGATGGGGCAGGTGAGCTTTGAGAATGTCTCGCTGGCCCTCTCCGCGGGCTCGCCACTCACGCCAGAGCTCGCCGCGATGGCTCGCGAGAAGCACGGCCTGCATCTGCGCAATCTTTACGGCACCAGCGAGTGCGGCGCGATCTCGTGCGATGACATCTTGCTGCCCGGCGTCGAGGCTCAAATCGGGCCTGAAGGTCGTTTGATGGTCGAAAGCAGCTCGGTGGGCCTTGGTTACGATGAAACGCTGCCAGGCGAGATTTTTGGCGAAGGCCGCTTTTTGACCTGTGATGCCGTTTCGCTCGATGAGGGCCGTTTGAAGCTTCAATCGAGCCTCGGTCGCGGCATCAACGTGGCAGGCCGCAAGCTCAGCCCCGATGAGATCGCGGCGAAAATCAGCCTCGCAGGCGGTTTGAGCAGCGTCGAGGTCTTCGGCGCGGCCAGTCGCGATCCCGAACGCTGCCAGGACATCGTCGCCCGCGTGCCGCTGCCGCAGGCGGCGATCGATGTGAGCCTCAAAACGAAAGTCTGCGCCTCGCTCGCGCCGTGGGAGGTGCCCCGAAGATGGATCGGTTCATCATGAAACGCATCGCGATACTCCTGATGGCCATCGCCCTGCTCGCGGCGTCGCCAAGCATTGAGGCTCATCCCGCGGATCAAAGCGAGATGACGGTGAAACCGGCGCCGCATGAGCTGGAGGCGAGGTTCACATTTAATCTGCTCACCGTGACGAAGATGGTCGCGGTGGATGCGGACGGCGATGGGAAGCTGGCTTTTGATGAGCTGAAGGCGGCAGAGCCGGCGCTGACGGATTACTTGAACCAGCATGTGAAACTGGAGGTGAACCAAAAACCTTCCGCGTGGGGCTCGAAAGTGCGCTATGACTACCTGTGGCCCAACGCGGCCGCGACGCCGCCGATGCCGGAGATGGAGTATGCGGCGCGGTATGTGGATGTGACCTTCACGCTGCCGGTGGAAATGCTGCTGGAGGACTTCTGGATCGCGTTTGAGTTCTTCGAGCAGACAGGCACGCTGCAAACGATCCGCGGCATGTTTCATCAGAACGGCGAGGTGCTCGAAGTGCCGTTCAGCTTTCAAGAGCCGGAGTACACCTATGACACGGGTTTCGCCGAAGATCCGTTTGTGCAGGAGGCGGAGAAAAAGGCACGCGAGCAGGCCATGAAGCCCGCTGAGAGCACATCGCTGAATCCGTGGTGGTGGCTCACGCTGCCAGCGCTCGTGCTTCTCGTGCTTTGGCGCAGCAGAGCCGCACGCCATCGGCGCACATAGCGGTGCTGTTCGAGTCCTCGCACTTCTGCCACTGCTCCGCGGTGAGCCCGTCACGCATCGCGATGGCATGCTCCGCCTCGCGGTAATGCTGACGGATCTGCTCCTCGCTCCAGCCCGCGGCCACCCACGCGTCCACGCGGGCATGCACTTCAGCGATGCGTTCACGGTAAGCCTGCAAATGAGCAGTCACATCGTGCACGGGGCCAAAGTGCGTGAGGTAGAGCGTCTTGAAATGCGCCGCGAGCAAGCGGTCCACGGACACACGATACGCATCGGGATCGAACTGCGGCGGCGCGGCGGTGACGCTGAGATAATTTGTTCCTTCGAGGCGAAGCCCGGCGGTGTCACCCGTGAAGCAGATGTCCCCGACGATGAAGGCATGATGATGGCGGGCATGCCCCGGCGTGTCCCACGCGGTGAAGCGGATGTCACCATGCGCGACGCTCTCGCCATCCTGAAGCGCGATGACTTTGTCCGCCGGAGCCGGCAGCATCTCGCCCCAGAGCGTGTCCATCTGATCGCCATAAACCATGCGGGCGCTGCTCATGAGCTTCGATGGATCAATCAAATGCCTCGCCGCATGCGGATGGCAGTAGATGGTGGCTCCATTTTGCGCGAACCAGCCCGCAGCACCAGCGTGATCGAGGTGAATGTGGGTGACGAAGACCTTCGCGATGGCTTTTTCATCCACGCCATGCGCACGCAGAGCCTCACGCAACACGGGCAAAGTGGAGCCGGGGCCGGTTTCGATGAGCGCGAGCTCGCCGGCGCTCTCGACGAGGTAGGAGGCGATGAGGCCAGGCGTGCCGCAGAAGCGGAGATCGAGGGTGGTGATGCGCATGGAGGTCACTTCTTCTTCGGCTTCGGCGGCGCGGGCGCGAGGTTTTTATCGCAATCCGCGTCCTGCGGCACGGCGGGGCCGGTTTGATCGACAGGCTGCGTGAAGAGATACTCCCACACCGCCTCGTGCAGGTAGCTGCCATCCGCGGCTTTCGGCGAGGCACCGCCGGGCACCACACAGGAGTGCGCACGCTTGTCATCGCCCTTCACATCCGCATCGGTGATGAGGCGGCGCGTGTTTTGATACGGCGGCTTCACCTGATCGACATTCACGATGGGACCAAAGGCATGCAGGCCGAGCAGCTCCCACGAGCGGCAGTAATGATCACCGCTCCAGCCGCCATCGAGCACATGCGAGAAGCCGAAGAAGCGGTTCGCCGGCGTCGCGGAGGGCAGCGACTGCCAGGTTTCGTATTGATCACGCGGACCGCAGAACATCACGACGCGGTCCACGGCCTGATGCTTCGCAAAACGGGCCGCGGTGGTGCTGCCGTGCGAGCTGCCGGAGATGATGACCTTGCTCCAATCGATGCCTTTGCCATCCGCGGCGATGAATTGCTCCCACTTGCCCTCGGGATTGTTTTTCGAGAGCCACTTCACGAACTGAAACGAGCGCTCCATCATGCCATCGGGCTTCGGAATCTCGACGAGCGGGCTGAAGTCCTCGCCGGTGGCGGCTTCGAGGCGGATGTGGCCATTTTGCTGGCCATCGGCGCCGGGTGATTGATTGCCAAACTTGCCAAACCAGCCGTTCGCGTAGTGCACGCGGATGGCGTGGAGGCCGAAACGGTTCACACGCTCGAAAAGACCGGCGCTGTGGCCCATGAGCCAGATGACGAGCTTGCCCTTCGCCTTCACGCGGGTGTCCACGCTGGCATGCTGCACGTCCGCGGGCTTGCCTTTGGACTCAAAAACGAAGTCGATCTCCGGATGCGGTTTCGCGCGAGGATCGATCTCGCTGGCACGAGCCGTGAGCTCAAAGCGTTTGCCGTCCTCGGCCATCGTGAGCGAGGGAAAAAGGGCCAGCAAGAGCAGCGGGAGGCGGTGGAGGGCTTTCATGGTTGGGAGAGGATTTCGGTCAGGTTGGCGCGGATGGTGTCGCTGATGGAATCGGTGGGCAGATCGTTCGCCTCGCGGCCAAACGGGTCTTCGATCTCCTCGGCGATGACTTCGATGGAGGCAAAGGCATAGAACACAAAGGTCACGACCGGCACCGCCCAGTAGCCGTAATCGAGCACGAAGCCCACCGGCATCGTGAAGACATAGATGAAGATGATTTTCTTCAGGAAGAGGCTGTAGGCGTAAGGGATGGGCGTCTTCTTGATGCGCTCGCAGGCGCCGAGATTGTCAGCGAAGGATTGCAGCTCGGCATTGAGCACGATGAGCTGCTCGCCGGAGATCACGCCGGAGCGCTGCAAGCGGGTGACTTCGACAAAGAGGGCCTTCAAGATCTGGTTCGGCACGTGCGATGCCTTCCCGTAGTAGGCGGCATCGTAAGAACCAGCGGCAGGGAGCTTGTGCGCCTTCACCCCGTCACGCAGGTGCTCTTTGGCGGCGTGGATGAAGTTGTGGATCAACGTGCGGAAGAGGTCTCGCTCGGCTTGCGCATCGGCCGGGAGGAAGGCGTTGAGCTTCAGGGCGAGGTTCCGCGAGTTGTTGACGAAGCTGCCCCAGAGCTTGCGACCTTCCCACCAGCGTTCGTAAGCCGTGTTCGTGCGGAAGATGAGCATCATCGAAAGCACAAAACCTACGAGCGAGTGCACCAGCGTGGAGTTTTTGAAGCTGACGTGCAGGAAATCATTCTCAATCCATGCCACCAGGCCCGTGTAAGCCGCCACGGCGATCATGCCGGGCAGCAGCACGCGAAACGAATCGCTGCGGTGAAAGGCGAAGATGAGCTTCCACCAGTCCTTGGGGTTGTAGGTGATCATGAAGTGCCTGCTCTTCCGGGAGGAGCGGCACGGTGTCAAGATTCCGCCGGGCAGCCGGAAGAGCCGTAGCGGGAATGAAAGGCGGAAATCCTGCTCGCATATCCGTCGTGGATGCGTCATTTTCTGTCATGAGCATGATCACCCTGACACCCACCAGCGCACGGGCAAATCTTTCGGCCTTGCTGAGACGATCCCTCCGGGGCGATGACATCGGCATCGTCCTCGATGGACGCATCATCGCACTGCGCCCGGTGACGGTGGAATCCATGGACTATGCTTCGCGCGAGTACGGAGTCACCACACAGGAGCTGGAGGCTCTCGAAAGGAATACGCATGAAAAAATCGGGAAACAAAGGCGGGCAGGAAAGCTCCGCGAATTCACCGGCGACCTCGAAGCCCTCGTTAAGCGTTAAAGTCACTGACGACCTGCTTGAGCAGCTCCGCGCCCGATCCAAGGCAGAACGCAAGATCATTGGTGCGGCAATGAATGCCGTCGTCGCTACCTGGGGAAGGCCGCATCTGCATTCCGGCATTGGCATCCGCAGGCTCACGAAATCGCTCTTCGAGTGTCGTGTCGGATTGGATGAGAGGCTCGCCTTTGTGTTTATCGCCACACCACCGGAGCTGGTTTTCTTCTTTATCGGCAATCACGACGAAATTCAGCGCCTGATCCGCTCACAAAAGTGAAGTGGTCTCATCCATCCCGGTGCGTCGGCACCGGCTTGCCGGGGCGGAAGTGCTCTTCGTGCTCCAAAGTGGCCTGCAGGCCGAAGAAACTGGTTTTGACCTGATCGAGGGCTGCTTTGACGGAATCCATCAGCGAGGCGGGATCGGCCTCAGCACGCAGATTGATGATCAACTGGCCGCCGGTGGTCGGTTCGTCGAGTTCCATGCCAAGTTCGGCGATGTAGTCGCTGCGCACGAGATTGATGCTCGCTAGTTCGCCCGCGATGCCGTCATCCGGACTGAAGGTCATCTTGAAATGCGCGATCTCCGCTCCCGCGACCTGCAATCGGCCCTGCACATTCGTGGCGAGCTTTTTGAGGAAGACGTTCGCATCGAACTCATCGTCTGATTGGAGCGACACGGTGGCGTTCAGCCAGCCGAGCAAGGCCTCGCCCTCGGCATAGACTTCGTAATCGACCGCCATCGGATTGCGCCGCGCCTGTTCGCCGCTCATAAGCGTGCTGAAAAGCTCGTCGAGGCCGGTTTCCTGCCGTGGTGAGGCCGTCACGATCTTGGCCAGCTGGAATTCCTTCGCCAAGACAGCCCGCAGTTGCTCGCGCTGTGTTTCGTCGATCAGATCGCTTTTGCTGATGACGATCACATCGGCCTCTTCGAGCTGCTTTTTGAAGATGTAGGCCACTTTGGACGAGAACGTGCCGCCGTCATCGAGTCCGAAGACACGCCGTGCCCGCACCGGATCGACCAGTACGGCTAGCGGCGCGATGGTGAAGGCATCGCCATACATGCGGCGCAGCGGATACGTCACCGTCGCGACAAGGTCCGTGCAGCTTCCGACCGGCTCCGCGATGAAGACATCTGGCTTCGAGGCATTCGTGAGCTTGCTCGCGGCATCGACGAGCGTGTTGAAGCGGCAGCAGAAGCACCCACCGGCGATTTCCTCCGTCGCGTAGCCCTGACCACGCAGCAGCTTGGTATCCACAAGGCCGCCCGCCTGGTCATTCGTGATGAGGCCGACCTTCAACCCCTGATCGCTCAAATGCCGAGCCAACCGGCCGACGGTGGTCGTTTTGCCGGCTCCGAGGAAGCCTCCGATCATGATGTAGCGTGCGCGTTGGGACATGGGCTGTTTTTATTTGCCAGATGTGGCAAATAAACAAGCGCCAAGCACGCATCTTGCAGAAAAATCCTCCGCGCTGTATTTCCGAGCCATGCCCGCCCGCAAAACCTTCGACTGCCTCAGCGCCATGCGTGCGCTGGGCGAGCCGACCCGGCTGCGTCTCGTGCGTCAGCTCATCGCCGGGGCCAAGCCCGTGACGGAGCTGTGTGAAGCCCTCCGCGTCACGCCCTACAACGTCTCCAAGCACCTCCGCGTGCTGAAGGAGGCCGGTCTGCTCGAAGTCGAGAAGCAAGGCCAGCAACGCATCTACGCCCTCGCCACCACCTTCCGCGAAAAACTCTCCAACAACGCCAAGACCCTCGATCTCGGCTGCTGCCAGTTTCATTTCGACAAGCTGCCGGAGTGATTGGGGCGGACATACGATGAAAATGATGTCGTATTGAAAACGACGTGCTGTGACGCAACAGAACGCGTTCTCCCTTCCTCAGCTGAGTGATCATGCAGACGAGTCAATCCTGCGCCTGACAAAGCAGGTGAAGGCTCGCGGCAGCGTCCTGGAGTGCGCCGGCCCTCCGGCGCTTTCGAGCGTCTCTCGGCCCGCGGAAAGCTCCAGAGGGCTGGAGCATTGATTCGCTTCGCTCACCCTCCGGGCAGCCTGCGGCTGTCTATCTCCGCTGCGCTCCGGTTCCAAAACGCTGCCGCGATCTTTGGATACTTCAACTTCATCGTTACGGCTGAAGTGTCATTGGCCCCGAGTGACCACTTGACCTTTCATCGCTCGCCCGCTTTACCTCTCTCGATGCTTTCTCCTCTCTCCAAGCCCCTGTTCTGGCGTCTCGCGGTTCTCGTGTGGGGCGGTGTGTTGTATTGGCTTTCCGCTCAACCTAGCACGGCACTACCCGGAGGCTTTCCGGGCATCGATAAAGTCGAGCACGCCACCTACTTCACGCTTGGCGGCATGTGCTTTCTGCTAGGTTTGCGGCTCGCCGGTCTCGCCCAAGGCCGCACGACGGCCATCGTGCTCACGGTGCTGTTTTGCTCCTTCGTCGGCGTTTTGGACGAGTGGCATCAACTCCACGTCCCCGGCCGCAGCGGCGGCGATGTGTGGGACTGGCTCGCGGACACGCTCGGCGGCTTTTTAGGCGCTCACGCGGCGTTTGGGGTGCAGAACCGGCTTACTTCTGCGTCCACCAAAGGATCAGGGCGGTGAGGAAGACGTTCGCGAGGGCAAGCTCGAAGAAGACTTTCCAGCCAAGGGCCATCAACTGGTCAAAGCGGAAGCGGGGAAGCGTCCAGCGGATGACGATGAAGAAGAGGATAAAGGCGAACACCTTGGCGAAGAAGGTGCCGATGTGCAGCAGGCCAAGCCACCAGGGGGTGTTGCCGGCTTCAAAGGCGAGACCGAGGTAAGGCGCGAAGGGAATGCTCCAGCCGCCAAGGAAGAGCGTGACGGCCATGCCGGAGCCGATGATCATCGCGGCATATTCACCCATGAAGAAGAGGGCGAATTTCATCGAGCTGTACTCGGTGTGGTAGCCGGCGACGAGTTCCGTTTCGCACTCCGCGAGGTCAAAGGGCAGGCGGTTCGTCTCGGCAAACATCGACACGGTGAAGATGCAGAAGCTGATGACGATGGGGATCATGAGCGCCCAGCGCTGGAGGCTGAGGCCCTCGCCCCAGAAGGGCAGCAGGAGCCAGCCGTTCGCGTCCTGGTAGGCGGACATCTTGCCGAGGTTCAGCTCGCCGAAGATCATGAAGACGGGGATGATCGAGAGGCCGAGGCTGATTTCATACGAGATCATCTGGGCGCTGGAACGCACTCCGCCAAGGAAGGGGTATTTGGAGTTCGACGACCAGCCAGCGAGCACGATGCCATACACACCGATGGAGGCGATGGCGAAGGTGAAGAGCGGCCCGACGCTGAGATCGGCGATGACGAGCTTCACCGGCTGCGTGAAGCCGCTGCCGCCGAAAATGGAGGTCACGATGGGATTGAGGAAGCTCAAATCCATCTCGCTGCCGAAGGGCAAAACGGCGCACATGACCAACGCCGGCACCACGACGAGGCAGGGCGCCATCCAGTAGTAGGCTTTGCGAACATGAGCGGGCACGAAGTCCTCCTTCAGGATGAACTTCAACCCATCCGCCGCGGCCTGGGCGAGTCCGCCGATGCCGAGGGGCTGCCAGTCCTTCTTGAAGCCGAAGAGCGTGAGCGGCAGGCCGACACGATTTGGCCCCACGCGATCCTGAATGACGGCGGAGAGGCGACGCTCGAAATACACCGAGATCGAGACGAGTGGCAGAATGACCAAAAAGCAGAGGAAAACGATCTTCCCGACCGAGACGGCGAGGGAGAGCAGGTCAATGGCAGCGAGAGGCAGCAAGGGGGTCATCTGGACGCCGATTATCCGGTCGAGGGGAGGAGCGGCAACCCGATTTTGTGAAAAGTTTCACAAAGTCCCTTTTGGGGCGCTAACCAGGCTGCCTTGCCTAGCCGAGTCTGATCACATCATTCAAGGCGGTCCCTGCACTCGAAGTCTCACAAATCGGCCACCGTTGCTACCAGCAGGCAGCGTGGCTTTCGCCGTTTGAAGCGTGCCCGACTGATTCACGATGGTCTCGGACACTCCCACTGTGCTCCATACGGTGCCGGGCAAGGAGTCGCTCCACTCGACCTGATAAACCGCGCCGACTGCCGTCACGTCGCGCGGGTAGGTAAACTCGATCACGGAGGCGCTCCTATTGACCGGCGTATCTAAACGCGACGGCTGGGAAGGAGAGAGCCCGCAGGCCCACTCAAGAAGGTTTGGAACACCATCGAGGTCGAAATCTGCCGCGTCAGAAGCATTGCCGGTGTTGTTCGCGCTCCCAAAATGTGTCTGCCGCCATGTTTCGAGGCTGGAGAAGGTTGAAAAGGTGCTGTCCGGCGTGCTGCGTGTGCCAGCGGCCGTTGTCGCCGTGAGCCGATAATGGTAGGTGGTGCCTGCCGTGAGTCCGGAGAGCAGCGTCTCGACGTTTTCTGTCACCGTTCCATTCGCATCCGTGAGCGTGAGAGGAATGGTCTGGCCGTAGGAAGCAGTCGGCCCGTATTCAAAGAGGGCCGAGGTGGCAAAGCCATTTGGGTTCACCGTGCCACGCAACCGCACGCCGTTGGCTGAGCGATCTGCGGGGGCTTCGAGGGCCACGTTCGCGAGCAACGGGCCGCCTTCGAGCCTGATGATAGCACGATAGTTGATTCGATTTCCCCCGCCTTCTAAGCTCACACCTGCGCTAGCCGCCACGAGGAGCTTGTTGTCGGGCTGAATGATCACCTCGTTTGCCGAGTCATCGCCATCGCCGATGGGAATGATGCGAAAACCCTGGCTGCCAAATGTCGAATCCACCGAGCCATCCGCCTCATAACGCCCCACGAGGACTTCGTCGTCGAGCAAATCCGTGATCCCAGCCTGGCCGACTACCACGATGCGGCCATCCTTTTGAACTGCGACACCCCTGATGCGAGCGTAAACAGCAGATGTGCTGCTCATGGCTCGTCCGTTGTTTCCAAACGAAGGATCCAGAGCGCCATCGCTCAAAAACCGTGCCAGAAGCGGACGGGCAGCCAAGGACCGAGTCACGGGCGATAGAGCGGCGAGGAAGCGCCCGTCTGGTAGCGGCACCACGTCCGTCACCTGGGTGTTTTGTTCCAACGTCGGAAAAGAGGTGCCGCCACTGCCGAAAGACGAGTCGAGAGTGCCATTCGAGAAGTAACGTGCCAGCAGGGGCGTCGAGGCGGAGGAGTTGCTAGCGGGCCCGATGCTGCCTCCGATGAGGATTCGTCCATCTACCGTGCGATTCATACACAGGACCAAATCTCGCTCGGCCAGCTCCGTTGTGCTTATGCCGCCTTGCCCAAAGCTACTGTCGAGCGTGCCGTTTGAGAGATGGCGTGCGACCACAATATCAGAGAGATTCCCGGATGATCTGGCCGCTCCTGCAGTGATGGTGCCTCCGGTATCATCCAGAATCATCCGATTGACCGCCGGAGTGCTTGTGCCGCCGACCGAGGTGATGAGCAGTCCGCCGCCGTTAAAATCAGGATCGGCCGCACCAGTGGGCAGCCTCTGGCCATGTGCCCATAGAAGCGGGGCCTGCTGGTCACCAGCGATGACGATCCGGCCATCAGGCCGCACACAAAGCGTCGAGGCTAAAAGAGGCACACCGTCTAAAGCGAGCACCCCTTGGAGGGCGAAGGTTTGGTCGGGGCTGCCGTCGGGTTGAAATGCGAATACCTCAGAGACACGGGTCGTGCCAGTCTGGGCATAGGTGGCCGCACGGATCCTGCCATCGGGTAGCAGCCCCATCGTTTGTGCGCCACCAAAGCGGTTCGAACCTGTCGTAGGCCGACCAGGCAGCCGGATCATCCCGCCTCCATAACTCGCATCTCGCGTTCCATCCGGATGCAGCCGCACAAGTGTGAATTCCGTGAACGAGCCGTTCGAAGCATGCACGCCCAAGAGTATCTTCCCGCTGCTCAAAACCCCTCCGAAGCTACGGGGAGACGGGGTGGTCTGCATCGATGGGGTAGTCAGGCCGAGAAGGGCCACCCCGTTAACACCAAACGAGGGATCAATCGAGCCATTCGCCAGATAGCGCAGCACATGGTGCCGGACGATCCCTGGCTCACTTTCATGCTGGCCTAGCACCAGCAGCCGGCCGCTGGAGTCCTGCATCGCCTGATAGGCGATGGATGGCACCATAAACGGAGATCCGGCCTGTCCGAGGACGCCAAATGAGGCATCAGACACCCCCGCACTGCTGAAACGCATCACCCACGACTGGTCAGCGGACCGTCCAGCAACCACAATTTTTCCATCGGCCTGCACAAGCAGTCCCATGCACACCTGATCAGCAGGCAGGCTGATGGTCGTCACGCCAGCGGAGCCAAAGCTGGCATCTTTTGCTCCCGATTCGGCAAGGCGGACGATGGTGACATCCCTGCTGCCGTCAGTCCCGGTTCCTCGTCCTGCCACCAACGCTTTCCGATCCGACTGCACCGTGATCGCCTCCGGCCAAATGGAAAGGTCTTCGCTGTACCACATCCCGTCAGGTGAGACTCGGGCGACGGTCGGCCACGCCTCAAAGAAACCACTGATCAGCAACTGCCCCAAGTTATCCTGGCAGAAAAGATAGGGCGGCCCGAATGGGGCAGTCATCAGGCCATTGAGGTTCATCAGGCCGCCGTACCCAAAAGTTCGATCCAAAGTTCCGTCAGCATTTCGACCCACCAAGACGGGCGGCCCCCCAGAAAAAGTCGCGAGGACAACCTTGCCATCCGGTCGAGTCACCATCCCAGTGATATTTACTCCTGACACACGTTCACCGGTCGCCCTCTGGTTCAGCAAATACGTCGAATCCAGTTCCCCATCTGCCAAATAGCGCAACACCGAAACATGTCCCCAGTATGACGAGCCCCAGTAACCACCAATGTTCACGCTGCCATCCGGAAGCACCGACATACCAGCCACCCATGCATTAGGCCCAAGAGGCGTGACGACCACGCCAGGCGCAAACCCGATATCCAAATCTCCCGGAGCTGCATCACAAGTCTGGGCAAGCAGACAGGCAAGCCATGCAATGGCATTGATCTTCTTCATGTGGAGACACATCCCGGCGGACAATTTTGACCCCAATGCTACAAGAAGGGACGCTTCCTGACGAGGCAAAATCCAATGGACTCACTTGAGGCAAACGAGGGGGCCACTTCAGGACTGAGGCCTCATTTCATGTCGCGGACGTGCTTGAAGGCGGCTTGCTGCATGAACTTCTGCGCGGCGGGCGTGTTCGTGTGCCCGGCGAGGGTGTCGAAGTGGATGGTTTTCGGCACCGTGAGGGCGTTGTAGGCCGCATAGACGCTGGTGGGCGGGCAGGTGGTGTCGATGAAGCCGACCGTGACGGCCGCGCCCTTGCATTTCGCCCGCGTGGCGAAGTTCACGCAGTCAAAGTAGCGCGAGGCCTGGAGCGCGGCGGGGTCCGGTTTGCCGTCGGGGCCGTTGGGGACGATCTTGGGCCAGCCATTCACGCGGTTGGCCTGGCTGCCGGTATGATCGCAACCGGCGGGCACGCCGGCGCAGATGAAGGTCACGCGTGAGTCGAGCCCCGCGGCGGCGAGCGCCTGGAAGCCGCCCTGGCTGCTGCCGAAGACGATGAGCGTCTTCCCATCCCACTCCGGCTGCGCCGTGAGAAAGTCGATGGCGCGGATGAGGCGAAGGAACATGCCTTTGAAGTAAACGGTCTCGCGATCCTTGTTGCCGGACTTGGAGTAGTCCTTCAGCTCGCCGTTTTGCAGCGCGGTGTAAAACTCCGCCGGCTGGCCGTTCGGGATGCCGTGGGCGTTGATGTCGAGCGAGAGCATGCCGCCCTCGTTCAGCGCCCACGAGATGCTGCCGAGCCCCGAACTGCGCACGCCTGCGCCATGCACATGCAGGATGGCGGGCAGTGATTTGGGCTTCGCGCCCTGCGGACGGCCAAAGTAGCCTGAGACCGGCTTTCCACCGAGGCACTCGACTTGAAGATCAAAGGCCTCGACACTCTTCACCGCGGTCGTGACGGGCGTGAGCGTCGATTTGAGCGGCACCTTGGCCAACGCGGCCTTTTGTGCGGTCCAGAAGGCATCGAAGTCCTCCGGCACCGGCATGCTCGGCTTGATTTGAAGCGGATCGTAAGCCGCCGCGGCCAGGGCTGTGACCTTGCCGCTGGTGGCGCGGAGCTGGAGGAAGCCGGGCTCGTCGAGCTTGCTGCTGAGCGAAAGCTTGCCGCCTTCGAGTTTCACCTTCTTCGCAGGCTGCGGCTGCACACCATCTTTGCTGAAAACGAGCATCACCTCTGCTGGCTGCGAGGACTCGATGGTGAAGGTGGCCGTCTCGCCGATCTTGTAAGTCGCGTCGGGTCGGTCGGTGATGACTTTGAGCGTCGGAGCCGCAGACTGCTGGGCTTGCGCGACAACCGCGAGGAGGAGAAAAAGGGCCGGGAACTTCATGGAGCGCATCAAACCGGCCTCGCGAGGGGATTCTTGCGCTTCACGCTGTTCAATGGAGGGCGGGATTGCATTCCCGCCGTTTGGAACCTTGGGCAGGAATGCAATCCTGCCCTCCGAGTTGCACTCACTCCACCGGCTCATCCACCGCACCGGCTTCCTCTTTCTCCTGCGGCAGCAGCAGGGCGATGAAGGCGGCCGGAATGAAGAGCCAGCCGGCGTAGTAGAGGGCGGTGTGGTAATCACCCACCGGTGCGTAGAGTTTGAAGACCACCGTGCCGATGGCGGCGACGATGCGCCCGATGTTGTAGCAAAAGCCAGCACCGGTGGTGCGCAGCAGCGTGGGGAAGAGCGGCGGCAGGCACATCGTGAAGAGACCAAACACACCCTGGCACAAGCCGATCACCGCATACCACATGAGCATCTGCGAGTGCGTCCAGGCACTGGCGCTGTGAAACGCCACCAGCATGGCCGCGCCATAGGCCAGTAGCATCACCACGATGGACGTGCGATAGCTCCACAGCTTCGCGAGCGCACCGGCGACGTAGTTGCCGATGATCGAGCCGCACATGATCCACACCAGCGCCTCGACCACCGCATTCGTTTGATCCGGGCCGCTGAGCGATTTCACCTCCGGCAGGGCACGGATGAGGCTCTGCTGCCAGAACATGAAAGCCCAGTGCGCCGTCAAAGACACCGCGCAGATGATCAGCACCCGCCAGGTGGTGCTGCGCACCGCCGGCCCGAAGAGCTCGGCGATCCGCGGCGGCTTCGCATCCTTCGCGGCGTGCGCCCATTCCTCGGTTTCCGGCACCGCTTTGCGGATCCACAGCGTGATGAGCGCCGGCAGAATGCCGACAAGGAAGACCACGCGATGGCTGGTGGCCTCCTGCATCCATCCTTGGTTCACGATCCACGCAAACAACCCGCCCGCGGCGCAGGCCAGCAGCACGCCCATGTTCACTGCGGTCTGCAAAGTGGCCGCGATCCAGGGCCGCCACTTCTTCGGCCAGGTCTCGGAGAGCAGCGAGGCACCCACCGCCCATTCACCGCCGATGCCGAGGGCTGAAAGGAAACGGCAGACCAGCAGATGCGTCCAGTCCGTGCACAGCGCCGAGAGCCCGGTGAAGCCCGCGTAAAACAAAATCGTGAGCACGAGCGTGCGGCTGCGGCCCAGCACATCGCCCAGACGGCCGAAGAAGCCGCCACCGAGCGCCCAACCGACGAGAAAGGCCGCCTGGATGATCGAGGCCTTCGTATCCACATCCTTCGGCGCGGCGGCGACGCCATCGTGCATGAGCAAAGCGGCCACGAAGGGCGTGGCCACCAGCGTGTAGATGTGCATGTCGAGCCCGTCGAAGAGCCAGCCGAGCCACGCGGCGATTCCGGATCGTTTTTGATGCGGCGTGAGATCGCTGAGGCGTGTGATTTCGGCGTTGGCGGGCTGGGACATGAGGGCGCGAGTCTTTCGCAGTGCCCCGGAAATGGCAAGCGTTTAAGCCTTGAGGTGGAACCACGCTTCCAGCCGGCCTCTCAAGCCTGTCGAGCGGCTCTTTGCCGAATCCGACACATCTCCCGCCAATGCTGGCATGGAAGGCCGGCCTCGCCTGCGTATGCATGCAGGCTCACACTCATCCCCAACCGAACACGACCATGGCCGATATCTCCACCTCCGCTGCTGACAAAAAGGAAAAGGAATACTTCACGAGCGTCCCTCAGGAGACGCCGGGCTTCTTCCTCAAAGGCTCCCACCAATACGATTGGGGTCTCAAGAACCGCCTCAGCCAGGTTTTCAATCCCAAGGACGGTCGCACCGTGATGCTCGCTTTTGACCACGGCTACTTCCAAGGCCCCACCACCGGCCTGGAGCGTGTCGATCAGACGATTCTGCCCCTCGAACCCTACGCCGATTGCCTCATGCTCACGCGTGGCATTCAGCGCAGCGTCATTCCGGCCTCGACCCGCAAGGCCATCGCTCTTCGTGCGTCCGGCGGCACCTCGATGGTGAGCCAGTTCGAAGAATGGGAAGGCGAAATCGACGGCAAGAAGGCCAAGTTTGGCCGCCCCGGCTTCGAACCGCTCTCCAATGAGTCCACCGCGCTGAACATCGAAGAAGCCATCCGCCTCAACGCAAGCGTTTTGGCCGTGCAGGTCTTCATCGGCAGCGCTTACGAGCGCCAGAGCCTCAAAAACCTCACCGACCTCGTCGATGCGGCTTCGCGTTACGGCATCGCCGTGATGGGCGTGACCGCTGTGGGTCGTGCGATGGCCCGTACGCCGCAGTATTTCCGCCTTGCTACCCGCATCATGGCGGAACTCGGCGCGAACGTCGTGAAGTGCTACTACACCGACACCGAGTTCGACACCGTGACCAGTTGCTGCCCCGTGCCGATCGTGATCGCCGGTGGTAAGAAGCTGCCGGAACTCGATGCGCTGACGATGTGCTACAACGCCATCCAGCAAGGCGCGAACGGCGTGGACATGGGCCGCAACATCTTCCAGAGCGATGCGCCGATCAGCATGATGCAGGCCGTGCGCGGCGTGGTGCATGAAGGCCTGACGCCTGCGCAGGGCTTCCAGATGTACAATGACCTCAAGGCCAAGGGCACGAAGTAAGCCCTCGCGGCGATGGAGTGATGGAGTCGTGGAGTTTTGCTCCCATCCATCACTCCCATACTCCACCACTCCATCTCTCCAACAACACCCATGGAACTCAAACCCAACCAAGTCCGTCTCATGATGCTGAAGGTGGCTGATGCCATCATCGAAGCTGAACCGATGCTCTCTCAAGCGGATCGCGATCTCGGCGATGGCGATCATGGCCTCGGCATGAAACGCGGCATGGAGGCCGTGAAGGTCCAGTTGGAGAAATTGGAGCCCACGACGGTCGAGCAGGTCTTTGTGACCACCGGCACGGCGATGATGACGAGCATGGGCGGTGCCTCGGGAGCCATTTTCGGCACGCTTTTCCGCGCAGGAGGCAAAGCGCTCGCCACCGCAGGTCGCTTCGATCCGCCGGATCTGCCGCTTTTCTTCGCAGCGGCCGCTGAAGCCATCATGAAGCGCGGCGGAGCCAAACCGGGCGACAAAACGATGCTCGACGCGCTCGTCCCTGCGGCTGAAAAGGCGAAGGAAGTCACCACTTTGCCTCTTCCTGAAGCTCTCGCGGCTGTTGCCGCAGCAGCGGAGGCAGGCAAAGAGGCCAGCAAGGCCATGATCGCCCAGTTTGGCCGTGCCAAGACGCTCGGCGAGGCCTGCATCGGCTTCCCGGACGCCGGTGCGTGCTCGGTGGTCGTGATGCTGAATGCGATGTCGGACTATGTGAAGGCTGGCGCGTGACGAAAGTTCCTCAGTTCTGAGGTCTTCATTTCTTGCAAGGCATCCGGCGCGGCGGAAAGTAGCGGCTTCCATTCCCGTCCTCACGATTCACGCCCATGCCAGACTGGCTCGCGATCATCCTCCTAGGCATCATTGAAGGTGTCACCGAATTCCTGCCCATCTCCTCGACCGGGCATTTGCTGATTCCGCAGAACCTCGGCTGGCTGCCGGCGAAGAGCGATCTTTTCAACGTGGTGATCCAAAGCGGCGCGGTGCTGGCCGTGCTCGCTGTGTTCACGCAGCGCGTGAAGCAGCTCGCGACCTCGCTGAGCGATCCGGCGACCAAAGACTACCTCGCAAAGCTGGCCGTGGCCTTTTTCATCACCGCGGCCGGTGGCTTGGTGATCAAGAAGCTCGACATCGAGCTGCCGGAGACGATTCCGCCCGTGGCATGGGCCACTTTCATCGGTGGCATTGTCATCCTGGTGCTCGAGGCGATGCAAAAAGGCCGTCAGGGCATCACAAGCATCACCTGGACCGTCGTGGTGGCCGTGGCGATGGCGCAATTGCTCGCCGCGGTGTTTCCCGGCACCTCCCGCTCCGGTGCCAGCATCCTCATGGCAATGGCACTCGGTATCGCGAGACCAGCCGCGACGGAGTTTTCGTTCCTGCTGGGCATCCCCACGCTGATGGCGGCGGGCGGCTACAAGATCCTTTCGGCGTTCAAAGATGGCGAGGCGGCCGGCGAGGACTGGGCCATGGTTGCGCTTGGCACGCTCGTTTCCGCGATTTCTGCCTTCATCGTCGTAAAGTGGCTCATTCGCTTCGTTCAGTCCCACACCTTCAATGGCTTCGCCTGGTATCGCATCGCGCTCGGCGGTGGTTTGCTGGTTTGGGCTTACTTTGGATGACACCAGCATGCTGATCCGCCTTCGTTCTTGGTTCCGACGGTCGGTCTTCCAGACCTACCGTTTCCTGAAACACCCGCGCAAACTGCGGCAGCGGCCTGTCATGCGCTGGTTTGCCCGCCATTTCCTCGACAAACAGGTGTGGAAGCCCACGCAGCATACCTTTTCGGGCGGCATGGCCATCGGCTGGTTCATCACGCTACAACTGCTGCCCATCCAGATGCCCACGGCCACCATCTTGTGCGCCTTGTTCCGCGTGAACATCCCCATCGCGCTGGCCATCTGCTGGGTGAGCAATCCCGTCACCGTCCCGATTCTCGTCCCCATCGAGTATGCCATCGGCAAATGGTTCCTCGGCCTCTACACCGAGGTGCCCACCACGCCCTTCCCGGATCATCTGCCAGATTCGGCGGTGGAGGCGTGGCTGGTGCTGAAAGAGCATGCGCCGGTGATGCTCATCGGTGGTTTGGTGCTCGGCGCCATCTGCTCGGCGGTCAGTTACGTGGCCACTTGGGGGGTATGGGAGATCGCCCATCGCATGGAGGTGGCAAAACGCGCCCGCCTCATCGCCGCGGAGAAGGCAAAACATGCGCATAGCTGAGATTTCGTGCTTGCCAGGAATAAAGCTTGCTTGGCAAACTCGTATCTGAAAGCGAATCGGACGCGCCGCGTCGCTTCACCTCATCCAACAGCAACACCACCATCCTCATGAAAGTACTCGCCACCCTCGCCCTCGTCATCGGTCTCACCAGCTGCGGCACCTGCCCGCTCGCTCCCAAGAAGGAATGCTGCAAGTCCGGCACCTCCGCCTGCTGCGACAGCAAGAAGACCACCGACTGCAAGACCTGCAAACACTAAGCCCCACGGCCCCCATTTCCCACGAAGCCCGGCGCAGCAATGCCCGGGCTTTTTTGTTGGTCAGAGAATCACAAACGTGCTGCCGGCGAAATCGGCGAGGTCGGGCCGTACTTCACTGCACACATGTCCGATTCATCTTTCTCCCGCCGTCATTTCATTGGAACCAGCAGTTTGGCCACCTTGAGCGGATCGCTCTTCAGCGGAGTGAGCAGCGTAAAGGCTCAAAGCGCGGTCAAAACAGCCTCCGTTGGCAGTTTGGAGCCTCTGAACCGCTTTCCGCGCATGATGCAGGATTGGCTCGTGATCGAGGTGCGGGCATCGGAAGCACGCGGGAATGCCAATCGAGCTCAACTGAAGACGAAGGCCGATGCGGAGGCCTATGTGAAGTCGGTCCAAAAGCGCATTCGCGAGAGCTTCGGTCCCTTTCCGGAAAAGACGCCGCTGAATGCGAAGGTGACGCGGGTGATCGAGCGCGAGGCTTATCGCATCGAAAACATCCACTTCGAAAGCCGGCCGGAGTTCATCGTCACCGGCAACTTGTATCTGCCGACGAACGCGAAGGGCAAGGTGCCGGGCGTGATCGGCGTGTGCGGTCACTCGCTGAATGGAAAAGCGGAGACGGCATATCAAAGCTTCGCGCAAGGACTCGCACGCCAGGGCATGGCGTGCTTTTTGATCGACCCGGCCGGTCAGGGTGAGCGCTTTCAGTATCTCGATGAAAAACTCGGCTCACGTCTCAAAGGCGGCACGACGGAGCACAATCAAATGGGCAATCCCATGCTGCTCGTGGGCGAGTTTCTCGGCGCGTGGTTCGCGTGGGATGCCATTCGTGCGCTCGACTACCTGCTCACGCGTGCGGAGATCGACGAGCGGCACATCGGCGTCACCGGAAACTCCGGCGGTGGCACGCAGACGACCTGGTTGTGCGGTTTGGAGCCGCGTTTCACCATGGGGGCGCCGTCGTGCTTCGTGACCACGTTCCGCCGCGATGCGGAGAACGAGCTGCCACAGGACAACGAGCAGTGCCCGCCGCGTGTGTTGGCCTTCGACCTCGATCACTGCGACTTCCTCGCTGCGATGGCGCCGAAGCCCGTGATCATCATGGCGCAGGAGAAAGATTACTTTGATGCTCGTGGCAGCGCGGAGACCTACGAGCGGCTCAAGAAGCTCTACACCCTGCTCGGCAAGCCGGAGAACATCGCGCTGCACACCGGCCCCGATCCGCACGGCTACACGCAGCCGAACCGCGAGGCGATGTATCGCTTCTTTGGCAAGGCCACCGGCATGAAAATGGCCGAGGCAGAGCCTGCGATCACCGTCGAGAAGGAAGCGGACCTTCTTTGCACGCCCAAAGGCCAGGTCGGCGCGATGAGCAGTCGCACGATCATGTCGTTCACGAAGGCGAAAGCCGAGTCGTTGGCGAAAAAGCGCGGCAAATTCGATCTCAAGGTCGTGCGTGAGGTGCTGAAGCTGCCAGCACTGCCGGAGACCGCGCCGGACTACCGCATCCTGCGCAGCGCGGGCAATCGCAAGTATCCCGCGAAGTCCTACTGCACCTACGCGGTCGAAACCGAGCCGGAGGTGCATGCGCTCGTGACGCGTTTGAGCGATGAGACGCTCACTTCGCGCCTGCCGCGTGGTTTGAAGAAGGCGGTGCTCTACATTTCCCATCACTCCGCCGATGCGGAGCTGCGCGACGAGCCGCTCGTGCAGGAGCTCATCACCGCCTCGCCGGACGCGGCGTTCTTTGCCTGTGACGTGCGCGGCATTGGCGATTCGCAGCCGGATACCTGCGGCGTGAACCAATTCCTCGCCCGCTACGGCAGTCACTACTTCTACGCGGCCTACAGCTTCATGCTGGATCGTCCGCTGCTCGGCCAGCGTGTGCATGACGTGCTGCGTGTGGTGCAGTTGCTCGCCGCGGCAGGTCACGAGGAGATTCATCTCGTCGGCAACGGTTGGGGCGCACTGCCTGCGGCGTTCGCCGCGCTGCTTTCGCCGACGGTGAAGCAGGTGACGCTGAAGCATGCGCTCACCTCCTTCCACGAACTCGCCATTCACGAGGACCAGCAGTGGCCGTATGCCGCGATGCTGCGCGACGTGCTGGCGAAGTTTGACCTGCCGGAATGCTACGCCCAGCTCGCGACGAAACATCTGCGTCAAATCGAGCCCTGGGGCGCGGCGGACGGCATGAAGTAATCCACAACGCTTGCCTGCCACGCGGCTGCGCGTAGGAACGCGCATGGACGAATCCTACCAGCAACGATTTGGCGGCATCGCGCGGCTTTATGGGGTCGCGGCGCTGCCACGGCTCGCGGCGGCGCATGTGGCGGTCGTGGGCGTGGGTGGCGTGGGTTCGTGGGTGGTGGAGGCGCTGGCACGCAGCGGCATCGGCCAGCTCACGTTGATCGACATGGATGACGTGTGCATCACGAATACGAACCGCCAGCTTCCGGCGCTCGCGGGCACCGTCGGCGTGCCGAAGGTCGAGGTGCTCACGCGTCGCGTGGCGGAGATCAATCCCGACTGCCGCGTGAACCGCGTGATTGAGTTTTTGACCGAGTCGAATGCTGATCGCCTGCTCGACGGCGGCTTCGATTATGTCGTCGATGCCATCGACCGCACGTCGATCAAGGCACTGATCATTGCGAAGTGCGTGCAACGCGGCCTTCCGATCATCACCAGCGGCTCGGCGGGAGGTCGTCGCGATGCGACGGCGGTGAAGCTGACGGATCTCGGCTTCGCGGGGGCGGACATGCTGCTCAAAGGCACGCGGCAGTGTTTGCGACGTGATTTTGGCTTCGCGAAGAGCCTCGAAGGCCGCCCGATGGCGTTTGGAGTGCCGTGTGTGTTTTCCACCGAGCGGGCGATCTACCCGCAAGCTGACGGCACCTGCAAACTCGAGCCTCAAGAAGGCACGGAGGCCGGTCTGCGGCTCGATTGCGCCGCGGGTTTTGGTGCGGCGACGTTTGTCACGGGCACGTTTGGCTTCGTGCTGGCTGGTGAAGTGGTGCGCAAACTCAGCGGCGTGTGATTTTATGCCAGAGACGACCCGCTTCGCCCCAAGCCCGACGGGATGGCTGCACCTCGGTCATGCTTTCGCGGCCTTGTTTGCGGACCGCGAAGCTGATGGCGGACGCTTTCTGATCCGGTTGGAGGACATCGATGCCACGCGAGCACGACCCGAGTATGAAGAAGCCATTTTCGAGGATTTGGCGTGGTTGGGCCTTTCGTGGGAAAAACCGGTTCGCAGGCAAAGTGATCACTTTGACGACTACCGATCCGCTTTGGGCCAGTTGGAGGCCAAAGGACTGCTGTACCCTTGTTTTTGCACGCGACGCGAAATCCAGGACGAGATCGCAAGAGCCGGGAATGCCCCGCAAGGTCCCGATGGACCGCTTTATCCCGGCACCTGCCTTCATCTCGATGCGGCGGAACGTCAGCAACGACTCGCCAACGGTGCCGCGTATGCTTTGCGACTCGATGTGATGAAGGCGCTGCAGTTCCTCGAAGCTCCTCTGACCTTCACCGAGCTCTCGCGCGGCGAAATCACCGCTGATCCAGCAATCTTTGGCGATGTTGTGCTGGCCCGCAAAGAAACGCCAGCGAGCTATCACCTCGCCGTCGTGGTCGATGATGCCCTGCAAGGCATCACACTCGTCACGCGTGGTGAGGATCTGCTTCCCGCGACGCATCTTCACCGCCTGCTTCAGCATCTTCTCGGCCTGCCCGTGCCACGCTGGCATCATCATCGCCTCATCACCGATGAATCCGGCAAACGTCTCGCCAAACGCGATGACGCCCGCTCGCTTCGCAGCCTGCGTGAGGCTGGCTGGACGCCGGAACGTGTGCGGGCTTTGATCGATTAGAAGAGGATCGGTGCTGGCACGATCTGCACGCCGCCGTTGCCAAGCGGGTTGCCTTTGGTTTCCTCGATCTCATCGACGACGTTGTCTTTGAAACTGAGGCTGAGGGTGCCGACCTCGACCTTCACATAGACGATGGTTTGGACGAGCTGGCCGAAGGAATCGCGGCCAGTGGTCACTTGCGGCACTTTCTCAAACATCGCGTATTCGAGGCGCTCTTCTTTGCCGCCAGCGTTGATCTTCGCGCTCTTGCGGGTGGGCTTGCCGAGAGAGGCCTGCACTTCCTCGCTGGTCATGCCGAGGGCCACTTGGTTGTTCTTGATGAGCTCGGCGACCTGCTTGGTGCGCTCAAAGAGCTTCTTCAATTTGTCCGCGAGCATTGGATCGGCGGAGAGCACGTCCGATTGCTTCACCCAGCCGGCCACATCACCATGGCGGGCACGGCCGCGCACGCGGTAGGAGGTATCGCTCATCGCCACGAGCGTGACAGGCACCCCGGGCGCAAAGCTGCCGATGGCACGGTCGAATTTGTTCGTGGTGTACACCGGGGCCTCCGCCTGGATGCGCACCACGACGGGTCGCGGCGTCAGACCTTCGATGGAGAAGGTGCCGGGCTCCTGCGGCAGGGAGGATTTGTTTCGCGAGAGCTGCGCCGGGACGGAGGAAAACGCCGTGAGGCAGAGAGCGAGGAAAAAGAGGCGTTTCATAAGGGTTCGCAGTCGTAGAATACCCGACTCCGACGCCGGCGGGCAACCTTTTGTTCGACGGCTGGAGGCTTTCGCGTATCCCTGCCCGCTTCATTCGACCTTCGTCATTCTGATTTCGTCATTTCTAGTCATGCCCAACGGACCCTTTTCCACCAAGCTCTTCGATCTCGCCAAGCAGTACATCCCCGGCGGCGTGAACTCGCCTGTGCGTGCCTTCCGCAATGTCGGCGGTGATCCCTTTTTCGTGAAGCGGGCCAAAGGCTGCCGCATCTACGATGTGGATGACCGTTGCATGATCGACTACGTCGGCACTTGGGGCCCCGCGATCCTTGGCCATGCACCGATTCCCGTTATTGAGGCGATCCACCGCGCGGCGAAGGAAGGTGTCAGCTTCGGCATTCCGAACATGTACGAAGTCGAAATGGCCCGCACGATCTGCGAATGGGTGCCAAGCATCCAAAAGGTGCGCATGGTGAGCAGCGGCACCGAGGCAACGATGAGCGCCATCCGCCTCGCCCGCGGTTTCACGAAGCGCGACCGCTTGGTGAAGTTCGACGGCTGCTACCACGGGCATAGCGACAGCCTCCTCGTGGCCGCCGGCAGCGGTGCGCTCACGCATGGCAATCCGGACAGCGCGGGTGTGCCGAAGGACTTTGCCGCTTTGACCAGCGTTTTGCCTTTCAACGAGGAAGCCGCACTTGAGGAGCTTTTTGAGAAACAAGGCCACGAGATCGCCTGCGTGATCGTCGAGCCGTATCCGGCCAATGCGGGCCTCATTTTGCCGAAGCCCGGTTTCCTGCAAAAGCTGCGCGAAATCACCGCGAAGCATGGGGCGCTGCTCATTTTCGACGAAGTCATGACCGGCTTCCGGCTCGCCAAAGGCGGTGTGCAGGAGCTGGAAGGCATCACGCCCGATTTGACCTGCCTCGGCAAGGTCATCGGCGGCGGTTTGCCCGTCGGTGCCTTCGGCGGACGTGCGGATGTGATGGATTACCTCGCGCCGATCGGCCCGGTGTATCAGGCGGGCACCTTGAGCGGCAATCCGGTGGCGCTCGCCGCCGGTCTCGCGCAACTCCGCGAGATCGAAAGGCTCGGCGGCTACTCGTTGCTCGAAAATCTCGGCCAGACCATGGAGGACGCCGTGCTCGACGTGCTCAAGAAGAAGGGCCTCGGCTACAAGTGGTATCGTAAAGGCAGCATGTTCTGCCTCTTCTTCACCGAGAAGGATGTGCACAGCCTGCAGGACGCGAAAACGAGCGACCTGGCCGCCTTCCGCAAATTCTTCCACCAATGCCTCGACAACGGCGTGTACTTCGCACCGAGCCAGTTCGAGACCGGCTTCATCAGCATGGCCCACAGCAAAGTGGACCTCGACCAGACCGCCGAAGTCGCCGCCGCGGCGCTGGCGGCGCTTTGAGGCATCAAGAAAAGAAAGCTGCTGCCAGAAATAGGCTGGTGTGCTAGGCTTTGCACATGTCAACGCTCACACTCGATCCGCCTGAAGCCAGCCTCCGCGTCGAAACGGACATCAATCCGGCTCGCGAGGCTTTAGAGGAGATTTTGGAAGAGCGGGACAAAGGGCCGTTCATCACCATCACGGACATGAATGCCTTCAGAGAAGTGGTGATGGCGAAAGTCAGGGAACGACTTCAGCAAAAATCGAGTCATGCCTGAGCCGAGGCTGGAAATACATCCAGACGTCCAAAACGATGACTTGGTGGAAATCACCAGTTACATCGCGAGCGACAATCCAGTGGCGGCAGATCATGTTTATGAGGCGATAACTGGGCTTTTTATTGAACTGGCGAGCCACCCCTTGATTGGCACTGAGTATTCTCCGCTGCGGCGGACGCTCAAAGGCATCCGCATGGGTGTGGTGACTGAGTATCCCAATTACCTTGTTTATTACCGCCCTTTGCCGGGCAATGCGGGGGTGCGTATCCTGTATGTGCTGCATGCGGCAAGAGATGCCGCCACGTTTGCCACGACACACCGCCGTCAGTAGTCTTTCGTCATTCACCGCCTATGTCCGAGCCCAAATTCGCTGTCGCCCAACTGGATGAGATCACGCCGACGCCTTGCCCGTGCGGGCAGGCTCGTCGGGCTTTCAAGGAGCCTTGGAACACGCTGGCGACGGTGCATCTTACGGACATTCACGCGGACTCGAGGGCGCACTGGCATGAGAAGATGACGGAGATCTACATCGTGCTCGAAGGCGAAGGCCATCTGGAGGCGGACGGGCAGATCATTCCGCTGAAACCGATGACGACGGTGATGATCCGGCCGGGCTGCGTGCATCGCGCCGTGGGTAAACTCAAAATCATCAATGTGCCGATGCCGCCGTTTGATCCGGCGGATGAGTTTGAGGTGTGATCAGCGGCTCTTGGCGAGCTTGTTGTACTTCTCGACGAGCTCGTTGAACTCCTTCGTGCGGGCGTTGAGCTTTTCGATGGCAGTGTTTCGCTCGTCGGCGAGCTGTTTGAGGAGCTCGTTCTGTTTGGCGATGGTGGCGTTTTGAGCGGTGACAGAGGCGTTGTGCTCCTTGAGGGCCTCGGTGCCTTTGCCGACGGCGTTTTCCATGGCGGCGAGCTTCGCCTGCGTCTGCACGAACTCGTTGAGGAAGTAAGCAAGAGTGTAACCGCGGGCGACGGAGTCGGCCCCCATCTCGGTGAGCTCGGTGGTGGCGGTCAGCAGCTTGGCCTCGACCTCGGCGCGGAGGATGGTGAGGCGCTCGATTTCTTTTTCGTATTCGGCGGCTTTGCGCTCAGCCTCGACGCGGGCGGTGTTTTCAGCTTCGAGACGCTTGGCGAGATCGGCGATGTGGCCGCGGAGGCGTTCCTCGCGCACCCATTGCACGACGCACATGGCGCAGAGGCCGAGCGTGACGATCACGAGGAGGGTGGAAAGGAGGCGCTTCATGGCTGGGCGGGCGCGGGAGTGCCGCCGGTGGGTTTCACGTTGAAGGCCACCTTGGTGAAGCCGACGCGTTTGACGAGGTCGAGCGCCTTCACGAGGTCGGCGAAGCGTGTGTTCACATCGCCGCTGATGTAAACGGGCGTGGCGGGGTCCTGGCCGAAGCGTTTGGCGAGCTCGGTTTCGAGCGCGGGCAGGGTGATGGAGGCTTTGTTGTAGAAAACATCGCCCTGGGCATTCACGGCGAGGTTGATCATGTCCGGTTTGAAGTCGCTCTGAGCCGCCGAGGCGACGGGGAGGTTCACCTTGATCGTCTGCTGCTTCGTCATGGTGAGGCTCACCATCATGAAGGAGGCGAGCAGGAAGAACATGACATCGATCAGCGGGATGATCTCCAGCCGCGTCTTTTTCTCGGGAAGAGGAGAGTGAAGCTTCACGGCGTGGATCAGTGTTTCGCGGCGACTTTGTCAAAGCCATGCTGCGCGGCCAAAATGAGCACGTTGTTGGCGGCGGCTTCGAGGTCGAATTTCAGCGCGGCGAGGCGACTGTGGAAGTAGTTCATGGGCACGAGCGTGCCGATGGCGATGCCGAGGCCCGCTGCGGTGGCGATGAGGGCCTCGCCGATGCCGCCGGTGACTTTTTCGACGGCGAGCTCGCTGCTGCCGATGCTGGTGAAGCTGCCCATGATGCCGGTGACGGTGCCGAGCAGGCCGAGCAGCGGCGCGAGCGTGACGATGGTGTCCATGGCACCGAGGAAGCGGCCGGCTCCCTGTAGTTCCTGGCCGGCGGCGACTTCGAGGGCACCCTGCATGCTGCTGCGGCGATGGTGGAGGCCGTGGTGAATCATGCGCACGACGGGATCAGTGGTGTTTTGGGATTCGGAGATGGCCTTGGTGAGATCGCCAGCTTCGAGGGCCTCGTAAACACGGTCGAGCTGCTTGGAATCACGCTTGGAGGCGAGGCGGAGCCACCAGAAGATGCGCTCGACGAGCACGCAAAGCGCGAACGCGGAGACGACCAGGATCGGGTACATGATCGGGCCGCCTTTGTGGATGAATTCGATGACGATGTTGGCGAGCATGGGGAGGGCTGTTTAGCGAAGTCGGAAGGAGAGAGGAAGGGTGTAGCGCTTGCCGGTGCCGGTGGCGGGGAAGCGCCAGTTCCGGCGCACCCAGTTCGCGGCATAGCTGTCGAGAGCTGAGAAGCCGGTGCTGCTGACGACGGTGGCACCTTCGACGGCTCCGGAAGGTCCCACACTGAGGCTGAGGCGCACCGTGCCCTGCATGTTCTGCGATTTGGCAAAGCTGGGATACGGCGGGGCGGGCGTGACCATGCGGCCGCCGCTGCGACCGGTGCCGGTGCCGCCGGGTGTGCCGCCCGGGGTGCCAGGGGTGGTGGAAGAGGAGGGCGTGCGGGAGGCGGTGGTCGATTTCCGTGGGGTGGGCGTGGGAGCGGGCTTCGGGCGGAGGACGGGATCGACGGGCTTGAGGGCATCCTCGATCTTCGGAGCGGTCGGAATGGCGAAAATGTCCTCTTGGGTCATCGCCTCGGCGATTTCCGGCAGGTCGAGATCGGGCGGAGGAGCCTCTTCGGGCATTTCGACCTCCAAAACCTCGGTAGTCTCCGGCGGAGCATCTTCGGCAGGAGCGGGTTCTTCGGTGTTTTCGGCCTGTAGCTCGGCCATTGTGGTCTCGATGAGCGGCAGGTCATCTGCGTGCATCACATCGGCGAGCGTTTTGAGATGGATGACCGGCATTTCGGTGGCAAAAACGCCCGCGATACCGACGGCGAGGAAGCCTGTGCTGACTGCGAGAAGCCAGGAAAGACCGACCGGAACGTCCTCGAGCATGCCAAAGCGCCACGCCAGCCTGGCTGGGGCGGCCGGGGATGCTGAGGTGGAAGGAGGTGTCATGGGCGGGAGGGCAAGGACGAGGTGAAACGTGCTTCCCCACGAAAAATCAAGGCGGGTAGCGGTGAAGATGGGTAAAACGCAAAATAGTGGCGTCAATTAGCAATTGAGACTCAATCGCAAAATGTGCTTGCGCGACCCAGAAGATACGACACTATCCGCCACTGTTGCGACAGAATCTCAATTTCAATACCTCAACCATGCTCCCTCGAATGTCCCTCACCGGCCCCGCCATCGCACTCGGCGCTCTTCTGGCTCTTGCGACAGCTTCTCACGCCCAGTCACCCAATCTTCGCTCCGAGCTGCCTGCCGAGGAGCTCGACATGGTCACTGTTTTTGGCGAGTCGGAGAGCGATTCGATCACGCAGAACTCCTTCCCGCAGGCCGTTGAGGGCACCAAAATCTACGCCGGCAAGCGAGCGACGGTGATCGACCTCGACGCCCTGCCAAAGGTGCAGGCCAACAACTACCGCCAGGCTCTCGCCTCGACTCCCGGCCTGCTTTTCTCCGAGGAAACCACCCCGCTGGTCAGCATCGGCTACCGTGGTCTCGGCGAGCCGCATCGCTTCCAGTTTATGCAGGTGCTGAAGGACGGCATCCCGATCCATGCGGATCCATTTGGCTACCCGGAGGCCTATTACACCCCGCCGCTCGATGTCGTGGACCGCATGGAGTTCATCCGCGGCGGCGGCGGCCTGATGTATGGCCCGCAGCCTGGCGGCGTGTTCAACTACGTCACCTACATGCCGCGCCGTGACAAGGCCTTCGGCTTCCGCTCGCAGAACATCTACGGCACCGACAATCTCTTCTCCAGCTACACGGCGGTGGACGGCACCTACGGCGACTGGGGCTACTACGGCTACTACAACCACCGCAGCAGCGAAGGCTTCCGCAATTGGAACAGCGATTACCGTCTCGACGGCGGCAACGTGAAGCTCGTCCACACCATCAGCGATGACACGCGCCTCATTTTCAGCGTGGATTTGTATGAAGAAGAGCACGGTGAACCCGGCGGCCTCACCGCAGCGGCCTTTGCCTCCACGCCGGAGATGACCACGAAGCTGCATGACCGCTTCCGTCTGAAGCGCTACGCCGCCAGCGCCGAGTTGCAGCACAAGATTCAAGAAGGCACCGAGCTCAGTGTGAAAGCCTGGGGCGGCTACTACCAGCGCTGGAGCAAACGCCAGAACGGCGGTGGCTTTGGCACCGTGCCTGCCGCGGCCAACAACAACATCGAGAACCAGCAATTCTACACTTTCGGCGTCGAGCCACGCATCCGCCACGACTGGGAGGCCTGGGGAAACAAGCACACGCTCTCCGCCGGCATGCATTTCTACTACTGCCAGTCCCCACGCGTGGACATGCGCGGCCTCACACCGGATGCCGAAATCGGCAATCACTTCATTCTCGATTCAGATCGCGAAACAATCTACGGCTCCATCTTTGCCGAGAACAAATTCACCTTCGGCAAATTCAGCATCACGCCGGGTTTCCGGCTCGAAACGATCCAGCAGGAGGTTCACAGCCGCAATTTTGTGGCCGCGACGGGTGCCTACATCAACGAGGTGGGCAAACGCCAGCTCGATGTGCAGCCGCTCTTTGGGCTCGGCATGGCCTATGACCTCGGAAATGAAAGTTCGATCTATGCAAACATCTCCCAGAGCTACCGCGCCTCCATCTTCCAGGAATCCATCGTCGCGCTTCCGGGATCTGTCGCTACGGATGCCGAGCCTGGCCTTACTTGGAGCTACGAGCTCGGCACGCGCGGTCGTCCGGTGAAATGGCTCACCTATGACACCAGCCTCTTCCTGATCGACATGGACAACCGCTTTGGCACCACCACGGTGGCCGGTGCCACCGTCCTGCGCAGCGTGGGCCGCAGCATCAACTACGGCTGGGACGCCGCCCTCGACATCGACCTGATCGGGCTCACCGATCGTCTTGCAGGCCGTGGTGACCTGGAGCGCTCCAGCTCCCTGAACTTCTACACGAACGTCTCCATCCTCGAAGCCGAGCTCTACGGCGGCCCGAACGATGGCGGCAGTCCTCAATACGCCCCGGACTACATGATCCGCACTGGTTTGATCTACAAATACGGCGACCGCGTGAAGGTGGGCTTCCTCGGCACGCTGGTGGATACTCACAATGCCCAAGACAACAGCAATCCGCTCTTTGAGATCCCAGCCTACATGACCTGGGACCTCACCGCCGAGGTGAAGGTGCATGAAAACTTCAGCGTCATGGCCGGCCTCAACAACGTCTTCGACGAAAGCTACTACGCCCGCGTCCGCACCGATGGCATCGACCCCGCCTACGGCCGCAACTTCTACCTCGGCGGCGAGGTGAGGTTTTGATCGTGATTCGTGAGCCTGAAAAAGCATCAAACCTGATTCACGCATCACGAAGCACGCATCACTCCTGCGGCAGCTTCGCCTCGGCCTTTTCCAAAGGTTTCGCGGCAGGTGCCAGCGGGCGTGCCACGAAGGCATCGAACACCAAAACGCCCTTCAACGCATCCACCGCGCGTTCGAGCTGCTTGTCACCGAGATTGGCGAGTTCGAGGGCGGCGGCCTCGCCGGTGCCGTGGGAGGCACGCCACTTCGAAATGCGTGCTTCCTCCTCGGTGGTGAGCGCGGCGATGATGTTCGGCTCCACGCCGTTCTCGTGAATCGTGCGGTGGCTGGGCGTGTAATACTTCGCCGTGGTCAGGCGCATGGCCGCGCCGTTTTTCATCGGCAGAATGGTCTGCACGCTGCCTTTGCCAAAGCTCGTCGTGCCTACCACGATGGCTCGTTTGAGGTCCTGGAGAGCGCCCGCCGTCAGCTCGCTGGCGCTGGCGCTGCCGTGGTTGATGAGCACCGCCATGGGAAACTTGCGCGGCTCCTTGCCCCCGCGAGGCGGCGTGCGATAGGGCGGCGGATTCTGCGAGGCCACGCGGCCCTCGGTGGTCACCACGACGGTGCCTTCTGGCAAAAACTCCCCGCAAATCTGCACCGCGGCATCCACGAGACCGCCGGGGTTGTTGCGCAAATCGAGCACGAAGGCCTGCATCCCCTGCTTTTCGAGCTCATCGAGTGCTTTCGAGAGCTCGCGGGCCGTTGGTGAATTGAACTGCGAGACACGCACGTAGCCGATTTTGTATTCACCGGCCATTTTTTCGGCCAGCAGCATCGGATCATGCACGGAGCTCTCCGCCAGCGTCTCGTGCTTCACTTTGAAATCGAGAAACTGCTTCGTGCCCGGCCGCCGCACGGTCAGACGCACTTCATCGCCCGCTTTGCCCTTCAAAAGCTGCATGGCCTCCGCCACGCCGACAGAATCCGTGAGCACCTCGTTGATGCGCACGAGCTGATCCCCTGCCAACACGCCCTCGCGGGCTGCGGGGCCATCGTCACGCACGGTGATGATGGTGAGCAAGTTTTGCCGCAGCGCGATGGTGATGCCGATGCCTTCCGAGGTATCGCTTTGCTCGCGTTGCATATCCTCGAACAACGATCGGCCCATGTACTCGCAGTGCGGATCAAGGCGGCTCAGCATGCCTTCCAGCGCACCTTCGACGAGCTCTTCGTAAGTCACCTTGGACTCATCCACATAGTTTTGCCGCACCATCTCCATCGCCCGCGTGAGCATCTCGAGCTGGCGATACGCATCCTCCGGCGGCGGCTTGATCGCAGGTGCCGCGGGCGCGGGTACTGGCTTCGGCTCCGCAGGCTTCGGCGCGGGTTTGGCGGGAGCAGTCGATGGCGGTGCAGGAGCGACCGCGGGCGTCGGTGGAGCCGCCCGCAGGCTCATGGAAAAGGCCAGGATCGAGAGAATGGCGGATGCGCTGCGCATGGCGGCACAGTGAACCGAGTCCATCACTCGCGAAAGGAAGAAAACAGCCCGCTTACTCGGCCGCGAGGGCATCGAGGAGGTACTTCGAGGGCTGGAAGTGCTCGATGAGCACCGTCGTCTGCCCATCGCGATGCATGCGGGCCTGCTTGATGTCGAAATTCGGCGTCTTGTGCGGCGCGAAGAGGATGTCGTCGTGCGTGGCGTTCTGGTGGCGCTTGAACTGCGCAGGCGTGATGTGCCCGCCGAGATGGTCATCGCGGCCGGTGGCCATGTGGCAGGTGCCGAGCACCTTTTCATCCTGGATGTCCGCACCGGAAACGGGCAGCACCTGCGTGCCAAAACCGAGCTCGCCCAGCACGCCGGTCATCGGATCATCAGCGAGTTTGGCGTTGTGCGCATCAATCGTGGCCTGATTGCCCTCAATGAGCTCCGCCTTGATGATGCAGCCGCTGGTGACGGTGAGCTTGCCGAGCGTGCCGTCCTCGTATTTCAGCGGGAAGGTGCCTTCAGCGCCTGTTGGGACGAAGTATACCTCACCCGCGGGCAGGTTCGCAATGTCAGGCGCATCACCCTGGCAGAGACCGTGGCTCTTCTGCGCTTCCTGACGGTTCAAATCGAGGTGAATGGACATGTCAGGACCATTTTCGACCGTGAAATCGATCTCGACCCAGTCGCAGCGCGTCATCGCGAGACGCAGCTTTTCCGCATCACGGCTCACCTCTTCGTAATCCACCGCGAGACCGGAGTTCAGGATGACTTCGTTCAAGCCATGCAGCGTGGCACCGCGGAAGCCATACTGCTTCGCAAACGCCGTCAGCGGCGCGGTGGCGCTGAAGGTCGAGATGCAGAGGATGATGTCGTAGTTTGGATAAATGTCCTTTTCGAGGCTGAGCTTCTTGCCGCTCATGTCCACGCATTCGTCAGGCAGATCGAGGTTGCTGCCTGTGGTCTGCGTGTAGGCATACATTTCACCGCCTTTGAGCACGAGTTCATCGGCCACGCCGTTTTTCAGGCCTTGATAAAAGTATTCGTATGCCCGCTTCTGCACCGCACGAGCCGGATTTTTCAGGAAGGCGTAGTCTTTGGCTTCGGCGAGATCGGGAAGATCGATCAAGATGCAGACCGTGCGGCCAAACGTCGGTTTGAACACGGTGCCGAGAAGGCGTGAGAGGTCGAACTTCGGGAACTTGCGGCCTTGGGCCGTGGACTGGATGGTGGACATGGAGGCCGTGAGCATAAGCGGAGAGGGTGTGGTGGCAAATACGCCATCACCGCTGAGGCAGATTCACTTCAGCTCGATGTTATCAATCAGCCGCGCCGAGCCAAAGAAGACCGCCACCGCGATCGCGACGAGCTCCGTGGTCTCCGTGGGTGTTTGCAGTGTGGAGGCGTCCACGACTTCGACATAGTCCACGCGGCCCAGCGGTGCCTCGGCGGCGATTTGATCGAGAATCATCTGCCGCAGCACTTTGCCATCACGCTCACCACCTTTGATGTAAGCTTCGCGTGCCTTCAAAAGCGCCGCACGCAGCACCGGTGCCTGCGCACGTTCATCCGCACTCAGGTAGCGATTCCGGCTGCTCATCGCCAGACCATCGGCCTCACGCACCGTGTCGATGCCATGGATGACGATGTTGAAATCCAAGTCACGCACCATGCGACGGATGATGGCGAGCTGCTGGTAGTCCTTTTTGCCAAACACCGCCTCGTCGCACTGCACGAGGTTGAAGAGCTTCGCCACGACGGTGCACACGCCATCGAAGTGCCCCGGACGGCTCGCGCCGCAAAGCGTCTTCGACAGGCTCGTCTCGAAAAGCTGGATGCTGCGGTCCGGCAGATACAAATCGTCGGCTTTCGGAGCAAAGATCGCATCCGCGCCGTTGTCGCGGCAGATGGCGAGGTCTTCGACGAGCGTGCGTGGATACTTCGAGAAGTCCTCGTTTGGCCCAAACTGGAGCGGGTTGACGAAAATGCTCACCACGACATTTCCCGACTGCCCCGCGAGCTCCCGCGCCGCCCGGATCAAGGCCGCATGCCCCTCATGCAAAGCCCCCATCGTCGGCACAAACACGCAACGCGTGCCACGGTTGATGCTCGACCACGAGCGAAGCTGCCGGACGTTGTTGATGATGTTCATGATTTCAGATCGCGGGATTCGAAGACGGCATAGCCAAGGGTGAAAAGAGTGATGTTCGCAGCGAAGACAACGGCGTAACCGCGAAACACCAGCGGCCAATCAATCGTCTCCGCGAGCAAACGCGTCCAGGCAGCCATGTGACGCGTGATGAGCAGGTGCTGGTAGCTTTCCATGAAGCCGCTGTTTCGCAGGATGAAGTCCAACAACAGGTAAGATAGAGCACCGATGGTGGCCGCAGCGGGCTTGATGGGGAAGCAGGAGAGAAAGAACGCGATGCTCGCCATCGTCGTCATGCTCAAACCGAGGCCCAGCATGCCCCACGCATAGCGTTTCAGACCTTCGTCCCATTCGTAGAAGGACACGATGTCCATGTCCATGATCAGCACGCAGAAGCCTCCGCCCCAGCCACGCAAGACCAGGCCAAGGATGAAGGCCGTCCACGCGAGGAACTGGATCAAAAAGAACGCGTAGCCAAAACAGGTCAGGTATTTCAGCAGCAGCACGCGAAAGCGGCTCACCGGTCGTGCGAGCAAAAGCCTCAAATGGCCGTCCTCGCCTTCTTTGGCCACGATGTCCCCCGCGACGAGCGTGAGATACAACGCTCCGAGAAAGAAGACAGACATCGACACGACGATCAGCGACACCGTGAGCGCCGAGAAGTAGTAATCCATGCTCTCACCCGAGCCCACGATGGCCCGCTGCACCGGTCCGAGGCCTTTCACTTTGATCAACCACAGGATCAGCATCTCCAGCAGCACAAAGGCGCCAAACCCGAGGTAGGTGCGACGACGTGCGAAGAGCTTCAGCAGCTCGCCGCGCCATTGCTGGAAGAAGAGCATCATGATTTCGAAGAGAGTCCCATGTAGAGTTCCTCCAGCGTGCGACGGTGCGGCTGCCAGCTCTGGACCTGCACGCCACCTTGGACGAGAGCGGCGACGAGTTCGTGCGGCTCCATGCTCAGCGGCACCTCGACGATGCCATGCTTGTCCATCTTCGCGCCGGTGCGTTCCATCACTTCGCGGGCGAGGCCCATGTCGTTCGTTTCGAGCTGGAACATGCGGCGCGTCTTTTCCTGCGAGGGCACCGGGCCTTCGAAGACCTTTTTGCCGTCTTTGATAATGACGCAGCGATCACACATCTGTTCCACCTCGCCGAGCAGATGCGAATTGAGCATGATGGTGAGGCCGTGATGCTTTCGCAGGTGCAAGATGAGTTCGCGAAACTCGCGGATGCCCTCGGGATCGAGGCCATCCGTGGGCTCGTCGAGCAGCAGCATCTTGGGTTGAGGCAGCAAAGCCTGCGCGAGAGCGAGCCGCTGGCGCATGCCGTGGCTGTAGGTGGCGGTTTTTTGCTGGATGGCCCGCGTGAGGTTCACCATCTGCACGACGCGCTTCACCTCCACCTCGTCCCACCAGCCGGAAAGCGAGCAAAAGACCCGCAGGTTCTGCCAGCCGCTGAGGTAGTCGTAAAAGTGCGCCGCTTCATAAATGGCCCCGATCTGGCGAAGCGCGGTGGAGCGGTCTTTTTGCACGCTGCGGCCGCCGATGCGCACCTCGCCCTGATCCGGCCGCACCATGCCGAGCGTGATGCCCATGATGGTGCTCTTGCCCGCGCCATTGTGGCCGAGCAATCCGAGGATTTCGCCCTCTTTCACCTCAAAGCTCACATCATCCAGCGCCAGACGGCCGGTGGGCCAGCGCTTGGTGAGGTGTTTGACTTCGAGAAGGGCCATGCGGGCACGGATGGTGGCCGTTTTCGTTCAGACCGCCACCAGTTTGATGGACGAAGACTATCCGAGTACCTTCTTCCGCACGATCTCGGTGACCATTTTCGGGTTCGCTTTGCCTTGGCTGGCTTTCATGGCCTGGCCGGTGAACCAGTTCATGGCTTTCTCGTTGCCGCCTTTGACCTCGGCGACTTTGTCGGGGTTCGCGGCGAGGATTTGCTCGACGATGGCTTCGAGGGCTCCGGTGTCGCTGACTTGCTCGAAGCCCTTGGCTTTGATGATCTCGGCGGCGGGTTTGCCGGTGTCGAGCATCACAGGCAAAACTTCTTTGCCTTGTGCAGCAGAGATTTTGCCGGATTCCACTTGATAGACAAAGTCAGCGAAAGCCTGACCAGAGATCGGGAACTGTGTGCTCGGAGCCTGAACAGAAGTGGATGATCCAAAACCGGCTGGAATGGCATAATTGATCGTCTGGGGTTCTGTAGCTACGCTCGGAATGACATAGCTAACTTTCGAATTCAGGGTTCCCAAGTAGTCATTCAGCAACCAGTTCGCGACTTTCTTCGGAGACACATCAGGTCGCGCAGAAACTGCTTCCTCATAATATGCGGACAGTCCTAACGTGCTGGAAAGGACGGATGCGTCATAGGCACTAACTGAATACTGTTGCTCAAAGCGGGCGCGTTTTTCATGCGGGAGCTCGGGGACGTGCGGTTTGACGCTGGCGAGCAGTTTGTCGGTGTGCAGCGGGAGCAAATCGGGATCGGGGAAGTAGCGGTAGTCGTGCGCGTCTTCCTTCGTGCGCATGAGCGTGGTCTCGCCGCGGTCATCATCCCAGCGGCGGGTGCTTTGGATGAGTTTTTCGCCGCGCTCGAGGGCGTCGATCTGGCGCTCGGTCTCGAACTTGATGGCGCGGCGGATGGCGGACATCGAATTGATGTTCTTGAGCTCGATCTTCGCGCCGAGTTCGGTGGTGCCTTCGGGGCGCACGCTGATGTTCACGTCGCAGCGCATCTGGCCTTTTTCCATGTCGGCATCGCTGACGCCGCCGTAGAGCAGGATTTGCCGCAGGCTGCCGAGGTAGGCGACGGCTTCCTCGGCGCTGTCGATGTCCGGATCGCTGACGATTTCCATCAGCGGCGTGCCGGCGCGGTTGAAGTCGATGGTGGTGAAGCGGTCGTGGTGCGTGGACTTGGCCACGTCCTCCTCCAAATGGATGCGCGTAAGCTTCACGACCTTACCGGGATTGGCGATGCTCTTCTGCGCGTCTTTGGGATAAGCGAAATCATAGAGCGGCACGCCGCCGCCAAGGCACAGGGGCAGATCAAACTGGCTGATCTGGTAGTTCTTCGGCATGTCCGGGTAGAAGTAGTTTTTGCGGTCCCACTTCACGACGGGCGGCGTGGAGCAGCCGAGCATGAGGCCGGTGAGCAGGGTCTTTTCGATGGCGGCCTTGTTCAGCACCGGCAAAGCGCCCGGCAGACCGAGGCAGGTGGGGCAGGTGTGCGTGTTCGGCTCCGCGCCATACTCGACCGGGCACGCGCAGAACATCTTGCTGCGCGTGGTGAGCTGCGCGTGGACTTCGAGGCCGATGGTGAGGATGTACTTGGGCATGACGGGGAAAGACGGATGCGCAGAATGACGCATGACGATGGGGCGGAAAGTGGTTTTTGCCCTCTCACGGCGACTTTTGGGGCTGAAAAGGGGATGCCGGTCACCGCACGAAACAAGCCGTGTGACGTTTTCGTCACAAAATGGCCGGTTCAGGGCTTTGACAGGCCGGAGGCCCGCCGCTCTTAGTGCGTCCTCTGCTCTCACCCGCAGGCACTCCCGACCATGATCTCCCTTCAAAAGTTTTTTGGCAAAACGGACGTCTTCTACGATCTCCTCGAACGCAGCGCCAAAGAGGCGCAAAACAGCGTCCACCTGCTGAAAGACCTCCTCTCGAAGCCCGCCGGCGCCCAGAGCCTCGACAGCCTCAGCGAAGCCCGCCGCAAGGACAAGGCCATCACCCAGGAGATCGACGAGGCGCTGTGCAAGACCTTCGTGACCGATCTGGAGCGTGAGGACGTGGAAGCCCTTGCGAATGCTCTCTACAAGATCCCGAAAACCGTCGAAAAGATCGCCGAACGCTATGAAATCTGCGCCGGCAAGATCGACGGGGTCGATTTCTCCAAACAGATGGCCTTCACCGAGTCCGCCGTGAACATCGTGGTGAGCATGGTGAGCGAACTGCGCCAGAAGATGCATCTCGAGAAGATGAAGGAGCACAACGCGAGGCTCCAGAAGGTCGAGGGTGATGCCGACAAGCTCGTGCTGGCCCTGCTGAAGGACCTCTACCAAGGAAGCCATGATCCCGTCCGCGTCATCATGCTGCGCGACCTCTACGACCTGCTCGAAAAGGTGGTGGACCGCTGTCGCGACGCCGGGAACGTGCTCTCCCATATCGTCCTGAAGTACACCTGATCCGTCACCTCGCGACTCATGACGACCGCCCTTTTTCTCCTGTTCGTGGTGCTGCTCGTCGTGCTGGCCTTTGAGTACATCAATGGCTTCCACGACACGGCGAACGCCATCGCCACGGTGGTGTCCACGAAGGTGCTCACGCCGCGCCAGGCGCTGGTGCTGGCCTCCGCCACGAACCTCATCGGTGCCTTTTTCGGCCAGGCGGTGGCCAAGACCATCCACAGCGGCATCGTCGATGACAAGGTGGTGGCCGTGACCACGCTGACGATCTTCTGCGCCATGCTCGGCGGCATCATCTGGAACCTCATCACCTGGTGGTTCGGCATGCCTTCCAGCTCCACCCACGCCCTCGTCGGCGGTTTGATCGGTGCCAGCCTGGCCGCCGCGAATGGCAACTGGAACGTGCTGATCTGGTCACGCGAAAAGATCGACAAGGTGACCGGCAAGGTGAGCATGGAAGGCATCTACCACAAGGTGGTGATCCCGATGATCACCTCCCCCGCGCTCGGCATTGTCGTGGGCTTCCTCGTCATGGGCCTGCTGTTCCTGCTGATCCGGAACTGGCGTCCGCACACGGTGAACACCGTCTTCGGCCGCCTGCAGATCGCCAGCGCCGGTTACATGGGCTTTGGTCACGGCCTCGCCGATGCGCAGAAGACCATGGGCGTCATCATGCTGACCCTTTACGGAGCCACGGCCTCCGGCGATCTCGACAACCTGCCCTCCTGGCTCGGCTTCCTGAAAATCACCGACAAGTCCGCCAGCATCCCGCTGTGGATCATCATCACCTGCGCCCTCACGATGGCCGCCGGCACCTACGCGGGCGGCTGGCGCATCATCAAGACGCTGGGGCACAAAATGGTCAAAATGAAGCCCGTGCATGGTTTCGCGGCGGAAACGACCGCCGCCACCATCCTGGCCACCACCGGTGCCCTCGGCATGCCGGTGAGCACCACGCACACGATCACCACCTCCATCATGGGCGTGGGCGCGGCCAAACGCTCCAACGCCATCCAGTGGAGCCTCGTCGAGCAGATCGTCTGGGCCTGGGTGATGACCATTCCGGCCACCGGCATCCTTGGCTGGGTGATCTACAAGTTCTGCGGGCTCTTCACCTGAGCTCGTTAGGCATCAAAAGTGCCGAAAGTGCCCGTGATGGGGACGAAAAGACGGTCCGCAGGGTGGCGGCGGCACAGGCGCACAGGAGCGTGAGTAACCGTAACTGCGGTAAACCGGCGGCGAGTAGTAGCCGCGACCGTAAACGGGCCCCCGGCAGTTCCCGCTCCAGGTGAGCGGATCGTCATAGACGTAGCACGAGGACAATGAAACGGCGCATAGCGAAGCGCCGAGAAGCTTGAGGAGGTTTGCTTTCATGGCGGCGGCTTCGACGTGAAGCCGCCGCGAGCTATTCAGCGGCTCAATCGATCTTTTTGATGAGCAGCGCCGAGTTGTGGCCGCCAAAGCCGAAGCTGTTGCTGAGGGCCGCGTTGAGCTTCGCCGGGCGGGCGGTGTTTGGCACCACATCGACATCGACTTCGGGGTCGAGGTTTTCGCAGTTGATGGTCGGAGGCACAATCTGATCGCGGAGGGCGAGCACGCTGGCGGCGAGTTCGATGCCACCGGCGGCTCCGAGACGGTGACCAGTCATCGACTTCGTGCCGGAGACGAGCAGACCCTTCTGGGCGTATTCGCCGAAGGTGCGCTTGATGGCGCGGAGCTCGCAGAGGTCCCCGACGGGCGTGGAGGTGGCGTGAGCGTTGATGTAGCTCACGTCAGTGGCGTTGAGCTTGGCATGGCGCAGGGCCATTTCCATGCACTTCGAGGCGCCGAGACCTTCCGGATGCGGCGCGGTGAGGTGGTAGGCATCGGCGGTGACACCGTACCCGGCGAGTTCCGCGTAAATCGTCGCGCCGCGCTTCTTGGCGTGCTCGTATTCCTCGATGACGACGACGCCGGCGCCTTCGCCCATGACGAAGCCATCGCGGTTGATGTCCCATGGGCGGGAGGCACGCTCGGGCTCGTCATTGCGCATGGAGAGCGCCTTCATGTTGCCGAAGCCGGCGAGGCCGCAGGGGCGGATGGAGGCTTCCGAGCCGCCGCAGATGATCACATCGGCATCGCCAAATTTGATGATGCGCCAGGCTTCGCCAATGTTGTTGTTCGACGTCGCGCAGGCGGTGGTGATGCACATGTTCGGGCCCATGAAGCCGAACTCAGTGGCGATCATGCCCGTGGCAATGTTCGTGATCATCATCGGGATGAGGAAGGGGCTCACGCGGCCGGGTCCTTTGTTCAAAAGGATCTCATACTGCGTCTCGATGGTGCTCAGACCGCCGATGCCGCTGCCGACCATGACACCGACTCGGTAGGGGTCGAGCGCGTCGGGGTTCAGCCCGGCGTCTTTGGCGGCCATTTTGGAGGCGGCCATGGCGAGCTGGAAGAAGCGGTCCGCGCGGCGGGCCTCCTTGTGGTTGTTGAAGTAGGGTGTGGGATCGAAATCGACCACCTCGCCGGCGATTTTGCAGTCATACTTCTCCGTGTCCATGGACTGGATGCGACGGATGCCGCTCTTGCCGGCGACGAGATTCTTCCAGAAGTCGTCCTTATTATTGCCAAGGGGGGAGACGACTCCAAGCCCGGTGATGACGACGCGACGTTCGCTCATGTGTGTGTTCTGTGGGGGGTTGATTTGGAGGGCGAGAGAACACGGTTTGCATGGCGGGGCAAGGGAAAAGGCTCTCCGCGGCCCTCACGCAGCTCCCGTCACCGAATGTCCGCCCGGCTCCGCTGTGATTATCCCGGTGCTCTTCAGGATGGCGGGTTCGCCGGGTTGATCGGGGGTTCAGGAGCCGCTTCCTCGTCGCTGCCGGAGGCGGGGATTTCGAGCAGGTGCTGCTGCATGTAAAGGGAGAGCTTCTCCGGCTGGCGGGGGTGCAGGTCGGCCAGCTTCAGCAGGTTGCGGAAGAGCATGAGCTGGAGGTTTTCCCGGGCGAGCTGCTTGCCCTGCTCCGTGGTGGTTTTGGCCCCGGAGGAGCTTTCACTGGCGCTGTGAACGGCCAGCCAGTTGCTCCTCAGCGTGGCCGCCAGGGTCACGATGGCGGGCGGCAGGTCGGCGCTGTGGGCATTGACCACCGTGAGCAGGGTCTGCAAATGGATGTCCAGCTCGTCATCCCGGCAGGTGGCAAAGACGGTGCGGCCGTTTGGCAGCGCCTCCAGCAGCACGGGGGAGCTGCTGGTGTAGGCGGCGATGAAGGCGGCCTCGATGCGCTCCACAGTGGGCGGCACGGTTTTCTGCCGAAAATCGCGTTTGGCCTGCTTGCGTGCCATGCGGATGCCCAGACGCCCCTGGTCATCGGTCCAGCTGTCCTCCATCTGTGCCAGGGCACTGCTGGTGGCCGCGATGAAAGCGGCGAATTCCCCGCCGCTGTTGTTGGCGCTCAGCCGCTGCAAATGATCCGTGCTGAAGG
>JAEUHK010000058.1 GCA_016795465.1 Verrucomicrobiaceae bacterium | reverse complement strand
TCATTTACGATGATGTGGATCTGCCGCTGGGCCGCCTGCGTTTTCGTGGGAATGGCAGCGCCGCCGGTCACAATGGCATCCGCTCCCTCATCAGCCATCTGGGCACGCAGGACTTCCCGCGCCTCAAAGTGGGCATCGCCCCGCAGGAGGGCCGCCCCGTGGGTGAACGCATGGTGGGCCATGTCCTCGGCAAATTCCGTCCGGACGAGCAGCCCGCCCTTCAGGGCATCATCCAGCGTGCCGCCGATGCCGTGCTGATGGCCTTGCAACGCGGCCTCGAGCAGGCCATGAACGTTTTTAACCAGCAACAACCCGCCGTTTAACCCCAAACCACACCAAGAACATGAAACGCCAATACGAAGCCCTCATCGTCCTCGACACGAAAGGCAAGGAAGAGACCGTCGAGCAGCTCGTCAGCACCGTCAGCAAAGACCTCGAAGCCGCCGGCCTGAAGATCACGCAGATCGACAACCTCGGGAAGCGCAAGTTCCCCTTCAACCCGCGCCACGTCGAGGCCGGCACGTTCATCAACTTCCATTGCGAAGGCCCTCCCGCCGCCGTGGACGCCGCTCGTGCGAAGCTGAAGCTCAACGACAGCATCTATCAGCAGCAGTATCACAAGAAGGTGGCCTAAGCCGCTCCTTCCCGGCCTGCGCCCGACACCTTTTCAGAGCCCCGTGACCGCTGTGTGCGGCCCGGGGCTTTGTGCTGCCTGGAACCTGCCGGCAAAGGTCCGGCTTGGCAAAGATGCTTAACATGTGTTAAATTCGGCCTGTCGTGCCTCTTCCCAATCCCAGCGAAGTCATTGAGACGCTCCAAAAGGTGCATCCCAGCCTGTGGGTGACCGCGGGCGGTGTGGGCTTCATTGCCTTCGCCGCTGGACTGGCGTTTTCACGCGGCGTGGTGCGGCAGCTCGTTGGCATGTGCACCCTCGCGATCTCCGTTGGGGTCAGTTGGTATGTGTTCCGGCATCGAATGGAGATCTTCGGCTCATCGGCCTCCGGCATGAGCACGGACCGGCTGTTGTTCCTTTCGGCCGCGGCGGGCTTGCTGACCTATTTCCTCTGCAAAGCCGGTGTTTACCTGCTCACTGCGTTCGGCTTCATCAACCTGCTCGGCGGCCTGAACGGCTGGAAGGGTGTTTTGCTCAGCGCCCTGCCTTCGAGCTTTTTGATGTGGGTGGCCACGATGGCGCTGCGGCTGCTCGGAAGCATCGACGGCATGGAAAGTGCCGCGGAAGTAGCCAAAAAGGGCGTGGATATCCAAACGCAGGCCCAATCCATCTGGACGAGTCTCAGCCAGCGGCTCGACAACAGCTTCATCGGGGCTGTGGCGCAGAAATTCGATCCTTACGACCTCAAAGCGACCGCGAATCTCTCGCGTCTGCTCATTCTCTGGCCAGAAGGCACGATGTGGCAGCGGCTCGCCGCGCAGAGCCCGAAGACGGCCACGGCGCTGAATCACCCGCGCATCGTCGAGCTCGGCAGTGATCTGACCGTGCGAAAGCTGATCGATAAGCAGGATTTCGCCGGCTTGATGCAATTGAAGCAGGTGGAGGAGGCCGCGCGGCATCCCGACCTCGAGCCCGTGCTCAGCGGCCTCGATTTGGAGGCCGCGATGGACTCGATCGTGTATCAGCGGCCGCAGCCGGTGCGTCTGCGCTGATTTTTCCTTCGCAGCGATGCTGATGAAGCTCTTGCGAAGGCGGCGTTGACAGTCCGTGCATCGCTTCATATATGCCCATCCATGATTCCGGCGTCCTTCTCCGCTTTTCTTCGACTCACGTTGGCTGTTCTGGCGGCGTTGACGCTCGGTGCCTGCTCCTCGTCCGTGACCGGACCCGGCGGACGCATCACGAAGGTGAAGCAATATCATCTCTTCCCCGGGCAACCGCCGCGGACGCAAAACCCGGCCATCCTGTTCGAGCGTGACTATCATTTGTTTGGAGCCGTCACCGCCGAGGAAATTCGCAACCGCTTTGGCCACTACTACACCATCTTCTGGAAGCTCGACGACCGCAGCGGCCCGGTGACGGTGCGTTTCGAATACCGCATGGCCAACACCGGCCTCAAAGACTTCGTGCAGGAGCAAGTCGTGGACGACATCCGCCGCAGCAACATCTCCCGCTTCGAGGTCAACGGCCCCGAGTATCAAAACAATGGCCGTGTCACGATGTGGAAGGTGAGCATCCTTCGTGGTAAAGAAGAGCTCGTGAGCCAGCAGTCGTATCTGTGGAATTGATCCTGCTACCGCTAAGAACCCCGACCTCGCTTCCATGAACACACCCTCCTCTCGCATCCTCGTCGGCATGATTGGCCGTGTGTTCTGGATGCGTGTGGAAGGAAAGGGAACCTTTCAAAACAGCATGCAGGCGAAGTCCGCCTTCCAGGGCGTCATGGCCCGCGGCGTGCGCAGCCTCGTCGTCGATCTCGACCGCTGCCCCATGATGGATTCCACCTTCCTCGGCATGCTCACCGGCGCTGCTTTGAGCGTGAAGACCACCACGCCGCCGCCCTCCGGCACCGAAGGCCTCAGCGTGGTAAACGCCAACCAGCGTAATGTGCAGCTCCTCACCAGCCTGGGCCTCGACAACATCCTGAACCTCGACACCGACGGCAAAATGTGGGCTGCCGAGCGTGAGCGTGCTTCCGCCGCCCTGCAGCAGTGCGATGAGGCTCCTTGCACGAAGGAAGTGCAGACGATGCACATCCTCGACTCCCATAAAACCCTTTCCGGCATCAACGCGGAGAATGAAATCCGCTTCCATGATGTCATCGAGTTCCTCGAAAAGGAGCTCCAGGCACAGACGGCGGATGCCGCCCCCGTGCCTGCCTGATGGCGCCCGCCCGGAGGTGCCGGGCCGCGCCGCATGCCCCATGACCACCTTCCTTCTCATCCTCCTCGTGCTGCTCATGGCGGCGGCGGTTTTCTACCTCGCCCGCCTCTCGCGGAGCCAAAAACGCCAGCTAACCGATCTCCGGGCCGAGGAGGAGGCCATCGTCGCCGAGGAACGCCGCCTCTTCGGCTTTCTCCACGACCTCGGCGAGGCCATCTGGCGTGAGGATCAGCAGCTCGCCATGCACCGCCTGATTGTCGAAGGAGCCATGCGGGTCACCCAGAGCACCGGCGGGGCCATTTATACCTACGACGCCCCAACGAAGCGCCTCGTGCCGCGTCACTTCAGCGAATTCTGCGCCCCGCTGCACAGCATCCCTGAAAGCGTCCGCCAGCAATCCAAGGACAATCCCGGTGCCGTGCTCAGCTTCTTCCGTCGTGCGGATATTTCTCCCGAAGAGGGCGTGCTCGGCCGCATCTTCTCCGCGCAGAAAAGCGAGCTCGTCCCGGATCTTGGCCTCGAAAGCGGTGCCACCGCCCTCGTCGGGCCGCTCAGCTTTGGCTCGCGCCGCATTGGTCTGCTCGTGCTGACCATCTCCAAGGATGCCCGCCGCTTCAACGCGAACGATTTCGAGGTCTTCTCCTCCATCGCCGAGCAATCCGCCGTCGCTCTCGCCAACGCCATCGCCCAGCAGGAGGCCGCTCGGGCTCGTGCCGATCAACGTGAGATCGACACTGCCGGCGAAATTCAAAAGATTCTCCTGCCAGACCGCGATCCGCAGATCGAAGGCTTTGCCATTGCCGGCCAAAACATCCCTGCACGTCGGCTCAGCGGCGATTACTTCGACTTCATGCCGTTGCCGGATGGTCGCTTTGGAGCTGTCATCGCCGATGTGTCCGGCAAAGGCATGCCCGCCGCCCTCATCACCGTGATGTGCCGTTCGCTCCTGCGCTCCGCCGCTCCTAGCGGTGCCAGCCCCAGCGCCGCCCTGGGCGTGGTGAACCGCGCCATTGCCCCGGACATCAAGGAGGACATGTTCATCACCATGACCTACTTCACGCTGCGGCCGGGCACCAGTTCCGTCACCCTCGCCCGGGCCGGTCACAATGCCGCCCTGCTCTGGCGCAGCGCCAGCGGCAAAATCGAGCCCATTCATCCGCCCGGCCTCGGCGTCGGCATTGATACCGGCGCCGTTTTTGAGCGTGTCACGAAGGACACCGCCTTCGACATGCAGCCCGGCGATTTCCTCCTGCTCTACACCGATGGCGTCAACGAGGCCGAAAATGCCCAGGGCGAGGAATTTGGCGACGAACGCGTCCAAAACGCCCTCGCCCGCCTCGCCGTCGCCTCCAAAGCTGCCCCGCGGAGCATCATCGACGGCATTTTGGAGGAGGTCACCGCTTTCACCGGCGGCAAACGCTCTCACGACGACATCACCTTGATCGTGTTGCAGAAGACGGCATAGTCGCGGCCCCCCAAAAACCAACTGAAGCCGCCATGACCGAGCCGAGTCCCGATTCCGCGACCCCATCCAATCCCGAATCCACCGCTCCAGCCGTCGAAAACGCCGCTGAAGCCCCACCTGCCACCGAAATGCCTCCCGAAACCGCCCCCGAGGCACCGCAGGACCCCATCGCCATCCTCACCGCCGAAGTCGATAAGTGGAAAGACCTCGCTTACCGCTCCCAGGCGGAGCTCGACAACTTCCGCAAGCGCAGCGCCCGCGAGGCCCAGGAAACCCGCGCCTATGCCAATGCGGATCTCCTCCGTGGCATCCTGCCCATCATGGACAACTTCGAAATGGGCCTCGAAGCCGCCCGCGCCGAGTCCGAGAAGTCGATGATCTTCATGGGAATGAGCATGGTGCAGCGCCAGATCGCCGATTTCCTCCGTGACATGGGCGTGACCGAGGTCGAGGCGCTCGGCAAGGCCTTTGACCCGAATCTCCACGACGCCGTCTCCACCGAAGCCAGCACCGAGCACGCCGAAGGCACCATCCTGCGTGTCACCCGCCGTGGCTTTAAGCTGAAGGACCGTCTCCTCCGTCCCGTCAGCGTCATCGTCGCCGGCACTCCTGCCGCTTGATTCCTCATCCCTGATTCCTCATCGCACACCCCATGGCAGACAAACGCGACTACTACGAAGTCCTCGGCGTCTCGCGTGACGCCACGCCTGACGATCTCAAGAAAGCCTACCGCAAGCTCGCCGTGAAGTATCACCCGGACAAAAACCCGGGTGACAAGGCCGCGGAGGAAAAATTCAAGGAGGTCAGCGAAGCCTACGACATCCTCAACGATGCCGACAAACGTGCCGCCTACGACCGCTACGGTCACGCAGCCTTCGCTGGTGGCATGGGCGGCCCCGCGGGTGGCGGTGGCGGCTTCCACAATCCCTTCGACATCTTCAACGAAGTCTTCGGCGGCGGTGGTGGCGGTGGCATCTTCGAAACCTTCTTCGGCGGTGGCGGCGGACGTTCGCGTCGTGCCGATGGCCCGCAACGCGGTGCCGATCTTCGCTACGGCCTCGAAATCACCCTCGAAGAGGCTGCGCACGGTGCCCAGCGTGAGATCGATTACGAGCGCCAGGTCGGCTGCAAAACCTGCCGCGGCTCCGGCTCCACCAGCGGCTCCGGCAAAAAATCCTGCCGCACCTGCGGTGGCGTCGGCCAGGTCATCATGTCCCGCGGCATTTTCCAAGTGCAGCAGGCCTGCCCGGATTGCCACGGTGCTGGCGAGACCGTCACCGATCCCTGCCGCGACTGCCGCGGCACTGGCATGGCCAAGGAATCCGCCCGCGTCCGCATCAACATCCCCGCCGGCATCGAGGACGGCTCCCGCCTTCGCTCCAGCGGCAATGGCAATGCCGGCACCAAGAACGGCCCCGCTGGCGATCTCTACGTCGTCATCCAGGTCAAGCAGCACGAGATCTTCGAGCGTGAGGGCGATGACCTTCACTGCCAGATGCCGCTCTCCTTCACCTCCGCCGCCCTCGGTGGCGAGATCATCGTGCCCACGATGGGAGCAAAGGCCACCGTCAAAGTGCCCGCTGGCACGCAAAACGGCACCACCTTCCGCCTCCGCGGCAAAGGCATGAAAACCCTCGGCTCCGACCACCACGGCGATCTCTACGTCCACGTCCAGATCGCCGTGCCCACGAAGCTGAGTGCCGAGCAGCGTGCGAAGCTCGAAGACTATGCCAAATCCCTCGGCGAGACCACTTCGCCGATGGAGGAGTCGTTCTTCGAGAAGGCGAAGAAGTTCTTCCGCTGATCGCAGCCATCACTTCCTCCGCTCCATCGCCACCGCGGCGAGGATGACGAGGCCGAGGACGATGTTCTGCGTGTTGCTCTCCACGTTGGTGAGGTTCATGCCGTTTTGAATCACGGCGATGATGAAGGCACCAATGAGCGTGCCGGGCATCGTGCCGCGACCGCCGCTGAGGCTGGTGCCGCCCACCACGGCGGCGGCGATGGCATACAGCTCGTATTTGGCACCAAACGTGCCCGAGCCACTCTTGAGCTGCGAGGCCATCACCACGCCGCCGAGACCGGCGAGTAGTCCGCAAAGTGCATACGCCATCACCGTCACACGTTTCACCGGCACGCCGGAAACCAGCGCGGCCTCCCCATTGCCGCCCACGGCATACAAATGCCTGCCAAAGGCCGTCTGCGTCATCATCCCATGCGCGGCGGCATAGAGCAGCAGCATCAGCACGACCGCGTTCGGCACATTCATAAGGTCCGCGCCGCGTCCCAGCCAAACAAAACTCTCCGGCACCTGATACACGCTTTGATTGTCCGCCAGCCGGTAGGCCAGTCCGCTGCCCACGAGCATCATCGCCAGCGTGACAATGAAGGGCGGCATGCGCAGCCGCGTGATGATGCCGCCCGCAAGCAGGCCCGAGCAAGCGCACAAACCAATGCCGCCGAGCGACGCGAGCATCATTTGCATGTTGGATGCCTTTTCACCGCCAAACGCATCGCGAAGGATCAGCGTCGTCACGACCGCGGAAAGCGCCAGCAGGCTGCCCACGCTCAAGTCGATGCCGCCCGCAATGATGACCACCGTCATGCCAATCGCCAAAATCGCCATCACGGCGATCTGGCTGGCGATGTTGAGCAAATTGTCCCGCGTCAAAAACACCGGCCAGGTGCGGCTGGAAGGTTTCAGGATCTTCACATTCTTCAAATCGCTGAAAACGAGCCACTCGGCCGTCACCTGCGTGCCGATGATCACATCGAGCCCTGTCGCCGCGATGCGGTCGAGAGCCTTCCGCGCATCACGAGGCTCACCGGTGACGACTTCGACAGCTCGCGGGCCGAGCTCCGCCTTCAAAGCCTCCGCGAAGGCCTTGTCCTCCGCCACGCCGCGCACGGCGACCATCACCTTCGCGTCCTTCGCAAGGCCTGAAACGAGCTCTCGCGCCGCCGCGGCATCCTGCGGGAATTCCTCGCGCCGTGTCATGACGCTGAAAAACACCGCCAGGACTAGCAGCGCGGCGATTCGTGAGAATTGTTCCTTCCAGAAGTTCATTTCAGCTCCGGATCGGCCGCGCCGTCGGCTTGGCGATACAACTTCGTCGGGATGAGCATCTGCGGCGGCAGGTCATCGCCCTTCGAGTAGCGCAAAAACGCCTTCACCACCTCCACGCCCATCTTTTCAGGGAACTGAATTGGATCAGCGTAAATCTTGCCGTCCTTGATCGCCTGCTTGCCCTCGGGTTGACCATCAAAGCCGATGATGACCACCTTGTCCGCCTTCCCGGCCTTTTCGAGAGCCCCGCTGGCACCGAGTGCGGAAGGATCATTGATCGCAAAAAGACCCACGAGGTCCGGAAAGGCCTGCAGCATGTCCTCGGCGACCTTGTAGCCCTTGTCCTTCGCTCCGCCGCCATCGAGTTCGCTGACGATTTCGATCTTCGCGGCACCCGCAGAGGCATTGTGAGCATCGATGACCTCCTTGAAGCCCTTCACGCGCAGGATGCAGGACTCCACCTGCTTCAAATCGAGCACGCCGATTTTTCCACCGCGACCTCCGAGCGCCTCGATCATCGCTTTGCCCGCCTCTTTGCCACCGCCGAAGTTGTCCGTGGCCACCTGTGTCACGATCTGCACGCCCGGCTCGTTGCACGGGATGTCCACGGTGAAGACGGGGATGCCCGCCGCGTTCGCTTCTTGAATGACGGGCACGATGCCCTTCGAGTCGCACGGGCTCAGCACGATGGCCGCCACCTTCTTTACGATGAAGTCCTTCACCTGGTTGCTCTGCCTTCCCACATCCTGATCCGCGCTCAACACCACCGCCTCATAACCGCTCTTCGCCGCCTCCGCCGTGAGGCTGTCGCCGATGACCTTGAAGAACGGATTTTGCAGTGTGAGCAACGACACACCAATCGTCCCCTTCGCGGCAAACAGCGGCTGGGTGAGCAGGATGGCGGTCAGAAGACAGACGAGAGATTTCATGCGGGAGTGAGTGTGCAATGAAACGTCTGCGGCAGGCAATTCAAAAAGCGGTGATGTGCCGCCTATTTCCCGCTTGGGCAGTAACACACCCCACGCTCAACAAGTGATAGTCCACTAGCTTCCAGAGTCTTGTTGAACTGCTGGACGACGCTTTCCTTGAGACCCCAATGTCGTGGCACGCTGCATGTGGCAAAAACTGCCAGTGCAGATCCCTTGGGAATCTGATTCACCAAGGCTTTGAACTCCTCAAAGCTGGATGTGCTTACAATTCGCGTCGTGTCACCTCGCTGACTCGCATACTTGTAAATGGCTTTTGGCGTCTTCTCGTCACCCTCATTGATCAAGATGACGCCGTAGTCTTCATGTGAGAGCACGAACGGCTCCTCATGATCGAAGGCATCGATCGTCCAAAAGATCAATCGACCGTCTTTGTTTAACTCACCCACCACGACTCTCTCTTGTTGAGATGGTGCTGGTGCTGGCACTGGCGCCGGCTTGCACGCAGGAAGACCAAATGCGCACGCCGATGCGATGGCAAAACAGATGATTCGTTTGATCGCCCGTCGTGTTTCCTCCCCAGTTTTGCCAACTGCCTCATTGGAGCGGTGACGAGACAGGCTCTCTCCCAGCATGGCACCACGAGTTGACGGGATCTGAATGTGAATGGCAATCATGGCACAAGACTTGGCTCGGTCCGACAGGACGATCAATCCTCATTCGATCATCCGTCATTCCATTTTGACACCACCCCGCCCACGCATCATCTGCGCGGGTGCCAGCCACCGACCTTACTCTCGCCCTCGCCGCCGTGCCCGGAGTGCCGGCGCATGCGGTGCGTGCACTGGCGAAGGAGGGCATCAGCACGATGGCGGATGTCGTGTGGCATCTGCCATCGCGGCATGAGGACCGGCGGCGGATGGAGGCGCTGGCGTTTCAGGCGGCGCTGACGCCTTCGTGCCATCATGTGATCGTCACGAAGTGCGCGAACAAATTCTTCGGTCGCGGCAAAGGCACCTTTGAGGCCGTGGTGCAGCAGGCGGGCGGTTTGCTCGGGCAGCAGCTCACGCTGCGCTGGTGGAACATGCCGTGGCTGTCCAAATCGCTCGCCGAGGGCATGGAGCTCATCATCTACGGCGTCATCAAGGACTTCAAAGGCCGCCTCTCCATCGTCCATCCCGAATACGAGATCATCAAAGGCGGTGGCGATGACGAATCCGCCACCATCCATGCCGGCCGCATCACGCCGATCTACCGCCTGCGTGGCGGCATGACGCAGAAGGCGCTGCGCGTGGCCGCCTGGCATGTCTTCCAGCATCTGCCGCCCGATTTCATCGACGACCTGCTGCCGAAGCCGTCCGAGCAAGGCGAGTTCGCCGGCATGACGCGGGCGAAAGCCCTGCGCGAGGTGCATTTCGCCACCAGCAGCGAAGTCCTCGCCGTGGCGAGACGCTACCTGGCCCTCGAAGAATTCTACGGCTACCAGCTCCGCGTGGCGCAAAGACGCCGTCGCATGCTTGATGCAGGCGGCAGAGCCCAAAATGGCACCGGCGAGCTGCTGCGCGACTTTTTCGCCGAACTGCCCTTCCAACTCACCGACGCTCAAAAGCGTTGTTTGGATGAAATCCATCGCGACATGGCCTCCACCGCCCCGATGAACCGCCTGCTGCATGGCGATGTCGGCAGCGGGAAGACCGTCGTGGCCTTCGCCGCGATGCTCCGCGCTATCGAAAGCGGTGCCCAGGCCGTGCTCATGGCCCCCACGCAGATCCTCGCCGAGCAACACGCCCGCACCGCCGCGAAGTGGCTGGAGCCGCTGGGGCTCAGCGTCACCCTCCTCACCAGTCAATCACGTCAACAAGGTCCATCGAGTCAGTCCGACATCGTCATCGGCACCCACGCGCTTCTTTTCAATGACGAGCTGCTGTCGAATGCCGGCCTCATCGTCATCGACGAGCAGCATAAATTCGGCGTGGCGCAGCGGGCGAAGCTCATCCGCAAATCGGCCACGCCCGATGTGCTCGTGATGACCGCCACGCCCATCCCGCGCACCTTGACACTCACCGTGTATGGCGACCTCGATGTCTCCACCATCGACCAGCGGCCTCGCGATGGCGTGAAGATCATCACCAAGGTTCGCGCCCGCTCGAAGCAGGCCGAGGCCGCGAAGTTCCTGCGCGATCAGATCGAGGAAGGCCGCCAGGGCTACATCGTGTATCCGCTCATCGAGGAATCCGAAAAAGTCGATGCCGGCGCAGCGGTGAAAGGCCATGCGGAATGGTCCAAACTGCTCGCCCCGCTCGAGGTGGGCCTTTTGCATGGCAAGCTCAGCCCCGAGGAGAAGGAACATGTCATGAAGCGCTTCCGCGATGGCAAGCTCGACGCGCTCGTTTCCACCACCGTCATCGAAGTCGGCATCGACGTGCCGAATGCCACCGTGATGTTCATCCACGACGCGGGACGTTTTGGCCTCGCGCAGCTTCACCAGCTTCGCGGCCGCATCGGACGCGGCGCGCACACGAGCTACTGCGTGCTCTTCATCGACGACAAGGACGAGGAGAACAAGATGCGCCTCGCCATCATGGAGGAGACCAGTGACGGCTTCCAAATCGCCGAGGAAGACCTCAAACGCCGCGGCCCCGGCGATGTGCTCGGTCATGCGCAAAGCGGCGAGGCTCCGCTGCTCTTCGGCGAGCTGCTGGCAGACACACGACTCGTCCGCCTCGCCCGCCAATTGGCCGACAAAACCCTCGAAGACGATCCCACGCTCTCACGCCCATCTCTTGCCGCCTTCCGCGATGCCATCGCCACGCCAGAGAAGGCGCAGGCGATGATGCAGTGAGGCTTACTTCACCTTTTTCGGCTTCTCCGGCAGGCCCTGGCCGGGCTTGAGGTCGAGATTGGCCTTCATGTCTTCTTCGGTGACGGTGGAGGCGACGCCATCGGCGGGGATGTTGGCCTTCGCGGTCCAGAGAATGGCGTTGAGAACGAGTTTGCGCTGCTCGTTGTTGGCCCAGCCTTGGTGGAAGTGTCCGCCGGTGAAGCCGAAGCCGCGGCCGCCATCGGCACGCTCGCAGGCCCAGGCGACGTGTTGTTTTTCCTTGTTCTTCACGGACTCACGCACGGCGGGATTGCCGCTGTGATGGCCATCGGGACGGCTCATGGTCGAATCAGGAGCCACATCGCTGAGGATCGGGGTCACGCCTTCCATGCCTTTGCGGAAGCGCATGTAGAAATACCATTCGTCGTTCGTGGCGAAGGGTTTCACGCCGCTGCTGATGGGATGCGCGGGCAGTTCCTTGAAGTTCGCGTCCCAGTGCGGGTTCACGCTCCAGTTGATCTCAAAGCAGCCGCCCATCCAGTCGATGAACTCCTTGTTGCCCTTCTCGATGGTCGGTTCGACGGCGTAATGGATCGTGAGGAAGCCGCAGCCGCGTTTCATCTCCTTGTCGAGCTGCGCGAGGCGGTTTTCTTGCAGCGCCGGATGTCCGCCGCCGCCGTCGGAGTAGATGACGACGGTGTCCGCTTTGGAGAGTTCCTCCTGAGCGGGCCATTCGCCGTTGAGGTGGTATTTGATGTCCACCTGGTCGGCAGCGCCTTGTTCGAGGCATTTTTTGAGAAGCTGGATGCCTGCGTTGTGCTCGTGCTGTCCGGGGCCGTGCGAGGGCTTCCCGGCGATCATGACGATGGATTTCTTGTCCGCTGCGAAAGCAGGGCTGGCGATGGCAACGAGGGCGAGGAGAGAAAGCAGGCGCTTCATGGTGGAGGTGAGGGTGACTCAAACGCCCCGCGGCATCCAGCCATTTCATCGAGCTCCGTGGTGATTGGTGGCGGCGAAGGGCGACAGCAAAGTAGCCATCTCGCTCCGTCGAGATGAGCGGGAGACCTTCGCGGTGCCTCAGCGCATTCGAAACGTGATCACGTCGTGGCGATTCGGGAGCGCTGAGTTCCTCTCGCGGAGCGAGAGGACGACTTTGCTTCGCCGGAGCGTTCACGCGGGGGCTTCTGGCACGCCTTTCGCTCACTCCGAGGCTCCGCCCAGCCTGAATGCCCATCGCTCGCAGCCGACCTCAGACGAATCTTTACTACGCCATGCTGTTCGTGGGCGTGGTGCTCGTTGTGTTCACGGTGGGTTACCGGCTGGCGGGCTGGTCGTGGAGCGATGCGCTCTACATGGTGGTCATCACGGCCTTCAGCGTCGGTTTTGGCGAGGTGGTGCCCATCACGGACCCGTGGCTGCGGGCGTGGACCATCGCGCTGATCCTGTTTGGCTGCACCAGCATCATTTTTGTCACTGGCACGCTCGTGCAGTGGCTGACGGAAGCCCAAATACAACGCGCCCTCGGAGGCAAACGCATGGAAAACGAAATCGAGAAACTCACCCAGCATGCCATCATCTGCGGTTTTGGCCGCATCGGCCGCATGATCGCCGCGCAGCTCCAGGCGGGCGGCATTCCATTTGTCATCGTCGATCAGGCCGCGGACCGCGTGGCGGAGGTGCGGGACGCGGGCTACCTCACGCTGCAAGGCGAGGCCACCGATGAAGCGGTCCTCAAGGCCGCCGGCATCGGCCGTGCCCGCGTGCTGGCCACCGTGTTGCCAAATGACGCCGCGAATGTCTTCATCACGCTCAGTGCGCGAAACATGAACCCGCGCATCCAGATCATCGCCCGCGGCGAGGTGCCCTCCACCGAACGGAAGCTGTTGCAAGCCGGCGCGAACCGCGTGGTGCTCCCGGCGCACATTGGGGCAGATCGCATCGCGCATCTCATCCTGCATCCGAACGCCCGCGAGCTGCTCGGGCAGCAGACGAGGTCCCGCGTCGAGTTCGAGCATCACCTCACCGAGCTGGGCCTCGACATGGAGGAGATCGAGATCGCCGCCGATTCGCCGCTGGCGCACAAACGCATCGCCGAGGTCGAATCCGAAGCCGCCGGCCGCCTCCTCGCCATCGCCATCATGCGCAAGGAAGGCGGCACGGATTTGAACCCAACGCCTACTTCGATGCTGATGCCGGGGGATGCGCTCGTCGTCATGAGAAGAGCGATGCGGAAGTAGCCACAAGCAGGCTCGAATTGGCCGCAGAGGGGCAAAGAGGCAGAGAAGGCAAAGATTCAAATCTCTGCCCTCTCTGCTCCTCCGCCCCTCTGCGGCAGATCCGAACTGCCAAGCATCTCCCATTCCTCATTCGCCAGTCTGGTTTCGTCATTTTTCCCCTCCACATGGCTCGCCTTCTGCACGCATGCCCCTCGCATGACCAAACCTCCAGACCGACAGTTCGACGTGGCCATCATCGGCGGAGGGTTTGCGGGCGTGTATTGTGCTCGCGAGTTGCTCGCCCGCACGGAGGGCACCGGACTGCGGGTCGTCGTCATCGCGAATGAGAACCACATGGTCTTCCAGCCCATGCTGCCGGAGGTCGTCGGTGGGTCGCTCTCGGCGCAGCATGTGGTGAACCCCATTCGCATGATCTGCCGCGGCGCGGAGGTGCTGAAGGGCGAGGTCACGCACATCGACCTCGCCGCAGGCATCGTCACGCTCGATGGCGGCAGCGCCACGCCGCAGTTCACGGTGAGTTTTAAGCACCTCATGCTCTCGCCCGGTGCGGGCGTCGATCTCAGCCGCATCCCAGGCATGGCCGAGCACGCCTTCCAGATGCGCAATGTGGGCGATGCCATGAAACTCCGCGCCGCCATCATCAGCCGCATGGAGGAGGCGAATCTCCTCACGAAGCCCCAGCAGCGCAAAAACCTCCTCAGCTTCATCGTCGTCGGCGGCGGCTACTCCGGCGTCGAGACCGCCGGCCAGATCCAGGACCTCATCGCTGGTGTGAGCCGCTTTTATGAAAACATCCTGCCCGGCGAGGCCAGCGTCACCCTCGTGCACAGCGGCGAGCGATTGCTCGGCATGCTCAGCGCCAGCCTCGGTGACTACACCGGCACCTGCCTCACAAAGATGGGCGTCAAAATCGTCTTCAAATGCCGCGTGCGAGCCGTGACCGCCAGCACCGTGCAGCTCAGCGATGGCGTGAGTTTGCCCGCCAGCCTCGTCGTCTGCACCGTCGGCAATGCACCGCATCCCATGCTCACCAGCCTCGGCGCCTGCGGAGCGCTGCCGCTGGAGCGTGGCAAGGTCATCGTCGATGCCACCGGCCTCGCGAAAGGTTTTACCCATGTGTGGTCCGCGGGCGATTGCGCCGCGTATCCGAAGCACGACGGCGGCCTCTGTCCCGAGACCGCGCAGTTTGCCATGCGCCAGGGCGCCCTCGTCGGCAAAAACATCGCCGCCACCTTCGCCGGCAAAAAATTGAAGCCCTTCACCTTCACCGGCCTCGGCGAGCTCGCCACCATCGGGCATCGCAAAGCCGTCGCGCAGATCCTTGGCATGCGCTTCTCCGGCCTCATCGCGTGGTTCATGTGGCGCAGCATCTACCTCATGAAATTGCCCGGCCTCGACCGCAAACTCCGCGTCATGGCCGAGTGGACCTTCGAGCTCTTCTTCCCGCGCGACATCAATCTCCTCACGCCCTCCTTTTCCTCCCCGCTCGGCGAGATGCATCTCGAGACCGGCGACACGCTCTTCCGCTCCGGCGAGCCCGCCCGCTCGCTTTACGCCGTCAAAAAAGGCCGCGTGAACATCACCGATGCCAAAGGCGAGCTCGTGAAGTCCGCCGGCCCCGGCGAGCACTTCGGCGAGCGTGCGCTGCTCGGCGACGGCATGTGGCGCTTCGACGCCACCGCCACCGAGCCCAGCGAACTCGTCGCCATCGACGGCGAGACCTTCAAAACGCTCGTCAAAAGCATCGGCAGCCTCGACACCCTCTTCCGCAGCACCGCGCAGCAGTATCACCTGCCCGAGGAGATCCAGAAAAGCGTCGCCACCATCCCCGAGGCCACCCGCCACGCCACCGCCGGCGATGTCATGACGCGTGATGTCGCCTCGCTCGATGCCGCCAGCAGCGTGCAGGACGCCGTCTCCGAATTCCAAGCCCACCCGCACAGCACCTATCCCGTCACCCAGCACGGCAAAGTCATCGGCCTCCTGCGTCGCAGCATCGCCTACGAATGGCTCAAAAACCGCGGCCTCACCTGCGCCGATCAATTGAGCGCCCTCCCCCTCGCCAAGCCCTTCCTCATCCCGCCCGAAACCCCCGTCCCTGACCTCGTCGAGACCCTCATGCGCAGCGCCGTCAGCAAAGCCCTCGTCGTCGATCCCGATCAAAAGCTCCTCGGCATCGTCACGCTCTTTGATTTGCTCAAAGGCGGCCGCAACGCCCCGTAGCCCGACTCTCCAGAGTCGGGTCGAGCATCATTGGACCATCAAAACTCGCGACAGCGTCCTGGAGTGCGCCGGACCTCCGGCGCTTTCGAACGACTCCCAGCCTGCGAAAAGCTCCAGAGGCCTGGAGCATTGATTCGCTTCGCTCACCCTGCCGGGCAGCCTTTGGCTGTCTATCTCCGCTACGCTCCGGTTCCAAAACGCTCACGCGATCTTTGTTCGCACCGATTCAGAACTCGCCCTCCACGCCAAAAGCCCGCAAAGCCCAAATCCAAACGCATTCAGCGTCCCATGGATCATCCACATCTGCGGCATCGTCAGCGCCCAATTCGGCACCACATGTCTCAAACCGAATCCCATCGCCAAAATCATCGCGCAAAGCAGCGAAGCGCCTGAAACGACAAAACCCGCTCTCATCAGCCAACCGCCCTGTTTCTCCATCCCCCGACGAATCTGCGAAACCGCCACGCCAAGCGCCCCCAGCACCAAAACCGTCACTCCAAACGGCTCCACGAACCTCAACACGCCAAAGTGCGTGCACGTGATCCCCGCCGCCACCAACGGCACCCCGGCCAAAATCGCCACACACGAAAACCGCGTCCAGCATCCCGGCGATGCCTTCGCATTCAGCCCCGCCATCAACGGCAGCGTGAACCCCGCATGATGAAAATGCGCCGCCGTAAGCAGCACGATCAACGGATCAAAGTTCCAAGGCGTCCAATTCGCCCGATGACCGACGAGCCACGCGGCTCCGATGGCAGGAAAGATCTGCGCAACGGCAAGACAGACATCTGGATGGCTTCCAAAGCCAATTGAGCACCATTTCCTCACCACGGCTCCCGCTGCATGCAAACGCACTATTAGCCACGGCAGCGCAAACAAAAAGCCAGCAGGAATGATTCGTTGAATGGCCGAATCATTCGAAAGGATGACTCTCGGGTCCACGGGTTGAAAAGCCAGCGACAGGCCTGCCAGAAAAGCGGCGAAGATCACCATCCACGACTCTTCATGCTTGGTGGTGGACGAAAACAGTCGTTTCCCCAAAGGCATCAAAACCATCGGCGAAAGCATGAGCAAAGCAGAAATGAAGGCATCAGCATCGCGCATGGTGATGAGCCAGAGTGGACCTCCAGAGTCGGAACTCCCCAACCCACAGAAAACCGTCCTCGTCCACTTGGCGACATAGGAGTGCAGCATGACAAGGACCAGCCACAAAGCAGCAGAGAACCAGATTCTCATGAGCATGCCTCCTTCATGTTTTGCTGCGAATCCCGCACAAACCGGCACTGCCACCACCTCGCCAGCGGAAACCCAAGCCACGCCATCCAGTGCCGCGGATGCGAAAAGGCACGGATCACATACCACACGCTGCCATCCGGCCGCTTTTCGACGCAAAACATCTCCTCGCCGCACTCCGCGTGCTCCGGCAGCGTGCCATAGGCGAAGCCATGCGTTGTCGCCGAGTCACAGCGACGCAGGATGCGGCACGGATTCACCCACCACAGGCCGCAGATGCGCACCATCATCGCCACGATGTCTCCAGGCTGCTGTCGGCTTCTTCCGGGCTCGATTTCACCGCCGAGGGGCAGAGAGGCAGAGGACGCTGAGTTTGGCATCTGCTCCCATCTCTGCGTCCTCTGCTCCTCCGCCCCTCTGCGGCAAACAGAACTGCCCTGATGGTCCAACCAAATCACCTCCGCCCAATCGGGAAACATCACCCACGCATCCAGCGCCTCGCAGGCCTTCCGCCACACCTCCTCGCCATCTCCCAGCCGCACCGCATGCTCATCGGCGATGAATTCATCGCGCAACGGCGGCGTGCAGCTCAAAGGCGCATCACTCCACGACTCCAACACTCCACGCAGTCTCTCGGGGGATGGTTTTCGCACGCTGAGCATGGCGCAGTATGGAGAGCCGGTGATTCGTCGGCAAAAAGAACTTGGCGGGCCGACGATTCGTCGGCACTCCATAGCCCATGCCCGCCCCCATCCGCGCCGTGATCTTCGACTTCGACGGCCTCATCGTTGACACTGAAAGCACCGGTTACCACACCTGGAGAGAAATCTTTGCCGATCACGGCCATGAACTGCCCGTGGAGCTTTACGCCCAGGTCGTCGGCACCGATTTCAACACCAGCTACGACCCGCGTCGCGATCTCGAAGAGCGCACCGGTCGCGCCTTCGACTGGGCGGCCGTCGAAATTACCCGCAAAAATCGCGAGAGCGAACTGCGCAAGCATTTGCAGCTCCTGCCCGGCGTCGCCGATCGACTGCAAGAAGCCGACGCACTCGGCCTGCGCATCGCCATCGCCTCCAGCAGCCCGCGCACGTGGATCGACTCGTGGATGGACCAACTCGGCCTTCACGATCACTTCCATCACATCTCCACCGTCGATGACACCGGCAAGGTGAAGCCCGATCCCTCGCTCTTCCTCCACGCCGCCGAAAAACTCGGCGTGAAGCCCGAAGAAGCCGTCATCTTCGAAGACTCCCTCAACGGCCTCCGCGCCGCCCTCGCCGCCGGCATCCGCTGCGTCGTCGCGCCCGGACCGATGACACGCCATCTCGACTTCGAAGGCGCATGGAAGCGCGTCGAGTCTCTCGCGCATGTCACGATCAAGGAACTGATGTCATGAAGACGCTCGCCATGTTCTTGTTTGCCGCTGTCACGCTCCACGCGGCCAATCCGACATGGCTCACCACCGGCGAATTTCGCTGGAAGTGCTCTCCGCCTCTCATCACACCCGCGGAAAACGCCGCCGATCCCGATGTCGCGCTCAAAGACCCCACGATGGTCTTCCACGAGGGCAAATGGCATCTCTTCGCCACGCATCGCCGCGCCTCCGGCAAAGTGGGCATGCAATACCTGAGCTTCGCCGACTGGAAAGACGCCGACAAAGCCACGCGCCACACCCTCGACTTCCACGATCAATACCACTGCGCGCCGCAGGTCTTCTACTTCACCCCGCATCAGAAGTGGTATCTCATCTACCAACTCGCCGATGCAAAGAAGGCGCTCAAACTCGCGCCCTACTTCTCCACCACCAGCGACATCGCCGATCCGCAGTCGTGGACAAAACCGCAGCCCATGATCGAAACGCTGCCCGAAGGTGGCGGGAAAACCAAATGGATCGATTTCTGGATCATCTGCGATGCCACCAAGGCCCATCTGCTCTACACCAGCGACGACGGCCACTTCTGGCGACGCGAAACCGCGAAGCAAAACTTCCCGCTCGGCTGGTCCAAGCCCGAACTCCTCCTCAAAGACACCAAAGAGGCCCTCTTCGAAGCCTCCTGCACCTACAAACTCAAAGGCCGCGACCAGTACCTCACGATCATCGAGGCTCTCGGCCAAGGTCATCGCTACTACAAAGCCTGGCTCGCCGATAAAATCGAAGGCCCGTGGAAACCCCTCGCCACCACTCGCGAAAAGCCCTTTGCCGCCACCGAGCAGCTCACCCCGCCCGCCGACTGGACCACCAGCATCAGCCATGGCGAACTCATCCGTTCCTCCAACGAAGAAACCCTCGAAATCGACCCCGCCGACCTCCGCTTCGTCTTCCAAGGCGTCGATGAACAAGGCTACAAAGCCCCGAAATACGGCAGCATCCCGTGGAAGATCGGAACTCTCGATCTGCGCTGAGCCGCAGCCCGTCCCTTCTGTCCTTTCCGTCTTTTCAGTCCCTTTGAGTTCGCCATCACTACATTTGTAGTTGCCAATTCACGACAAATGTAGTGAAATGCCATTAATTCAGAAAATCATGCCTGCCGCACCTGACATCTCCGAATCCGAATGGGCCATCATGGAAGCCCTTTGGGAATCTTCTCCACAAACCGCCTCCGAGGTCACCAAGACGCTCCGCGCCTCCATGAACTGGGCCGAGAACACCGTCCGCACGCTGCTGACGCGCCTCGTTGAAAAGGGGGCACTCAAAACGAGCGAGAATGCCTCCGGCACCCGCACCTTCATCCCTGCTGTGAAGCGCGAGGCCTGCGTTCGCGCCGAAAGTCAGTCCTTCCTCGACCGCATCTTCGGCGGCGCGGCGAAGCCGCTGCTCGTCCACTTCGCGCAAAACTCCAAGCTCACCGCCGAGGAGATCAAGGAACTCAAAAAGCTCCTCGATCAGCAGCTCAACTCATAGCCAATCATGAACACGCTCACGACCTTCTTCGACTGGCTCCTTACCGCGAGCTTCCGAGCCTCCGTGCTGACTCTGGTGGTGCTCGGTGTGCAGCTCATCTTCCGCAAACAACTCGGCGCACGCGCTCGATATGCGTTGTGGCTTCCGGTGCTCGTCGTATTGCTCACGCCCGTTCTGCCACAGAGCCGCTGGAGCATCGAAAACCTCTTTGTGAAGGCTCCGCAGGCCATTTTGATGCCTCAAACGGCTCCCGCAGCTCAGATGGCAGTTTCGTTGCCATCGGTCGAAATCACCACTCCGATGCCCCCAGCCATCGATTGGCCTCAAATCGGCCTTTTCGCCTGGATGGGCGTTTCAGCCGCCTTGTTGCTCTTCGGTGCTTTTTCGTTCTTTCGCACGCTGCGGCGTTTTCAGAGCACAAAAGGCTCTTTGAGCGATGAAACGACCGCGTTGATCCAGCAAATCGCCCGCGAAGTCGGTTTGAAGCACCCACCGCGTGTGTGGTGCAGCAGCGCCATCACGAGTCCGGCCGTCACCGGCTTTTTCAAACCAGTGTTGCTGCTCCCGGCGGATTTTGAGCAGACCTTCAGCGCGCAGGAAGCAAAACTCATCCTCCAGCACGAGCTCACGCATGTGAAGCGCCACGACCTGCCGCTCAATGCGCTGCTGTGCACGCTCATGGCCCTGCATTGGTTCAATCCGCTGCTGTGGCTGGCCTTCTACAAAGTGCGTCTCGACCGCGAGGCCGCGTGTGATGCGCAGGTGCTCGAAAACGCCCCGCCGCAGCGCCGCGTCGAATACGGCCATGCCTTGCTGAAGGCGGAAACGGCCTTCACGCCGCTCCAGCTCAGTCTCGGCTTCGTCGGGCTCTTCCAGTCCGGCGATGCGCTCCGTTCCCGCATCCGGTCCATCGCCCACCACCAACCAGCCCACCCCGCCATGAAACTTATCACCCTCGCCAGCATCGGATTCATGACCTTCCTCGGCATCACGCGTGCCACGGAGCCCTCCAACGTCATCGGCAAAACGGAATTCCGTCCCGGCGACAGCATCCGCATCACCAATGTGCAGCGCGGCGACAACTTCCTCACCGTCACTGCCGAGTATGAGCTCGCCAGCGAGCCGCAGGCTACCATCTCGCTGCACATCACTCGCACCAAAGGCGATGGCCGCTCCATGACCGCTGCTTCGCAGTCCAAGACCGTCGACAAAGGCAAAGGCACCGTCACCTTGCATCACCCCAATGTTGGCGAAGGCATGCCGCATGTGTCTTTTTATCCGCCCAAGGGCGGCAGAGTGTTTGGTGGCGTCTATTTTGGCACCGCGGAAGAGGCGGCGGCTTCGCAGAAGATGAAGTGGAAAATGAAGGAGAGCTCCACCGCCAAGCCAAACCCGCTCGAAGCCAAGCTGAAGGCCATCATTTTCCCCGTGGTGCAATTTCGTGATGCCACCATCGCGGAAGCGGTGGAGTTCCTTCGCGTCAAAAGTCGCGATCTCGACACCACCAGCACCGATCCCGCCCAAAAAGGCGTGAACATCCTTGTCCGCGGCGCAGAAGAAAACACCGCGAGGATCACGCTCGATTTGAAGGAGGTCCCGCTCGGCGATGCCACCCGTTACGTCGCTGAACTGGCGAGCCTGGAGATGCGCGTGGAGGCCTATGCCATTCTTTTGACGCCGAGAACAGCCGCCAAATCGCGTCCAGCCAACACCGAAGCCGCGTCGCCAATCGTCCTGCCGCAGGTTGAGTTCCGCGATGCCACACTCGACGAGGCCACCACGTTCATCCGAATCAAGTCACGCGAGGTCGATCCCGCAGGCAAAGGCGTGAACATCCTCGTCAAACCCGGCGGCACTGCGGCCAAGATCTCCCTTTCTCTCAAGCAGGTGCCCGTGAATGAGGCCCTGCGCTACGTCGCGGAGCTCACCGGACACAAGCTCACTGCGGAGGGAAACACTTACATCCTCACGCCGGTGAAGTGATTTCACACCACGCCGCACGCCATGCACACGCTCACCACCTTCTTCGACTGGCTGCTCACCGCCAGCCTGCGTGCTTCGGTGCTCACGCTGGGCGTGTGGCTCGTGCAAGGCCTGCTGCAGAGGCACCTCTCGCCCCGCTGGCGCTATGCGTTGTGGCTGCCGGTGCTCGTCGTGCTGCTCATGCCTGTGCTGCCGGAGAGCCGTTGGAGTGCGGCGAGTGTCTTCACGATGGATGCACCGGCCGCGACAGCGTCGCTGGTGTCCGTTGTCGTGGATGACACACCTTCCGCCATGCCGGTGCCGACTGTTTATGCTGCGGAGCCTGTCCGGACCGTCGATTGGCCGCGAGTGCGTGTCATCGCATGGGCCGTGGGAGCTTCGCTGGTGCTGTTGATGGGCCTGATCTCCTTCACACGCACGCTCACGCGAGCCCGCCGCACTCGTGAAGCCATCAGTGAAGACCTCGCCACTCGCATCGACGAAGTGACGCAAGAGGTCGGCCTGCGGCAAAAGCCGCGATTGCTCATGTCAGCACGTATTCAGAGTCCGGCGGTCACCGGCCTGCTGCGTCCACTGCTGCTCCTGCCTCCCGGTTTTGACCGTGATTTCACTGCGGAGGAGAAGCGCCTCATCCTGCATCACGAGCTCATGCATCTGAAACGCGGCGATCTGCCGCTGAACACGCTGCTGTGCGTGCTCATGGCCCTGCATTGGTTCAATCCGCTCCTGTGGCTCGCCTTTCTCAAAGTCCGCGCCGACCGCGAGGCAGCCTGCGATGCCCAGGTGCTCGAAAACGCCACGCCGCAGCGCCGCAGCGCCTACGGGCATGCCTTGCTGAAGATCGAATCCGCCTTCGCCCCGCTGCGCCTCAGCCTCGGCTTCATCGGCATCCTGCAACGCCATGCTTCTCTTCGTGCCCGTATCCGCTCCATCGCCGCGCCGGCACGCACGCGGCCTTTCACGGGCCTCGTCGTGACTGCGTGCATGCTGGTGATGACCTTTCTCGGTGTGACGCGGGCAGAGAAGCCCGCGGAGCACGAGCCAAAACCGATGCTGATGCAGATACAGATGCGCATCATCAATTTCAAAGAGGCGAGCGACTGGAATTTCGGCGGCAAACTTCCTCCCTTCGACAGCGATGCAAAGCCTGGGCTGGACATGGATGTGCTGAGTCAGCCGGACGTGGAGAAACTGATGCGCGAAACAATTCGGATGCCGGGCGCTGACATTACGTCATATCCCCGAATGGCGGTCGAAGAAGGAAAGGCGGCCACGATCCGCTCGGTGGTGAACCAGCCGATAGCATCTGACAGGAAAGACAAAGATGGAAAGCCTGCCATCGACTACCTGCCAATCGGATTCATCGGGAGCTTCACCGTAAAGCGACTGCCAAACGAAAAACTCCACCTCGACCTCGACATCAAGGACTCACAAATCATCGGCGAGACTCAGGTTGCGGGCAATCCTTACCCCATCGTGCGAAGTGCCGTTTACCAAGCACCTATCGAGCTTTCCGCAGGCATGAGCGCGGTGTATTATGGCTGGAAACTTCAACAGGAGACTCAAAAGCCACGTCCGGTGCTGTATGTGATCACGCCGGGCATGGTCGCATCGGAGTCCACCAAGCCGGAAAAGAAGCCTTCCCCTGCGAAGATCACTGCCGACCAAACCACCTTTGACGAGAAGACAGGCATCGGCCGTTCCACCGGCCATGCGAAGCTGGAGGTCACCTTCGAAGATGGGCCTCACATCACCGCTGACGCGGAAGAAATCGAAATGCATCAGCAAGAAGACCTCGTCATCGTGAAAGCGCCGCTCGAGTTGACACTCCTCGGCATGCGCATCCGTTGCGACGACGCGAAAGGTGAGGCCGTCATCCATCTCAAGACGGGGAAGTTTCAGACACGCGGCGCCACTTTCAGAACCGAGCTTCTCGAAAAACCTCCGTTCAAAAACGCCGCCTCTGAAGCCGCGGCACAAGCGGCCAAATTGCGGGCGGCGAGACCGCAGCAGTATGATTTCAGCAAATCGAACCTCGGCGATGTGTTGCGCTATCTGGCCTCGGATGCCGACTTGAAGTTCATTTCGCTTCCCGATGACCATCCTGCCTCGAAGAAGCTCGTGACCTTCAGCATCAAAGACAGTCCGTTTGCCGTCTTGGAGACGATTGCCAAGGCAAACGGCCTGATGCTCGTGCTCGACAAAGGCGTGTGGCACATTCGTCCCTCGGATGAGGCGGATTTGATCAGCCGCACCTACCCATTGCTAAACAGCACCGTGAAGCCTGCTGAGATCCTCAATTTCATCCAGAAGCTGGCGAAGGCCCCCGCGAGTGTGAAATTTGATGAAAAGAGCGGAACGTTTCTCGTCAACGCCACGCGTCTTCAGCAGTCGTGGGTCGAGGGCTACTTCAAAGGCCTGCACGGGAAACCGTGAGGACGCTGCCAGCCAACGCATGCTTGTAGCGGCGGGCGTCAGCACATCGGGCACCGAGAAGCGTGCAAGATCGGAGAACGGACGTTTTCCGCTACGGGGGCGTTTTTGCCAACATCCCGGCGAAGGGTTTGCAGCGTCGTGAACGCGTCGTAACGATAATCGATGACCACCCCCGAACTCACCCAGCGCCTTCGCGAAAACGCGTGGATCGGCGATGCCGTGCTGGAGCTGTATGTGCGCTCCCACATCCTGCGCACGCATGGCAAAGTGGATGCGGAGATGAAGACACGCTTCACCTGCAACCAGTTCCTCTCCTGCCACGGCAATCCCACCGCCGTCGAGGCCGAGATTGGCGTGATCTATCAAAAGGACGGCCTCGAAGCCGCCTTCGCGTGGATTCGTGAGACGCTCGAGCCGCTGTTTTTGAAACAGGAGGCCAAGAGATCACGCAAGAGTTCGTAGTTCGGGCTTCAGCCCGGGTTTGGGAGCGTTGTGACGGGCTGAAGCCCGAACTACGAACGAATCGTTGCCAGCTTCGCCGCGCTTTCCTTCCAATCGACCTCGTGTGGCAGCCGTTTTGACAAAGCTGCGAGCGCAGCCGTCACACCCGCAGCTTCACCCATCGCCACAGAGTTGCCCGTGACGCGGTAGCTGGCGTGCGCGATGAAATCGCCGCTGATGTTGCGGCCGGCCATCATGAGGCCGTCGACATCTTTCGCGATGAGGGCACGCAGCGGGATGTCGTAGGGCTTCACTTTGACGCCCGCGTTGCTGTAGGCGGCGGTCTTGTTCGCCTCCGCGCTGAGCGCATGAATGTCCACGCTGAAGGTCGGCCGCACGACGGCA
>JAEUHK010000006.1 GCA_016795465.1 Verrucomicrobiaceae bacterium | reverse complement strand
GTCCTGGCTGGCCTGCTGGCCCTGCTGGGTGCCACCACCGGGGAGGAAGTCCACCTGCTTCTCGACCACGCTTTTGGCCACGACGATCAGGAACATGGCCAGCAAGATGCCGGCGTGGACCATGATGGAGAAGGTGAGCGAGCCGCCACCGACCTTTTTCCACATCTTCACGAAGGCGTTCTGCGGCTTCGCGGGCTCGATGTGATGAGCGGCTTCCGGGTGGAAGACCTCAACAGGTCCGAATTCCGTGTGGTGATGCGCGGCATCATCTGGAATGGCCGTGGCGACAGGCACCGCAGCGACCGTCGGCGCCGCTGGCATCGGCATGGACGGTGCTGGAATGGAGGGCTTCGGTGCCGCGGCAGGCGCTGGCTGGGCCGGAGCGAGCGGCGCGGTGGTGCCGGGGGCTGGTGGCGGGGCCACGGCTGGCATCGGCATCGTGGGCGGCGGCATCATACCGGGCATCTGTGGATAGCCCTGAGGCATTTGCGGATAGCCAGGTGGCATCTGCGGGTAGCCGGGCTGCATCTGCGGGTAGCCAGCAGGCATTTGCGGATAGCCGGGCGGCATCTGTGGGTAGCCCTGAGGCATCGGATACCCCGGAGGATACCCTCCCATCGCCATGGGCCCGGACATCTGCGGCGGATAGCCAGGAGGCGGCATGTATCCGGGCGGCATCTGCGGGTAGCCTTGAGGGATCGGCTGCGTGGCACCCGCATGCGGGTAAGGAGCGGCACCGGGCTGGGCAGGAGGCTGCTGGTTGGGATCAGGATTCATGATGGATGTCTGATTTTGAATTCAAGAGTTCAGATTCCATGCTGACGCATAAGCCAGCCGGCATCTTGGGGTGCGGTGATGAAATTCCTGTCCGTGACGCAGTATCAGAAGCCGGTGTCGCCACCCACCGAGAAAGTCACGTTGGCGACGCGGGCAATGGCGAGGGAGTTCAGCACGTCGATGACACGCTCATACTTGGCCTGTTCCTCGGCCTCAATGGTGACGATGACCTTCGCATTGCGGTTGTCCGCCTCCTGCTTTAGGCGCTTGAGCGTGGCGGTCATGTTCGGGAGCTTGTCGAGATCCGGTGCCTGGGGCTTGGCAGGGCCAGGATTGTCAAATTCCTCCTCGTTGAGCAGGACGATGCCGGATTCCTCAACCTTGATCACAATTTCATCGGGCATCTCCTGGGGAGCATCGGCGCTCGCAGGAGCCACGCCGGGGAGCTGGCTTTTGAGCTCCATCTCCTTCTTTTGGGAGCCGGCCATCACCATGAAGAAAAGCATGATGACGAACACGACATCGATCATCGGAGCGATCTGGAAACCCAGAGCTGTGCTGTCATGCTCGATTTCGTTCTTCTTTCCGTGGGACATGGCAGGAGGAGATTACTGGTTGAGGGCGGAGAAGGAAATGTCGTCGATACCGGCCTGGGCGATGATGGCCATGACTTTCTGGACTTCGACGGCCGGGAGCGCCTTGTCTCCACGAATGATGATGCGGTAGGAGGCGTTCTTGCCTTTCAGACCGGTGAGGAGGTCCACAAGCGCCGCCGTATCGGGATACTGGCGGTCCTGAAAGACGAGGGTGGATTCCTGACGTCCGTTGTTCCAACGGACATTGATGATTCCCTCGTTGGCGAGGTTCTTCTCCTTCTTCTTGGCAGCGCCAGCGACGGGAGGAGTGATCTCCTTGTCGATCTTGGCCACCTGGTTGGAGGTGATGCTCATGAAGAAAATCAGGAGCACGAGAAGCACGTCGATCATCGGAGCAATTTGAAACTCCGGTTCGCCTGATTCCATGTTGCCGCCGCCGCCGCCCATAGTGGTGAGAAGGTGAAAAGTTAAGAGTGAGAGGTGATCTGAAACTGAAAAGGGAGACGCGGGGATGCCGCGTCTCCTTGGGGTGACCTAAAATCAAGCAGCGACTGCAGCCGGGGTAGCCTCGCCACCAGCGACCCAGTTCGGAAGGGCGGCGTAGAACTCTTCTTCGCCGACGTGGGCCCCCTTGAGGTGCTCATAGGGCATCTTGCGGAAGAGAGCCTGCACGATTTCCTGAAGGCCGCCCATGCCGCCCTGGAGACGGTTGCGGAGGAAGTAGAACACAAGGAAGGCCGGCACAGCGATCACGAGACCGGTGGCGGTGGCGACGAGCACCTCACCGATGTGGGCGGAGAGAGCACCCACGTCCGAAGCGCCGGATTTGCCCAGCTCGGCGAAAGCGCCCTTCATACCCGCCACGGTGCCGATCAGACCGATCATCGGCGTGCACACACCGATAACGGAAAGGTAGTTGATGCGGGTCTGGATGGCGGCGTTGACCTTGTTGATTTCGGCAAACATCGCGGTTTCCACGGCTTCCTCGCCGTCACCGGCAAAGCTCAGGCAAACGCGGGTGATGTCGCAGAAGGCGGAGTTGTTATTTTTGCCGAACTGGTAGGCACCGACGTAGTCGCCGCTGCGGAAGAGGTCCTGCATCTGGGCGACCTGGGCGGGAGGGGCAAGCTTCTTGATGCCGGTGCGGCCCCAAGTGTCAACGGTGAGCCAGACCATCGCGATGGAGCAAATCAGGAGCGGATACATGACCCAGCCGCCCTGAATGAAGAGCGTGATAAGGGAATCTCCCTGCGGATGAGCCGCTTCAGCGGCCGCGGCGGCCTCCTGGGCGGAAGCGAAACCGGTGAGGGCAGCCAGCGCCAGCACAAGCAACGGAGCGGCAGGGACGAGACGGGAACGGAGGTGGCGTGTCATGTTTAAGGAACGAGGTGGAGGGTTATGATGCGTGGGTTGTGAGAAAATGTGGAGTTATTTTTTCGGCTCTTCGGTAGTTTTTGCGGGCTCAGCGCCCTCTTTCGGCTTCTCGCCGCCTTCCGCGGGCTTTTCATCCTTTTTGCCGTCCTTGCTTTCATCTTTCGTCTGCTTGGACGGGTCTTCATTCTTCATGCCGGCGATGGAGGCTTTTTCCTTGGTGGCACGCTCGGCGATGAGCGAACCAGGATACGAGGCGATGAGACGGGTGAAAAAGGATCCGGCGTCCTCGAAGCGGCCCATCTTCACCAGCATGAGCGCGGCCTGCAGCTCGGCCTCCGGCACACGCTGCACCTGGGTGCCGTAGAAAACCGGGATGCGAAGGTAGGCGAGGAGGGCCTTTTCCCACTCCTTCTTCTTCACATGCACATCGGCGATGATGTTCCAGAGGGCGGCGCCGATGGCCGAGTCGTCCGTTTCCTTCAGGATGCCTTCCGCTTCAGCGAGGATGGTGATGTAGTCGGACGAGGTCTGGCGGTCGATATCGAGCTGGATGATGCGCAGGCGCATCTTCTGGGCGTCGGTGAGCTTCAGCGTGCGGGCGGAGGGCATCAGCTTGATCACGTCGTCAAACTTTCCGCCGGTGTTCAAGGCCTCGATGTAGGCGAAGAAGACATCGACATACCAGTTCCCCTCCACTTCCTTGAACTTCTCGAAGAACTCCTTGCCCTTCTTCAGCACGGCGATGGCCTCCTCCGTCTTGCCTTTGGCGAGCAGGTCCTGTGAATCGGTCAACTCGGCGGGATAAGGCCACTCGAGCGAGTCGATATTGCCACGCATGATCTCGCTCTTGGCGGTGGCCTCGCCGATCTTGATCGTGCGGATGATCTTGTCTCCTTCGAGGGAGAATTCGTTCGAGAAGACCTTGCTGCCATCTTTCAATACGATGGCCTGGGCGCTGGCGAAACCAGCGGAGGCGAGCAGAAGGCCGCAAACAGCGAAAAACAGGGAAACGGAGCGCATGACAGTCGAAAGTGGGGCTGCGGTGGCGGTTTAGAGCGTGGCGATGAGACGTTGGGCTTCCTTGGTCTCCGGTTTGTCCTTCAAGTCGGCACGGTTGATCATCTCTTGAAGGGTGTTGCGGGCCTCTTCCTTCTTGCCGAGGGCGATGAAGGACTTCGCGGAGCCGAGATAGGCTTTGGCCATCTCGTCCTTCCAACGCTGGTGGGCGATGAAGACACGCTGGTAGTAGGCGATCGCGGCTTCGTGCTTGTTCTGGGCCGCCTCGATGTCACCGAGCATGCGCAGGGAGTTCGCGGTGGGCTCACCGCGCCACTCTTTCGTCTGCGCGATCTGCTCATAGAGCTTCTTCGCATCGTCATACTTCTTCAGCTTGAAGCTGGTCTTGGCGATGCCCTGCGTGGCTTGGAGGATGTAGGCGCTGCCTTGATACTCGCCGGCGGCTTTGAAGAGCTCGAGGGCCTTGTCGTAGTTGTTCTTCTCGAACTCGATTTCCGCGAGGCCCACGGGGGCACCATCGGAGTATTCGGTGTTCTTGAAGACATCGCGGAGACGGATGTAGCAGGCAGTGGCTTTTTCGAGATCCCCCTTCGTGCGGGCATTGTCACCGACCATCGCGAGGAGCATCGGGCTGAGGTCCTCGGCCTTCGCGACCTCGATGAGGATGTTGAAGAACTTGCTCGTCTTGTCCGGCAGCTTCATCGCCTTGGCCAGCCAGGTCTTGGCGAACAGGATACGCATGGCTGCGGTGCCGTTGTTCAGCTCGGCCGTAGGCGTGAGGAGCTCTTCGAGCTTCTTTTCCACTTCTTCGAAGGGCTGCTCATACTCCGGCACCTTCGGGCCGGCAGGAGCTGGAGGTGGCGCGGCGGCGGTTTCGGCCGGCTTGGCATTCGGGTCAGGTGCGGGAGCCGGGGTGGCACGGCGACGCTTCGGCGTGACCACGTTCACGAGCTGCTGGATGAGACCTTCGACCTGTTGGTTCGCGGCGTTGGAGATGCGCTGCTTGATGTGCTCGGAGAGGAGTTTTTGTGCTTCCTCGGGTTTCTGGTCCTTGATGTGGGAGCGGCTGATCCACAAGATGGCCTTGAGGGACAGCTCTTCGTTGTCTTTGTGGGTGTTGTAATAACGCTGCCACATGCCGGCGAGCTTCTTCCACTCGTTCTGGCCCACGTAGAGGTCGGTGAGCTGGTCCATGACGTAGTTCAGCACATCGTCCGTCTTCGCCTTGTCCACCGCGGCCTCGAACTGCTTCGTGGCGTTCTCGTAATCAGCCTTTTGGTTGTAGATGTCGCCGAGGAGAGCATGCACTTGGCCGACGTTTTGATCATTTGGATGCTCTTCGGTGATTTTGATGAGCTGTTCCTGTGCCTGGTCCTTTTTGCCCTCCTGGAAGACGATGAAGGCAAGGCGGTATTTGGCATCGCAAAGGTAGTTCCCCTTGGGGTTTTCCTTGATGTAGGTCTGCAGGGACTTGGTGACGTTCTTGTAGTCGTTCTGGTAGAAGTAGCTCAGGGCGATGCGGTAGAGGCACTCGTCCTTGTAAATACTGTCCTTGTTCTCGGCCATGAGCGACTCAAAGGTCGCGCGGCCCTGCTCAAAGCGCTGCAACTCGAACAAGACAATGCCGCTCAGATACATAAGCCTTTCCTTGTCGGCTTTGGGAAAGCCCTTCGCGCGGTCAAAGGCGTCAGCGGCGGCCTGCAGGTCGCCATTTTGATAGGCGAGCATGCCATACATCTCGGAGATCTGGCCCAGCTCGCTGCTATCGGGGAAGTTTTCGATGAATTTTTCGCAAAGCGCACGGGCCTCCGGGATCCGCTTCAGGGCGGCGTTCACCATGATGAGGCCGTACATGCAGCGATCACGCTGTGGGAACTCTTTAAACTCATCCACAATGGTGCTGAAGGCCAGAATGGACTGCCACAGGCGGCTGGCGTCACCCGCGGCACCTTCGGCAGGCGGCTGGCCCATCTCGAAGTAGCAGCGACCGAGGCGGTAATACAGCGAGGCATCGTAATCCGTGCGCTTTTCGATCTCGCCGAGGATTTCCTGGCCGGCCTTCAACTTGGCTTCAAACTCGGCTTTCTGGTCACCCTTGGCCGTTTTGAGGCGTTGCTCGATCTTGGCCACCTGCTCCTTCTGGATGCGGGAGATCTCACTCTTGCGACGGACGAGCTGGTAGGCGTTCAGAGCGTCCTGGTAGGACTTCTTCTCCATCATCTGGTCTCCGAGCTGGAGGTAGATGTTGTTCATCTGGGCGATGTTGTCGCCGCCGGAGGCAAAGTTCCGCACTTTGTCCATGAGGGCGCTGGCCTCTTCGAGCTTGCCACTGGCCACATAGAGCTGGGAGGCCATCATGGCCGCCTGGATCGATTCCGGACTGCGAACGCCATCAGCGAGCACGGCGGAAAGGATTTGCAGGGCGTCGTCGGTCTTGTTTTCGGCCTTGTAGAGGTCGGCGATGATCAGGCCAGCCTCGGCTTTCTTCTCGGGAGACTTGCTCACGACCTCCTTCAGCACCGTCACGCCTTTGTCACCCTGCTTCGATTTGATGTAGGCTCGGCCGAGAGCCATGCGCACATCGGTGATGCTGCCGCCTTCGGGGAATTCCTTCACGTAGAGCTCCAGCGATTCGATGGCCTTGGCGTAGTCCTCGAGGTTGAAGAAGCACGCGCCTTTGGCGTAGAGGATGCCTTCGAAGGGCTTGTTATTCAGGTTTTTCTCCGCCTGGGCGATCTTCGCGAGAGCCTCTTGATACTTGGCCTCGGTGAAAAGCTTCACCGCCTCGTTCATGAGCGCCTCAGTCTCCTGCTGGATGTTCAGCGCACCGGGAGCGGCCGGAGCTGCGCCGGGGGCCGCGGGCGGCGCACCAGGAGCAGGGGGTGGTGTCGGAGCCTGGCCGAGAACGGAGACACAGGCGGCAAGGGAGGCGAGCGTGACGCGAAGAGGGAGCTTCATGCGATTCAGACGGATTCCACGGAGAGTTTTAACTGAAAGTCTAGGGCTGGCTGGTGTGGGCCGGGCGGCTCACGAACGAAATTTTTGAAAAACAGGAGGGCGAGACTAGCAGTCGCCCCTCTTTTGTCACCAATAAATCCGCAACCTCGCCCGCTCTTGCGCCCAACTGTGCCGGACGAGCGCAAAAGTCGGCCCCCGACCACCCTTACCGGATGTAAACGAACTCGCTGCTGTTAAAGAGCACATGCGCCAGATCCGTGAGGGCCTGATCGCGGCTCGAAGCGGCCTCGCGGGCTTTCACAAAGTCCAACGACTGCTGCAAACGGTCCGCGGAAGGCTCTTGGCCGAGCGTGAGCATGAACATGCGTTTGATCGTGGCATCAAGCGTGACCGAAGAAGCTCGCTGCGCGAGGTGGGCGGCTTGTTCCTCGACGAAATCATCATTCATGAGCACAAGCGCCTGGGTGGGCACGGTGCTTTCGAGTCGCGCGGCGCAGGAGTCGGTGGTGGTGGGTGCGTCGAAGAGTTCCAGCATCGGCATGAGGAGCTGGCGCTTCTGGTAAATGTACACGCTGCGTCGCCACTGCTCGGGGCCTTCGCTTTTGAGCAACGGCCATTTGTTGCGCTGGCTGGCGGGCAGCAGATCGGCGCGCAGTCGCGGTTTGATGCCGGGGCCGCCCATTTGGTCGTTCAGCTTGCCGCTCGCTTGCAGGATGCAATCGCGGAGGACTTCGGCTTCCATGCGCATCAGACCGTAGCCCGGACTTTCTAGTCCGGGTTCTGAACGAGTTGGAAAACTCGTTCTACGTTGCTGCCGATACGTCGCCGACATGAGGATGCGCTTGTGTAGCACCTTGAAGCGGCCGCCGTTGGCAATGAGCTGCCGGGCGAGGTAGTCGAGCAGGGCGGGATGCGTGGGCTTCGCGCCGGTGAAGCCGAAGTTACTGGGACTGGCCACGAGGCCCTGGCCGAAATGATGCTGCCACACGCGATTTGCGATGACCCGCCACGCGAGGGCGTTGTCGGAAGCGGTGATCCATTCGGCGAAGGTTTTGCGGCGCAGCGAGGTTTTGGCGGCGGGCGGGGGAAACGAGACCGGTTTGAACAACGCGGGGACTGCCGGCGGGACTTCCTCGCCGAGGTTCAAGGCACTTCCGCGGAGCATGATGTGCGTGGGAGGCACCTGCGGCTTTGTTTCGATGAGAGCGTGGATTTTCGCGGTCTCGTCGATCTTCACGCGCTTGTCGTTTCTGTCCTGCGTGCCTGGCACGAGGCCGTATTTCTCGGTGCCGTTGAAGATGGCGAGCAGGCTGTAGTAGTCGCGTTGCAACAGCGGATCGGTTTTGTGGTCGTGGCAGCGGGCGCAGCCGAGCGTGAGGCCGAGGAAGACGCTGCTCGTGGTCGAAATGACATCGTCGAGCTGGTCGGCGCGGTATTGGGCGAGCGCGTCGTCGGTCTTGCCCATGTTGTCGTCGTTGCTCGTGCCGTTGCGGCCAAAGCCGGTGGCGATGAGCGTGTCCTCGTTCGCGCCGTCGATTTCATCCCCGGCGAGCTGCTCGGCCACGAAGCGGGCATACGGCTTGTCGTCGTTGAAGCTGCGGATGACGTAATCGCGGTATTTCCAGGCGTGCGGCCGGTCCAGGTCGTTGTGCGTGCCGCTGGTGTCCGCATAGCGGGCGAGATCGAGCCAGTGACGGCCCCAGCGCTCGCCGTAGCGGGGCGAGGCGAGGAGGCGTTCAATGAGAGCCTCATACGACGATGGGTTTTGCACGAAGGCGGTGATCTCCTCCGGTGTCGGCAGCAGGCCGGTCAAATCGAGCGTCACGCGGCGGATGAGCGTGGCGGGATCGGATTCGGGGTCGGGCGCGCGGCCGTTTTTCTCCAAAGCGGCCAAGATGAAGCGGTCGAGGTCATTTTTCGGCCACGCGGTGTTTTGCACGGCGGGTGGCTTCGCCAAACTCAGCGGCTGAAAGGCCCAATGTCCCCTTCCCTCTTCGACGGAGGGCGGTTTGGCGAATAGGGGCGCGGTGAGCGCGATGAAGAGGAAAAAACGCATCGACAGACAAGCGTGCCTGAGGTCGTCTTCTGACACCATGGACACACCGACCACCAACGACCTGAAACGCCGCTCTTTTCTCCGCGCCGCCTTTTCCGGCGCTCTCGTGACGCCGGGCGTCATGAATGCCCAGCAGGTCGAAAAGGCCATTGCGGGCCAGTTTCACGAAGAGGCACGCGATTTGCCGCTCGTGGAGGACGCGGACGTCATCGTGTGCGGCGCAGGCCCGGCGGGCATCGCTGCGGCGATCACGGCGGCACGAGCGGGGGCGAAGGTGCGTGTGTTTGAATGGCGTGGCTGTCTCGGCGGCGTGTGGACGGCCGGTTTGCTCGGCTACTTGCTCGATTTCGACAAACCGGGCTTCAACCAGGAGCTCATGAAGCGCCTTACCGAGCGTGATCTCCGCCGAGGCACCAGCAAAAGCAGCCTCGAATACGATCCCGAAGGCATGAAGCTGCTGCTGGAGGAGCTGTTCGTCGAAGCAGGCGTGAAGTTTCAACTCCACACCCGCGTGAGCGCCGCGTATCGCGAAGGCAAGCGCCTCACCACCATCGTCACCGAGTCGAAAAGCGGCCGTCAGGCCTGGCGTGCGCCCGTTTTCATCGACACGACCGGCGATGGCGATCTCGGCGCACTCGCCGGGTGCAGCTTCGAATACGGCGAGGCGGAGGCTTGCCCCTGCCAGCCGATGTCGCTCAATGCGCTGCTCGTGTGCAAGGACGCCGCGCTGTTGAAGAACTGCACGCATGGCGAGGACAAGAAAGCCAAGGAGAACTTCCTCGCCGAGATCCAGCGCGGCGGTCACTTCCCGTCCTACTCGAAGCCGACGATGTGGCAGATCCGCGACAACCTGATGCTCGTGATGATGAACCACCAGTATGCCGTGCCGTGCTTCGATGCCGCGAAGATCACCGAGGCCACTGTGCAGGCCCGCGCGGAGATGCACAAGATCGTCAACGGCCTGCGCAAGCTCGGCGGCCCCTGGGAGGGCCTGCAAATCGCCGCCACCGCCGAGCAGATCGGCGTGCGCGACGGCCGCCGCATCGCGGGACGTTACACCGTAAACAAGGACGACCTCGTTGCCGGTGCCCGCTATGACGATGCCGTCGTGCGGCCGACCTTCAGCGTGGACATTCATGCGCTCAGCGCGGAGGCGAACAAGACCGCCGCCTACAGCAACGCGGGCGTCAAAGTGAAGCCCTACGACATCCCGCTGCGTGCCCTCATCGCGAAAGATGTCGA
>JAEUHK010000108.1 GCA_016795465.1 Verrucomicrobiaceae bacterium | reverse complement strand
CTGGTGAACGCGGCGGCCAGCCGCCAAAAGCGAAAGATGCCCGGGCTTTTCGAGTTCCCACGGCTCCATCATGAAACGCCTCTGGCTCTTCTTCGCCCTCTGCCCTTCGCTCTTTGCGGCGAAGCCGAACATCCTCTTCATCCTTGCTGATGACCTCGGCTGGCGCGATCTGGGCTGCTATGGCAGTCCGTTCAATGAAACGCCGCATCTCGACAAGCTGGCGACGCAGGGGCTGCGCTTCACGCAGGCTTACACAGCGGGCGCGGTGTGCTCGCCGACGCGGGGCAGCATCCAAACGGGCAAGGTGCCACCGCGCACGGGCGTGACGGACTACATCCCGGGCCTGTCATCGGCCGGGCGCAAGCTCGTCACGCGGCCGACGAACAAGCAACTCGCCCTGGAGGAGGTCACGGTGGCCGAATCACTGCGCGAGGGTGGTTACCAGACCTTCTACGCGGGCAAGTGGCACCTCGGAAACCAGGGCTTCGCGCCGGAGGACCAGGGTTACGAGTTCGTCGTGCCGGATGAGAACCACGCGAAGGACTGGCAGGGCGGCCAGAAGCTCAGCGAGGCCGCGATGAAGTTCCTCGACGAGCACGACGCGAAACGGCCCTTCTTCATGTTCCTCGGTTACCACGAGCCGCACACGCCCATTTTGGAGTATCCGGATCACATCGCGAAGTTTCGCGAAAAGGCCGCCAAGATCCCCGCCGATGCCGCGCCGCGTCGCGAACGCGATGGCATGACACGCACCGTGCAAAACGACGCCGCCTACGCCTCCGAGGTCGCGGGCCTCGATAGCTTTGTCGGCAGTGTTTTGGACAAACTCGACCGCATCGGTCTGGCGGAGAGCACCATCGTCATCTTCTTCTCCGACAACGGCGGTCTCTCGACCAAAAGCGATCCCGGCCCGACCTCGAACGAGCCGCTCCGCGCCGGCAAAGGCTGGCTTTACGAGGGCGGCATCCGCGTCCCGCTCATCGTGCGGGCACCAGGTCTCACGAAAGCTGGCACCACCAGCGACACACCCGTTTGGAGCACCGATTTTTATCCCACGTTGCTCTCGCTCGCAGGGCTCGCCGCGCGGCCGGAGCAGCATCGCGATGGTCTCGACATCAGCAGCGTGCTGCGCGGTGAGACCGCGCCATCACGCGACGCACTCTACTGGCATTACCCACACTACCACGGCTCCACCTGGGCACCCGGCGGCGCAATGCGCGAGGGCGATTGGAAGCTCATCGAGCACTTTGACGAAGGCAGCGTCGAGCTTTTCAACCTCCAGACCGATCTCTCCGAGAAAAACAACCTCGCCAAGACCGAACCGCAGCGCCTTCAAGCCATGCAAGCCAGGCTCGCCGCGTGGCGCAAAGAAACCGGTGCCTACATACCCGTGCCGGGCGTCACTCCCGAAAAGCCGAAGAAGAAGGGGAAAAAGCCGAAAACCGAGCGTTGATGGCTCCACCACCATGAGCCCCATCTCCCGCAGGCAGGCCGTGAAACTCGGCATCGGATCGCTCGCCGCGATGCAGACCTCCATCCACGCCGAGGAACCCGCGGAGATCAAACCGCGCCCGTTTCTCACCGCCGCGGACGACTTTGAAGATGTCTCCCGCGGCACGCCAAAGCCGCATTCGCTCAATGGCGAGGCTTTGCTGAAGGCGAAGCTCACGCCGGAGACGTGGCGGCTCGAAATCAGTGCGGATGAATTCACCGATGCACTCGTCACGCAGAAGGCGCAGATCGCAAAAGCCGTCACGCTCGACTACGCGCAGCTCCTGGAGCTGGGCAAAAAGCATCGAGTCCTGTTTTTGAAGGCCATGCAGTGCCTGAACATCGCCACACCGCTCGGCCAGGGCCTGTGGGAGGGCGTGCCGCTGCGTGATGTGCTGCGGCTCTGCGGCGCGATGTCGAACGTGCGCCGCATTTATTTCTGGGGCTTTCACAACGACGACCCGAAGCAGCGCTTCCAGTCCTCGCTCAGCTACACGCAGGTCATGGAGACCGCGCCGGGCGAGCTGCCCGTGTTTCTCGCCTACAAGCTCAACGGCCAGCCCATCAACCTCGAGCGCGGCGGCCCCGTGCGCATGGTCGTGCCATGGGCGCACGGCTTCAAATCCATCAAATGGCTCCAGCACATACGCCTCACGAACGATCATCGGGCAAACGACACCTACGCGGAGAAAAACAACGACCCCGAGTCGCACCTCAAAACCGCCGCGTATCTCGATGAAGTCGTCGTGAGCGGAAAAACGGCCCATGTCGGAGGTTGGGCCATCAGCGGCCTTTCCGGCCTCTCGCACGTCGAGACGTGGCTGCGGCCTGCGGGAGCCGTTTTGGCCGAAAACTCGCCCGAATGGCAACAAGCCGAGTGGAAGCCAGCGCCGCTCGATGCCCCGCCGGATTGGAAAAGCGTGCTCCCCGCTGGTGTGAAGCCGCAGGACATCCTTGGCTTCGACAGAACGACCGGAAAGCCTCTCTCATGGCCTTTGCGCCACAGCATGGTTGGATTCAGCACCGCCCTGCGCGATCTGAAGCCCGGCAAATACGAAGTCCGCGCCCGCACCGTCGATCTGAACGGCTTCGCCCAGCCCGAGCCGCGCAGCATTCAGAAGAGCGGCAAAAACGGCATCCAAGTCCGCACGTTCACCATCACATGAAACTCCTCGCTCTCGTCCTTTCGTCATTCCTCACTCTGCATTCGTCATTTTCGGCTCCGCCGAACGTCATCTACCTCATGGCTGACGAGCTCGGCTACCACGAGCCGGCGTTCATGGGAGGAAAAAACATCCGCACGCCGAATCTCGACCGCATGGCGGCGGAGGGCATCGTCTTCAAAAACATGTTCGCCGGATCGTCCGTGTGCGCCCCGACGCGTTGCTGCTTCCTCACCGGCAAGCACAGCGGCCACACCAGTGTGCGGGCGAATGGCGGTGGCACGCCGTTGCGGGCGGATGAGGCCACCATCGCGTCCATCTTGAAACCGCTCGGCTATGCCACGGGCGGTTTTGGCAAATGGGGCAACGGCGGACGCGACTCCACCGGCGTGCCGGAGAAGCACGGCTTCGACACCTTTCTCGGTTACTACGACCAGGTCCACGCACACACCTACTACCCGCCGTATCTCATTCAAAACAGCGAGGAAGTGCCGCTCAAAGGCAACAACGGCGGCAGCCAGGGCGAGACCTACTCGCACTACGTCATCCATGACGCCGCGATGAAGTTCATCCGCGATCATGCGCGGCAGCCCTTCTTCGCCTACCTGCCCTACACGCCGCCGCACGGGAACTTCGACATCCCGGACAGCGATCCCGCGTGGGCTCTCTACAAAGACCAGCCGTGGCCGGAGGACGCACGACGCTACGCCGCCATGGTCACCATGATCGACCGCCAGGTCGGTGAAATGCTCGCGCTGCTCCAAGGACTCGGCATCGACGGCAACACGCTCGTCTTCTTCAGCGGCGACAACGGAGCGAACGACTACTTCAAATCGCAAGACCATCCGCGTGGCGTTCACAGCGGAAACAAACACCCGGACACCGGCATCGAGTATCGCGGCAACAAAGGTACGCTCTACGAAGGCGGCGTGCGCATCCCCTTCATCGTCCGCTGGCCCGGCAAGATCGCCCCCGGCAGCGTCAGTGAGCATCTCGGCTACTTCCCGGACGTGATGCCAACCGTCGCCGAAGCCACCGGAGCCACCGCGCCGGTGGACATCGACGGCATTTCCATCCTGCCCACGCTGCTCGGCAAAAACGCGGAGCAAAAGCAGCACGCGTATCTCTATTGGGAGATCAATGGCTGGACCGCCATCCGCCAGGGCACCTGGCGTGCCGTTCGCACAAAGCAAAACGCCAAGTGGGAACTCTACGACCTCGCCGCGGATCCTGCCGAGTCCAAAGACCTCGCTGTCGCGAAGCCCGACGTGCTCGCCAAACTCACCGCACTCGCCGAAAAAGCCCACGAACCCATCCGCGAAGGCACCTTCTCCCGCACTGACCGCCACGAGCGAGATCGCCGCGCGAAGTTTGGCAAGCAAGACGACACCACGCTCGAAGCCTCACCCGGCGGCGTGAAGAAAAAAGGCGCCAAGAAAGCCGCGGCGATGCCCATCGATGGCCTGCTGCCGAACAAGGATTGGAAAATCGTCCGCGCCAGCAGCGAGAACACCGGCAATGGCAAACACGCCGCCAACGCCATCGACGGCGATCCCGACACGCTCTGGCACTCGAAGTTCAGCGGCGGCACCGCGCCACCTCCGCACGAGCTTGTCATTGATCTCGGCTCACCGCATCGCATCCGCGGATTCGTCTATCTCGGACGCCAGGACGGCGGCTGGAACGGCGCGGCAAAGGAAATCGAATTCGCCATCAGTAACAGCGCCGATGCCTTCGGTGCCCCCGCCGTCAAATCGACGCTCAAAAAGATCAAAACACCGCAAACCATCGACTGCGCCCCCACCACCGGCAGCTACATCCTCCTCCGCATCCTCTCCGAGCACCGCCCCGAAGGCGAACTCGCCAGCGCGGCGGAGATTGGTGTGCTCGGCGAATAGAAGAACCTCCATGAAAAGCCTCCTCGCACTTCTCTGTCTCACCACTTCGGCATTCGCCGGACAGGCCGTTGTTTACGTCTCCGAAAGCGTTGAAAAACGCATCGCTGTGTGGTCGCTCGATGAATCGACGGGTGAACTGACCCGCCAGGGCGAAATCGCTCTCCCGGGAGCACCGGGCAGCCTCGCGCTGAGCCCAGATCAAAGGCATTTGTATGCCTCGGTGCGATCAGCGAAGCAATTTGCCACGCTCGATATCGATGCGAAGACCGGGGCGCTGTCGAACCCGACCTTCGCGGATGCCGGTTTCAATGCGGCCTACGTTTTCGCTGACAAAACGGGCCGCTGGCTGCTCGCCGCGTCTTACAGCGAAGGTGTCGTCGGATTGTCCGCGATCCAAAACGGCCGCGTGACCGGTATGCCGGTCGTCACGCTCGAAACGGGCAAGAAGGCGCACTGCATCCAGACCGATCCGGCGAACCGCTTCGCCTTCGTGCCGCATGTGGGCGAGCTGAACAAGGTGGAGCAGCTCCGCTTTGATGCGCAGGCCGGCACGCTCACGCGCAACACGCCGCCGCATCTGCCCGGCGGCGCGGGCGAGGGACCACGGCACATGCAGTTTCATCCGAACGGGAAGTGGGCCTACTTCGTGAACGAGCAGGGCAAGAGCGTGACGTTGTGCGATTACGATGCGGGGAAGGGAACACTGCAAGCCCGTCAGAGCGTGCCCACCGTGCCGGAGGACTGGCGCGACAAAGGCTCCTGCGCCGATATCCACGTCAGTGCCGATGGGTGCTTCGTCTATGCCTCAAACCGCGGCCACGACAGCCTCGCCGTTTTCTCCGTGAACGCGGAGAATGGCACGCTCACCGCCCACGGCCAGACGCCGACGGAGAAGACGCCACGCTCATTCTGCCTCGTGCCCGGCGATGGCTTCGTCGTGTCCGCCGGTGAAGGATCGCACAGGCTCATCGTCTTCCGGCGTGATGCCGCGACGGGTGCTCTCACGCCACTGAAGACCTACGACTGCGGCAAAGGTCCCGCGTGGGTGATGAGTGTGAAACTCAACTGATCCTCCCCCATGACCCGATTGCTGCTTTTTCTCTTCGTTGCTCTCACCGCCACCGCGCAGCCGAATGTCGTCTGGATCATTGCAGATGACATGTCGCCGGACATTGCGGCCTACGGTGCGAAGGGAGTGAAGACGCCGCATCTCGACCGCCTGGCAGCGGAGGGGCGCCGCTACACGCGGGCCTACTCCACGGCACCGGTTTGCAGTTCCTCGCGCTCGGCTTTCATCCTCGGCTGCTATCAAACGACGACTGGTCTGCATCCGCATGACGCAGAGAATCCGCAGCCGCTGCCCGCGCCGTATGTGCCGCTGCCGACGCTGCTGCAAAAAGCCGGTTACTTCGTCACCAACGCGCCCGCGCCGGACACGATCCGCTCCGGCAAAAAGATCACGAAGGGCAAAACGCACTACAACTTCGCCCACGATGCGAAGACGCTCTTTGATGGCGATGACTGGCGGAAGCGGAAGCAGGGACAGCCGTTCTTCGCGCAGTTTCAGGTCAGCGAGCCGCATCGGCCCTTCCCCGTGCCGGAGACGTTTGATGAAGCGGCACTGGAGGCTGTCGAGCTGCCGCCGAACTACCCGGATCATCCGCTCACGCGTCGCGATTGGTATGCCTACCAGCGCAGTGTGGAGGTCGTGGATGCCCGCGTGGGCCGCATCGTGCAGCAACTTGAAAGCGAAGGTGTGCTCGAAAACACCATCGTGATGTTCTTCGCCGATCACGGCCGTGCGATGCCGTGGGGGAAGCAATGGCTGAGCGTCGAGGGCCTGCATGTGCCGCTCATCATGCGTGGACCGGGCATTGGGAAAAACAGCGTCGAAAGTCGTCTCGTGAGCCTCATCGATCTCGCGCCTTCGATTCTGGCACTCGCAGGGCAAAAGGTGCCCGAGTGGATGGAAGGTCGTGATGTGCTCGGCGCGGTGTTTCCCGAGCGAGACTGCCTTTTCGCGGCCCGCGACCGGTGTGGCGATGCGATGGACCGCATTCGCGCGGTCATCAGCGAGGACGCGTGGCTCGTGCGGAACTTACAGCCGCAGCTCTCGCGCCTCAACTGGTCCAGTTACAAAGAGGAGCAGTATCCCGGCATGCCGCTGCTGCGTGTTTTGAACGCGGAGAACAAGCTCGATACCTTCCAAGCCTCGTGGCTCGCGCCGACGCGGCCTGAGATCGAGTTCTTTGACCTCAAAACGGACCCGCAGGGCCTCCACAATGTTGCCGCTGATCCGGCGCAAAAGAGCCGCCTCGAGGCGCTGCGTGCCCGATTGGATGATTGGATCGCCACGACACATGATCATGGTGCTGTGGGTGATCCCGCCACCGAGCCGCCGCTGGCCCAAATTCAAAAAGACAAGCGTCAGACCTATCAGAAGGTCTGGCAGAAGCGTCTGCAAAAACCTGAACCCACAGATGCCGAACGCATGGCATGGTGGATGAAGGAATACCGACTCCAACCATGAAACCACTGCTCCTCCTCCTTTGCCTCCTCACCCTCAACGCGGCGGCGCAAGCGCCGAAGCCCTTCCAACTGCCTGCGGGCATCAAAATGGAAAAAGACATCGCCTACATCGAGGGCGGTGATGAGGCGCAAAAGCTCGACATCTACCTGCCGGAGGCTTCTCCAGCCAAGCCGCTGCCGCTTATCGTGCACATTCACGGCGGCGGTTGGCGTGCGGGGAGCAAGTTCCCCTGCCCTGTGGCCGGCATGGTGCTCAAAGGCTATGCGGTGGCGAGTGTGGAGTATCGCTTCAGCCAGAAGGCGGTGTTTCCGGCGCAGATTCAGGATTGTCAGGCTGCCATCCGCTGGCTGCGGGCGCATGCGAAGCAATACCACTTCGACACGGAGCGCCTTGGTGCCATCGGCGGTTCCGCTGGCGGACATCTCTCGGCACTCGTCGGCACCTCGGGTGGCAAAAAGGCCTTCCCGCCCATCGGTGGTCACGAAGATCAATCCGATCGCGTGCAGGCCGTGTGTGACATTTTTGGTCCTGCCGACTTCACCACGGTCGTGCAGCAGGCCGCGGAGGATAAAAACGTGAAGAACATTTTTGCCTTCAACACGCCGAGCGATCCGTATTCAGGCCTCATCGGTGCCAAACTCGATGACAAGGCCAAGGCGGACGCGGTGAGCCCGGTGTACTATGTGAGCAAAGAGGCACCGCCCTTTCTCATCCTACATGGCACGCACGACACGCTCGTGCCGTATGCGCAAAGCGTGCAGCTCGAAGCCGCGCTGAAGGCTCAAGGCGTGCCGGTGTGGCTGCAAACGCTGCCCGGTGCCGGTCATGGCGGGCCTCTGTTCAGCAAGCCGGCGGTGCTTCAGCTCACGCAGAACTTCTTCGACAAGCATCTCAAAGGCGCTGACGTGCCGATTGAGCTCATTCCCGAAGCGGCACTGAAGTAACACACTGCATTCACCGAACATGGAAACGCCGCTTTCGCCTCTCGACTTTGCCCGCCGGGCCCGCCGCTTGTATGCCGACCGCGAGGCGGTGGTGGATGGCAGCCTTCGACTCACCTACCGCGAGTTCTTTGAGCGATGCGACCGCTGGTCTGCGGCGCTGCAAAAGCTCGGCGTGCGGCCCGGTGACCGCGTGGCCACCATCGCGCCGAACACGCATGCGCATCTTGAGGCCTTTTACGCCGTGCCGCAGATCGGAGCGGTCATCGTGCCGGTCAATTACCGCCTCACCGCGGCGGACTTCGCCTACATTTTGAAGCACAGCGGCGCTCGTGTGGTGTGCGTGCATGCGGACTATCTCGACGCGGTCGATTCGATCCGTGATCAGGTGCCGGGCGTGGAGCACTTCATCGCGTTTTCGGGGCAAAAAGAAGGCTGGAGCAGCTGCGAGGCGTTGCTGGCAGATGCAGCGCCATCCTTCGCACCGGCGGAGATCGTGGAGACGGAGATGATCGCGCTGAACTACACCAGCGGCACCACGGCGAATCCAAAGGGCGTGATGGTCACGCATCGCAACACGGCCATGAACATCATGGGCCATCTCATGCACACACGCATCACCGCCGCGGATCGTTATCTTTGGGTGCTGCCGATGTTTCACGCGAACGGCTGGTGCTTCGTGTGGACAATCACCGCGGTGGGTGGTCGCCACATCTGCCTGCCGAAAGCGGACCCGCGTTTGATCTTTGAAACGATCCGCCAGGAAGGCGTGACACTGCTATGCGCCGCTCCCACGGTGCTCATCGGCATCGCGAATGCTCCCGCGGACATCCGTCATGATGCACCACGGGGCGTGCGTGTCTTCACTGCCGGTGCGCCGCCTGCCGCGGCCACCATCGAGCGTGTGGAAGGCGAACTCGGCTGGGAGATCACACACGTTTACGGCCTCACCGAGGTCTCACCCATCGTCACCATCAGCGAGACACGACCCGAGCACGCGGCGCTCTCACCGCAGGCTCGTGCCATCGTGAAGGCCCGCCAAGGCGTGGAATACCTCGGCAATGCGGAGGTGCGTGTCGTCGATGATGCCGGAAACGAAGTGGCGAAAGACGGCGCGACGATGGGTGAGATCATCATCCGCGGAAACGCCGTGATGAAAGGCTACTACAATGACCCGGAGGCCACGGCGCGTGCCATCCGCGAGGGCTGGTTTCACAGCGGTGACGCCGCGGTGGTGCATCCCGATGGCTACATCGAGATCCGCGACCGCTGGAAGGACATCATCATCAGCGGCGGTGAGAACATTTCCTCCGTCGAAGTCGAAGGCGTTCTGCTTCGTCATCCCGCTGTGCAGGAGTCCGCGGTCGTGGGCATGCCGCATGAAAAGTGGGGCGAGTCTCCGCAGGCCTTCATCGTGCTGAAAAGCGGCTGCACGGCCACGGCGGAGGAGATGCGCCTGTTTTGCCGCGAGCATCTGGCCCACTTCAAAGTGCCGCACGGCTTCGAATTCATCACCGAGCTGCCGAAGACGGCCACCGGCAAGATTCAGAAGTATGTGCTCCGCGGCGGCCGGGCGAACATCACGCGGCAATAAAAAAGGGCGGCCCGATGAAGGCCGCCCTTTGGGAAGAATGAGGTGTTGAATTACTTCACGATGCCGAGCAGCTCGACGTCGAAGATGAGCGTCGATCCCGGCGGGATGTCATCGCCCTGCGCCTGGTCGCCGTAAGCGAGCTCGGCAGGGATGAAGAAGCGCCACTTCGAGCCGGTGGGCATCAGCTGGAGACCTTCGGTCCAGCCGCGGATCACGCCTTGCAGCGGGAAGGAGGTGGGCTCGCCACGCTCCACGGAGCTGTCGAAGACTTTGCCGTCGATGAGCGTGCCGTGGTAGTGCACCTTCACGGTGTCGGTCACAGCAGGCTTCGGTCCGGTGCCTTCGTTGAGCACTTCATACTGCAGGCCGCTGGCGGTGGTGGTCACGCCCTTGCGCTTGCCGTTTTCGGTGAGGAATTTGGAGCCTTCATCCTTGTACTTCTTGGCGGCGGCGGCCATTTCCTTCTGCTCTTCGGCCGCTTTGGCCTGCTGCTTCGCCTGCATGAGGGCCTGGAAGCCGTCCATCGCGGCGGTGAGCTGTTCCTGCGTGTAGGGCTCTGCGCCGGTGGCGGCACCGGTGGCACGCTCGATGCCCGCCTTCAGCTTCTCAGGATCGATGGCGATGCCTTCGGCCTTGAACTGCTGGCCGAGACCCACGCCCATCGCGTAAGCGGAGGGCTTCTTGTTCTCCAGCATGTCCTTCACGCCTTCGATGAAGATGTTCAGGTCGATCTTTTCCTTCTGGCCGGCGAACTGGCCGCCGACGTTTTTACCAATGAAGTAGCTCACCTTGTCCATCTCGACGTTGGCGGGGGCGGCGGGCGCTGCGGCAGGCTCGGCCTTTTTGACTTCTTGGGCTTGGAGTTGGCCGAGGGAAACCGCGGCACAGAGGAGGACGGTGTGGAGTTTGTGCATGGAGGCGCGGAGACTACGCGCCCCGCGAAGTTCGGTCAATCGGCCTTTCGGCCTCTTCACGCCTGTTGAGCAAACCGGCCTCCTCGCCGCGTATTTTGCCGCATCATGCTCCGTCACATCGCCCTTCTTCATTCTGCCTTCGTCGTCACCGCCGCAGCCGCGCCCGGCGTGATCGATTACGACAAGCAGGTCCATCCCTTCCTCAAAGACAACTGCATCGCCTGTCATAACAAGACCACCACCAAGGGCGGGCTGAACATGGAAACGCCCGAGCTCATGATCAAAGGCGGCGAGACCGATAAGGGGCTCATCCCCGGCAAAGGCGCGGAAAGCATCATCTACCAGGCTGCCGCGCACACCTGGGACAGCGAGATGCCACCGAAGGGAAACAAAGTCGGCGCGGTGAATCTCACCTCGCAGCAGCTCGCCATCTTGAAGGACTGGATCGATCAAGGCGCACGCCCTTCGCCGAAGCGGGACAAGGTCATCACCTGGGAGCCGCTGCCCGCCGGTGTGCAGCCGATCTTCGCGCTCGCCACCACCGCGCAAGGCGATTTTGCCGCCGCGGCACGAGCGAATCAAATCAGCCTCTACCACCTGCCTTCGCAGAGCCTTGTCACAAAGCTCACCGATGAGTCGCTGCTCAAATCCGGCCTCTACAAACAACCCGGCGTCGCCCATCGCGATCTCGTGCAGGCGCTCGCCTTCTCACCCGATGGCACACGCCTCGCCACCGGCAGCTTCCGCGAGGTGAAACTCTGGAAACGCGAGATCAAAGCACCCACGCCGGTTGCCTCCACGAAGTTCACCGCCACGCAAGAGGCCGACAACAGCATCAAACTCAGCGAAGGCACGAAGCTCATCGCGCACATCAAGACCGATCTTCCCAGCCAGCAAGGCATCGCGCAGCGCACGCACGCCGCCGCACGCGCTGCTTTGGAGGTCACCTTTCAAAATGAGGCCATCAAGCGGGCTGAGACCGATGCGACCGAGCAGACGAACCGTTTGAAGAAAGCCAACGAACTCGCCGAACTGGCGAAAAAAAGCCTCGAAGACAAAAAGAAGGACCTGAAGGCCAAAACGGACGCGAAGGCCGCCGCCGATAAAAACACCGCCACCGATGCCAAGGCCACGGAAGCCAAAGAAAAGGCCTCCACTGACCTCAAACTCGCCCAGGAGGCCGTCACGCGTGGCGAGGCCGCCATCACCGACACCGCGAACGAGATCAAACTCGTCACCGAGAATGAAAAGAAGGCCAAACAAGCCGTCGTCGATGCGAAGGCACGTCTCGAGGTCGTGAAGAAAGAGTCCGAAAAAGCCGCCGCGGATCGCGATGCCTTCTCGAAGTCCCTCGCCACCGCGATGAAGAAGGCCAAGGCGCTTCAATTCAGCCCCAACGGCCTCGAATTGATCGCCACCTTCGACGCGGGCGAGCCGCTCGCCTGGAGCACCACCACCGGCAAACCCATCGCACCCGGCAGCACCAGCGCCGCGTGGGTGCTCGAGCGTTCGTTCGGCACCGGTGATGGCAAGTCGCCCATCACCGACCGTGCCAACAGCCTCGCCTTTTCACCCGATGGCAAGACCCTCGCCATCGGCAGCGGCGAGCCCTCCCGCAGCGGCGACATCACCCTGTGGGACATCGCCACCGGCAAGCTCGTGAAGAATTACGCCGAGCGCCATCTCGACAGCGTCTTCGCGCTCGACTTCTCGCCCGATGGCAAGCTCCTCGCCTCCGGCGGAGCCGACAAGGCCGTGCGCATCACCGATTTGAGCACTGGCAAGGTCGTGAAGGTCTTCGAAGGCCACACGCATCATGTGCTCGGCCTCACCTGGCGTGCCGATGGCCGCCTGCTCGCCAGCAGCGGAGCCGACAACGTCGTCAAAGTCTGGGACTGGACCACCGGTGACCGCCGCAAGAGCGTCGATGGCTGGGACAAGGAAGTCACCGGCATCCGCTACCTCGGTGCCGCCGATCAAATCGCCACCAGCGCCGGCGATGCCAAGCTCCGCCTCATCACCAGCGACGGCGGCGAAGTCAAACAACTCCCCGGTTCCACCGGCTTCCTCCAATCCCTCGCCACCACCAAGACCGGCGACCTCATCCTCGGCGGCGACCAAGACGGCATCCTGCGAGCCTGGGACGTCACCACCGCCAAAGTCATCGCCGAGTTCAAACCGTGAACATCACCATGGACTGCGGCAGCCTTCTGCCTCAGACGCGAAAGCGCCATGGCGAAACACCATCTTGGACCCTTCGACCGCCAGCAGGCTAGCCTCCCGAAACCTGGACTGCGGCAGCCTGCTGCCGCTTGTCCAAGGCAGCCCTGCTGCCGCCAAAGTCACCATGGCACCGACAAGCCTCTCGGCTGCCGCCAACGCGAGAGCGCCTCAACGAAACATCGTCTTGGACCCTTCGACGGCCAGCAGGCTGGCCTCCCGAAAGCGGCAGCAGGCTGCCGCAGTCCATGGGTTGAGGGAAAGCGCACCGCGAGAGATCAACAAGGCGCAAGAGCACTGAAATCTGAACTCTCGCGCCTTCTTCATCTCTGGTGGTGCTCCTCATCCCTGCCTGCAAAACGGCTGCAAGAGGTCGTCGAGTGGCAGGAATGCCAAGGTTGGATTCCGGGATGTCACAGACTTCGAACAAGGAGATTGCCCAAACCGGGAATAGTTTCTCGTTTCGGAACCGCTTTAGTCTGCCCGTTATGGATACTTCATTCATACTCCTCTTCTTTGGAGGTCCGCTGATCGCTCTTGTTGCCTTTATCGCCTGTCTCATTCCTCACGTTCGCCCTGAACAATTGGTTCGGACGATTGGAGCACTGGGAGTTGCGACGTCGCTACCAGTTGGTGCTTCCTTTTTGGCCAACACAGGATTCCCATTGCTGATTCTGCGTCCTGGCACCGTCTTCTTGGGCTTGCTCACGGCTATCTCGTATCTTGTTCTCAGCCGAAGGCATGGCTTGCCACCCCGACAGTCAACGGCAGCCATAGCATTGCTTGTCGCTTCGATTTGGGACGCCGTATCATGGGCAATCATTATGACGCCGAGATTTGGCGGCGCATACTGTTAGACGGAATAGAACTCAACTGAGCGACCGCTAGTCGCCGCGAATCGGCCCATCACTCGCACCAGAGAAGACAGCGGTGTGATGAACGTTTCATATCCCCACATGAACCCCCTCCTCGCGCTCTTCCTCGCCCTCACCGCCGCAACGGCCGCGGACCTGACTTTGCTCGACGCGGGGAAATCGGATTACCAGATCGTTTTGCCGGCTGCGGCACCGACTCCGGCCATCGACGCGAGTCTCGAGCAAACAGCGCGACTGCTCCAAACGGCGTTTTTGGCGAACAAGGCCGAGGTCGCGGTCGTGCGGGAAAAGGAGCGGGATGCGGCGAAATCGGCGTTGATGCTCGGGAACACGCAATTCGCGAAGAAGAACGGCCTCGACGTGACGAAGCTGCGGGATTGGAGCTTTGTGCATCGCGTGGTGGGCAAGGATGTGATCATCGCGGGGCATGATCATCGGTCGAAGGCACCGACGGACAATGCGCGACGGCCGAATTGGGATCGCGTGGGCACGGCGAAGGCAGCGGTGGACTTTGCGCGGCAGTTCATGGGCGTGCGCTTTTTGTATCCCGATCTGCCGGGCTACACGCCGGTGAGCGGCGCGGCGAAGATCGACCTGCTCGCGTCGCCCGCGATCGAGTTTTTGCCGATGGCGACGATGACGGTGCCGGAGTCGCTGAACGTGACCACCACGCCGCTGCTGCGGGTGAACACGGCACATCCGGCAGGTGCATCGTTTTACGATCTCGCGCACAATCGCTTCCCGCGCGTGGACGAGCAGTTCGGCGGGCACACGTGGGAGCGGGCGGTGCCGGCGGAGTTGTTTGCGGAGCACCCGGAATACTTCGCGCTGATCAGCGGCTCGCGTTTGAAGCCGGAGGGCAACGGGCAGTATTGCCTGTCGAATCCCGACGTGCAGGAGCGCATCCACCGCGATCTCGCGGGCTTCTTCGACAAAGGCTACGACAGCGTCGATCTCGGCCAGCCGGATGGCTTTCGCGAGTGCCAGTGCGAGAAGTGCGACGCACTCTATGGCACGGGCAAAGACTGGTCGGAGAAGATCTGGATCTTCCACCGCGATGTCGCGCGGCGTTTGGAGAAGTCGCATCCGGGCAGGCAGGTGACGATGATGAGCTACATCCTCACTGCCGCGCCGCCGAAGAGCTTCAAAGCCTTCCCTTCAAACACCTGCATCATGCTCACCGGCACCAACGAGGAGGACATCGCCCCGTGGCGTGGCATCGAGGTGCCGCGCGGCTTCACCGGCTACGTTTACAACTGGTGCCCGAACCTCGGCACGCGCTACACGCCGATGCGCACGCCCGGCTACATCGAGCAGCAGGTGCAACGACTCGCCGTGAACCGCATCCAGTCGCTCTATCGCGACGGCCCCGGCCAGCTCTTTGGCCTCGAAGGCCCCGTCTATTACACCATGGGCCGCATGTTTGACGATCCGGCGAACAACCACGCGAAGGACCTCGTGCCCGAGTTCTGCGAGGCCGCGTTTCAAAACAAAAGCATCGCCTTCTCGATGCGCGCCTTTTACGACGAGCTGTATCACGCCATCGCGCTTTACTCCGACCACATCGGCACGCGCACCGACGTGTGGACCTACAAACCGCTGCCCACCGATGCTCGCGGGCGCAAAACGGTGCAGGACCCGTTTCAGCTCATCGCCTTCCTCTACACGCCGCGTGTGCTCGCCACGATGGAGGGTCACCTCGCACAGGCGGAAAAGCTCGCCACCACGCCGAAGGTGAAAACACGCCTGGCGCTCGTGCGCGCCGAGTTCGACTACTTGAAGCACTTCGCCAAGGTCGTGCACCTGCATCAGGCCTGGCAGATGCTGCCCGATACCGGCTCGCTGCATCGCCTGCTCGATGCCATCGACGCGCGAAACGCCTTCATCGCCACGCTTTACGTCAAAGGGCATCAAAAGGAGTGGAACCACATTCTGTTCCCCTTTCCCGGCCACGACGCCAAGCACCTCCAACTCGCCCACGACGGCTACCAGGAGCCCTACGCCAGCACGTGCTTCAACTGGGACACCAAGGCCATGCGCAACGCCCCGCCCATGGGCCTCAAGAAACTCTCCATCGCCAAAACAACCGCCAAACTCACACTCGACAGCCCCGAGTGGCAAAACGCCACCGCACACGAACTCACGCTCCTCCCACCGCTGCACACGCTGCCGCGCAACACGACGATCCGCCTCCTCTACGACGAAAAAGCCCTTCACCTCCGCGCCGAGGCCGAACTCGGAGACGAAACGACCTTCGCCGCCTACAACCGCGACCGCCTTCTTACCAATCAAGAAGCCTTTGATGTCTATTTGGCTCCGAATCACGCCCAACCGCTGTTTTATCGCCTCACCCAAGGCGCAAACGCCGAATCCAAGTATGACGCTCTCAACGGCCGCATCACCGACGTGATGGATCCGCGTCACGGGAAGGATGATCCGACGTGGAACGGCGACTGGACCAGCGAAACCCGCGTCGATCCGAAAACGAAGCGCTGGCACGCCCATCTCGTCATTCCGTTCACCACCCTCGGCGTCGAACCACCAAGCAAAGGCATCACTTGGAAAGCCAATTTCGGCCGCAACCACGCGATGCCACGCGAAATCATCGACCGAGCGATCTGGTCTTCATCGCTCAACAGCACGAGCATGGATGACACGTCCGTGATGGGCGAGATTGTGTTCGAGTAAAGTAGAAGACCCTGGACTGCGGCAGCCTGCTGCCGCTTTTCCGAGGCAGCCCAGCTGCCGCCGAAGACTCCAAGGCATCAAAGAAGCCTCTAGGCTGCCGCCAACGCGGATGCGCCTCGACGAAACATCGTCCTGGACCATTCGACGGCCAGCAGGCTGGCCTTCCGAAAGCGGCAGCAGGCTGCCGCAGTCCATGTCAGACCAATCCATCTCACTCGCCATCTTCGGCGGCGATTTCGTCAAAGGGGAAGCTGGCGATGGTCTTGACCCACGCGGGTGTGGCTTCGCGTTTGAAGGCTGCGGCGCTGCACCACTTCCACTGCGAGGCCAGCGTCACCAGGCCGTGATGCCGTGCGTTTTGATGCACGTAATTCAACCGCGCCAGATAGCTCTGCGGATAGGTGAGATGTGTCTCGCGATAGTTCTGCCACAAGCGCGACCGGCCTGGCGTTCCATCCTCCAGGTTCAATCGTTTGGTCGCAAGGCTGTGCAGCTTCTGAATAACCGTTCGTAGCGTCTCAGACCCTCCCGGAGGACTGTGTGCGACGACATGATAGTGATTCGAAAGCACCGCCCACGCCTCCAGTTTCCAACCTGTCTCCGCGAAGGCATCGAACAGCATCTGCTCAAACCAGTCACGACGTTCTGGCGAGTGAAACAGGTGCGCTTGATCCCGGGCGCGTGCTGTCACGAAGTAAACCCCGCTTTCCGAGAGCCGATGCGGCGGCGCGTGCGGCCAATGCCGGGTGCCGCGCAGGCATTGTTCCTCGGATGGGACATCAGGGGTCATGATGGGCAGGATGAACGAAACGTGATGAGGCGGTCAAGCATGGACTCCCAGGAACCACATGGACTGCGGCAGCCTGCTGCCGCTTTTCCGAGGCAGCCCTGCTGCCGCCGAAGTCTCCCGGTGAACGAAGAACATCCTCGGCAGGCGCCAACGCGGAAGCGCCTCGACGAAACATTGGCCTCGACCGTTTGACGGCCAGCAGGCTGGCCTCCTGAAAGCGGCAGCAGGCTGCCGCAGTCCATGTCGTCCATGTCAGGTAGAGACCATCTGTGGCAAAACCACTCGTCGCACAGCGTTTTAGGCACACATGAAACACCTGCTTTTCCTCCTTCTCGCCCTCACCGCGCACGCGCAGGTCATCGACGGCAAGTTTCCTGTCGTCTCGAATCTCAAAGCCGGTGCGGCGAAGGTGGACATCACACCGGCGGAGGTGAAGGACATCACCGTGGCCGGGCACACGCGGGTGGTGAATGGCGTGCGTGATCCGTTGCGTGCTGGCGTGCTCGTTTTGGACGATGGCGAGACGAAGGCGGCCATTGTGACGATGGATGTCATCGGCGCGTGGGAGGACATGGTGGCGCTGGCGCGTGCGGCGATTGAAAAAGAGACCGGCGTGCCCGCGGCAAACATCATGATTTGTGCCTCGCACAATCATTCCGGTCCCGGTTGGGTGGAAAACATGCGCTGGGCCTCGGATGTGATCAAAAAGCTCACCACTGCCGCCAAAGAAGCCGCCGCGAACCTGCGTCCAACCAGCATCGGCCTCGCGGAAGATCGCATCAGCTTCAGCATCAACCGCCGCAAGACCATCGACGGCCGCGCGGTGGTGCGCCTGAACCCCGACGGCCCAAACGACACGCGCGTGAAGGTGCTGCGCTTCGACGACGGCCAGTCGCTCACACCGGTGGCCATTCTCATGCACGCGCTCTGCCATCCCTGCTTCTTCACCTGGGGCGACAAAGGCTCGCAGCCGCACCCGAAAGGCTTCCCGATGATGACCGCCGACTTTCCCGGCGAGGCGCAGACCTTTGTCGAGTCGATCTACGGCGGAAAAACGGCCTCGATGTTCATCCAAGGCTGTGCCGGCGACATCCGGCCGAATTTGCCCGGCTATCCGTATCGCTGTGCGGATGAAGCCGACATCCAGTGGGCCGGTCGCGATCTCGGCGGAGCCGTCGTGCGTGCCGCGGCCTTCAGCCTCACGCGCGAGCAACTCGCCAAACGCGCCACCTACTACCCCATCCGCGTCGCCAGCGAAGTCATCGAGCTTCCGGGCAAAGAACAGCCGATCAAAGCCGAACTCATGGCGATGAAGATCGGCCCCTACCTGCTCCTCACCATGCCCGGCGAGCCGATGGTCGAATACGGCTTCAAACTCGAACAAGCCATCGCCGACCGCGCCATGCCCGTCATCATCGGTTACGCCAACGGCAACATCGGCTACATCGCCACCGCCGAAGCGCACAAAGTCGGCGGCTACGAGCCAAACCTCTCCAAACTCAAGCCCGAGGCCGAGGCCATCATTCTGAAAAAGCTCGGCGAACTCGCCGATCGCGTCGTCGGCGATGTCTTCGCGTCGTTCTCGAAGCATCCGAAGGACATGCAGAAGCGCGAGGCGGAGGAGAAGGCGAGATTGCAAAGTGCACCAGCGAAGTGACAAATGCTCTCATGAACGACCACCAACAAGCCCTGCAAGTGTTGCTGAACCTGCCGCTCAGGCACATTGGAAGGGCAGCGGATTTGTTATGGCTCCAATTTGGAGAATGGCGGGAGGTGCCGTCTCGCAAAGGTGGCACGCGGCGTGTGGGCGAATGGGCACTGCACATACAGACACCGTGGAATTTCGTTCGCGACTCACGAATCATCGTCGGAACCCGCGATCTCTATTATTACTCGGAAGCCAGTTCAGAGTTCGCTGAGCAAGGCCGCGAATTTGATTGGCAGAAAGACGGTGTGAGTCGTTTTGATCGGCATGCGGCTACCTTGAATCAAGAGTTTGAGTTCACGCCGCCACCCGTCACCCGTATCCTTTGCGATTCCGTCGGCACCTTCACACTCTGGCTCGGCGAGGATTTGACGTTCAGCGTGTTTCCAAACTGTGCTTCGACTTCGCCCAACTTCGAGTTTTGGCGACTTTTCCAACCAGCGAAGGAAACGCCACATTATGTCGTCGCCACAGACGACGGAGCATCAGAAAATTTGAATCCATGACCACCGACGACCAAGCACGCCGCGCCTACTGGGCCGAGCAGATGGAAGCAGGCTATGCCATCGTGCAGAAGCTCATCGAGTTCCCGGTGAACGAATGCGGCGAGCGCTTTGCCTCGATCCCAGATGCCGCAGTCGATGCTGGCGTGGAGATGCTGTTCTCCACTTCGAAGATCGCCGGTGATCTCGACCGTGTTTACTTCCTGCGAGAGAGTCTGGTGCACGATGTCATCACCATCGGGCGCGAGATGAATGAGCGCGGCTGGATTCTGAAGATCGAGGACGGTTTTCGCTCGCTCGACATGCAGCGGCAGCTCGTGCGGAAGCCGTCGGTCTTCGACAACGTGCTCAAAAAGACCATGTGGGAGCTCGGCGGCCAGATTCCGACGCCGGAGATGATGTTTCGTCGCGCCATCGTGCTCACGGCGAACATGCCAAAGATCGGCGCGCACATGTCCGGCTCCGCCATCGACATCTCCGTGTTTCGTCGCGATGACGGCACGGAAGTGTGGCGTGGTTATCCCTATCTCGAAATGAGCGAGCACACGCCCATGCGCTCGCCTTTTGTGGCCCCCGAGTACGTCGCCACGCGTCTCGACATTTGCGCGATGATGGAGAAGCACGGCTTCATCCACTTCCCCTTCGAGTTCTGGCACTTCGACAAGGACGACGCCGGCATGCACATCCTCACCGGCAATCCCGCCCCGTGCCGCTTCGGCCCCGTGAACTGGGACCCGCGCACCAACGAGGTCACGCCCGTCGAGAACCCGCTCGATCTGCTCAATCCGCTGCCCGTGATCGAAAAAGAGATCGCCGCGGCACTCGAACGTGCACGAGCCTAAAGTGCGCAGCACTCTGGACTGCGGCAGCCTGCTGCCGCTTGTCCGAGGCAGCCCTGCTGCCGCCGAAGGCTCCAGGTGGACGCAGAGCACTATCGCCTCCATCGCCACATCACATCTTGGAACACTCGACGGCCAGCAGGCTGACCTTCCGAAAGCGGCAGCAGGCTGCCGCAGTCCATGTCGCAAACCGCGAAGACCAGCACCAGCCATCGCGTTTACCCCGCCGCATGCTTCTCCGCGCTCTTCTCCTCCCGCTCCTCGCTGTTTCCCTCCACGCCGAGGACATCACGTGGCAGCTTCAATACGAGGCCAAATCGCTGCCGGCCGCGCCGTGGGCCACCACGGGCACGCCGAAGGCCACGCTCGAAGCCGACGGCCTGCGATTGACCGATGATGACAAGGCGTTCGCGAACTTCCGCGCCGCGTGGAAGCCAATCGCCGATGAGGAAATCATCGTCGAAGTCGTGGCGAAGGTGCTGGCGACGACGGGATCGCAAAAGAACAAAACCTCCGCCTCGCTGTGGCCTTGGCGCGACGGGGCGCCGGTGTCCGTGCTCGTCAGCGATGGGCGGCATCAGGAAGGACTCGTGCTTTTCGCGAATCAGGCGGCCAGCCACACGGACCGCTTCATCCCGATGGACACGACGAACCGCTCTCACACCTACCGCCTCATCATTCGCGGCACGGACATGGAAATGTGGGTCGATGGCATGAAGAAGGTGGAAGGTCAGGGCGCGTTCTGGAAGCCTGCCGACTCGACGGAGGCCTTCATCCAGTTCGGATCGAGCGCCAAAACCGCCACGGGCGAGGCGATCTGGCAGTCGGTGAAGCTCGGCACGCGCAAAACGACCGCGCCATTGCCGCCATCACCGATCAAGCTCACCCTCAGCGAGCCCTGGGAGATCAAGCGCGACGACATCCGCCAAACGCGGCCTTATCTTTACGACATGGGCCGCGGACTGCTCCTCATGAGCGTCGCCCAAGGGCCGGATGCCTTCTATGAGCCCTACGGCCTGATCAAATCGACCGACGCAGGCAAAACATGGACACCGATCCCCGGACTCGACAAACTCGACACCACACCGCTGCCCTGTGTGCGCCGCCCCGATGGAAAAATCCTCGCCGTGTCACGCTGGACACGCACGCAGCCGGACGGACGCGTCACGGGCAAAACGGTGCACCTCAATGCCGATGCGACCAGCTTTGAGATGATCGACAACGAGATCCGTTTGCCCAAAGAGTTCACCAACGAGTCCAAAGGCGATCAAATCATCTGCGAGCGCCACATCTGGGACGATGCCGATGGCGGCGCGACGATGGTCGTGTGGAGTCGGAAGGCCGTGAAGCTGCCCGATGGCCGCAACAACACCTTGCGCATGTCCCACCTCATGCGCAGCACCGATGAAGGCAGGACGTGGACCTACTTCAGCACCATCGGGCCCGGTGGCGAGCCCGCCGTGTGCCGCCTGAGCGACACCGAGCAAGTCGCCGTCATCCGCGGTGATCGGAACAGCCGCATGAAACAGATGTTCTCGCACGACGCCGGCAAAACCTGGACGAAGCCCGTCGAACTCGAAGTCGGCCGCGTATTGCCCGATCTCGTGCTCATGAGCAACGGCGTGCTCGCCTGCAGCTACGGCCGCCCCGCGAGCTGCCTGATGTTCAGCCTCGACGGCGGCCAGACCTGGCCCGTGCATCGCGTCATCAGCGAAAAAGTCGGCTTCAACTACACCAGCATCCGCGAGATCAGCCCCGGCCGTCTGCTCTACATCCACGATGCGCCGAAGATGAGTGCGATGGTGATCGATGTGGAGGTGCTGAAATGAAAACCCTGCTCTGCCTTCTCGCCTTCACAACGGCTCTTCAGGCCGCGAAGCCCTTCGTGCCGAATCTCGGCCCCGATTTGCCGACCATCACGGTGACGTGCGGTGAGGTCTCGCTTCTACTGCGGCAGGCTTCGCAGTGGACGCCCGGGCGCATCGACTTCCGTGGCCTAGCAATGACGACGGAGCGCAGCGCCTACGGCACGGTGTTCTCGTTTCCCGATTGCGGCTTCATTGGCACTGCACATCTCGAAAACGAGCCCGAGCCGCTCGAATCACTAGCTCTCATCCTCGATGGCAAACCCGTCGAAAAGCCCGAGGCCGTGCTGAAGGGCCAGACCTTCCGTTTCGAGCGCAAATCACGCATCCGCGACTTCGAGCTGACTTGCATCATCGAGCTGAAAAATAACCAACTGCACGAAACGACCACCGTGCGCACCGCGAAGGCCGTGCCGCTGAAACTGGTGTATCACTTCATGCACGCGTGGGCGCCGAGTGTTTCGGCCTTTTGTGCTGGAACCGATGCCGAGCCCGCCAAAACGCTCTCCGGCCCGCTCAACGACGGCGATGACACCGCACGGAAGTTTTTCATCAACCAGCGCATCGACTGGATGGCGGTGTTTGAGCCGAAAAGCAGCCAGTTCGGCGTCTCTCGGTTGTTTTCAGCGCCCGAGCTCGGCGAGCCCATCGCGATGATCTGGAACGTGCCGAACTCCTACCGCAAATTCTACCTGAAGTGCTTCAACAACGCCACCGTGCCCGCCGGCTTCGAAGGCACCTGGCGCATGGTGACCGCCTTTGGAGCCAGCGATGCCGCAGGATGGGAAAAGGCCGCAACAAAGCTGGCGTCCGAGCTGCGGAATCCATAGACTACGGGCATGAAAACGCCTGCTCTCGCCTTTTTCGCCGCCTTTGCTCTCACCACGCAGGCTGCGGAACGGCAGCTTCACACGTTTGAGCGCATCCAGCTCACCGATCGCTACTACTCGGAGGGCATCAACGCGGCAGATGTGGATGGCGATGGCCATGTCGATGCGATCCACGGCCCGTTTTGGTTCGCGGGGCCGGATTTCAAAACGAAGAAGCTCATCTACCAGGCCGCGCCGCAGAATCGCGAGGGTTACGCGAACAACTTCTTCTCCTGGCCATATGACTTCAACAAGGACGGCCTCGTCGATGTGCTCACGGCCGGCTTTCCCGGCACGCCGGCCTTTGTGTATCAGAATCCGGGCAAAGAAGGCCACGAGGCGCCGTGGCCGAAGCATCAGGTCTTTGATTGGGTCTCGAACGAGTCGCCGCACTTTGTGAATCTCATTGGCGATGATCCGCCGGAGCTCGTTTGCACGCGCGACGGCTACTTTGGCTGGGTGGAGATCAATCCGGCGAACGGATTGGAGCCGTGGAATTTTTATCCGATCTCCGAACGCATCGCCCCGGACAAGTTTGGCCACGGACTGGGTGTGGGCGACGTGAATCGCGACGGCAGGCTCGATGTGATCATGAAGGACGGCTGGTTTGAGCAGCCGGAGGATCTCACGCAGGGCCTGTGGACGCTGCACAAGGCCGTCTTCGCGCCCCGCGGCGGCGCGGAGATGTTCGCCTACGATGTGGATGGCGATGGCGACAACGACGTCATTACCAGCCTCGCCGCGCACGAATATGGCCTCGCGTGGCATGAGCAGACGCCGCAGGGCTTCAAGGAGCATCTCATCATGGGCGACCGACCCGGTCTAAATCGCTACGGCGTGTATTTCAGCGAGCTGCACAGCGTCCAGCTCGCTGACATGGATGGCGACGGCCTCAAGGACATCGTCACCGGTAAAACTTACTGGTCGCACCACAAGAAATCCCACGGCTGGGATGACGGCGCGGTCGTTTACTGGTTCAAACTCGTCCGTGGCAAAGAAGGTGTCGATTGGCTGCCGATGAAGGCCGACGGCGAATCCGGTATCGGTCGCCAACTCGTGATTCAAGACGTGAATGGCGACAAACTGCCCGACATCCTCGCAGGCGGCATGAAGGGCGCGCACTTGTTGATCCATCGCGTGAAAAACGTCAGCGAGGCCGAATGGCAGGCCGCGCAACCCAAACGCCTCGAAGTGACCGAAAAGCCGCCTGTGACGGGCAAACCGGCTCCCATCGACGAAACGACCGGTCGCGTGCCGGACGCGCTCGAAGGCGAAACGCTCGCCGCGACGGCCAAAGTGAGCGCTGGAGCCGCAAAGACCCAAAACATGAAAAACTTCACCGGCGCACGCTGGAGCGGAGATTCCCAACTTTTCTGGAGTGGCGGCAAAGAGGGCGATTCACTCGAAATGGAGCTCACCGCGCCCGAAAAAGCCACCTACACCCTCGAACTTGTCCTCACCCGCGCGCCCGACTTCGCCATCGTGCAGCCTGCGCTTGATGGGAAGCCGCTCGGGGCTCCGATCGAGCTCTACCAGTTCGCGAAAGTCGGCACGACCGGCGTTTTGGAGCACGCCGCCGGCGAACTCGCCGCTGGCACTCACAAGCTGACCCTGAAGATCATCGGCACGAACCCCAACGCGGTGCAGAACCGCTTCGTGGGTCTGGATTATGTGAGGCTGGTGAAGCTTCCCTGATGCTTGAGGCGGGTCTGAGCGCTGACTTGCGAAGGCAAAAAAAGAAAAGTATGATCTGCCCATGACACTCACTCTTGAACTACCAGATGCTTGGAAGCGTCTGCTCGGCCTCGACATGGGCGATGCAGCGGCTCGAGCCCGCCAAATGCTGATCACGGAAAGCTACCGTGAAGGAAGGCTTTCTCGCGGGCAAGCTGCCGAAATGCTGGGACTGGGGTTTCACGAGGCCGAGGCATTTTTCAAGCACCGCGGAGCGGAACAGCAGCCCACCTGGGAGGAACTCGAAGCCTCTGGTGAGAAACTCCGCGCGGTTCTCCAATCATGAATCAAAAAGGCGTGGTCGTGGCGGACACCACGCCGCTGAATTATCTCATCCTCATCGGCCAGACAGACGTTTTGCACACGCTGTTTGGTGAAGTGCTGATTCCTGAGGCGGTGCTTATCGAACTTCGGCACCCCAAGGCACCTGTGGCTGTGTCTGACTGGCTTCAAAGGCTGCCAAACTGGCTCCGGGTCGTAAAGGTGACGCAAATGGACGACACCATCCAGCTCGGCAAAGGCGAGAATGAAGCCATCAGTCTCGCCGTGGAGAAAAAGGTATCCATCGTGCTCATGGATGAGCGTCGCGGTCGCTCCGCAGCGGAGGCTCGGGGTCTGCTTCCTGTCGGCACTCTGAACATATTGGATCTGGCGGACGAACAGGGCCTTCTCGACGGCACGGCCATGCTTGATTCCCTCAAACAGACCACCTTCCGCGCTGATGATGCCTTGCTTGAACGCTTTGAAGCCCGAATGAATGCCCGCAAAGCGTAGCTCGTTCACCACGAATGGACACCGTCGTCAAATCTCGCTGAGGACGCCGCTACTCGCGCCGAACTTGTCGAGTTCGATGCCGGTTTGCTGGAGCATGCGGACGTAGAGGTTCGAGAGGAAGGTGTTGTTCTGCTTGTCGTGGGCGATGTGGCCCGCGTGCTTGTAGCCGCCGCCGGCGAGGATGACAGGGAGGTTCGTGTTGTCGTGGTTCGATGCGTTGCCGAGGTTGCTGGCGAAGAAGATCGAGGAGCGGTCGAGCAGCGTGCTGTCGCCCTCGGTGCTGGCTTTGAGTTTGTCGAGGAACTCGCCAAAGACGCGCATCTCGGCGTCTTCGATGAGCGCGAGCTGCTCCAGCTTGCCGGGGTCCTGACCGTGATGCGAGGCGTCGTGGTGGCCGATGTTCACGCCCTGGATCTCCGGCTTGTCCTGCGAGCCGAGCCAGAGTGAGATGGCACGTGTGCTGTCGGTCTGAAACGCGAGATGCACGAGGTCATACCACTGGCGGCTGCGTTCGACGAGTTGCGCGCTGCTGAGCTCCTGCGGCGGCTTCACGTCGAGCTTCGGCTTGGGCGTGAGTTGCCAAGTTTCGTCCTGTTGCAGCTTTTGCTCGGCCTCACGGATGGACGAGACATACAAATCAAGGCGCTCGCGGTCCTCGCTGCCGAGTTTGGCGTTCAGGCTGCCGAGTTGGCCGCGCACATCATCGAGAATGCTCTGCCCGTCCTTGATGCGGCGCATTTCTCGAGCGGTTTCGTCCGCGGTGCCCTGGATGAAGAGCTGCTTAAAGACGCTGCTCACGCGTTGCTCGGCGGGAAGTCGCACGCCACGTCGATTCCACGCCGCGCTGCCGCCGCCGATGACGAGCGAATTGAAGCGCGTCTGTCCCGCGAGGTGCGATGCGACCTCCTGATCGAGCGAGATGCTGTTTTTGATGTCGTTTGGCCGGATGAAGTCGGGATGCACGCCGGTGAAGAGTCCCACCTCCGCGTAATGCCCCGCGCCGTAGCGATGCGAGAGACCGGAGAAGACGGTGAAGTCATCGCGGCGGCTTTGCAGGAACTTCAGGTAGCGACTGGGCGTGTAGTTCTTGCCCGTGTCCGTCGGAAAGAAGTTCGGTGCATGCATGCCGAGCGGCCTGCCGACCAGCAGCACGCGTTTCTGTGCTTTGGCGGCCTTTTTCGCGTCCGCGGCGCTCAAAGGCATCATCGCATCGAGAAACGGCAGCCCGATGGCAATGCCGGAGGAGCGCAAAAACGTGCGGCGGTCGAGAACGTGGCGTGGCATGGCGGTAATGTGGTTATTTGTGCTTAAACGGGCGGCTCTGCACGATCTCGTGAACGAGTGTGCGGAAGCCATAGTTCTTGGTTTTCACCTGGGCGACGATTTGCTCGATGACTTCGCGGTCGGCGAACTGTGGCTCGGCGCCGGTGGCGTAGGTGAGGAGTTTTTCGGCGAGGTTGCGGGCGATTTGATCGGGATCGGCGAGCAGGAGGAGCTTGTAGTCTTCGATGGTGGTGAAGGTTTTGCCATCATGCGTGATGCCGCCTTTTTCGACATCGGGTCCGCGGTAAAAGGCGCGGCCGGTGTAGCCGGGCAGTTGCACGATGCCGGCCTGGGTGCGGGCGGAGGCGCGGTAAAAGTCGCGGTAGCCGCCGATGGGATCAAAAGACTCGAGCGCGAAGCCCGGTGGGTCGATGTGCTGATGGCAGGAATTGCACGCGGCGATGTTGCGGTGCTTGTCGAGCTGCTGGCGGATCGTCGTCGCGCCGCGGATGTCGGGCTCGATGGCAGGCACGTCGGGCGGCGGCGGTGGCGTGGCCTTGCCGATGATGTGCTCGAGCACCCACTTGCCACGCAGCACGGGCGAGGTGGTCGTGCCATCGGCGGTGACCTTCAACACGCTGCCCTGCGTCATCACACCGCCGCGATGCGAGCCTGCGGGGAGGTTCACGCGGCGGAATTCGGACTGCGGGACGGATGATTGGAGTGATGGAGTGGTGGAGAGTTGGGGTTTCGCTGAATTGAAGGCCTCCGTGATGCCGTAGTGCTCTGCGAGGCGGCGATTCACGAGCGTCCACGCGGAATCAACGAACTCGAGCACGCTGCGGTCGTTTTGCAGCACGTCGTCGAAGAAGCGGCGCGTCTCCTCGGGCATGGACCAGAGCAGGGTGCCGTCGAAGTCGCCGTAGAGGTTCGGATCGGGGATGGTGGCGTCGATTTTGCGGAGTTCGAGCCACTGGCCGGTGAAGTTCTCCGTGAAACCGCGTGCGCGTGGTGACTTGAGCAGGCGCTCGGTTTGATTGCGTAGCACGTCGGGCTTTGTGACATCAGCGGCGAGCAGTTCGGCATCCGGCGGCAGCGAAGTGAGGAAATACGCGAGTCGATTCGCGAGCGCGAGGCGGTCGAGTTCGCCGGGTGTTTCGCTGAAGAAGAGAAACGGCGGCGAGGTGAGCACGCTCTTGTAGCCGTAGGTCATCGCGTTCACGAAGCTCTCGCCTGCGTCGAGCTTCGCATGCACTTTGCCGATGTAGTGCTTCAGCGTGTCCTCATCGACTGGGCGACGAAACGCGCGCGGAATGAAGGCGCGGAGCAGTTTGTCGCCATCTTCCTTCGGCGTGGCGCTCACGGGTTCGAGCGAGTCATTGAGCCATTGGTAGATGTTAGTGCGCTTGCTCCAGTCCTGCGGCTTGCGGCCCTCGGCTTTCGCTTTGGCGGCGGATTTGGGCATCAACTCGGCATCGCCAAACAACGTGCGATACGCCTGCGAGGGGAAAGGATCGATGGGACCTTCGATTTCGAGCCACTCGATGAGAAAACCGGGGCCGGTGTGCTCCTCGATGGGCTTCTTCGTCGCGCGGATGTCCCAGTTGAGCTGGAGTTGCAGCACGAAGGCCTCGCCGGCTTCGAGATCGATCTCCGTTTCGATCACGCGCGGCGCTCCGGGCGGGAAATCGACGACATCACGCACCACCGGCGGTTCGCGACCGCGATCGATGGTGCAATACGAGACCGGCACCGGCACATTGGCCGCTCCGACGGCTGCTGCGGACATGCGCACCTTGTAGCGGCCCGCGCCTTGCACGCCCGGCGTGCACACGAGGCCGTAGCGCGGCAGTTTGCTGTAAACGATGAGCGCGTCGCCCTTCAGCATGCAACTGCGCGTGAGCGTCTGCTGAAAGTTCGAGCCTTTTTCCGAGATTTCGCGGCCCGTGCGGCGCTCTTTGACCGGCAAATGCGGATGCACGGGAATCACGGAGCTCACGGCCTTCTCCGCCGCCTCTTGATACAGCAGCAAATGCGTCGAGGAGAGGTCGAGCACGGCGCTGACATTGTCGAAACCGCCCGCGCTGTTGTCGGTCGGTAGCAGGTCCTTCAGCTTCACCCGCGTGCCGACGAACTCGCGCACGGTGTTTTCGTATTCGGTGCCGTTCAGACGACGGATCGGCACGCGGCCCTGCGTGCGCTGTTGTTCGAGCGAGGCCGCGTGCAGCGACTCACGCAGGACTTTCAGCGATTCATCGCGCAGCGCCTGCGGCGGCTGCTCGGACTTCTTTGGCGGCATCTCGCCCGCCGCGACGCGGTCGTGCACCTTGATCCAGGTCTTCATGCTCACCTCGCCATCGAGTCGCAATTTGCCCTTCTGCACGTCCTCTCCGTGGCACTCGATGCAATGCGCGTCGATGAGCGGCCGCACCTTTGGCTCAAAGGCATGAAGCGAGGCGGCAAACAGGAGCCCTGGGATGAAAAGTCGGCGCATGGAGGCGAAACGATGGCTGTGGCGAAAATATCTCGCGGCCCTGCCACGTTATTCGAGGCCACTTTCCACCATGAAACTCACCCGCCGCCTTCTGCTCGCCCTAGCCGCTTTTGCCACCACCGCCTTCTCCGCTGATGAGGAGGGCTTCACGTCCATCTTCAATGGCAAGGACTTCACCGGCTGGAAAGGCCCGGTGGAAAACTACGAGGTCAAAGACGGCGCGATCGCGTGCAAGGCCGGCAAAGGCGGCACGATTTACACGGCGGAGGAATATGCTGACTTCGTCGTGCACTTTGAGGTGCTGATTCCTGCGGGATCGAACAACGGTCTCGCCATCCGCTATCCCGGCAGCGGCGATACGGCCTACGTCGGCATGTGCGAACTCCAGGTGCTCGACAACGACGCGCCGAAGTATGCGAAGCTCGATCCGCGCCAGTATCACGGCTCCGCTTACGGCATGGTGGCCGCGAAGCGTGGTCATTTGAAGCCCGCCGGCGAGTGGAACGTGCAGGAAGTCACTGTCAAAGGCTCCACCATCAAAGTCGTGCTCAACGGCGAGGCGATCCTCGACTGCGACCTCAGCAAAGTGAACATGGACGAGGTCATGGGCAAAAAGCCGCACCCCGGCAAAGACCGCGCGAGCGGCTACTTCGGCTTCGCGGGGCACAACGACCTCGTTTTGTATCGCAACATCCGCATCAAGCGGTTGTGACGGAGTGAAAGCGCGCAAAAGGGCTTCACGACATTCGTTTTGAATGGCCCATGCGCCTCCTCGCCCTTTCACTGCTCACCGCCTCGCTCGTCTTTGCCGAAGAAAAACCCGATCTGCCGATCGTGGACATCTCCGGGCAAAAGGACCGCCACACGATCATCGCGGCGGGGACGGAGCAGGTGTATCAGGGGCATCCGACGACGACTTTGCTCGCGGATGGCAAAACGATCTTCTGCGTGTGGTGCATCAATCACGGCGGCGCGGCAGGCCCGATGGCACTCAGCAATGATGGTGGCCAAACGTGGACGCGCATCGACGACACACTGCCGGAGGGCTTCAAGACGCATCAAAACTGCCCGAGCATCTACCGCATGACGGATTCCGCGGGCAAAGAGCGGCTGTGGGTGTTTTCGGCGGCGAAAGGCAATCGCAAAGGCCCGGGCATGCCGAGCATCATGAGCGAGGACGCGGGCAAAACGTGGAAGGAGATGCCGCCGCTGGGTTTTCCCTGCGTGATGACCTTCAGCAGCATCGTGCGGCTCAAGGATGGCCGTTACCTCGGGCTCTTCCACAAAGGCCCCGGCGGTGCGGACAAGGCCCCGCTCGAAGTGCTGCAAACGATCACCGCCGATGGTGGCTTCACGTGGAGCGAGCCGAAAGTCGTCGCGAGCGTGGCAGGCAAGAATCCGTGCGAGCCCTTTGTCTTCCGCTCGCCGGACGGCGCTGAGCTTTGCTGCCTGATGCGCGAGAACACGCACAAGGAACGCAGCCTCGTGATGTTCAGCCGCAACGAAGGCCAAACGTGGAGCACGCCCACGAACACGAATTGGGGCCTCACGGGCGACCGCCATGCTGGAGTCTTCACAAAAGATGGTCGCATGGTCGTCGCCTTTCGCGATCAAGCGATCAACAGCCCGACGAAAGGCCACTTCGTGGCATGGGTGGGCACGTATGATGACATCAAGAACGGCAAGCCCGGCCAATACCGTGTGAAACTCCTCCACAACCACGCCGAACGTGTGGGCGATTGCGGCTATCCTGGCATGGAACTGCTTCCCGAAGGTACCATCGTCGCCACGACCTATGTGAAGTATGCCCCCGGCAAAGAGAAGCACAGCGTGGTGAGCGTGCGCTTCGATCTGAAAACCACGGATGCGATGAAGTGATGCGTGCTTCGTAATGCGTGAAACCCGCGCGGGCTCCGTTTTTGGCTCACGCATCACTCGTCACGCATCACGCCCCATGCACCGCATCGCCCTCAGCCTCCTTCTCGTCTCATCCGCCCTCGCCCAGCCTTTCCTCGTCGAAAATAGCCAGCCTCGTGCGGAGATCGTCATCGCGGAAAAACCCACGCGCATGCAGCGCGTCGCCGCGCATGAGTTTCGGCAGCAGATCGAGAAAATCAGCGGCGCACGCCTGCCTATCGTCACGCAGACGACTGGCAAAGCGGTCAAAGTTTTCATCGGCGCGAGCGAAAATTGCCCCGTGAAGGCCGACGGCCTCAAACACGGCGCGTATCGCATCGCCAGCGGTGCAGATTGGCTGGCGCTGATCGGCGAGGACAGCGACTTCACGCCACCGGAGCCCTTTGCGAAGAACAACAGCGACATCCCGCGTGCCGAGGCGGAGTGGCAAAAGCTCACGAACTCGACCTGGAGCCTGCCTTCGCGGGGTCTTTACAAAAACAAGCTGCGCCTGCCTGCGGACACCGGCAAGCCCGACGGCGCCGCCACCGCGAAGAACGAAACCTTCGACATCTGGGGCCTCGACGAGCGCGGCAGCTTCAATGCCGTCTGTGGCTACCTCAGCAAACTCGGCGCACGCTGGTATCTGCCCGGCCCACTCGGCGAGGTGCTTCCGTCAATGAAGACCATCGAGCTGCCGCAGCTCGATGAAACCGTCACGCCCGACTTCCCGCTGCGTCAGTTCAATTTTCGTTTTGGCGTCATCGGCCAGGACACCGCGCTGTGGACCATGCGTCTCGGCATGCGCAACGACGAGCGCCTCATGATCGCGCATGGCATGGACATGATGACCGGCAATGATGCCACCTTCGCCGCGCATCCCGAGTGGTTCGCGCTCTACGGCGGCAAACGCGACTACACACCCGGCTACAGCAAAAACCAGCTCTGCTACTCCGATGACGCGCTCTTCCGCGACACCGTGCGATTCGCCCGCGAGACCTTTGATCGCTATCCATTTGAAACCGTGTCCATCATGCCGCCCGACGGCTACACCGCCATCTGCCAGTGCGAGAAATGCAAAGGCAAAGAATCGCCCGAGCGCAACGAGCGCGGCCAGCTCAGCGACTATGTGTGGGACTTCGTTAATCGCGTCGCCAAAGAAGTCGGCAAGACACATCCGCAGCGCAGAATCCTCAACTGCGCGTATGGCGTTTACACGCTGCCACCGCTGAAGATCGACAAACTGGAGCCGAATGTGCAGGTCTGCATCGTCGGTGGTCGCCGCCCGATCAGCATCGCCAGCGCCAAGACCGAGGGCGAAAACGCGCCGGATGCGCTGCGTGCCGCGTGGATGAAAAAGACCGACCTGCCCATCCTCAACTTTGAAAACTACCCGTTCACCGATCGCGGTTGGTATCTGCCGAGTTACGCCGCGCGGGCCATCGTGGACAGCGTGAACGCCACCAAGGGCATCTCCAAAGGCGAAGATATCTGGCTGAGCGTGCGGCAGGATTTCGACAAGGTCGCCATCGGCTTCAATCACTTCCTCGTTTACTTCACCGCCCGCGCCTACTGGGGCGGCAAGGACACAAACGCCGACGCGATGCTGCGCGAGTATTGCCAGCTCTTCTACGGCCCCGCTGAAAAGGAGATGCTCAGCTTCTTCAGCTACTGCGAGCAGCACTGGAAAGCGATGGGCGAGGACAAATCGAAAGCCGATGAAGCACTCGCGCTTTTCGAGAAAGCGAAAGCCAAAGCCGATGCAGCGAGCGTCTTTGGCAAACGCCTCGCCCTCATCGACGACTTCTTGAAGGGCCTTCGCATGAAATCCGTGCAGCTCGGCCAGAAACGCGGCCCCGTGCCCACGCTGCGGCTTGTCGGCGATGCGAAGGGCGTCGTCATCGATGGCAAACTCGATGACGAATATTGGCAAAACTGCCCCGCCGCAGCCACCGGTCGCTTCCGCGAGCTGCAAACCGGTCGCGTGCCCACCTTTGGCACCTCCTTCAAAGCCGGCTGGCAGGGCAGCAACGTCGTCTTTGCCATTCGATGCGATGAGCGACGCGGCGAGAAGCCTGTGAGCACCTCCACACGCGAAGACGATCAGGCCATCTGGCACGGCGATGCCATCGAACTCGAAATCGCCACCGAAACGCACAGCTACTACCAGATCGCCATCAGCCCTGCCGGTCACGTCGTCGATCTCGATCGCGCAGCACCACGCGGGCAGCAGTTCGGCTGGGATTCGAAAGCCGAAGTCGCCACACACATCGCGGATGATCATTGGACACTCGAAATCAGCCTGCCCATCACCACGGATGAAAACGATCCGCTGCATCAGCTCATCGGTCGCAAACCCACGCAGAGCCTGCCCTGGCACATCAACCTCTGCCGCCAGCGCATTCGCGAAGACGGTCAGGAGCACAGCGCCTTCTCCCCGACCGGCATCGAAGGCTTCCACGAGCCGATGAAGTTCGCCCACTTCTACGACGGCAAATCGCACCGCTTCGACGCCGATCCGAGCGTCACCGACTTCGCGCTCGGTTTTCACGCCGCGATGCAAAAACGCCAAGCCGAGCCCTTCCTCGCCCTCGCCAGCGGCCAGATCACCGACTTCCAAAAAGCCGCCGCGCTCGAACAAGCCGCTCTGCACGACAAAAAGGCCAACTTCATCGACCAGATCCCCATCGAAGCCGTCAAGAAAGCCGCGCAGATGCAAAACATGCTCGCCAACTTTCAGGCGGTTGAAGTCGTGAAGCAGTTCGGAGCCGAAGACTTCTCGAAATGGCCTTTCTGGAAGCGCGGCGATGGTTTGCATCATCGCGGCCGCGCTCATTTCATCGCCAAAAACGGCGAAAAGGCAGAAACCGACCTCAGCGCCGCTTTGGAATGGATCGGCGATCCACGCACCCGCGAGTCCGCGATGCTCGTCCTCGCCCAAAACCGCGAAAACAACCTCAAAGACGATACGAAGGCCCTCGAAGCCTACGAAGCCATTCTCGCGGGCAAAACACGCCTCGGCGGCGCAGATGAGTATTCCGCCCTGCAAGGCATCGCCCGCATCCAAACGCGTCGCGGCCAGTTTGATGAGGCCTTGAAGACCCTGAACCGCGCCGAGCCCGAAAAACTCCAAGGCATCTGGAAGACTCACTTCACCAAATCCATCGAAGCCGTTCAACAAGCGCGGAAGTAAAACGCTGCGAACCGGCGAAGCAAAGTAGCCATCTCGCTCCGTCGAGATGAGCACAAGGCTATCGCCAGCTCGTCTGGTGCTCGGAATTCGCCAGTCGTTGAGCCAGCCATGCGTTCGGCTCATCTCGCGGAGCGAGATGGCTACCTTGCTGGCGCGTTTTTGGGAGCCGGGAGACGGCGTGAACTTCCACGGCATGTGAGAAAGCCGTGCCAGTGGCGTTCCCTCCGCCTGCATGAAACGCTTTCTCTTTGCCCTGCTCCTCGCCACTTCGCTGCACGCTGATCCGGTGCCGGACAAGGTGGTAGTGCTCACCTTCGATGACTCGGTGGCCAGTCAGGCGACGTTTGTGGCACCGCTGCTGAAGAAGCATGGCTTTGGTGCCACGTTCTTCATCACGGAGGGCTTTGAGTTCCTCATCGACAAGAAGAACTACATGACCTGGGAGCAGATCAAAGCGCTGCACGATCAAGGCTTCGAAATCGGTAATCACACGCGGAAGCATGCCGGAGTGACGAAGCAGAAGCCGGAGCAACTGGCGGCCGATGTCGAGTTCATCGAAACGCAGTGCGAAAAGGCCGGCATCCCGCGTCCGGTGAGCTTTTGCTATCCCGGCTACGCCACCAGCGAAGCCGCGGCGAAGCTGCTGGGTAAGCGCGGCTACCTGTTTGCCCGCGCGGGTGGCGCGAAGTCTTTCGATCCGGCCACCGACAATCCTTTGCTGATGCCGCAAGCCTTTGACGGCAAGCCGGACAGCACGCTGGAGCAGTTCAAAGCCGCCGTGGCGCAGGCGAAGGATGGCAAGATTGCCGTGATGACCTTTCACGGCGTGCCGGACATCAAGCATCCGTGGGTGAACACCGATCCCGCGAAGTTCGAAGCCTACATGCAGCATCTCAAAGACGAAGACTGCACCGTGATCGCGATGCGCGATCTGGCGAAGTTTGTGAGCGTGAAGAAATGAAGCCATGAAGCGCAGCCATGTCCGCCACATCGTCCTCGCAGGTCTCTGCGCGGCGGCGGCGCTGGCGTATTTCACGCGGAATGGCGTGGCACCGGCGGAGAGCACGATCCGCGCGGAGCTGGGGCTGACGAAGGAGGAATCCGGCATGCTCATGAGCGCGTTTTTCTGGCCGTATGCCCTCTGCCAAATCCCGGCGGCACTGCTGGCGAGGCGCATCGGCACGCGATGGGCGCTGGCGCTGTATGGCGCGCTGTGGTCGCTTGCCACGGCGGGGCTTTCGATTGGCAATGTGATGGTGATGACGGCTTCGCGGGCCTTCATGGGCGTGGCGCAGGCGGGACTGGTGCCCGTGGGCACGGCGGCGATGGCTCGCTGGTTTCCACGCTCGGCGCAGGCATCGGCCTCGGGTGCGTTCAGCGGGTTCATGTCCGTGGGCAGCATCGTGGCGGCGCCGCTCACCGCGTGGCTGGTGGTGACGTGTGGCTGGCGCTGGATGTTTGTGTGGTATGCGGTGCCCGGCCTGGTGTGGGCACTGTGGTTTGCTCTTTGGTATCGAAACTCGCCCGCGGAGCATCCAGCGGCGAACGAGGCGGAGAGGCAGTGGATCATGCAGGATGGCAACGGGGCCGCCCTGGGAACCACAGCGTTGCCGTGGAGCCTGCTGGCACGCAGCCCGGCGATGTGGTGCCTGTGCTTGCAGCAGTTTTGCCGAGCGGCGGGCTACATCTTCTTCGCGAGCTGGTTTGCCACTTACCTTCAAGAAGCACGCGGCGTGACCATCCTGCGCTCCGGATGGCTGACGACGCTGCCGCTGCTCGCGGATGTGACGGGATGCATGGCCGGTGGTGTGCTCTCCGATGCGCTGCTGAAGCATCGTGGTAGTGCGAGGCTGGCACGCCAGGGATTGAGCGCGGCGGCGCTGCTGATGTGCGCGGGGCTGATCTTTGCCGCATGGCGTGCGGCAGACCCGCTGATGGCGGTGCTGGTGATCAGCGCGGGGATGTTTTGCGCCGCGGTGGCCAATCCATGCCTCGCAGCGACGGTGATGCGCCTCGGTGGTCCGCATGTGGCCGCGGTGAGCGCGGTGACCAACATGTGCGGCAACTTTGGCGCGGCGTCCTTTCCTCTCGCAGTGCCCTGGCTGCTGGCGCATGCCGGTGGATGGAATGCGGTGCTGGGGGCGTTTGGTGCGCTTTACATCGTGGGAGCTGTTTTCTGGCTGCTGATGAAGGTCGAGAGGGCGATGGAGGAGTGAGGCGGTCGTCAGGAGACACTCGGAAGAGTCGGGAAGTTCGGCAAAGGTTGCTGGGCTGCTTTTGACGCTGCTTCTGCCGAACATTCCCGACCTACAGCATCACTCAACGCCTCGTCTGCTTCAGGCCGGCGGCCTTGTCGATGAGCTGGAGGAACTCGCCACGGTAGCCGAGATTGTCGGTGCCTTTGCCGGCGAGGGCGAGCTTGCGCACGGCTTCCCAGTTCAGCGTGCCTTTGTAGCTCGAATCACGCAGCAGGAGGCCGAAACCGGCCACGGCGGCGCTGAACTGGAACTCGCCGCTGGCGGCTTCCAGCGTCTTGCCTTCATCGGTGACGGGCAGCTCGATTTTCGAACTCGTTTCGCCGGTGGGCTGCTTGTAGCGGAGTTTCACGGTCATGAGTTCCTTGCTCGCGGCGGCATCCAAAGCGGTGGCGGTGGCAGGTTTGACCTCGTTGAGGTCTTTCGATGTGGGCGAGGCGAGCGTTTGGTATTTGAGCGTATCAACGAGACGGTCAGGACCGACACCGGGTGGCAGATTGGCGGGCACGATTTCGTAGAGGGCAACGACGCGATGGCCGCTGCCAATCTCACCGGCGTCCTTCGTGTCATCGTTGAAGTCCTCTTTGGCGAGCAGGCGGTTTTCGTAGCCGATGAGGCGGTAGGCACGCACCTTGGCGGGATTGAACTCGATCTGCACTTTCACATCCTTGGCGATGGTGACGAGCGTGCCGGCCATCTGCTCGACGAGCACTTTGCGGGCCTCGGCGAGGCCGTCGATGTAGGCGTAGTTGCCGTTGCCCTTGTCGGCGAGGGTTTCCATGGTGCGGTCCTTGAGATTGCCACTGCCAAAGCCGAGCACGCTGAGGAAGACGCCGCTGCGGGCCTTCTCCGCGATGAATTTTTCCAACTCCCCGGGATCGCTGATGCCGACGTTGAAATCGCCATCAGTGCAGAGAATGACGCGATTGATGCCTTCCTTGATGAAACCGGCCACCGCCTGCTCGTAAGCGAGCCGCAAGCCGCCTGCGCCATTCGTGCTGCCACCAGCATTGAGCTGATCCACCGCAGCGATGATCTGCGGACGGTTTTCACCATTCGTGGGCGGCAGAACGACCTGCGTGCCGCTGGCATAGGTGACCATCGAGACGCGGTCACCCTCGCCCATCTGCTCGGCGAGCATGCGCAGGCTTTGTTTCACGAGCGGGAGCTTCTGCGGATCATCCATCGAGCCGGAGACATCGACGAGGAAGACGAGGTTGCTGGCCTTGCTGCCCTTTTGGACCTGCTTCCCCTGAATCGCGATGCGAGCCAGGCGATGGTGCGGTTGCCACGGGCAGGCCGCCAGCTCCACGCGGGCCGCAAAAGGTTCTTTCGCATCGGCCGCAGGACCTTCCTCGTCGGAGGGGAAGTAGTTGATGAGCTCCTCAAGGCGCACCGCGTCCGCCGGTGGCAGCATGTTCTGGTTCAGGAAACGCCGCACGTTGGCATACGACGCAGTATCGACATCAATCGAGAAGGTCGAGAGCGGCTCGGCCCGCACGTCCTTGAGCTCGTTTTCGAGGATGCGGGTGTAGGATTCGTTGTTGGTCTTGGGAGGACTGAACAGCATCTTGATTGCAGCCTGAAGTCGAGGGTCTTCTTTTTCGGCAGGAGCTTCGGAAGTTGGTTCAACGACAACCATGCGCGAACCGTTCGAATTGGCGACTCCTGTCCCAGAAGCAGACGTGGCAATGGACCCTGACCGAAAAACAACGGCTGGAGATGTGGATGAACCGACAACTATAGAGCCACTCTCAGCGGCTGCGGGCCTCGGTGAAGCTGATGGAGTTACTGGCATTTCGGCAGCAAGGACTTTGCCCGCAGCTGACTGAATACCAATAGACCCTCCACTGAGTTCACGTCGCCTGTCTGTCTTGTTCGAAGCCAAGCCACCTGAACTGACCATCAAAATGCCACTATTGACGGTCGTGTCTCCAGAGTAGGAATTGGCTCCGCTAAGCGTGATGTTCGACTCGTCGGGCTTGGTCGCTGCGGCTGGGGCAGCCGCCAGCCCTGGCAGTGGTACCCCTAACGGCTCATTCAAGGCACCAAGTAACTGCTGTGAGTTTTTTGCTAGCGGGTTATTCGGATCGGCCATGGCACCGCTTGCTGCTTGCTGTTTCACCTCAGGCAGGCCCACCCTGAACATCCTCTCCTCCTCCACCGCTTGCGCCACGATCTGCTCCTTTTGCGGCATGAGCCATGGATACATCCAGTAGCCACCGATGCCGATGCAGGCCACCGCAGCCGCGAGTGAACCAAAACGGGAGGCGAAGCTCCAGCGCACGGGTTTCGAGGTGGATGATGGCACGATGATGTTCGAGGCGGGCGGCATCGTTTGGAGGCGGGAGCGCTGCTCGGAGGTCAATTCGAGAGATTCATCCCGCAGCTCGGTGATGAGGAGGTCGCAGAAGGACTTGGTTTCCTCGGCGCTGGCTTTGATCTGCGGATCTTCGCGGAGCGCGGCCTCGATCTGCTCGCGTTCCTGCGGGCTCAGCTCGTCGAGGGCCCAGGCGGTGATCTGTTCGTGTTTCATAAAAGGTTCGATGGTGGAGGTTTGGGGGTTCCGGTTCACGCGGCGGCGAGTGCGGGGCTGCGTGCCTTTCCGGAGGCGGGTGCTTCGTTTTCCATGGCCTGCCATTTCGTGCGCAGGGCGGCCACGCCGTGGTGGATGAGGTAGCCGACATTGCCGATGCTCGTTTTCATCGCGGCGCTGATCTGCTGGTAGTCCAACCCGGCGATGAATTTGAGCCGCACGGCCTCCTGCTGGCGTGAAGGGAGGGTATCGATGAGCTGGCGGAGCGTGGTGGCGGTCTCCGAGCGGTCCATCTCCTCATGCGGCGAGGGATCGGCGGACATTTCGAGGTCGAGTGTTTCAGTTTCCATGACGACGAGGCGGCGGTGTTTGCGCTGGTGGTCCAGTGCACGGTTTCGGCAGACGGTGAAGAGCCAGGGGGCCAGCCGCTCGTGATCGAGGGTGTGGAGGGACTGGCTGAGCTTCACAAACACGTCCTGCACGATGTCCCGAGCCTCCTCCAGATCGCCCGTGTAGCCGTGCGCATAGCGGATGAGAGGCCGCTCGTAGCGCTGAAGGGTTTCGAGGAAGAGGGTGTCCGGGGCAGCCATGAGAACGTGTTCGCCGCGCATGACGAACCTCCGCCGCCTATCTTGGGGTGAAATTCAAAAAATGACGAACGCGGAATAACGAATGTCGAATGGCATGCGGAACTTCGCCTCGCGCTCCTCAGCCTTTTCCACCCGCATCGAGCTCCGCGCCGACCTCTGCAAAAACGGCCGCCAGGTCCAGCCAGTCCTCTTTCGTCGTCTCCCAGCCGCCGCTCAGGCGCACCACACGGCGCAGCTCCTCCGGCGAGGCTCCGAGGGCGGTCACGACGACGGACGAGCCCTCCTTCCCCGAGCTGCACGCACTGCCGGTGGAGATGCTAAAGCCACGACGCGAGAGCCGCGTGAGCCATTTGAGATTCTCATGACGCGGCATGACCAGCAGCGAGGTATTCCACAGCCGCGGCACCTCGGCGGAAATGATGCGCAGCCCTTCAAACGAGGCCTGCATGGCGTGCTCAAAGGCATCGCGACCCGAGGCCTGGCAAGCGGTCATACTCGCGGTGACCGTTTCCAGCGCCGTCACCATGGCCTCGATGGCCGGATAGTTCTCCGTGCCGGCACGTCGGCCGTTTTCCTGAGGACCGCCGCGGAGCAGCCTGATGCATTCATCGGGATCACGCAGCACCAGAAAGCCCGCGCCCTTCGGCCCGCCAAATTTGTGTGCGGAGCCGGTCACATAGTCGCAGCCGCTGAAATCAGCCGCGAGCTTGCCAATCCACTGCGTGGCATCGGTGTGGAAAGGAATGCCCGCCTCGCGGCATCGCGCCGCAAGCTCACGCCAGGGCAAAAGCTCGCCGCTTTCATTGTTCGCGGCCATCACCGAGACGAGAGCCGCATCGTCCGGCATCGCGCCATGGGCATTGAACTCGCTCATGCGGGTCCAATGCCGTGCAGCCTCGCGCACGCTGGGGTGCTCGATGGTCGAGATGGCCGTCCGTTGACCCGCAAAGGCTGCGAAGAGCATGTTGTTCGCCTCGGTGGCACCGGAGGTGAAAACAACGCGCTCCGCTTCCACGCCGAACAGCTCCGCCAGCCTCTCGCGTGCCGCTTCGAGCATCTGGCTGGCAATGCCGGCATCGCGATAGAGGCTCGAAGGATTGTGCCAGTGCCGCTCGCTTGCCCGCAGCCAGGCCTCGCGAGCCTCGGGAAGCAGCGGCGTGGTGGCGTTGAAGTCGAAGTAGCGGTTCATGGATCAGATGCGCACGTTTTGCGGCTGAAAACGAGACGGCAGCGGGATATGAAGCAGCAGCAGGATGATCGCGCCGCCGATGAAAGGAAGCCAGGCATCGGTCTCGCCGCGCGAGTTCAGACCGTTCACGAAGCCGAGCACACCAATGCTCTCGCTGAGCGCAAAAACAACGACATGCCCGGTGATGTAGGCCCCCTGCCCTTGCGGCGTATCAAGTGAAAGCGTGCCGTTGCGAAACCCACCAAGCATGAGATGCCGTGCCACGAATGACAGCGCGGCATTCACTCCGGCGATCAGCGCGAAGGTGGCGGCCAGGGATTGCTCCGACCGCGTGCCGTCCTGGACCGTGACCACGAAGGCCATGGTGACCAGCCCCATGATGAGCGCGGACCAGATGACGAAGACGGTGAATTGGGCGGGCAGGAGCTTCATGCGGTCTTCAATCGCCCTTCATGCGTGTAAACATTCATCGTTTCACCACGGAGGAAGCCAATGAGGGTCTGGCCGGCCTCACGGGCGAATTCGATGGCGAGGCTGCTGGGAGCAGAAATGGCCGCGACGAGAGGAATGCCGGCGGCGAGAGCTTTTTGGATCATCTCGAATGACACGCGGCCGCTGAGCAGCAAAACATGCCGGTCGAGCGGCAGGAGGTCATGCATGAGGGCGTGGCCGAGGATTTTGTCGAGAGCGTTGTGCCGGCCCACATCCTCGCGGGAGACGATGAGGTTGCCTTCGAGGTCAAACACGGCGCAGGCATGCAGGCCGCCGGTTTTGGAAAAGGTCTCCTGCGTGGCGCGGAGCTTGTCGGGTAGCGAAGCGATCAATTTGGGCGATACAGCCCATTCAGCCGTGACGGGCGGAAACTGGCCGAAGACGCTTTCGATGCTCGTTTTGCCGCACAGGCCGCAGCTTGAGGCGCTGAAGACATGCCTTGTGAGCGAGTCCCAGTTCACCACGGCTCCGCCGAGCAGCACATCGACGACGTTGCCGTGCTTGTTGTTGATGCTGGGGCATTGCGACACCTCCAGAATGTCCCGCGGATGCTTCACGACGCCTTCGCTGACGAGGAAGCCGGCGGCGAGTTCTTCATCGTGGCCGGGCGTGCGCATGACGACGGCCACGGCGCGGCCTTCGACGCGAATTTCGAGCGGTTCCTCACGCGCGGCGACATCGGCGACCTCATGAAATGCGCCCGCGGCATCCACTTTGAGCATTTTGACGGCAGCGTCGGGTGGTGTTTCCATCAGGTCGCCTCCATGAAATCAGCGGGCAGGATGCCGGCAGGCACATGACGCGGCTCGGCGATGAGGCGCACGAGCTTGTCGAAGACCTCGCGACCTTTCACGATCTCGATCTCCACCCGCATGAAATAGAACGGGATGTCGAGCTTCGGCAGCTTCGGGAAGCGAACGAAGTCTTTCTCCGTGGTCACCATGCAGTGCACATCACGCCGCGTGCAGCGCTCGATGAACTGGGTGATCTCCGGCCCGTGAAAGCGATGGTGATCAGGAAACCGCGCGGTGACCTCCACGCGGGCACCGAGGCGACGCAGGCCATTCTCAAAGCTCTCCGGCACGGCGATACCGCTGAGGGCGCCGACAAATTTTCCGCGCATCTCCTCGAGCGACATTTTTTCGCCAGTCTGGATCTCCTCGAAGTGCATCGGGCGGTGGCGGCACTCGATGATTTCGGCAGCCTTGTTGTAGCGGCGGATCTGCTTCACGAGGTCGTCGCTCTCGCCATCGCTCTTGGTGATGAAGATGTAGCTGGCGCGGCGCAGGCTGCGTGGCGGCTCGCGCAGGGTGCCGCGGGGGAGCATGTGGCCGTTGCTGCCGAAGGGCGCGGTCTTGTCGATGAGCACGATGTCGTGCCGGTGCTTCAATTTGAGATACTGCAGGCCGTCATCGAGCACGAGGACGTCGGCACCGAGATGCTTGATGGCATGCGCACCGGCCTTCACGCGGTTCTTGTCCACCACGACGGGCACGCCGGGGCAGTTCCGGGCGAGCATGAAGGGTTCATCGCCCGCCACATGGGAGTCGAGCAGCACCTTTTCACCATCGCTGACGACACGCGGAGGCGGTGAGGCAGGTTTTTCGACAAGACCGAGCTTCGCGCCGATGCGTTTGAGGAAAGGGGCCTTCTTCTGGCGCTTGCTCTTGTAGCCGCGGCTGAGGATGCAAACGCGGCGGCCTTTGTCGCGCAGCGATTTGGCGAGCAGCTCGACGACCGGTGTCTTGCCGGTGCCGCCGACGGTGAGGTTTCCCACGCTCACCACCGGCACGCCGAGGTGGTGGTCGTGGATGAAACGCTCGCGGTAGAGCATGAGACGGAAGGAAACGACGCTTGAATAAACAACCGCGAGTCCGCGGAAGGCTACTCGCAGCAAGGAAGCACGAATGCCGCGGCGGTTATGCACCACCACTTCCGTCACGAAGTTTTCGAGATCTTCCAAGGCTTCCTTCACAGGCTGCCACTGGAGCGCAGGACGGAAAGGCGCTCAAGCGCGGATGCTCACAGCTCGCCGAAGTGCTTTTCGCGGACTTCGACAACGGCGTTAAGCATGACCTCGGCTTCTTCGCGCACCTTGGCGTCGAGGGAACTTGCGCCGCGGTTGAAACGGCGGAAGAGGAGCTTCAGGCGGGCTTTGATCTCGTCCTTGCTCATCTTGGGGGTGATTTCGCAGAGCTCCTCGGCGGTTTTGGGCTTCGCCGGGGCCGCTGCGGGCGTTTTGCCTTTGGCGACCTGTTCGAGCACGCCGCCCTTGGGAGCGGCTTCGACGGGCTTTTTGACCTCGGCGGCAGGTTTGTTGCCGCTAAGGGACTTCGAGAGGGATTTGAGGATCTTGAACATAAAAGCGTGGTTTCGGGGTTCGTGAGTCCTGGGTTACTCGATGCGCATCGTGCGCAGGTGGGCGCTGCGGCGTTTGAGCTCCTCCTCGCTGAGGACGCCGGCTCCCTTGTAAGAGACGGCGACCTCCTTGCTGCGGCCGGATTGTTTATCGACGATGAGCGCGCGGACGCGCTGGTTTTCATCGTAGCTGAAGGTCACAGCGATCTCGCAGCCCTTCGCACGCCCGGCGGGAACGTCGAGGGTGATGCGGCCGATGACATCGACGTATTTCGCGTCCTCGTCCTCGCCCTGGGTGATATCGACCTCGATGATGCGCTCGTTGTCCTCGCTGGTCTGATACACCTGGGTGCGGGAGCAGGGGATGGGAGAGTTTTTCGGGATGACGATGGAGTTCATGAGCTTCTCCTCCTTCGTCTTGGCGTTGTAAACCATCGCGAGAGTGCCGTAGCTGGCGTTGCAGACTTCCTGGATCTTGGCGGACTTCTTCGCAAAGAGCGCCGCGCCGAGGGCGACGCATTCATCGACGTTGCCGCAGCTCTTCGGCGTCTTGCCGAACATTTTCTCGAGGATCGTCTTCACCTTCGGAATGCGGGTAGAGCCGCCGACGAGCACGACGTGGTCGATGTCGCTCGCCTTGAGCTTAGCGGAGTCCAGCGCCTGCTCGACGAGCAGCACGGTGCGGGTGAGCATGTTCCGGATCATCTTCTCAAAGTGATCGCGGGAGAGGTCGATGCGGGCGATGCCTGAGTTTTGATCGTTGGCGACGGTGTCATTCACCCGCTGAAGTTTCGAGAGCATCTTTTTGGCATCTTCCGTGGCCTGGAGGATGCGGCGGCGATGGCGTTCGTCAGCATACAGGTCCGCGCCGGTCTGCTTTTTGTATTGCTCGGCATAGGCTTCGAGGAGGATGTCGTCAAAGTTGCTGCCGCCGAGGTGGCGGGCGCCCTCGGAGGTTAGGATCTTGATGTTATCGCCCTCGACTTCGAGGATCGTGGTGTCGAGCGTGCCACCGCCCAGGTCATAGACGAGGATGCGGCCCTTCACGCCCTGCGAGTGGGCGTAATACACGGCGGCGGCGGTGGGCTCGTTCACGAGGCGCTTCACCTTCATGCCGGCCATTTCAGCGGCGGCGATGGTGCTCTTGCGGGCGAGTTCGTTGAAGTTCGCCGGCACGGTGATGACCACCTCGTTGATGTCCCCGCAGATTTTGGAGCAATCACGCTTCAGCTTGGAAAGGATGAGCGCGGAAATCTCGGCAGGCGTCCACTTCTTGCCGTCGATCTCCACGAGATGCTCGGGGTCGTCCATGTGGCGCTTGATCTGGAAGATGGTGCGGTCCGGCTCCCCGCCATCGCGTGCGGCGGAGCCGACGAGCTTCACATCCTCGTGGGCGTCGAAAAAGACGACGGAGGGCGTGAGACGCTCGCCATCGGCATTGGGGACGATTTCCGGATTGCCGTCCGGTTTAAGGTAGGCGAGACCCGAAAGGGTCGTGCCGAGATCGATGCCAACGTATTCAGCCATAAGAGAGAGTGGGTTAAGAGTCGGGAAGGTGGCGGAGCGGGGAATGACGAAGGACGAATTCAGAATGACGAAGGAATGACGAAGCCGGAAGGGCGGCGGGAGGTATTGGAGCGTGTTTTCATGGCATTCAGGCTTCGGATTTCGGGTTTAATTCGTCATTCGTCATTCTGGTTTCGTCATTGACTGGAAGTCCTGACCTCGACCTTCCGCAGGATTACCTCGTGTCCTTCGCTTCGCGAGTAAACAAATCCGGTGCGGCAGCTTTCGATGACGCGGGGCTTGTTCTTGCCCGGGGTGCTGTCCACGACGGCGATGCGCTTGCGCAGCTCGACATCGACTTCCGTGCCGGAGGCAACCTCGAACTCGCTCACGCCATGCTGGAGGAGAATGTCCTCGAAGCTTTGACGCAACGTCACGAGCTGGGCGACGATGTCCACGCCGCCATTCACGCCAGCGTAACGTTCTTTGAGCGCGTCGATCAGGTCGATGCGCTTGATCAAATCGTTGGCGAACATGATCACGGTCGATTCCTCGGCGCCGAGGCCACGGCGGAGGATCTCGTGCTTCTCCTCGAGTTCGCCAAGCTGGCCGCGGAGGCGCTTTTCGATCTCCTGCCAGTGCTTGAGCTGCGCCTCGGCGCGTGCCATCTCGCTGCGCTGCTCGTCGAGGCGGGTGAGCTCGGCTTTCGTCTGCTCGATCTGCGTGACGATGCGGGCCTCGGCGGCGGCGTGGTCGTTGATGCGCTTCTCCAGCTCGGCGATGCGCTTCTTCTGCTCCAGTTCGTAGTTTTGCAGCGTGGCGGCCTGCTTCTGGATGTCGCTGCTGAACTTCTTGAACTCCGCCTCGGCCGCCTCGCGGTCCTTGCGAGCCTGCTCGGCGCGGGTGAGCTCGCGATTGAGCGCCTCTTGAGCAGCATTGAGCTTCACCTGGATGGCCAGATCTTCTTCGGAGGCCTTGCGGATGGCCTTCGTGATCTCGCTCTGGCGTGATTCGAGGTTCGCGATGGCCTCGCCGAGGCCGAGCATCTTTCCACCGACGTGGATGAAGTCGCTCAGGCGGGTCTGGTGGCTGTCGATCTTGCTTTGCAGCTCCTTCAGCATGCTGTCGGCGCCTTGCAGGTCGAGCTTTTGATTGTCCACGATCTTCGTGAGGCGCTCCTCATCAGCCTTGAGGTTCTGCACGCGGTCAAGGCGGGTGCGCAGCTCATCCTCGAGCGTGGCAGCCTCCTTCTTCGTGGCGGAAACCTTCGCCCGCATGTCCTTCAATTCCTTGTCGGCATCGGCGAGGGCGGCCTCCGCGGCGCGGGTCTGCTCGATGGCGGCTTTGAGCTTGAGGCCTTCCTTGTCCACATCCTCCTGCGCCTTCATCACACGCTGCTCGCGGACTTTTTGCGCCTCTTCGAGCTGCTCGATCTGCTGCTGCAGCTCGGCGAGTTTCTTGTTCTGATTCTCGGTGGTGACGTTCAGCCGTGTGACGAACTGCGAGGCCTCGTCACGCTGCTTCGTGAAGGTGGAAAGCGCGGCCTGGATGCCAGCCAGCTCGGTGTTGAGCGCGGGAATCTGTTTGCGGAGGGCTTTCTCCTCCGTGCGGGCAAGCTCGAGGCTGGCATCCGCTTCGTTGCGGCTCTTTTCGGCGGCCTGCTGGGCGGCGAGAGCCTTCTGAAGACGCGTCTCAGCATCGGCAGCCTTCGTCTCGGTGGCTTTGAAGGTCTTGGTGAGATCGGCCAGCTTCGCGGACTCGGCTTTGATTTCGCCTTCGAGGTTGGCGAGGTCGATGCGGAGCTTGTCCTGCTGCTTGCCGAGCGCGGCGACGTTCTTTTCTTCCGCGATGCGGGTCTTCTCGGTGTCTTTGAGATTCGTCGTGGCGGCGGCAAGGCGCTCGTTCACGTCTTCGAGTTCCTTCAAACGGCTTTCGCCAGCGACGACACGCTCCTGCAAGCCTTTGAGGCGTGTTTCGGCCGCGTTGGCCTCGGCGAGCTTCGTTTTGACCTCCGCATCCAAGGTGGAGCGCTTTTCGCCGAGGAGCTTCTCGAGGTTCGCAGCCTCGATGCGAAGCGCTTCGGTCGCTGTTTCCGCTTCCTGACGTTGTTTGGCGGCCTGCTGCATCGCATCAAGCGCAGCCGTTTTGTCCTTGTTCAAGGCCGCCAGCTCGTCGGCGAGGTTTTGGGCCTGCGCACGCGTTTGCTCGACCTTGCCACGAAGATCCGGCAGCAAGGCTTCGAGGTCTGTTCGCTCCTTGGTGAGACGTTGAGCCTCGGAGGCGAGCTTGTCGCGATTTTGCGTGGCGGCGGTGATGGCGGCGGAAAGCTCAGCGTGCTGCTTGTTGGCCTGGTTGAGCTCTTTGAGGCGATCTTCGAGGCCGGCGGTCTGGCTGGTCAGCTCGGCCACGCGTTTCTCGGCGTTGGCGATCTCCTTCTGCCTGGCGGCGAGGTTGTCCTGAAGGTTTTGATAATCGGACTGCGCCGCTGCGACGCTCTGCTGCGCGGTGGCGTGAGTGCTCGTGAGCGTGGCGATGACCGCTTCCAGTCCGCTGATCTTCTCCGCGAGCGTGAGGTGGGTCTGCGAATTCTTTTCCAGCGAGGCAACGGATGCGGCGAGCTCCTTCGACTTCTCCGCAATGGACGCGGTGAGCTGCTCCAGGTCGCCTTTGGCGGCGGCGACCTGCGCGGCGAGCTTCTTGTCCTCGGCCTGCGTGGTCTTGAACTGCGTCTCCGCCGTGGCGGTGAGTTCCTGCACGTTTTTGAGGTGCTGATCCGCGGTGGCGATCTGGGCCTGGCGCTCGCTGAGATCGGTCTCGGCCTGCTTGATGTCGGCACGCAGCTTGCCGAGGTCCTGCGACGCGGTGGTCTGCTGGTCCTCGATGGTGCGGACTTCTTTTTCGACGGCCTCGCGACGCGTGGTGAGCGTCTGGATGAGCAAATGCTGCGCCCGGCCATGCTCGGTGGCGGCGAGAAGCTCGCGGGTGCGTTCGTCGCGGTCTTTGACCAGCGCGGCCACGGCGGCCACGACCTCCGCCTTGTGCGATTCGACGGCTTTGAGCGCCTCGTTGCTGTCTTTGAGGCGTGAATCGGTATCCGCGAGATCGGAAAGCTTGTTTTCGAGGTCGGCGGCCTTGTCTTCGAGGGCTTTGACCTGGGCGGCGAGATCGTTCGAACGCGTGGTGCGCAGTTCGATCTGCAAATCGAGTTCGTCGCGCTCCTTCGCGGCCTTCTTCTGTTCCTCGGCGGCCTTGGCCTGGGCTTCGGCGGTTTGTTTTTGAAGCTCGGCCAGCTTGGCTTCGGCGGCTTTTTGCTTCGCGTCAAAGTCCGCCTGCGCGGCATCACGTTCTTTGCAGATGCGATCGTGCTCCGCCTTCGCGGTCTGCTGCTTCGCGGTGAAATCATCGATCTCCGCACGGAGCGTGGTGAGGCGCTGCTCGGAGGTGCCGACCTCCTTTTGATGCGTCGTTTGCGTGGCGAGAAGCGCCGCGATGGCGGTTTCGAGCACACCACGCTGATCCTGCATCTGGCCGAGCTGCTTCGTGACCTCGACGAGCTTCGCCTCATTGCCGCGAAGCGCCTCAACGCGGGCTTTGAGCGCTGTTTCCTCGCCGCTGGTCTGGGCGAGGCGCTGCTGCGTGTCGAGAAGCTGCTCCTGCGCTTTTTGGAACGCGGCGTTTTTGGCCTCGAGGTCGTCGGTGAGCTTCGCGAGGTCTTTGTCGAGCTTTTGAAGCTCGGCGCTGCCCTTTGCCTTCAGCTCCGTTTCGGATTTCTCGGCCTCGGATTTGAGCTTGGCGAGTTCGGCGACTCGTTGTTCGCCCGCGGCGATGTCTTTGGTCAGCGTGGCGAGCTTTTGCTCTGCGGCAGTGAGGTCGGCGAGCTTGGTTTCGAGGCTCTTCGTCTGCTCGGTGAGTTGCTTGGCCTTTGTTTCCGCGGCGGAAGCCTCCTTCGTCCGGCTGGTGATCTGCTCGGTGAGCTTCGCGAGCTCGGATTGTTTCGCATCGAGCTGCTGGTCGAGGGCCTGGAGATCGGCGCTGCGTTTGGTTTTTTGCTCGGTCTCGGATTTTTCGGCTTCGGTGCGGCGCTGGGCCAGCTCTTTGACGCGTGCCTCGGCGACGCTGATTTCGGCGGTGAGCTTTGCGAGCTTTTCGTTGGCAGCGCTGAGGTCGGGGAGCTTCGCCTCGAGGGCCTTGGTCTGCTCGGTGAGCTGTTTGAGCTTCGCCTCGGCAGCAGTGGCGTCTTCGCTGAGTTTTGAAAACTCGGCCTGTTTGGCGGTGAGGGAGGTTTCGAGGCCCTTGAACTCGGCGGCGCGTTTTTCGCCCGTGGCGATGTCGGCGACGAGTTTGGAGAGGTTGCGGCTCGCGGCGGCCGCCTCGGCCATGTTCGACGAGAGGGTCGATTCGGTGGCTTTCGACTGCTCGGTGAGCTGCGCGAGCTTCTTTTCTGCGGCGGCGGCGGCGCTGGTAAGCTGGTCAAACAGGGCCTGCTTCTCGGTGAGCGCGGCTTCGAGGGCCTTCAGCTCGGCTCCACGCTTCGATTGAAGCTCCGCTTCGGATTTTTCGGCGTCAGCCTTCCGAGCAGTGAGCTCAGTGATGCGGCTTTCGGCCATCGAGATGTCGGTGGTGAGTTTGGAGAGCTTCGTTTCGGCGGACGAGGCTTCGGCGGTTTTTGTCGCGAGGGAGCTTTCGAGGGCTTTGAGCTGTGCGGTGAGCTGTTCGGCTTTGGCGTTGGCGGACGAGGCGTCCGCGCTCCGAAGGGAAAGCTGCTCGGTGAGTTTGGCGAGGTCGGCCTGCTTGGCGGCGAGGTCTTTTTCGAGGGCTTGAAGCTCACCGCTGCGTTTGGATTTGAGTTCGGCCTCGGATTTTTCGGCGTCGGTTTTGAGCTTCGTCAGCTCGGTGAGGCGTGACTCGCTGCTGGCGATGTCTTTTTGAAGCGTGGTCAGCTTTTGCTCGGCGGCGGTGAGTTCAGGGAGCTTGGCTTCGAGAGCTTTGGACTGCGCGGTGAGCTGCTGGAGCTTCGCTTCGGCGGACGAGGCGTCCGCGCTCCGGGCGGTGAAAAGAGCGACAAGGGTGGCGAGTTCGGCCTGCTTCGAGGTGAGGCTCGATTCGAGGGCCTGGAGTTCGCTGCTGCGCTTGGATTTGAGCTCGGACTCCGACTTCTCGGCATCGCCTTTGAGTTTTGTCAGCTCGGCGAGGCGGGCCTCGGCGGCGGCGATGTCTTTTTGAAGGACGGCGAGCTTTTGCTCGGCACTGGCGGTGTCGGTGGCTCGCTTGGCCTCGGCGGCGCTGTGGATGCTTTCGAGGGCTTTCTGGGCGGTGGCGAGATCGGCCTCGGCTTTGGTGACGAGGGTGCGGGTGGAGTCGAGCTTGCTTTCGAGGTTGCCGAGGTCGCGGCGCTTCTGGTCAAATTTGGCGGCTTCCGATTTCGCCGCGTCTGCCTCGGCGCGGAGCTTCTCGGCATCGGCTTTGATGCTGCTTAGGCTGGCCTGGGTCTCGGTGAGCTCTTTTTTGCGGACTTCGAGGGTGGCCTCGAGGCTGCGCAATTCGTCGCGGCGGCGTTGCTCGATCTCGGCCTCGATTTTGAGGGCGTCGCGCTGCTGGCGGAGCTTGTCGATCTCCTCGCGGAGGTCGGCGGCTTGTTTCGCAGCGGCGGGATCGGGCTTCGGGATGAGGGCCGGTGGCGGCGTGGGCGGGGATTTTTGCGCATCACCCGTCGAGGTGGCCATGCGGTGCACGACCGGCTTGGTCGGCTCGATCTTCCCGGTGTCTGGCGAAGGCGGCGGCGTGTCCTCCTTGTCACGGGCGGGGATGCCTTCGGTGTCGCCCCGGCGACCGTCGATGCGCTGGGGCTCGTTTTTGGAGGCGGAGACGGCTTTCGAGCTGCCGACGGGGGCGAGGCCCTTCGGGGCCCGCTCGCGGAAGCGGCTCTCCAGTTGCCCGAACATGATGCGGTCGCCGCCCTTCACGCGGGAGCGCTCGATGCGCTTGCCGTTGACGAAGGTGCCGTTGGAGGACTTGAGGTCGATCAGCTCGTAGGAGCCGTCCGGCTGCTTCAGGAACTCGGCGTGGAAGCCGGAGATGAAGGTGTTGTCGATGACGATGTCGTTCTTGCCGTCACGCCCGATGGTGAGACGGTCTTCGAGGACGTCGAAGACGAATTCATTTCCATCGTTGAGGTTGAAGGCCAGATACGGCATGCGGCGGGCGCAGAAAAGGGCGGGTGAAGAGGCTAAACTAGCGGGGGAAAATCAGTGAAGCAATCTTAATGAAATTTGGCGGACAAGAGGGAAGATGGGGCGGCTATTGTTTCAAAAATCAGTCCGATTCCAAGCAATCAATTAAGAATACCAAAATATGACCACCCAAAGTTACCGGCGCGATTTATGGCTTCTCACCCTGGCCGGAGCGGCCTTTTTGCTCGGCTGCGCGGCTCCGCTACCCCCGGCGCAGGCCGGTTTGACCCCGGCGCAGATGGACCGGGTGGGCCGACGCATCTGGCAAAACGAGTGCGCCGGCACCGTGGCGGGCCTGACGAGTTGGAACGGCGGGGAGGACTTCGCGTCGCTCGGCATCGGGCATTTCATCTGGTATCCGGCGGGGCGGACCGGGCCGTTTGAGGAGAGCTTTCCCGGTCTCGTCCGTCATCTGGAGGCCCGCGGCGTGCCGATGCCTGGCTGGACCAAAGGAGCGTGTGTTTGGGACTCGAAAGGGGCTTTTGATGCGGATAAAAATGGCCCCCGGCAGGCCGAACTGCGCAAGATCCTGGCCGCGAACGTGGGCCTGCAAACCGAGTACATCATGCTGCGGCTTCAGCGAGCCTCCGGCAGCATGACCGGCGCGGCGAAGAGTGGTTTCGCAGCCCTGAGCACCACGCCGGAGGGGATGTTTTGCCTGATCGACTACGTAAACTTCAAAGGCGAGGGCACCAATCCCAAAGAACGCTACCGCAGCCAGGGCTGGGGCCTCATGCAGGTGCTCGAAGACATGCGCGGCGGCACCCCAGCCGCCTTTGCCGAGGCCGCGAAACGCGTCCTCAGCCGCCGCGTGGCGAATTCCCCGCCCGAACGCGGCGAGCAGCGTTGGCTGGCCGGCTGGCACAACCGCTGCGAGGCGTATAAGCGGCCGTTGTGAGGTGATTGACAGAGTGACGACGCGGCGGGCGTTCGCAGCGCCTCCATGAAAGCCCTGCTCGCCCTGTTTCTCCTGGCCTCGCCGCTGCTCGCGGCGAAGCCGAATGTGCTGTTCCTCTTTGCCGATGACTTTTCGTATGAGGCGGTGCGGGCCTTTGGGCACACGGACATCGACACGCCGAACCTCGACCGCCTCGCGGCCCGCGGCACCACCTTCACCCGGGCCTACAACATGGGCTCGTGGAGCGGCGCGGTGTGTGTGGCGAGTCGCACGATGCTCATCAGCGGTCGCAGCGTGTGGAACGCTGGCAAAATCTGGAAAACGACCGATGCCGAGCGAAAGGCCGGCGTGCTCTGGCCGCAGCTCATGAAAAAAGCGGGCTACAAGACCTACATGACCGGCAAGTGGCACATCGAGACCGATGCTGCGAAGTGCTTCGACATCACCCGCGATGTCCGCGCCGGCATGCCGAAGACGGTTCCCTCGTCCTACAACCGGCCCATCGCAGGCCAGCCGGACGCGTGGAGTCCCTTCGACAAGTCCCTCGGCGGCTTCTGGGAAGGTGGCACGCATTGGAGCGAGGTGGTGTCGAATCACACGCTCGACTTCCTCGCCGATGCAAAGCAGGGCGGCGATCCCTTCTTCATCTACGCGGCCTTCAATGCCCCGCATGACCCGCGGCAGGCGCCGAAGGAATTCGTGGACCGCTACCCGCTCAGCCGCATCGCCATGCCCACGAACTTCCAGCCCGAGTATCCGCACAAAGATTCCATCGGCTGCTCGCACAGGCTGCGGGATGAAAACCTCGCGCCTATGCCGCGCACGGAGCTGGCGGTGAAAACGCACCGCGCCGAATACTACGCCCTCATCACGCATCTCGACGCCCAGATCGGCCGCATCCTCGACGCGCTCGACGCCTCCGGGCAGGCCGAGAACACCTGGATTTTCTTCACCGCCGACCACGGGCTCGCCGTGGGACATCACGGGCTCTTCGGCAAACAAAACCTGTATGACCACAGCGTGCGCGTGCCCTTCCTCGTGGCCGGTCCCGGCGTGGCGAAAGGCGCGAAAAACGACGCCGCGATCTACCTCCAGGATGTGATGGCCACCGCTCTCGATCTCGCTGGCGCGGAAAAGCCCGCGCATGTCTTCTTCAACAGCCTGCGCCCCCTTTTGAACGGCGAGAAAAGCCGCTACGACTCTGTCTATGGTGCTTACGTCGAGCTACAACGTGCCATCACGCACGACGGCTGGAAGCTCATCGCCTATCCAAAGGCCAAAGTGCTGCGTCTTTACCATCTCGCCGACGATCCGCAGGAGATGCAGGACCTCGCCGCGAAGCCCGAGCATGCCGCGAAGGTCAAAGACCTGCTCCAGCGCCTCGTGAAGCTCTCCGCTGATTTACACGACGAGGTGGATTTGACGAAGGTGTTTGGGGATTGAGGCGAGAAAGGCACTCGGGCAGCAGGCGTTTCACACGCACGCATGCTCCGCCCTCTTTTCACCTTCCTCGCCCTCGTCTCCACCCTTGCGGCGGCTTCCAAACCGAATGTCCTGCTCATCTGCGTGGATGATTTGAAGCCGGTGATCGGTTGCTACGGCGACACGATCGTGAAAACGCCACACATCGACCGCCTCGCCGCCCGCGGTGTGTTGTTTGAGAAGGCGTTTTGCAACCAGGCCGTATGCGCTCCTTCGCGAAACACGCTGCTCACCGGCCTGCGGCCTCAAACGCTCGGCATCTACGAGCTGAGCACGAACTTCCGCAAAGCCGTGCCGGATGCCTTGACGCTGCCGCAGCACTTCATGGCGCAGGGTTATCGCACCGAGGCGCTCGGAAAAGTCTTCCACGTGGGCCATGGCAATGTGAATGACACCGCCTCGTGGAGCGTGCCGCACTTCACCCCGAAGACGATCAGCTACGCGTTGCCCGAGAACAATCCTCCGGAGTCCACCCGCGAGGAGGCGCTCTTCGACAACAAGCTCAAAGAGCCATGGAAACTGCCTCGCGGGGCTCCCACCGAATCCGCCGACGTGCCGGACAATCGCTATGGCGATGGCATCATCGCGGATGAAGCCATCAAAAGACTCGCCGCGGCCAAAGCGAAGCCTGACGAGCCCTTCTTCCTCGCCGTCGGCTTTTTGAAGCCTCACCTGCCGTTTGTGGCTCCGAAGAAGTATTGGGACCTCTACGATCCCGCGGTCTTCAAGCTCCCAGAACTCCAAAAAGCTCCCGAAGGCGCTCCTGACTTTGCGCCGACCACCTGGGGCGAATTGCGCCAATACAAAGACATGCCTGAAAAAGGCCCGGTGACACCGGAGCAGGCCCGCCACCTCATCCACGGCTATTACGCGGCCACCAGCTACATGGACGCGCAGCTCGGCAAGGTGCTCGATGCCCTCGACGCGAATGGTTTTGCCGAAAACACGATCATCGTGCTCTGGGGCGATCACGGCTGGCACCTCGGCGATCACGGCATGTGGTGCAAACACTCCAACTACGAGCAGGCCACGCGAATCCCCCTCATCGTCGCCACCCCCAGCATCGCCGGTGGAAAGCGCACACAGGCCCTCATCGAGACCTGCGACATCTACTCAACGCTCGCCGAGCTCGCGAAACTACCCACACCGAAACAAGGCGATGGCCGCAGCTTCGCCCAAGTGCTCGCCGATCCCACCGCCAGCACGCGAGACCATGTCATCCACGTCTATCCCCGCCCGCAGGGCCTGATCGGCCGTGCCATCCGCACCGCGCGGCATCGCCTCGTCGAATGGAAAAAGCCCGGCGCACCATCCGAAAGCGCCATTCTCGAACTCTACGACTATCAAACCGATCCCGCCGAAACAAAGAACCTCGCCGCAGAGCAGCCTGAGGTCATTTCCGAGCTTCGCCAGCTCCTAGCGACTCATCCTGAAGCGACGCAGCAGATCCCGGTTAAGGCGAAGAAGTAAGACCTTCCTTTTGCCAAAACCTCGCTGAGCGGCATCATGGGCCGCACTCGATCGCATGTGGGACTTTTTGACAACGCACTGGCGCGACGGCGTGGAGATCCTCATCCTCGCCGCGCTGGCGTATCATGGGTATCTTTTCTTCCGTGCCACGCGTGGTGCCCGCATCCTGACGGGTTTGTTGATCCTGCTGCTGAGCCTCGCGTTGATCTCGCTGCTGCTGGAGTTGGAGGTCATCACGTGGCTGCTGCAACGCGTGTCGGTCTTCCTCGCCATCGCCCTGGTGGTGCTGTTCCAGCCGGAGCTGCGACGCGTGCTGGCGGAGCTGGGCAGCAGCCGGATGTTCTCCTTCAACCGCCCGGACCCCGAGGCGCTCGATCTGCTCATGGAAGCCATGCAGCAGCTCTCCTCGCGCCGCTGCGGGGCTCTTTTTGCGTTGAAGCGTGGCATCGATCTCAAACCGTATGCCGAGTCAGGTGTGGAGATCGACGCGGCCATCTCCACCGAGCTCATCGCGACGATTTTCCATCCGAAGACCGTGCTCCATGATGGCGGCGTGATCATTGATCAGGGCCGCCTCGCCAGTGCGGGCTGCGTCTTCCCCGTGAGCCAGCGCGACATCCAGGATCGTGCCATCGGCCTGCGCCATCGCGCCGGCATGGGCATCACCGAAGAGACGGATGCCATCGCCCTCGTCGTTTCCGAGGAGACCGGTGCGCTCTCGCTTTGCTACCAGGGAAAGCTGGAGCATGACCTGGAACCGGAGGAACTGCGCCAGCGCATCAATGAAATCCTGGCTGGTGACGTGAATGGCGATGCCACGACCAATAAAGACAAGGAGGAGGGCCATGAACTGGGGCACACGGTTTAGCAACATGCTCGTTCGCAACTGGCGCGAGAAGCTGGTGGCCGTCGTGCTGGCTTTTCTTTTCTGGCTGCTGATCAAAGCGCAGACAGAGCGCCCGCCGATGCCTTACTGGCAGCAAATGCCTCCCCCGGCGGTGCAGCTCACACCGGCAGCCGAGCCCATCATCATCCCAGCCCCGGTGCCCGCCACCCCGCCGAAGACGAAAGTGGAAGCGGTGGAGTGACCACGGAGGATGCCTCAGGGCTTCACGCCCAACGGCACCGCGTCCTTCAGCAACTCCGCGAGCTTCGCTTTCATCGTGGCCACACGTTCGGGCTCCTTGGCGGCGAGATTGGTTTTCTCCGACGGGTCGGCGGCGAGGTTGAAGAGCATCACAGGCTCGTATTTGCCGCCTTTGGCCTTTGCCTTGGCTTTTTTCTTTTTGGGCGCTTCGTCATCTTCGACGGCTCCGCTGCTCACGATGAGCTTCCAGTCACCCATGCGCACGGCGGCGTTTTGGATGGACTGGGCGGAGAGGATGGCATCGTGCGGTGAAGGGGCTTTTTCGGTGAGCACAGGCCAGATATCGCGGCCGTCGAGAGGGAGCTTCTGCTCCAGCGTGCCGCCGGCGAGCTTCACGAGCGTGGGATACCAGTCGATGATGTGCATCGGAGCGGTTAGGCGTTGTCCGCCGGGGATCTTGCCGGGCCAGTTGGCGAAAGCAGCCCCGCGCACGCCACCTTCGTAGATGCTGCCTTTGAAATCGCGCAGAGGAGTGTTGCTGCCAGGAGGCGGGCCGCCGTTGTCAGCGGAGAAAACGATGAGGGTGTTGGCACGCATGCCCTGCTTCTCCAAAGCGGCGACGACTTGCCCGATGGCCTCATCGACGGCCGCGAGCATGCCGGCGAGCTGTTTGCGACCACCTGTGAGAGATCCATAAGGCTGCAAGTAGCTGTCAGGCACCTGCATGGGGCTATGGACGCCATTGAAGGGCATGTAGAGGAAGAGCGGCTTGTCCTTCGACTGTGCTTCGATGAGCCGGACAGCCTCTTTGGCGACGAGATGCGTGCTGTAGCCTTCTTCCTTGAGCTCCTTGTCGTCGTGATACCAGTCGTGCGAGCCATCGCGCACATGCGTGAAGTAGTCGATGGCGCCAAAGTAGTGCCCATGCTGGTGCTCAAAGCCACGCGAGGTGGGCTTGTAGGCATCTTGGAACTCACCGAGGTGCCACTTGCCGGTGATGGCGGTGGTGTAGCCCGCGTCCTTGAGCGCATTAGCCAGCGTGCGCTCCTCCAAAGGCAGGCCCCACTTCGAATGCGGCCTCACGATGGTGTAAACGCCGGTGTGAGAGACGTAACGGCCGGTCATGAGCGAGGCACGCGTGGGTGAGCAGACGGGCTGCACGTAGTGGTTTTCGAGGATGGCGCCCTCCGCGGCCAGTTTGTCGATGTTCGGCGTTTTGATGTCGGTGCCGCCGTTGAAGCCGCAGTCCGCGTAGCCGAGGTCGTCGATGAGGAAGAAGACCACATTCGGCCGCGGCGCGGCGGCGGCGAGAGTGGCGGTCAAAGCGAGGAAGAGGAGCGATTTCATGGCTGGAACCGCCTCAACGACGCCGCCGGGCACATCCTTCAGAGGCTGCGCAAAACGTAATCCCAGATGTAGAGCACCACCCAGGTGCCCACTCCGGCGGCGAGGAAGTCCTTCCAGTCGAGGCTCATCCACAGCTTCCTCGTGACGGTGGTGGCATCCCCAGGATTGAGCCACGAGGCTTGCTCATAGGCGGGGAGCTTCCATTCAAGGTTCTTTGGCGCCGCCTCATCCTCGTCTTCGGCACCTGCCTTCGAGACAGGCCGGATGGAGTTGGCGATGACGAGACGATGAAAGGCCGCTCCGATGGCCGCGATGAGGTAGTATTCGGTATGATACTCGCGGTTGATCATCCAACTGGAAATCATGTAAGCGATTAAAATGAGCAGGACGGACCTTCGACAGCGCTCCTGGACATCATCCTCTGATTTGTAGTAAGCGACGCAGCGGAAGGTGCAGAACAAGATGAGAAGCCAGAGGTAGATGCCGGGCCGGCCGAGGTCCGCGCCGATCTGGACATAGCTGCTGTGAGTGGACTTCGACTCCGTGATGAAGCGGCCGCTTTTGTCCATGAAGCTGATCCAGGACTCAAACTGCCTCCAACCAGCACCCGTGGTGTTTCGGTCCATGGTCTGGTGGGCGTTCTCCCAGGCCATCAGACGGCCCATGACACCCTCTTCGGACCGCAGATTGTCCATGGATTTCATGCGCGGCATGAAGCTGAGAGCACCGACCCCACCTGTCATCGCGGCGGCAAGCACGAGGATCTGCACCCACTTGGGCCGGCCCACGACAAAGATGAGCACCGAAAGCCCGGCACCAACGAGGAAAGAGCCCTTGGATTGCGTCTGCCACGCACAGGCGACGATGAGAGAGACGGCAGCCGGGAACAACACGATGCGGCTGAAGACGCTGGAACGCCAGAAGAGCATCAAGTAGCTCAGCGGCATGGCGGCAGCCACGGTGTGGCCAAGCGCGTTCGCATTGTTACACGTCCAGGTGCCAAGCGCGAGCCGTCCACGGCCAAACTCGGTGATCTCCCTACCCCCGGTAATGTCCACACCGACGGTCTGCAGCACGCCGAAAAGCGCGATGATGATCAACAGCCATGTCCACACACGTAGATAGCCCAGCAGCTTCCGCCAACTCGAAAGCGACTGGGTGGTCAGGTAGTAGAAAATCACAACCGAGAACAATCCCATGCCTGCCCCAGCCTGGGCGGGTGCCGTCCAGACCACGTAGCCGTAAAAAATGAGCATCGCCCAGTCGTGAGGTGTGCGAAAGAATCCACGCAGAGGACTTTGAATTCCCTCCCCGAGCATGGCCATCCCCCACATCAGCATCACCGGACGGATGATGTTAAACCCAGCCATGCCCGGCACCCAATCCTGCGGGCGGATATAATAGAGCGCCAGAAACAAGAGCGCGACGCGATAGCTCCACAGGCCTTGTGATTCATCCGACTGCGGCACGGCCTCCTGTCCGGCATGCGAGCCGGTTTCAGATTCAAAGGCGGACGACAGGGAAGTCATGGAGTCAGGAGGAGAAAGTGGAGCAGTGCCGAGGCCAACAAGCGATCAGATGATCGCCCGAACGGCCTCCCATATGTATAAAACGATCCATGTGCCCATGGCTGCTGCGACAAAATCGACCCAATCAAGACGGGTCCAAAGTTTCCGGGTTACAGGAGGTCCGGTCACGGGATTGATCCAATCCACCTTGTCGTAGGAGGGCAGCGCCCACGGCGGCGCTGGATTCTCCTCCGGCTTTTCCTCAGTCGCAGACGCGGGCCGCGAGGCCGCACGCATGGCGGCGGCAGTGGTGAGACGATGAAAGGCCGCGCCAAGCGCCGCGACGAGGTAGTACTCGGTGTGATACTCCCGGTTGATCATCCAGCCGGAAGCAAGGTAACCGATCAGAATGAGCAAAATGGCGCGTCGACAACGCTCCTGCACATCATTCTCAGGCTTGTAAAACGCGACGCCTCGGAAGGTGCAGAGAAGGACGAGCAGCCAGAGGTAAATGCCAGGCTTGCCCAGGTCCGCGCCGACCTGCACGTAGCTGCTGTGCGTGGATTTGGACTCGGTCACAAGACGACCACCTTCATCGATGAAGGTGATCCACGACTCAAACTGCCTCCAGCCGGCACCTGTTTCGTTTCGCTGCATGGCACGATACGCGTTTTCCCAGGCCATGATACGGCCCAGCACGCCCTCATCGGTCCGCAGATCACCCATGTTCTCCATGCGCGGCATGAAGCTCAGGGATCCCACTCCCGCCGTCATCGCCAAGGAGAGCACCAGGATCTGCATCCATTTGGGCCGGCCCACGACAAAGATCAGCACCAAAAGCCCCGCACCCACCAGGAAGGAGCCCTTCGATTGTGTCTCCCACGCACAGATGACAATCAGGGCGACTGCGATGGGAAAGAGCACCACGCGGCTGAATGCGCTGGAACGCCAGAAGAGCATCAAATAGCTCAGCGGCAAGGCAGCGACCACGGTGTGGCCGAGCGCGTTGGCGTTGTTGCAGGTCCAGGTGCCGAGAGCCAGGCGGCCGAGGCCGTATTCGGTGATATCTTTGCCGCCAGTGATGTCCAGCCCCATGGTCTGCAGCACGCCAAACAGGGCCACGATGATCAGCATCCAGGTCCACATGCGGGCGTAACCCAGCAGCTTGTCCCAGCTCGACAGTGCCTGGGTGGTCAGGTAAAAGAAAATGACGAGGGAGAACATGCCCATGGCGGCGTCCGCCTGGGGAGGCGCATTCCACACCACATAGCCGTAGAAGACCAGCATCGCCCAGTCGTGTGGCGTGCGGAAAAAGCCACGCAAGGGACTCGTGAGCCCGCCCGCCAGCTTGACGGCCGCCCACATGAAAATCACCGGGCGGATCACACTGAAGCCGGCCATGCCCGGCACCCAGTCCTGCGGACGAATGTAATAGAGCGCCAAAAACAGCAGCGCCACCCGGTAGCTCCACTGACCACGATCGCCCAAGGCCTCAGGCGTGAGTTCCTCCTCTGCCGGCTGGATTCCGGCCGCAGGTTCAAAAGCGGAAGAGAGAGAGGGCATGAGAGGAGGGCCGGGATGTACCACCTCGGCGAGGCGCAATCAACAGATCGCTCTCATGCGCCTTGCCTTGGCGGCTCGAGTTCCTATAGGACGCTCCCACCTTTGATGTCTCTCACCACTTCCCTGCTGCCGCTGAAGGATGCTCTCCGCTACTCGCGCCGTCTTCGGCATGTGGGCGGATGGCTGGCGCATGCCCGGGGTCTCACAGCCCAGGAGCCAGCGGAGCGCATCGCACGACTCACGCGAGCATTGACGATGCTGGAGAGTCCCGCCAGCCGTCGCCGTGCAGTCGATGCGCTGCATCGAAAGCCCGGTTTTGACGATCCAGCGCCGTGGGAGGCCGCGGTGCGGGCTGAGCCTCGCTATGCGGGCTTGTTGAAGGACAAACCGCATCTCACACGCAGCGTGATTTTGAAGGCTCCTGGCCCCGGCGGGGAGAAAGGCCTGCTGCTGATGACCTTTGAGTACAACTGGGCACGACTGCTTCTCGGTCTCGATGCCGCTGGACGCCGCTGGATCGATGAGAACTACAACCTCGTGCTCTCCACGAGCTGGTCACCCACCGATTACGCCGTGCTCGGGCTCGCGTTGGCCTGCACGACGGGGGATGTTTTTGTCCAAAGCTGCAACTACGGCGAGATCGAGGCCATTGAGGCCTTTCATACGCGTTTGCGCTGCCTGCAGACGCTGCCGTGCGATTGGATCAATCCGGTGCTTTATGAGCCGAAAGCGCCTTCCGAGCGGGAGACCGACATCGTGATGGTGGCGAACTGGGGCGAGTTCAAACGGCACTGGGAGCTCTTCCGCGCCCTGCGGCGCATGCCGGCGCATTTGAAGATCGTGCTCATCGGCCAGCGTGAGCCCGGCCGCAGCACCGAGACCATCCGGGCGCTCGCACGGGCGCATGGCGTGCCTCAACAACTCGAAATCCATGAGTCCATCCCCATCGCCGAAGTGGCCCGCCTGCAATGCCAGGCCAAGGTCTCCGTGATCATGACCCGCCGTGAGGGCTGCTGCGTGGCCGCGGTGGAGAGCCTCTTTGCCGGTTGTGCGCTCGCCATGCGCGAGGATGCCCATGTAGGGCCGCTGGCTTACATCAATGAGCACACGGGGCGGCGGCTGCGGCCTGGTCATGTGCATGAGGATCTCATGGCGCTGCTGGCGAAGGCTTCCCAAATCACGCCACGCCAGTGGGCGGTCGATCATCTGGCCTGTCATCTCTCCCGCGAGAAGCTCAACCAGCTCCTCAAAACCTCCGCGGAGCGTCACGGCAAGCCATGGACGAGTGACATCGCGCAGCCGCACTGGCGGCCTCATCCCACGCTGGCGCACGAGGCCGATCGCGAGCGTCTGCGGCCAGCCTACGACGAGCTGCATCGGTGCTTCCCGCAGGTCTTCAGCCCGGATTTGATCGAGACGAGCTGGAAGTGAGCACCTGATCAACGTCCCGCCATCTCGTGCAGCAGCGCGGCAAGCGGCTCGTTCACACGATTGATCTCGAAACGCTCCACGACATCGCGATTACCAGCCGTCGGAGCCTCACCACGCGTTTCCCACGCCTCGAGCAACCGGGTGAAAACCTCGGCGATGTGCGCTGGCGTGCGCACGTCCGCCCACGGCAGGCTCGCCTGCTCCAAAATCTCCGCCACGGCACTGCCGGGCTCCGCGAGGCCTAGCACGGGACGCCGTGAGGCAAAGGCCTCGAAGAGCTTTGTGGGCAAAAAGAGCCCGCCATAGCCTGCGGTGTCGAGAATGAGCGTGAGATGACTCGCCGCGATTTTTCTCTGACACTCATCAAACGGCACCGGTGGCACAAAACGCAGCACACCGGCCAGCCCGGCGGCATCCGCCTGCTCGCGATAACGCACGCTGTCATCACCCACACACTCCACCACCAGCCTGCCATCGAGCGAGGCCGCGGCATGCATGCGTTTCAAGGCTTCGATCAATGTCTCCGGACCGCGAATGCCGGGATAAAAGGCACCGGCGTGAATCACCGTCAGCGGTCCTTCCGCCGGAGGCACCCCCGCATCCGCCGGAGCGGCCTCGTAGCCATGCGGAATGATGCGGGCACGTTCACGCCATGCTGCTGGATGTGGCGCGAGCATGCGCTCCATCGCCTGGCGTGTCACAAACACGAGCGCATCCGCATCCCGCAGGATGCGCCTCTCCAGCGGCAGGCCCAGCAGACGCTGCAGCCGGCGATAAGGAAGGCCCGCGGTGATCCACGGATCGCTGAAATGCGCCACCCACGGCAGGCCGGTTTGGTGTTTCATGCGCCAGCCGACCACATTGCTCACATGCTTCGGCGCACGCGAGTAAATGACATGCGGCTGCCACTGCCTCACCATGCGGCAGCCAGCCTCCGTGGCAGGCAGCGCCCACGGAAGGAAAATCTCCGGCAGCACATGACGCCCCAAAAGCACCGCGATGTGCCGGCCCGCACGCGGATAGACCTCGCTGAGCACCGCCTCCGGGCTGGCCTGCCTCTCGACCACCAGATCCTCCGGCAAACCTGCCATGAGCGTGCGATCCATTGCCTGCAGCGTGTGAGATCGCGTCGTGGTGAGCACGCGTACGTCAAATCCCGCTCTCAGCATCCACGCGGTGTTCAGCCGCACGAGCGAGGATTCCGGCCCGGAGGTGGGCGGAAAATTGTGCGAGACGAGAAGGATGCGAGCAGAACCCGGCATAAGGACGACTTTGGTCATAGTCTCCGAGGGACTGAAGGCAAGAAACTCCGCATTTATGGGCGAAATGGTTGACCATGAGTTTCGCGAGACAATGTGTGACTTCATCAAATGGCCTCTCCCAGCACTCCCGCCCAGCTCCGTCCACGCGTGTCATGCGTGAGTGCTCCGGGAGAGTGGAGCAAGCTGGCCGCGGAATGGCCTGAACTGGCCGTGAACAGCGCCGCGGATGCCATCTTCCTTTCCTGGCCCTGGCTGGACACCTGGATGGGTGTCTATGGCGATGGCGGACGCTGGCTGGTGCTGGTGGCACGTGACGCGGTGGATGGGAAACTGCTCGGCGTGGCTCCGATGATGCTCGATCGCGGTGCTGGCCATGTCGGCCGCTGGATGCGGCGTGTGATTTTGGTGGGGCAAAAGGCGGACACAGCCTCCGAATACCTCGACTGGGTGATGCGTAGGGGGCACGAGGAGGCAGTGGCATCGGTGTTTTGCGATTACCTGCTTCGTGAGGAAGGCCGTTCGTGGGATTTGCTGCGTTTTGAAACGATGTGCGGTGATTCGCCCACGCTGCCGCTGCTGGAAAAGGCCTTCGCCGTGCATGGACGTTCGCTGACGATCACTCCCGCCACGACCTCGCCTTATCTGACGCTGCCTGCGAGCTGGGATGGCTTCCTTGCGAGCCGCTCCGGCACCTTCCGCACGCGATGGAACAAGTTTCATCGCGAGCATCGCATCGTGATGAAAGAGGCGGGCGTGAACATGGCGGTGGCCGAGGGCATGCAGGTCATCCGCGATTTGAATGAGAAACGCTGGGGAGACCGCCGCCGCAGCTTTCTCTCCGATCGCTACCGCCGTTTTCATGATGAAGTCTCGGCCCGCATGCTGGCGGCCGGGCATCTGGCGATGCTGTTCATCGAGGCGGATGGGCAGATCGTGGCGGGTCGTTATGACTTTGCCTATGCTGGCAAGGCATGGTGCTTTCAGGGCGGCTGGCTGCCGGAGTGGGAAAAGGAACGTGCGGGCAAGATGATGCTCACCGCGATGATGCGCTGGTGCATCGAGCACGGGCTCTCGGAGTATGATTTCCTCGGCGGGGAGGCCAGCTACAAAAGCGAATGGGCCAACAGCGAACGACAGATCGTGGACATTCAGGCCGCGAATCCACGCTCCATTTGCGGCAAGCTCTTCGAGGCCCTGAAACGCCTCAAGCAGCCACGCGCTCGTAAAAGCGGCACAGCAGATCATTGAGAGCCCCGCTTGCCCCGTGGCCCTGCAGACAAAAGCTTTGACGCCGATTGGGCAGCGTGCGACATCCAGTTTTTACCAGACTGATTTCTCTTGAGCATGCCATCAGACCCAAGCCAGCAACTGTACGAGGACCCAAGCACAGTCAGCTACTATGCGGAGAGGCAGGATTTGTTGTTCAGCGAGGAAGCCATGCTGCGCATCGCCCGAAATCATATCACTGGCGGACGTGTGCTCGACATCGGCGTGGGCGCAGGCCGGACGACTCCACACCTGATGAGCCTGGAACCTGCTTCGTATACAGGTGTGGACTACTCTGCCAGCATGGTCGAGAACTGCCGCAAGCGCTTCCCAGCGCTCGACTTCAGGGTGGCGGACGCAAGGTCCATGCCCGGCTTCGAAAGCGGTAGTTTAGACTTCGTTTTGTTCTCGTGGAATGGAATCGACAGCGTGGACTATGAAGGAAGGGAATCGGTAGCGCGGGAGGTGTTCAGGCTACTGCGCCCTGGCGGCATGTTTGCCTTTTCATCAGCCAATGGGCGCAACCTGCCTCCTCGCCCTTGGACCTTCACCGCCATCCGTAACATGGGGATCCGCCCCAGCCTCAAAGGGTTGATCTACGGCATGATCCAATGGTCAGCGGGTTTGATTCATTTCCTGAAGCTGCGCACTCATGAGGCTTCGCACGCCGATTATTCCATCCGCGTGGATCAAGCCCACAACTTCAAACTGCTGAGATGCTTGGTGAATCCAGCACAGCAGAAACGCCAATTGCTCCGTGCAGGGTTTGCTGATGTGACGGCAATCGATCGTGAAGGACAGCAGCAGAATCCGGATGATCCTGCCTTTGTATCCTGCCCGGTGTGCTATATCTGCCAGAAGCCGACTTCTTGAGAGGGAGAGGCAGTCTGCTTCAGGTGAGCAGGCTGAGGAAGAGTTCGTCGAGACGGGTGTTCACCCGGTCGATTCGATAACGTTCGAACCTGTTCGTTGAGGATAAGTCATCCCAACGGCCATAGTCCCAACGCTCCAGAAGGCTGGCGATGGTGGTGGCGATCGATACTTCATCATCAATGGCCGCGAAATGATGCCCGCATTCTTGCAACACGTCATGCACTGCGCTGCCGTGCTCCGTGACGCCCAGCACGGGCTTTCTAAAAGGAAGATACTCCACGAGCTTCGTCGGAAGGAAAACTCCTTCAAATCCTGGTGTGTCCAGAACCAGTAACAAGTCAGCCCTGTCAATCATCTCCTTGCAAACATGGAACGGCACAGAGTCCCTCAAATCGAGCAGCGAAGCAATGCCCATGGCTTCAGCAGCAGCTTGGTAACGTCTGGTATCTTCCCCAACCATTGTCACTTTGATGCGCCCTAGCAGATTCGTGGCCCGGTGCAGTCGTGCGAGACCGGAAAAAAATGACAGCGGCTCACGCAAGCCAGGCATGAAGGAACCCGCATGGATGACCTGAAGTTCTCTGCCGGCCGTTTGTGTGTTCCTGGCCCCTGCGTGGGTTACCTCAGCCTCATAGCCGTGGGGAATCACATGTATCTTTGAGGCTGCGTAGGGATGAATGCTGGCGAAATGAGCTGCCAGCTGTCGGCTCACCGTGACCACGGCATCTGCCTCCCGGAAAATCCGACGCTCGATCATCCTGCCCAGCCTGATCTGGCAGGGGTTCATGGGGTAGCCGAGCCAAGGATCGCTAAAATGCGCCACCCAAGGCAATCCAGTGGAGCGCTTCAGGTACAGCCCGGTGACATTGCTGACATGTTTCGTGGCTCGTGAATAAATGATCGATGCAGGATTGCGCGACAGCCAGCGTCTCCCCTCAGGCACGGCGGAAAAGGCCCATCCGAGAAAGATCTCAGGCAACACATGCATCAACACACGCAAAACGCCTCCAGCCAGACGTGGATAGCGCTGCCTGAAGACAGCGTCGCAACTCGGCGTGCGCATGATCTCCAGCCCCTCCGGCAGCCCCTCCAGCATTTTCAAATCCATCCGCTGATGCATGTGCATCATTGTCGTGGTGAGCACGGAGAGCTTCCAGCCCCTGCAGCTTAGATCGATTGTGTTCAAGCGCACCAAGGATGACTCAGGCCCCTGGGTGGGAGGAAAATTGTGCGAGACGAGCAGGATACGGCCACGCTGCGTGTCTGAACCGGCAACATACCCGGGCATCGCTTCAGGACTGGACGGCATGGCGGCGGAGCTTTGTCCAAACATATAGGGGAAGGGATGTGTAGGTGCTGACCTCGACAGACGTGCAAGGAAACTGGGACTTAAAGCGGTTGACCGCCTCCATCTCCTCGGACAACTGCCCGAAGTAGCCAAAATCATAGGTGGTGCAGCCAGCCTCCGCGGCGGTTGTCATGTCATCCAAATAATGCAACAGGTGGGCCCGGGAAAGCCGGTTGCGCTCCTGGCTTCCGCTGATCTGACGGAAACACGATGACGCCCAGAGCAGGGAGGCCTTCTTCTCCTCGGGTGAGATTACCCACGCGTGGGAGCTGGCCCTCTCATTATCGATCCACATCGTGGTAACGATGAGATGCTGCCAATAGACCCCAAGATGGCTGCCATCCATCTGCGGAAGATTCTTGGCAGTGGCAAACTCGTTGTAAAAGCCCAGGAAACCTTCCATGTCTGCGTCCCTGATCGTCTGCCCCCCCTCCCGCTGGGCGCGGCGTAGTTTGTATCTGGCATCCTGGCCCATGGCAGCCACCACGGCCTCACCACCAGCAGAGATATCCACCTCCAGCTTGCGCTTCATCTCCCGGACAAACCCCGGCCAAGCCCGTATGCTCGCACAATTGTAATACACGGAAAAACCCGCCGCCGATCGCAGCAAAGGCCTGGGGGCAAGCCACATGTGTCGCACACGGCATCCCGCCTTCGGAGGGAACTCGATCGTAATCATGATGGGTTAGGATGACTAACCGGTTGGGCCTTCTCATGACGCTGCCCCCCGAAGATTCCGGTCATCGAAGCACTACCGACGGCCAGGTACTGCTCAAATTGCGATTCCCGCAGGTCGTTCGTCATGCCCAGCCGGCGTAGTAGAAAAGGACTGCAAGGGATCGAATTGAGCCCACCCACGGTCGTCAGCGATGAACGGAAGCCGCACGAGCGCAAAATCTCCTCCGAGGCATCTGAAAAATCGCCCGGCGAACCATTGGGGTAGCAAAAATGCGTGCATGGGGTGCCCGTTTCCCTCTCGATGATGCGGCGGGACGTCTCGAGCTCGTGCCGGATGACCTCCGGGGCCGCCCGGCCCAGGATCACATGCGAGTGGGTGTGCGAGCCAAACGAGACCAGCCCGCTGGCCGCCATCTCCCGCACCTGGCTCCAGTCCAGCGCACGGTAGATCGCAGGCACGTCATCGCGGTCAGCGCGGCCGAGGCGGTGCCCGGTTTCAGACTCCAGTTTCTCCACCGCGGCCAGGACCTCCGCTTGCGGCAGCAATTTGAGTGTTTCTTTGAAGGATACCAGATCACCGCGAGTGCGCCCGGCCTGCTGCATGGCGTAATCCACGCGGTCGACCCAGATCGGCTTTTTCTCATCCACAAACTCCGTTTCAAGGTAAATCGTCGCGGGCAGGCCGTGGCGCTTCAGCACCGGGTAGGCCAGGTGGTAGTTGGAGGCAAAGCCGTCATCAAACGTCAGCACGGCCGGGTAGGACGGAAGCGGGCGGCCATTTTCGAGAAGGCCCGCCAGCTCATCGACCGAAAGGACGTCGTAGTGTGCTGCCAGGTGGGACATGAGCATCTGGAATCGCTCCACATGCAAATGCTTGTGCTGGCAGTTTTCCAAACCATCGTGCTCACGGTCGGTGAGCCCATGAAACATCAGCACCCGCAGTTTGCCACGATGGCGCTGCTTACCCCATCCGTTGCAGACGGATGAGACAGTGTCGTGGATGACATGACGCCAGGGCATTGTTCGGGTGGCTTTTTTCGCTTAGTCTTCAAGCATCCTCCTTGCCTTCGTCAAGGAAGCCTCGGCATTTTTTTGTGTGACACATCAAGCTTTACAGCACGGCTTGTGCCTGCTGTTAGTCCGCCATGACGTTTCGTGAACTCCGGCACCGCATCGCCGCTGACCAGCACCGCTATGCCGCCGGCACCGGGTGGAGGGACTTCATGCGCCAGTGGCTGAAGGAGAGCGGTTTTCGCTTCACCGTGATGATGCGTTTGTGCGCCTTCCTTCGCTCACAGCCCCTCACACGCTACGGGGTATATCATTTCTTCCTCTGGCTGCATCGGCGCATGCAGGTGCGTTACGGCACCTACATCGAGTTTTCGACCCAGATCGGCCCCGGACTCTACGTGGGCCATGCGAACTCCATCGTAATCAACACCCGCAGCGTCATCGGGGCGAATTGCACCCTCAGCCACGGCGTCACGCTGGGCCAGACGCATGAGCGCAGCAAACACCCGGGCGTGCCGGTGATCGGAGACCGTGTGTACCTCGGCTGCGGGGCCAAAATCCTCGGCGGCATCCGCATCGGGAATGATGTCGTGGTGGCACCCAACGCCGTCGTCACCCGCGATGTGCCCGACAAGGCCGTCGTGGGAGGCATCCCTGCCCGTGTGCTCTCCGAAGAAGGCTCTCACGGCTACGTCTCAAATGTTTACCCGGCCGCCTGAGACCGCCTCAGCCCCAAGTGACGCCACAGCATGCTGCGTCCCTCCTGATCGAGCACCGTCCACGGAAACGAAACAGTGACTGCCAGCCCGTAAATCGCGATAAACGCGAAAATCCGCGGATACTCGGGGGTGAGCATCGGCAGCAGCAAGGCGCCAGCCAGTCCGGGCAGCGCCGCGGCCTTCACCGCCGTCCACAGCACATGCCGGACGAGATACTCCGCCATGCCCACCGGCATGCATCGCCCCACCAGCCATGCGGTCACCAGCCCGCGCGAGACGATCATTTCCGCGGCTGTGCCCGCCACCACGCCAAACAGGCCGAACTTCAATCCGAGCGCCAGGCTCACCAGCGCCCCCACACCACCTCCCCACAGGCACACGCGCACCACCCAGTCCGTCCGGCCGATGGTGTACATCAGATTGTAGGCCGGATACTGTGAAAAGTGCACCGCGTAGGCTCCGGCCAGAATCATGAGCACCATGCGCGCATCCTGAAGCTCCGGCCCCACCCAGCGCTGCAAAAACGCACCGGACACCATGACCATGCCCACCGTGGCTGCCGAGGCGAAGCCAGTCGTGACATGCACCATTCGCAAAAACTGCCGTCTCAGCGCCTGCGTGTCATCCGCCCCGTGAATCTGACCAAAGGCCGAGAGCACCTGGCCGCCGAAAAGGGAGTTCACAGCATCCTCGAGGATCGTGATGAGCCGCGTGCCGATGGAAAACGCCGGCAGCGCCTCCACGCCCTGAATCTTGGAGATCATCAAAGGGTTGAGCTGCAGCCGCACACTGTCCCCGAGGTTCCCCAAGACGATCGAACGCGAGTAACGGAACAGCTCGCCACGCAATCCGCTGTCCGCGATGGCCTCCTCCGCCTTCTCGTCGGGCCGGAAACGTGCCGCCATCATCGCCTGCAGCACCAATTCCAAAAACTCGCCGCCAGCCTGCACCAGCGCCACCGCCACGAGACCTCCTCCACGCCACAGGACCAGCACCAGCGTCCCGGACTGCACCAACACACGCACCGTGGAGGCAAGCGCCTGGAGGTCATAACGCACATGCGCCCGCAGCAGGATCACCGGCAGGCGGAAGCACAGCCGCGCCGCCACCGCGCCACCTGCCAGGATGAAGGCCAGCCGCATTTCCCCCGCTCCCTTGTCCGTGCCAGCGAGCCACGGCAGCAGTGGCAGCAGCAGCACGATGAGCACCGCCACCACGACCGCGGCCATGCGGTAGTAGCGCAAACACACCTGCCGGATCGCCGCCTGACGCGCCTCGTCCTTTTTCCCCACCGCGATGGCCAGGAACCGGGTGGCGGCGAAGGTCAGGCCGAGATCCGCCATTAAAAAGTAGGCCACCACGGCCATCACCAGCAGCCACACACCATAGTTCTCCTTGCCCAGCGAGGCGATCAGCACGGGCGTGGTGAAGAAAACGGCGAGTGTCTTCACGACCAAGTCCAGCATGTTCATGCCGGAGCCGCGCAGAAGGCTTTTTCCGAGTCCCATGGTGTGTCGTCAGGCCGGTTGTTTCCCCACCAGATGGCATGGATCCTTCCGCAGCCACTCCTTCACCACCTCGTGAAAGCGCCGCCCGTGCATCAAAAACAGCTCCGCTCCGCCTGCACGCCCCGCCACGGCTGCGCCCGCATCGAGCAGGGGCTCACGCATCGCCCGATAGCGCCGCACGATGCCCTCACGCTGCTGCGAGACCCGCAGGCGGCGGCTCCCGCCGTTCCAATCCACGATTTCGAACTCGTCACGCTCCACCCTCAGCAGGTCCGGATAGCCGCCAAGGGCCTCCATGCAGTGAAAAGCCGTGTTGGAGTCCAAAGTGGCGCCCAACAGCAAAACCTGTCCGTCAGCCTCCAGCAGCCGTGCGTAGGGCGTGCCGGCTCCGCAGGGCGTTTCAGCCGTTTCGTGGCCTTCCAGCATCTCCGCCGCCCGCGGGCCTTTCGCGCTCACGGAATGCGTGGGATGCAAACTCCGGCTCACCCCCTCCATCTGGCGGAACGTCTCGGCGATCGCTCCCACGCAGCCGGGCGTGGAGCGGGCGTTGAAGACACGCAGGCCGCGGTTCATCCACTCCCAAGTATGAGTTGGCATCATCAGCGTGCCTTCCGGTCCCAGCACATCCTGCAACGCGGCAATCACCGCCGCCGGCCCGCCAGGAACGAAGCCCAGGCTCGAAAGGGACGAATGCACCAGCAGCACGCCACCCGGACGCACACCCAGCCTTCGCAGCTCTGCGGTCAGGCGCGGCCGTGTCAGCCAGGGCTGGCGGCACATTCGCAGCAGATGCTTCACCTGCTTTTTAAAGCGACGTATCATGGCACCCACTGCTCGGTCACCTTTCTCACAGCTTTCGCGATCTGCCGAGCGTGCTCCGGCTTCGCGTGATGGCTCCAAAAAATGAGCAAGTTTTGTTCGTTGAAGGCGCGGAAGCCGGGATAGTTCTCGATTCGCGGCTGCTCCCAGCCGAATGCCGTCAGCGGATAGCCACTTGTCCCGTAAGTCATGCGATGCTTGAGGACATCATACTCAAAGAGCGGCACTGGAAGATAGGCGTTCCCCGCCAGAATTCCTTCGACTTGCAACAATTCACCAAATGTTTTGGGGCAAATTGTGCCTGTCGCCACCTGCCTGAACGCAAACATCCACCACGAGGGCTTCGTATGAGGAGGATCGTAAGGCATTTCAATGCCTGGAATCTCGTTGAGCAGATCACGAAGCAATGTGGCACTCTCACGCCGTGCCTGGATGAAGCCAGGCAGCCGCCGCGTCTGCGCCAGCGCCACGGCACCCTGCAGTTCCGTCATGCGGTAATTCATGCCGAGGAACTTGTGATTGCGCCCGGCACGTCCCGCACGGCTGCGGAGCCAGCCCTTGTCCGAGAACAACGCGGCACGCTCGGCCAGATCCTCATTGTTTGTGACGGTGAGGCCACCATCACCACATGTGATCTGCTTGGACTGCTGGAAGCTGAAACAGCCCAGATCACCAATCGTGCCGACCTTCCTCCCACGATACTCGGCGAGGTGCGCCTGGGCGCAGTCCTCGATCACTCGCAGGCCGCGGCTGCGAGCCAGCTCCATGATCGGATCCATGTCCGCCGGACGGCCAAAGAGATGCACCACGATGACCGCTTTCGTGCGTGGTGTGAGCTTCGCAGCGATAGTCTGTGCCGAGAGATTGCCAGTGGCGGGATCGATGTCCGCGAAAATGGGAAGGCAGTTGCACGCCAGGATCGGGATGACCGTCCCCATGTCCGACAGCGGCGTGGTGACGACCTCGTCCCCCGGATTCAGCCCCAGGGCGCCCAAGGCCACGTGAATCGCCGAGGTGCCGGAAGTGGACGCCACTGCGTGTGATGCGCCGATCATCTCCGCATACTCGCTCTGAAAGCGGTTCACCATGTCCCCTTCCGTGCAGGTGAGGCGGCGGGAGAGGATCACGCGCGTCAGGTTTTTCAATTCGGGCATCCCAAAGGTGGGTGAGGCATCGAACGATTTCGGCAGGGCACGTTCACCTCCGTAAACGGCCAGCCGTTCCGGGGCAGGCAGGCGCTTCACCTCCTCTTTCGGAGAGGCACGTGTGATCGCGGGCACATCGGGGCTGCCCGGGAAATGCTTGCGCAGGACCTCGCCACGTTCTGGTGCGGGCACCGGCACCTCCACACCGCCTTGAGCGGAGGATTGATACAGCGCCAGCATCATCTCGACGGACTTCCGGCCGTGCTCCGCCACCGTGGGCAGATCACTGCGGGAGCCTTTCGCCCAGCGGATGAGCTCGCGGAACATGCCCGTGTACCAGGCCTTGTCCTCGCGAACGGGCCTTGCTGTCACCTGACCGCTGACCTCAAAGCTCGAAGGGGTGATCACCGCGCCGCCTTTGGAGCCTTCCAGGCGAATTTCAAAGAAGGAAGGCGCCGTCTCGCCGGTCTTGATTTCGAAGCTGACCTCATTGTCAAAGCCCACCACGCCCTCAAAGGACTCCTCGCACGGCATCCCTTGCCGCATGCCGCCTTTTTCGCGACGGCAGACACCGCGGGCGGTCTTTGGCGATGCATCACCGAGGATGAAACGCACCGCGTCGAGCAGGTGCGGGCCGTTGTCGGCCAGCACGCCCATCACGTGGCCGGAAACACGAAGGCCGGTGCCGAAAGCGCCCGCCTTCACCATCTCACGCGCGGCGATGAACCATGGATTGAAGCGATACTGGTGCGCCACGGCAAACTTCACACCACGCTCGCGGCACACGCGCTCCATGGTTTCGATGTCGTCCAGGGTGAGAGCCAGCGGCTTTTCGCACAGGATGGCCTTCACGCCCGCCGCGGCCACCTCCTCCACCATGCCCGCGTGAAACTGCGGCCAGGTGCAGATGCTCACCACATCCGGACGTGCCTCCGCCAGCATGTGCTTGAAGTCCAGGTAGGCGCGGACATGCGGGCGGCGGCGCATCGCGGCAGCCAGCGCACCCGGATTCACATCACTCACCGCCACCACGTTCGCCTGCCCGCAGAGGTCGTAGGCATCCGCATGATCCGGACCGATGCCACCGTAGCCGATCACGGCCGCCTTCAGCGGCGAGCGGAACTGGGTGAGGCGGCGAACCGCGATGCGTTGCAGCTTGTTGAGGATGCGCTGGGGTATGCTTGCCATGCCGGGAGGATGAGAAAAAGGAGGAGTTGATGCTCAGGGCTTCGTGCCGTGGAAATTCCAGCCCTGTGTATTGAGTCGTTTCGTGTCAAAACGGTCCAGCAACAGCAAGGGGACCTTCGTGACAAATCCGAACAGAACCTTCGCCGCGAGCAGCAGCGGCACTTTGATCACTTTGGGCGCATCGCAGGTCTGCAGATACCGCGCCGTCCAGTGGAGCTGGAAGGCTAGTTGCGTGAAATGACCGCCCTGCGCCTCCTTCTTCACCACCTGCAGCCCAGCCTTTTCAAACAGCAGCGTGAGGCCGTAGTGCGTGAAATTGAAGTAGTTCCACGGCTCGTTGTGAATCGGTGAGGACTGCGGCGTGGTCAGAAAGAGATGACCGCCGGGCTTCAGCACCCGCGCCATCTCCGAGCAGACCTTTTGCGGGTCCTGCACATGCTCCAGCACCTGCGTGGAGAGCACGATGTCATAGCTGGCCTCCTCAAAGGGCAGCGCGGAGACATCGCCCGTGAAATCCACGCCCTCGCCCGGGCAAAAATCCAGCGTGTGCAGCACTGCTCCAGTGGCCAAGATCTCGCCGCGCAGCGTCTGCTCCGGCAGACGGCCGGAGCCGGCATCGAGCACCTTCATGCCTTCGCGCATCCGCGGGATCGCCTCTCGGCGGATAAAGGCAAGGATGGGGTAGCGATCCACCTGGAGTCGTTCATGCCAGCGGCGGGGGAGGAAAAGGCGTCCGAGGGAAATCATGCGGGAGAATCAGAAAAACGCGTCAAGCGGCCCGGGAAGCATTCAAGGGCTCCATGAAAAACCAGTCTTGCAAGCCGCGACGGTCATCACCCACCAGCGCCTCGATCTCATTAAAGAGCATGTCTCTGAGCAGCGGGAAGCGGCCATACTCCAGGCCTGTGGTAGTGAACTGCTCGATGTGGTGCGTGCCTTCAAAACGCCCGCGGATCAGCGGTGTGAGGCCCGGCTCCAGGCAATCATGGAGCTCCACCAGAATGTCTGCGCCGCGAAGCCAGGGCACCTTCACCGGATCCAACACTGGACGCTCGCCCGTGTCGATGTCCATCCACACGAGCACGCGTCCCGTGGGATTCAGCGCCACCAGATCCTCCGCGGTGCAAAAACCGCGGGTCTCGATGCGCTCCCACACCTGGTTGATGCGGCAAAAGTTGCGGCAGAAGCGCGTGCGGTCCTCGTCCCCCTCGAAGGACACCAGCTTCGCCTTGGGAAAGAGCATGGCCAGGCCGGCGGTGTAAAAGCCTTCCGCCGCGCCCACATTCACGATCAGATCATACTGCTTCGTCGCAGCCAGCCGCGTCACCAGGCCGTGCAGCTCATGCTCGTAGGCCCCGATGATCTTCTCAAACCGGCACGAGGCCCATTGATCGAGCGGCGGATAGCGCAGGCCCTTGAACGGTCCCGCGGTGACCTCATCACCATACACGCCCGCGGCATACAGCCGGGTCTCAATCTTCCGCCTCGTGGCACGCCGCCTCTGGTAGGACAAAAAGCCCGCGAACCGGTCCGCCCACGAAAGTCGGAGGACTGGCAGCGTGACCCAGTCTGCGAGGTGGCGGAGGAGGTTTTTCATTGCGGAGAATGTCGGGCGCGGTGATTGAGGGCGAGCAGAAGCGAGAATACAACGACACTCACACCTCTCTAGATTTATGGATGAAGCAACTCAGGACCGCTTAAAAAATGAGGTGGAGTTCCATGCAGAAATTGCGAAGCGGGAGCGAGACGCTCTTCAGAAGATATCCCCGGCGGTGCTCGAGCGTTACAAAACCTGCTCTCGCTGGCGCACCTACTACCCGGAGTGCATCATTCACTTCCTCACCAAGCACAAACCCGCCCATATCGGGGACTTTGGCTGCGGCAGCGGTGAAATGGCCTGCCGCTTGGGCCTGCTCGGCTACCAGGTGACGGGCATCGACGTGTCACCGGACCTCATCGAAGTGGCTCGCGAGCGTGCCCGGATGGAGGGGGTCGAGGACCGCGTGCAATTCGTGGTGGCAGACGCTGCCACCGCACCCATCACCGATGGCGCTTTTGATGCTGTGCTCGCCATGTCCGTGGTGCATCATATGCCGGCGGAAGATGCGTTGAATGCCCTCGAAAGGCTCCTCCGCCCCGGCGGCCGCATCGCCTTCCTCGAACCCGTCGCCTACTCGCGCACACTGCAGTGGCTGCGGAACCGCACCCCGGTCGAAAAGGACGTCAGCCCGGATGAACGCCAGCTCTCGGCCGATGAAATCCGTCTCATCGGCAAACGCTTCATCATTGAGGAAAAACGCCATTTTCTCATGCTCGCACGCCTGCGCCGTCTGCTGCCGGACGCCTGGTTCCGCACGGGCGAGCGCGTCCTCAGCACAATCGATCAGGCTTTGTTCCTCATTCCCGGCGTCTCGCATTTCGCCGGCGTGATCGCCATCCTCGCCCGCAAGCGGGATTAAACCACCGGCCCGCCCGTCACCGGCAGGTTCACGCCGTTGACAAACGATGCGGCGTCCGATGCCAGCCAGGCAATGGCGGCCGCAGAGTCGTCGGGAGTGGCCAGGCGGCGGCAGGGATTCTTCATCGCCTCCACTTCACGCACACGTTGCGGCACGTGAGCACTCAACGCGGTCACCGTCATCGAGGGTGAGATCATGTTCACCGTGATGCCGAGAGGCGCGAGCTCCAGCGAAGCAGAGCGCACCATGCCCCACAGGGCTTGTTTCGACGCTACATAGTGCGCGAGACCGGCCGGAGGCTGGCCAAAGAGATACGACGTGCCCAAAAAGATGCAGCGCCCATGCTTCCGAGCACCCATGACGGGAATCACCGTCTTCAGCAGCTCTTGCGAAGCCACCACCTGCACACGCCAGAAGGCCTCGAAGTCCGCCGGATTCGAATCCTTCAGCGCCACCGGCGTGAGCGAAGTCGTCGCGCCATGCACGAGCACGTCGAGCTGGCCAAACTCCGCGGCCACCGCCTGCACGAGTTGTTCCGCAGCACCGGCTTGAGCGAGATCCGCTTGGAAGGCACGCGCCTTGCTACCGGCATCAATGATCTGCTTCACCACGGCCTCAGCGCCTGCCGCGTTCGCATGGTAATGCACGGCCACGGGACCATTCGCGGCCAAGGCGAGAGCTGTGGCAGCTCCGATGCCGCCTGAGGCTCCGGTCACGAGTGCCACGCGTTCGCCCGCAGGCCCCGTCGGGGCATTCGCGGCCAGTTTGCGTCCAACTTTCACTTCGGCTTCACCTTGCATGACGTGTTCTCCTTTCGTGTTGCTTGCAAAAAACTGCAGTTGCAGCAGGCCAGCGCTCGCAGACCACGAGCGCACCTGCACTTTCAATTCGATTTCATCTCCGACATAGACCGGCTTCAGCCAGCGGAGCTGATGACCGGTCCAAAGCGCACCCGCACCCGGCACCACCATGCCGATCATGCGCGAGAGATAGGCCACCTGGATGGCGCCATGCGCCACGGCCTGCGGAAAGCCATACGAGCGGGCCTCCGCCGAGTCCATGTGCAGCGGATTCACATCGCCGGAAAAGGCCGCGAAGCGCTTCACCACCTCCGCGTCGAGCACGAAGCGTTCGGTGAATTCCTGGCCGGCGTGGAAGTCCATGTTTTAAGCGGCCAGTTCCTCGACCATCAACGCGGCGATCTTGAAGGACACCATGTCCATCACCTGCTCCGCCGGGATCGAAATGCCAAATTCCTCCTCCACGGCCATCACGAGGCGCAGATGCGCGAGCGAGTCCCACTGCGGGGCATTGTCGGGAGCGGTGGCGTCGGAGATCGCACCTTCTTCAAGGCCGAGAACTTGGGCAAAGACACGCTTCAGGCGCGGTTGGATGGCATCACTCGTCATAGGAAAGGTCCAGATAGGCCGGAATGGCGAAGTTTTCGAGCGGTTCCAGCGCCTTCGTCCAAAATTGCCCGTCATCACCTTTCGGCTCGAAGCCATGACGGGCATAAAGGTCCTTCGTTTGCTG
>JAEUHK010000076.1 GCA_016795465.1 Verrucomicrobiaceae bacterium | reverse complement strand
CGTGGCCTGCACCTCCCCTGAGAAGCGGTAGGCGGTGCGGAGCCCTGCTGTATCGAGACTGGAACCGACCGAAATCACTTTAGGCGTGTCTTTCGGCAGCATGATCCAATAGTCAGGGATGCCCGCGCTGACGCCATGTTTCCCGCCCAGCGTGGTCATGGTATCGGTGGTGGTGGCCCATCCAGCCACTTCGGGGATGACAAGGGCCTTTCTGTTCGTGAAACCACCTTCGATAGCCGGTTCCAAATCCACCGAGGTTGAAACCTCCCCGTCCTTGGGGATGTTCATCTGCACCAAGCTGGTGTCACCAAACGTGGCGGCGGAAGCTGGCTGGTTGTTCGCCAGCGAGCTGTTGAAAAGAAGACACTGTCTTGTCACCACCCAAGGCTGGACATCACCCCGGCTGGTGGTAGCCAGACTGACGCGGCGGTGTTTGATGTAGGCGTGACCGGCTTGCGCAGAGGTTTGCAGCCATGCCTCCGAGAGCGCCCTGTTTCCCAGATTCATCAATTTGAACATTTCGGACGGCGAGGGATAGGCAAGAGCCACCAAACGGGACTCATATTGCGGACTGAATCCCTGATAAGTGGTGCTCCCGCTGGTCGGTGTGCTGTCAAACCAATAGGCCTGTGAATTGGAGAGCCCGGACGCCCACCAGTCATTGCTGACCGTTTTTTCATAACCGAACAGGAAAACCGGCTTCTCCACGCCGCCTTTCTCCACGCCTTTACTTCCTGTGTTGGAATTGGGGTTCGTGGCATTGCTGCCCGCAGCCACTTCCTCCGAATCCGAATAACCGTCTAAATCTGTGTCGGCCTTCAAAGGATCAGTCCCAAGCTGTGGAGCCAGCTCTTCTGCATTCGTCAATCCATCCCCGTCGAAGTCCGCCTCGCCGGGTGTGGCGGTTGTATAAACATGGTCACAACAAACCAGTCGGACGAACAACCGCTCCTGAGTGATTGGCAGACCATAGGATTGAACAGCATTTCCCCCGGCTTCAACGACAGGCAGATAGGACCAGTCCCAAGGATAGAGAGTGGTGCTCGTCTGCATGAAATAAGTGGTGCCAGTTTTCCCCCACCAGCGAATGCTCATACTGCCAGCAGTGCTACCCAGTTCGGCTCGCAGCCCCTCACCGGGATCTTCGGCCGTCTGCCCGAAGGCACCGCACGTCATCAAAACCACCGCCAGCATCATCTGGCACCATGCGCCCTGCGCTATGCTCCGTGCTCTCATGGCTGACCCTCCTTCCAAAACTGGATGATCGTGTTCGTCGGAGCCGGAGGCGGCTCAGGATGCGCCAGCTTGTAAGCCGCGTCCGCTGCCTTTTGGGCATCGCGCTGCGTCTTGCGAGCCTGCAACGCCTCCCAATTCACCTCCACATAGCGGTGCAGCGCATCCAAGGCCGCGCAGGCCTCCGCCTCCATCGCCGCCGTGCCGCCAAATTCGGTCAGGATATACCACGCCCGCAAACCCTGCGGCACCGCCGCGAGCACCTCTGCCGGAAACTGCGGCCACGGACGCTGCAAAACCACCCCCGCCGGAGGCTGGCGATGCGTGATCGTTATGGAAGAAAGCCTCCGCGTGATGCCATCCTGCTCAAACTGCGGAATCGCCTCCAACAAGCGAAAATCCACGCTGCTCCACGCCGTGCATTCCACGCCTTGATACGACCACCGCAGCTCCGTGAGCGACCCTTCATACACCCGCGCCGTCAATTGCAGCACCGGGGGCAAAGGCGCTGTCGAAGGAGCCGGATTCGCCGCCTGCCGAGCCGCCGCCAGAGCCGCAAGCTGTTCCGCTGTCGGAGGCTCGATGTGCTGGTAAGTCGTCGTCCCACCATCCGCCTTGCGCACCGTGCTCGAAAACAAAATGCGTGGATTGGGAATCAGCTTCGAGGTGTCTTGGGCGAAGGCCCCGCCTGCCAAGAGCAGGCTGAGTATGAAGTTTTTTAACAAGGGTGGTTTCATGACTTCGGATTCAGGTAAGGAGACTCGGGCTTCCTTTTGTTTCTTGGGCACAAAAGAGGGCGCGAACTTGTTCGCACCCTACCTCCAGGCACCGCTAAGCGCCCATCCGATGAGGCGCGGCAAGCCGCGCCCCGTTCGGGCGCGTCTCCCATGTAGTCATCGGATGCGGTGGGCAGCAAAATTAGCGGTTTTGGAGGTAGCCCTGCTGCCCTCGCGGGCAGCACGCAAATTGGGTTATGTCAGTTCAAAGAAGGTGTTCGATAGGCAGGAAAGGTTGATCGGCGCGGTTATGCCTCCGCGCTCCAAACCTGTAAATCTTTATTTCTGAACCAAACGGTCGGTAAAACTTCCCACCACGCATTTTCCTATTGCCAGTGAGAAACGGATTTGTTGCAATTCCCGCATGCCGCAGCCGCTCACATGGTCTTCTAACCTGACGTGGAATGCGCCGGGTGCCGTGTGGAATGGCGTTGCAGCCCCACCAACCACCACCATGCCCAACGACAACCGCATCAGCGCCGCCGTCACCGCCGCAGACAAAGCCGTCATCCTCACCAAGATCAACGAGATCGCCGCCCTGCTCCCCTTCCTGGTGAACCTCACCAAGGACGAGCGCATCCAGCTCCCCAAGCTCGGCCCTGCCTCCCTCGGCTTTGACGAGCAGTGCGCCAGCTACATGAGCACCGCCCCGAATCTCGTCCCGCCCTTTGTGGACCCCGCCGAGGTCACCAAGGACCGCGCCCTGCGCCTCATCCTCGCGGACATCTGGCGCGAGCTGCGCAAGCTCTGCGAAAAGGTGGACGACACCCTCATGCTCGTCGGCAGTGAAATCTGGATGGCAGACCTCTCCTTCTACCAGACGGTCAAACAGGCCTCCCGGCGCGGCGTCGGCGGAGCAGACACCATCTACGACGACCTCAAAGAACGCTTCCCCGGCGTCTCCGGCGACGAGGAAGAGCCGCCCGCCCCCACCCCGCCAACCCCGTGATTCGTTAAAAAGCCCGGGAAACCACTGGCAAGCTCAAAAGTGCGAAAACGAGCCCTTTTGGCGCTAATTGAAGGCCTGGAGCCCGATTTCGGAGCCCCCGAGGCACTCCCCCCCCCACCCCCCAGGGTGGGGGGGAGCACCCCCAAAGCAGGCCCATCGGAGCCTTTCGGCCCCCCTCAAAGCAGCCTCCAGGCATCCAGCAGGCAGCCCCAAGCCCCGCGCAGCCCCCTCCAAGCCGCCAACAGGCAGCCCACCGCTCCGGCACCGGTGCCCCTAGGCACCCGAACCGCAGCCCACAAGCACGGACCAGGCAGCGCCGAGCCGCGGCCCGGTAGCCTCAGAGCCACCGCCATCCAGCCCCAAGCCGCCCGCCACCACCCCACACCCCGCCAATGCCATGCCCTTCGATCCCGCACTCCCCCAGGAAAACACCCCCGTCGATGCCGCACAGATGCGCAGCCAGCTCAACGGCCTCAAAGAGCTCATCGACACCATCCCCGCCGGCCCGCAAGGGCCGGAAGGCCCCGCCGGACCGCCAGGCCCCGAAGGCTCTCAAGGGCAGCAAGGCCCCCAAGGTCCCCAAGGCCCACAAGGTCCGCAGGGCGATCCCGGCGGCCCACCCGGACCCGAAGGCCCCATGGGCCCCACAGGGCCGACAGGTCCGCAAGGCCCGCCCGGTGAGGTCACCCAGACCGATCTCAACAACGGCCTCCTCAACACCCTCAGCCAGTGCAGCAACATCAGTAATGGCGTGAGCACTTTGGACAGCCCCTACGCCGATCCCGCCATCGAGGAAGTTCGCAACAAGCTCAACGAGCTGATCAATGCGCTGAGACGGTGATGAGACTCAGCCGTTACGATGCAATCAAAGTCGTGAATGGACCGGTCTGCCTGTGCGCACTCATACCGGTTCGCGTTTCACCTGTGGGTGCGCTGGTCGCGGCAGCGTCGTGGAGTGCGGTGGCACAGATGCAAGGGCACCTTGCATCAGCGACACCGCTGTCGAGCGCAGGAAGAAGGTGGTGAGGCCGAAGATCGCTGTCCGGCAGACGACAGCGGTGTCGCGCTGACGCTTGCCACGCGCACTCCACGACGCTGCCGCGCCTTTCGTTCACTCCAACTGCATGATCACCCCTAAGCGGCCAAATGCCGGAGGGAAGCTGATCAACTCGATCAAAACAGCTCCGCCTGCGCCCGTGGTGGCGGGGGGAGGCCGAGCTTCTTGTAGGCGGCGGGCATGGCGACGCGGCCGCGGGGGGTGCGCTTGAGGTAGCCTTGCATGACGAGGTAGGGCTCGTGCACGTCTTCGAGCGTGCTGGCGTCCTCGCCGACGGCGACG
>JAEUHK010000022.1 GCA_016795465.1 Verrucomicrobiaceae bacterium | reverse complement strand
AGCAGACGGCCTTTCGAGTCGATCACGACAGCGTGGCCGTTTTTCACATTCACCTTGCCCAAAGCCTCGCGTCCCCAGTCAGGCACCACTTGATAACGAAACTCGCCCTGGCCGAGGATTTCCTCCGCGGCGGGGGCGAGTGTGAAAACGGTCAGAAACAGGATCGAGGCGAGCGTGCGCATGCCTGAGGCAAACGGGCCCGGCCACGCCTTATTTCTTCGGGTCCTTCTTGGTCACCGAATACTTGCCGGGTGCCTTCTCAAAGGCGGTGAGGCAGTCCATGCAGCAGAAGGCCACGGGACCTTCGGCGGTCTTCACGCGGTAGATGGCACGGGCCTGCTTGCCATCGACGGGGCACATGTCGTTGATGGGCCAGGCGGCGAGCACCGTGGTGGCCATCGCCAAACTGGCGATCAGGGGGGCGAGAAACGATTTCATGATGTTGGTGTGGGTGATGGGTTGAAATGCGCGTCATGCCTCTGAACGCCCGGGAGCCCCTCCGTCATAGTCCTTCGCAAATCCGGCCCATGGAAGGCCAAGGCAGGCACAGGTCAGATACTCTCCAAGTTCCCGCTTGTGCCTTCCCTGCCATCCGATGTTGAATGCCGCATGGTCGATGCAGAACGCACCCTCTCCTCTCCCGCTCATCGCGAGCACCTGAAGTCCCTCTACCGCTCCACGCTGCTCGATGACGTGATCCCCTTCTGGCTGCGGCACGGGATGGATGCTGAACATGATGGCATCATCACCTCGCTCGATCGCGATGGCAGCATTTTGGACACGGACAAGAGCATCTGGTTCCAAGGCCGGGCCGCGTGGACCTTTGCCACACTTTACAACACGGTCGAAAAGAAGCGCGAATGGCTCGCCGCGGCCGGTTCATGCCTGTCCTTCCTCGAAACCCATGGCTATGCCACGAATGGAAAGCTCTTCTTCACCGTCACGCGGGAGGGAAAACCACTGCGCATGCGCCGCTACGTCTTCAGCGAGGCCTTTGCCGCCATCGCCCATGCCGCGTATGCGAAGGCCACGCACGATGAACGCTATGCCGACATGGCGCGGCGGGACTTTGCGACCTATTTGAAGCACAGCTTCGAGCCCGGCCTCATGCAGCCGAAGATCGATTCCGAAACGCGGCCGATGATGGGCATCGGTGCTCTCATGATCGGCATCGCCACGGCGCAAGAACTCCGCGTGAACCTCGGCGATGTGAAGATCAGCGGCCACACCTGCTCCGAATGGGCGGATCGCTTCATCCTCGAAATCGAGCGGCACTTCTTCAAACCGGACCTCGGTGCCTTGATGGAAGTCGTGGCACCGGACGGCTCCATCATTGACCACTTCGACGGACGCACGCTGAATCCCGGCCACGCCCTCGAATGTGCCTGGTTCATCCTGCACGAGGGCCGCTGGCGCTCGGAGAAGAGCTACATCCGCCTCGGCCTGCAAATCCTCGATGCCATGTGGGAACGCGGCTGGGACAAGGAACACGGTGGCATCTTCTACTTCCGCGATGTCTTCCACAAACCGGTGCAGGAATACTGGCACGACATGAAATTCTGGTGGCCGCACAACGAGGCCGTGATCGCCACGCAACTCGCCTGGCACCTCACCGCCGATGCCAAATATGCCCGCTGGCATCAACTGGTGCATGACTGGAGCTTCCAGCACTTCCCCGACCCGCAGCACGGCGAGTGGTTCGGCTACCTGCACCGCGATGGCAGCCCTTCGGTGACCTTGAAAGGCAACATGTGGAAGGGGCCCTTCCATCTGCCACGCATGCTTTGGTATTGCGGAAAGCTGCTCGAATAGCCCATCAAGCCTTCGCCAGCCACAGGATGCCGGTGGCGGTGACTTGGATGTTCTTTTTCACGGGCGTGAGCTTCACCGTTTCGAGCGTCAAAGTCGCCGGATCATACTGATCGCGGATCTTTTGAGTGTCGTCGGCGAGTTGCTTCTCGAGTTCGGCCATTTCGGCTTGGAGAGCTTCGAGTTCACCTTCGGCAGCGGCGGCTTCACGGCGCTCTTTCATCACACGGGTGGCACTGTTGACCGTGCTGCCCTTGATGAGGCTCGCCGCGGCACCGAGACCGCTTTTGCGACCGAGCAAGGCTCCGAGAATGCTGCTACCGACGCTGACGACGGTGCTCATCGTGGCGCTGCTGGCCTGGGCTTTTTGCGTTTCAACCTTTGCGCTGGCCTTCACGGCCTTCGCTTCGAGCGATTGGGTCGCTTTGGCGGCTTTGGAACGAAGTTCTTCGATGGCGGCATCACGTTGCTCGCGGGCGGTTTGGGTGACGCGTGCTTTGAACTCGTCCTGCTTCTCGCCGGGATTGGAATAGGCCTCCAAAAGCGGGCTGAAATAGACTTCGAGGCTGTGATTCGCGTAAACCCAGTCGGCGAAGTCTTTCTTGATGCTCGTGTAGGTGCTCGATTTGAGCGCGGGGCCGGGCAGATCGGCGTAGGCGGCATTTTCCTTCGGCTCGCTGTCGTAGTTGGAAAGGTCGTCGTTCTCCGGAATGTCCACGAACTTGTCCCAGAGCACTTTTTGCTTCTCGATGTCGATCTCGTTGACCTTCGTGATGACGCTCTTGCCGCTGATTTTGCGTTTCGCATCGTCAAAGACCACCACGGCGCTACGCACGATGCAGGGCGTGTAAGTGAGGCTCTCGCCATCTTCGTCGCTGGGCTGGAAAAGCTCGCTCGCGCCTTCGGGGAGCTTCGGACGCGTCGTGTTGCGATCCGCGCTGGAAGTGCTCGCGCCGGGAGGCGCGAAGCCATCGTCTTCTGCGGCGGCCTTTTCCTCTTTTGCAGGACGGATCGGGTCCATGAGGGCTTTGATTTGGTTTCGAGCGAGCGGGCCACTCAGGTAGCTCAAAATCCAACGCACATGGAAAACGACGGGCGCGTCTTCATGCACGTTGTTCATGAGGAAAACGCGTGCGCCGAGGCCAGCGAGCGTTTGCTCCATGAGCTGGCGGTCAAATTTGCCACCGGCGGTGTTTGCCGCGCCTTCGAGGCCGTCGAGCACGCGCATCTTGTCGCGCTCCGTCTGCAAACGACCGAGCCACCAGGTGCCGATGTTCGCGAGTGCCTTGTAATCGAGGTCGGCGGGGTTTTGCGTGGCCAAAAGGATGCCGAGACCGAAGGCACGGGCCTGTTTGAGCAGGATCATCATCGGCTTCTTCGACGGCGGCATGGCCGTGGGTGGCAGATAGCCGAAGATCTCGTCCATGTAGAAGATGGCGCGCAGTGACGTGGTGCCCTGTTGCGTGCGCATCCAGCCGAGGAGTTGATTCAGCAGCAGCGACACGAAGAACATGCGCTCCGTGTCGCTGAGGTGCGCGATGCAGAAGATGGTGACGCGCGGCTTGCCCTCCTTCGTGTAATACATGCGCTGGATGTCGAGTGGTTCGCCCTCCAGCCACGTGCTGAAGCCAGGCGAGGCGAGCAAGTTGTTCAGCTTCATCGCCAGCGGTGCGCGTTTGGCCTCCGGAAAGAACGATTCGAGGTCCACGACGCCGACTTTGCGAATCGGCGGCTGCTGGATGTGCCGCACGAGGTTTTCGAGCGTGAGGTTTTGTCCCTTCTTCCAGCAATGCGCGACGATGTTGCTGAGCAAGATGTGCTCCGGCGACTGCACCGGGTCCGCCTCGATGCCCATGAGGCCGAGCATCGACGAAACGGTGCTCTCAATGCGATCGGCGAGTGCCTCAGCATCGTCCATAACCTCTGCGGGCGGACAATTCAGCGAGCTGAGGATGGAAACGGGCAAACCTGCGTTGCTGCCGGGCGTGTAGATGGCCATATCGACCATCTCGCGCAGCTTTTTGATGCGGTCTGCGCTTTGGCCCCAGTCACCGAGGCCTTTCTTCCACGTCGCGGCCTGCGATTCGGCATATTCGTCCGGCGACTGGCCTTTGCGCCGCGCTTCGTCCTCATTGATCCACGGACGGAACTCCTTCGCATCGAGATTCGGGAAGGTGAGCAGCGCATTGCCGATATCGCCCTTCGGATCGATGGCGATGACCGGCACGCCGTCGATGGCCGCTTCTTCAAGTAAGCCGAGGCACAGGCCCGTCTTCCCGCTCCCGGTCATGCCGAGCACCACGCCATGCGTGACGAGATCCTTCGAATCGTAGAGCACGAGATCGTCTTTGATGGCCTTCGCATTGAGATCGTATTCGCGGCCGAGGTAGAAGCTGCCGAGCTTTTCGTATTGATCAGGTGAGATGGGCATGGCTGTTGGGGAAAAGAGTGCCGGAGGATGGCGGAGAGAAGGGGAAATGGGAATTGGAAAAGTGAACAAGACACCTTTCCAGTTTTCGATGCACCGGTTTGCGCCATGATACCTGCCACCAACTCCAGCGAGCCATGTCCGAAACGCCCGTTCCTACCCCCGCCGCCACCGAGCCTCCGAGACGCGGAGGAGGTTGTGTGAAGTTGGGATGCCTTTCGCTGATCGTTTTCATGATCACAGGCGGCGTGGTGGTCTGGCGGTTGGTGGACCGCGGGTTTGATTTCGCGAGTTATGGACTGCACTGGCTGGCGGAGCTGCCTGGCAAGCTGAGCCACCAGCACATCACGGAGACGTTTCGTCAGGAGGTCACGCGAGTGCTTTCCACCGATGGCGATGTGCTGGAGCTGGCCACCATGGAGACCAGCGAGAGCGTGACGAAGGCGGACTCGCTGACCGTTTTCAATGACCTCGTCTATCTCGGCACCACCGAGAGCGAGATCCGCGTGCCGGTGGTATATCGCTTTCATTTGAAGCTCTCCGACCAGTGGCGGCTCAGCGTCAAAGACGGCCGCTGCATCGTCATCGCCCCGGCGATTCGGCCTTCGTTGCCACCAGCGATCCGCACGGAGGGCATGGAGAAGAAAACGGAAGCCGGCTGGCTGCGCTTCAATGCCACGGAGAACCTCGACAAGCTCGAAAAGGACCTCACGCCGATGCTGGAGAAGCGAGCAGGCTCGCACACGCAGATCCCCGCGGTGCGTGACAACTGCCGCCGATCTGTGGCGAAGTTTGTGCGCCAGTGGCTGCTGCGTGAATCAGGCACCGACGGCGCGATCAAGGACATCGTCGTGATCTTTCCCGATGAACCGGAGGTCAAAGAAGCCGAGGCCGCCGCATCGAAACTGCCCGCGCATCCGGTGATGGATGCCACCTCGCACTAAAGCGGCTGCGAGCCGGTGTAATCGTAGAGAATGAGGCCGTTCTCCATCTTCACGAAGGGCAGCGATTCCGCGAGTTGGTCGAGTTCCAGACTCGTGAGGCGGAAGAGCTTGCCCTTGTAGATCCCGGTCGTGCCGTAGGTGCCGGTGATGAGGTTTTGGATGGTGTTGAACTTGTCGCCGGGCACCACGAAGTCGCAACCCGCCACCGTGGCGCACACGGCCATGTTCACGATCTCCTGGGCATTGCGTTGGTGGGAGACCTTCACAACCACGTCCCGATGCCCGGCATACCAGCCGATCGCGAGAGCGGAAAGGATGCTGACGATCAAAACACAGGTCAGCGTCTCCAACAGGGTGAAGCCGCGAGTTTTCGGGAGCCGTGACGAGGCGAAGGCGTGCATGACGATGAGAAATTTCCCACACCAGCCCGTTCGAGACAACGGTCTTTTTTGACACTCACGCTCGCAGGTTTAGGAAGAGAGCATGCCAGCACCTTTACTCGCCGATCTTCCCGCCACTTCGCAAGACGCGGTGGCTTCGACAGGCTATCGGCTGGCCCGCTGGCAGTCCGCCCGCGAGGTG
>JAEUHK010000018.1 GCA_016795465.1 Verrucomicrobiaceae bacterium | reverse complement strand
CATGTTTTCCTCGATCATGTGCATGGGGACGTGGCCGGGGCCTTCGTTCATGACCTGGACGCCTTTGGCCCAGGCACGCTTGGTGAGCTCGCCCTGGACTTCGAGTTCGCCGAACTGGGCTTTGTCATTGGCGTCGGCGATGGAGCCGGGACGGAGGCCGTCGCCGATGGAGAAGGAGACGTCGTAGGCGGCCATGATGTCGCAGATGTCGTCCCAGTGGGTGTAGAGGAAGTTTTCCTTGTGGTGGGCGAGGCACCACTTGGCCATGATGCTGCCGCCGCGGCTGACGATGCCGGTCATGCGGGAGGCGGTCATGGGCACGAAGCGCAGCAAGACGCCGGCGTGGATGGTGAAGTAATCGACGCCCTGCTCGGCCTGCTCGATGAGGGTGTCGCGGAAGAGTTCCCAGGTGAGGTCCTCGGCCTTGCCGTTCACTTTTTCCAGGGCCTGGTAGATGGGCACGGTGCCGATGGGCACGGGGCTGTTGCGCAGGATCCACTCGCGCGTGGCGTGGATGTTCTTGCCGGTGGAGAGGTCCATGACGGTGTCGCCTCCCCATTTGGTGGCCCAGCGCATTTTCTCGACTTCTTCCTCGATGCTGGAGGCCACGGCGCTGTTGCCTATGTTGGCATTGATCTTCACCAGGAAGTTGCGGCCGATGATCATCGGCTCGAGCTCGGGGTGGTTGATGTTCGCGGGGATGATGGCGCGGCCTGCGGCGACTTCACTGCGGACGAATTCGGGAGTGATCTCAGCGGGGATGCGCTGGGGGAAGCGGCGGAAGACGGAGGGGGTGAATTCGGAATTCGGAGTGCGGAATGCGGAATCCTGAGCCGAGCCAGCGTGTTGTTTGGAAAGGTCATTGCGAATGATGTCGCCGCCCAATTCCGCAATCCGAATTCCGAGTTCCGCATTCCTCATGTTCTCGCGAATCGCGATGAACTCCATCTCGGGTGTGATGATGCCAGCGCGAGCGTAGGCGAGTTGGGTGACAACTTTGCCGGGCTTCGCCTTCAAGGGATTGCGCTGGGCGTTGATGGGGGCCTTCAGGGGGCTGAGGAGGCCTTCGCGCTTGGCGGCGGCGTATTCGGCGTGGTTGGCGGTGAGGTAGCCGTTGTCGCGGGGTTCGATGGCGCGGCCCACATACTCTTCCACGTCGTTGCGGGCGGCGATCCACGATTTGCGCAGGGCGGGCAGGCCTTCCTCGACGGTGCCGCGGTAATTGGGATCACCCCAAGGGCCGGAGGTGTCATAAACGCGGACAGGTTCGTTCACCTCGATGCGGCCGTTGAAGGCTTTGGTCGGCGACAGAGCGATCTCGCGCATGGGGACGCGGATGTCCTTGTGAATCTGCCCCTCGACATAGACGCGGGAGGAGGCGGGGAGCTGCTCGGAGGAATGCGGCTCGAAGGAGGTCGTGGGGTCGGCGATCATGTCGGAGTTACAGGTTTCAGGTTTAAAGTTTCAAATTGGGGCGCGGTGCGCCGCTGAAACTGAGATGTACCTCCGAGCGAACTCCCTTCGGCGGCATGACCCGCATCAGGTTCGGAGGGTTCGGGCCGAGGAAGGCCCGTCTCAGTCCCTGCGGCGGGACGCCCCTGTCGTGACGGGGCGAGTGTGGGAGAATGGAGGCGGAAGGTCAAAGGCAATTTCCATCAGGTGCCTGCGGGAATCTGGAGGATGCTTCGTTTCATCCCTTCCCTGACCATGACGCTTTACCGACTTCTTCTTGTTCCGCTCTGTTTCATCAGCGGTGCCCTGGCCCAGTTCCCGGCGGGGGAGTGGGAGCGTCTGACGGAGAAGGAGGCAAGGACGGCGGGATGGTCGCGGGAAAAATTACAAGCGGCGCGTGATCATGCGGCCACGCTGAAGACCGAGGCGGTGGTGATCGTGACGCGGGGAAAAACCCTCGACTCCTGGGGCGCGGCGGACGCAAAGTTCAACGTGCATTCGATCCGCAAGAGCTTCTCCTCAGCGCCCTCTGCGGCATCCAGGCGCAGGCGGGCAGGCTGAAGCTCGATGCGACGATGGCGCGGCTCGGCATCGACGACAACGCCCCGTCGCTGACCGAGGTGGAGAAGTCCGCCACGGTGCGCCGTGTTTTGAGTGCCAGGCAGCCGACGGCAGACACGGCACTGGACACCACGATGTCCGTCCTGATGAGCCGCCATTGGCGTGCCATGTGACCGCGAATCCCCGGCCGCTCTCTGCCGCCGCGCCATTCCTTCACCACAGCCAGCGGCACGCCCGGATTTTTGAGGCCCTGAAGACGACCTGCGACACGGGGGAAACTTCTTGCTGATTTATGGAAATTATAATAAAGTTTAGCATCCTCGCGCCTCATGCGTCGATCCATCTCCATCGTTCCCAGCCTGCTGGCAAATGCCACGCTTCTGCTGACTCCGGTCGCAGTGGCGCGTGCTGATCTTGTCACGGAATGGAACGCGCTGGCGCTGACGACGATGCGCAGCAGCACGGAAGCACCGGTGATGGCGCGTGACCTGGCGATCCTGCACACGGCGATCTTCAACGCGGGCGAGAGCATCCGCGGCGGCTACCAGACCTATGGTTTCGGCAGTTATTCCGCGCCGGGGGCCGGCACACCGGGGGCGTCCTATGAGGCGGCGATGATCTCGGCGGCGAACACGGTGATGCAAAGCCTCTATTCAGGATCGGGCGGGAACTTCACCACGCTATACACCACGCAGCTCGGCGGCATCGCCGACAGCCAGGCAAAGACGGACGGCATCGCGTGGGGCGCATCCATCGCGAACGACATCCTGAACTGGCGCTCGGCAGACGGCGCCTCGGCGGCCGCAGGCACGCCATACTCGCCGGTGGGCACCATCGGCTACTGGGCGCAAACCTCCGGTTCAGGCGCGCTGCTGCCGGGATGGGGCACGGTGGGCACATTCTCGATTCCCGGCACTGGAGCCTACATGACCACGCTGCCCGGCGGCACCGTCACCGGCCACATGCTCACCGGCCAGTACGCGGCGGATTACAACCAGGTGAAGGATCTCGGCGCGTCCTTCAGCCTGACACGCACCGCCGACCAGACCAACCAGGCGTATTTCTGGGCAGCGGGGGACGGCACGGTGAAAATGCCGGGCATGTGGAACCAGGTGGCACAAAGCGCCGCCGGCACCGCCGGCCTGGACGTGGCGGACACCGCGCGTCTCTTTGCCGCGGTGAATGTGGCGATGGCAGACGCGGGCATCGCGGGCTTCGCGACGATTTATGACAACGAGTTCTGGCGCCCCGAGACCGCCATCGTCAATGGTGATGCCGACAGCAACGCGAGCACGGACGTGGACGTGACATGGGCGCCGTTGATCAGTTCCCCTTCCTTCCCCGAATACATCGCGCTCGGCAGCACATTGAGCGAGGCCGCCGCCAGCACGCTCGCTTATTACCTGGGTGACAGCATGTCCTTCAGCCTCGGCAGCGACATCAATGGCGACGGCAGCCTGGACCTGACGCGGAACTTCACCAGCTTCAGCCAGGCGGCGGACGAGGCGGGCATGAGCGGTGTTCACGGCGGCGTGCAGTTCACCACCTCGGTCATCGACGGGCAGGCCATCGGCGAAAGTGTGGCCGACCAGGTGGTGAGCAACAATTTCGCGCTCGTGCCGGAACCTGCGGGCGCCCTGCTGGTGTTTCTTGGCGGCATGTTGATGATGCGCAGGCGCCGCCGCTCAGTTTGAAGGATACAAATCCGGCATCAGCAACGGACGCAGCACCATCGGTGTCAGCTCACGCGGCAGGGGCTTCCACGGGTAACGGTCCTCGGACACCTTCGCCCACGCCAGGACGCCGCAGTGCCGCCAAGGGTCGAGCGCGATGCCGTCCTCGAAGCGCTGCCCCTTCGCGGTGACGACGATGCCGTTGTGCTCCAACAAACTGGCGCGCCGCGCGGAGGTGAGATGCAGATCCATCGTCTCGAGATTGAGGCGGTGCAGATGCGGAAACAAATCATCCCGCCACTGGTAGCAGAGGCCGCGTTTACGCAGGCCGGTGTTGACGAGGCCGTTGTTCATCCACGGAAAACGCAGCGGTTTGAAATCGCGCGCGAGTTCCGCGGAGGTTTCGATGGCGGTGACGGCCAGCCTGTCCGCCTCGACGGCCGAAATCGAGGGGCCGAGCTGCTGCAGATCCTGGCTGAGCCGCCGGGCGTTTTCCTGGCGCTGCTCCGGTGTGCCGAGATTCACACAGGCGGCGATGAGAAGGGGAGAAAAAGGCAGCGTGAGGCGCGTGAGGATGGACATGCGGAGGTTGGAATTCAAGACAGCGGGCCGTGCGCGGCTTCATGGAGGGCGCGGGCCTGCTCCTGCCATTTTTCGCGACTGGCACGGTTTTTGAAGGCCAGCAGCTCGCTGAAGGCTCCCAGCTCCTCGGCGTCCCATCGCGCGATCTGCCGCCAGGTGCGGATGCCGTGGGCGTGGAGCTGCCCGCTGATGACCTGCTTGATTCCCTTGATCCGCGTGAGGTCGTCATCAGGCACGGAGGCGAGGACGGCGGCATTTTCCCCGGCACGTCTGAGCACGCGGATGAGTTTTTGCAGACGCCCGGTTTCGGACGTGACGGCCCGGAGCCTCTCCCCGCTTTCCGCCAGGCCGCGACGTGCCAGGGCCAGCGCGGCAGGATCCGCAGGCATCGCGCCTTCGAGTTTGCCGACGCGCCGCTGCCAGCCCTCATGCTCCTGGGTGAGCGCGGCGGATGCAGGCTGCTGCGCGGCCAGCTCCGCCTCGAACGCGGCTATTTTATCCTCAAGCGTGGTCGTTGCGGCCGCTGCTTTCGGAATCCTGGCCGCCGCAGCCTGCCTGCGTTTTGGTTTTTCAGCAGACGGCGTGGATGCGGCGGCAGGAGCCTCATTTCCGACGGCCGCCACAGGAGCGGGTTGTGCGCGAAGCTGATCACGCTCGGCACGGAGAACGTCAAGATCGCGAAGCAGCCGGCCGGTCTCCGTTTCGAGCGCCTGGAGGCTTTCGCGGGCTTTCACGGCATCATCTTCATGCAGGCCCGCTGATTCATGCGCGGCTTTGAGTTCGCCGAGATGGCGGGCGCGCTCGTTTCCGGCCTCGTCCTGCAACTCTTTGATCTGTTTCAGCAGGTCACTTCCGCGCCACCGCCAGCCGAACCACGCGAACAACGCGGCGGTGAGGCCGAGAAGCGGCGCAAGATAGAGCAGCAGCCAGAAAGCGGAGGACATCAGGGATTGGAGCCGGGGGATCCGGGATTTGAAAGCCAGTGGCGGAGCTGTTCGAGCGCCTCAGCAGCGTGTTCCTGCACCAGGCTGGCGGAAATGCCTTCGGGCAGGAAACGCAGGCTGGCAAGCCCTCCTGCCTCTGTGATCTCACGACGCGCCGGAATGACCGCCCAGGCGCCGCCGGGCGTGGCGATGGCGAAGATGCCCGTGCTGTCCTCCGCCGGGGCAGCGGGCAGGCTTTTGAGTGTGTGCAGAAGATTCACCGAGGGCTGGCAGGCGGCGTTGACCTGCATCCCGTCGCTCTGCACGCGGATGCGCGGGCCGCAAACACGACGCACGGCGGCGATGAGCTGTGATCTCGCGGATTCCTCCGCGACGCGGCCGGCCAGCACCGCCTTTGTGCCGAACAGGGCAAGGATGATCACCGCAGGCCTGGATTTGAGCGCGGGCGGCGGATCATGCGCTCCATCACCCTCCAGCCAGCCGGTGAGCCACGCGCTGTCATCCCGCACCTGGGCGTGGTCGATGCCGGCCGACAGCCCCTCTTTCCATGACTGCTCGGCGGGCGTGATCTGCCAGTCCACCGGCCTCCATGCCCCGCCGCCGATGCCGAAGAAGATCGAACGGGTGTTTTTGCCGGATGGCAGCAAGGCGGTGGTGACGGGGCCGAAATCGCCGGCGGGGCGACGCTGCGGGCTGACACGGATCTCATCATGCACGCGACGGGGGGCGAAGACGCGGAGGCTTTCGTCGAGAATCGCGCGTTTCATGGCTGCCGTGCCCACCTCGCCGCGCAGGACGACCTGCGCGTCACGCGTGGCGATGAAAAGATGCCCCAAGGGAAGCCTGGAGAGGCGGTGATCCTGAGCCTCGGCGGCCTGCTGCCGCTGCAAGGTGGCGCGCAGCTCGTGCAACACCGGCAACACCTGCCGCCATTCATTTCCACCCACGCCAAGCGCCTCCGCCTCGGCAAAAAGGGCCGCGTCATCCTTGCCCAAATCCAGCTCCTTCCACGGCTGGCCGATGCGCGCGATCTGCGCTTGCGCGGTCGGCCGGGGCGCGGGAACACCGCGCAGGGTGGCGGCGGTGCTGGCGGCCTCATCATGCCTGCCGGCGTCCACGCCGGGGATGCCGGTGATCGCACCACCTTTCGCGCCCCAGCCATCTTGCACGCTGAGCGCCAGGTCGCGCGCCTCGTAATCATTCGCCGCAGTGCCGAGCAGGCGTCCCTGGACGCCTGTGGCGGCCAGCAGCAGCCATCCGGCCGGAAACGGCGCCACCTCGATCTCCCCGGCCACGACACAGACGGGATTGAGGCCCAGACCGAGGCTGGCGGCCAGCGGCGTGGGAGCACGCACGAGATCGCGCAACGTGTCCTCGATCACAAGCCTGTCGCCCGACGTGCGCACCTTGCCGGCAGGGCGTGCCTGGAGACCGTCAAAGGAAAGGCTCAATCCGCCCACCCGCCCGGCCAGCGCGGGCTGCCCGGCGAGAGCCTGCCGCGCCGCCGCCTCAAGATCGCGCTCCATGCGCGGCACCAGGATCAGCGCCCCCGCGAGCCAGAGCAAAGACAGCGTGACAGCAGAAAGAATCCAGCGCGCGCGGGTCATGGCGGGTGGGAGGGAGGGATCACTCTTTCGGCAGCAGCATGCGCACCTCGTCAAAGCTCAGCCGCCTGATCTCTCCCTGCTGGCTTGTTTGCACAAAGGTCTCGGTGCCGGTGTCGAGCGCCGTCAGCCAGCCCTCTCCATACGCCCAGGTGTCGAGGCAGATGCGTCCGGGCAGGATGTGCGGCAGCCCGCCTTTCTGCGCGGTGTGTCCGCAGACGAGCATCTTGCCGGAGAAATGCGGATGGGAGTCGTCAAACCGCCGCCAGAACAGCCAGTCATCGCTTTGCTCCGGCATCGGCAGCATCGCGTTCACATTGGCATGGGCGAAAATGTGCGTGTCGTTGGCATGCCAGCGGCGCAGATGATGGGCCAGGAAGTCCCAATGCTCCTGCGGCACCATGCTCCAGACAGGCCTGTCCATGCAGCCGTACGACTGCATCGTCTGCCTGCCGCCCACGGCATACCAGGCGTCTGCCTCCGCGTCGCTGTTGCGCGCTTCGAGCATGAGAATCTCGTGGTTGCCGGTCAGGGGGATGAGCTGCGTGCGCCCTTCCAGCTCCAGCAGCCGGTTCAACACACCGCGCGAGTCGGGGCCGCGGTCCACATAATCACCCAGCATCACCAGCGTGTCGTCTTTTCCCGGTGAAAGCTCCCCCAGCATGAGATCGAGCGCCAGGGAGCAGCCATGCACGTCTCCGATGACCAGCGTGCGGCTCCGGGCTGGTGTGCGCGGGACCACCCTGACTCTCGTCGTGTGAATGTCGGGCGCTTCGTCGCTGACCAGGATGGGCATGCGTCATTGTTGCGCGTGGATCGCAGGACGCAACCACCGATCATGCGTCCTGGCGCATTGACCATCCTCGTGCATGATCCGTCGATGCCCCTGCCCTCCCCTGCCGCCATGCCACCGGTCTTTGAGGCCCGCGGACTGCGCAAAGTGTATCACACCGGCGAGCTCGACGTGGCGGCCCTCCAGGGGGTCGATCTTGATTTCCATGTCGGCGAGCTCGTCGTGCTCCTCGGTGCTTCCGGCAGCGGCAAGTCCACCTTGTTGAACATCCTCGGCGGACTCGACGTGCCAACCGCCGGGTCATTGCGCTACAAAGGCTGGGATCTCTCCGGCGGCGGCGAGCGCACTCTCACCCAGTTCCGCCGCAACTGTGTCGGCTTCGTGTTTCAGTTTTACAACCTCATCCCCAGCCTCACCGCCCGCGAGAACGTCGCGCTCATCACCGACATCGCCCCGGATCCGATGAGGCCGGAGGAGGCGCTCGACCTTGTGGGCCTCAGCCACCGCCTCGACCATTTTCCATCTCAATTAAGCGGCGGGGAGCAGCAGCGTGTGGCCATCGCGCGTGCCATCGCCAAAAAACCCGAAGTGCTCCTGTGTGACGAGCCCACTGGAGCGCTCGACGTGACCACCGGCATCACCGTCCTGGAGGCCGTGGAGCGCATCAACCGCGAGATCGGCACCCTCACCATCGTCATCACCCACAACGCGGCCATGTCCGCCATGGCCGACCGCGTCCTCCACCTCTCCGACGGCCACATCGTCAAGGAGCGCCGTAACGAACAGCGCATGCCGGTGAGCAGCCTGGAATGGTGAGCAAACCGGCTGTGCCGGGGTTCACTTCCGCGTGAAGCGCACGAAGTAATTCTCCTTCAGCAGATCCTTCACCTCGCCAGTTTTTTCAAATCCGGCGGCGGTGATCTCGGCCTCAAAGACCTCCTGCCCGGCGCGGACGTGTTTCATGATGAAGTCGCTCGTCTGGCCGGGGATGCGTTTGAAGTCGATGAGCACCAGCGTGCCGCCGGGCTTGAGCGCCTTGTGCAGCGTGGCGAGCGTGGTCTGCGGATATTCAAAATGATGGTACACGTCGCAGATGAAGGCCAGGTCGATGCTCGCCTCCGGCAGCTCCACGCTCTTTCCGGTGCCGAGGACGGTCTGCACGTTCGAGGCATGGGCGCTGGAAGCACGCGCCTTGATGTGCTCGATGAAATTTTTCGCGATCTCGACGGCATACACCTTCCCGCTTTCGCCGACGGCCTGCGCGAAGTGCAGCGTGAACAGCCCCGTGCCCGCGCCGATGTCCGCCATTGCCATGCCGGGCTTCAAACCGGTCTCCGCGACGATTTTGTCCCGCTGGTGGAAGATCTCACGGCTTTCAGTCTCGAATTTCTTCGTCCACTCTTCGACGTTGAGTTTTGGATCAAGAAATTTGTCGTTGATGCCCGGCTTCACGCTCGCGTCCTGGGCGATGGTGGACGAAGTGATGATGAGGAGGAGAGGGAGGATGCGTTTCATGATCGGGAGTCCGGCCGCCATGACATGTGGCCGCGGTGGAGGTGACGGATGGTTCTGAAGCCGAGAACTTTCAAGCGCTCGACCGTCTTGCGGCTGCGGAAGCCGCCGGCGCAATAAACGAGCACTGGCGTCTCCTTGTCCAGCGTGGCGGCCTTGGTGTCAAAATTCCTGTCGCCACTGGAGATGTTCACCGCGCCGGGCAGCGCACCGCGTGCGAACTCCCTGGCGGAGCGCACATCGAGCATCTGTGTCTCAGGATGCTCCCGCAGCCACGCGCGCGTCTGGCGGGCGCTGAGATTCCGGCAGTCACCGGTGAACAGGCGCCTGTCCCAACATCCTTCATGCACATGCCAGCCCGCGACAAGGGCGGCCACGATGACGAGAGTCCAGATCATGCTCACAGCCCTTTCAAATGTTGGGAGCGTCGTTCATGCTCGTCCTTCAGCCGGGCGCACATGATCTCGCAGAGCTGGAGGATGGCGGGATCGGAGATGGCGCAGACAGTGGTCAGGCCGTCACGTCGCGTGGAGATCATCCCTGCCTGCTTGAGGATGGATAGGTGCTTTGACACGTTCGCCTGGCCGGTTTCGGCGGCTTCGACGAGCTGCGTGACGTTCTTCTCCCCCTGCATCAGCGCGCTGAGCATCTTCAGCCGCACCGGCTCCGACAGGGCACGGAAACGCTGGGCGATGAGCTCCAGCGCGGCATCCGGGAGCTGTTTGGCGGCAGCGGACCGCCTGGATTGGGCTTTTTTCGGCATGGCTTGTTTCACGGCTTGACTTTATATCGCCATATAGCGATATAGCAACATCGTTTTCCCAGATTATCCAACTCCCAGCCCGAACTCCAATGAAAACTGACACCTGCATCCTCCCCCGCGAACTCGCAGCCGCCCTCGAGGCCGGCGGCTGCCAGCTCATCGACGTGCGCGAGCCCGTCGAGCATGCCGAGTCTCACGTCTCCGGCGCGAAGCTCATGCCGCTGGGCCAGATCGAGGCCCGTTGCGGTGAGCTGGACAAATCGAGACCCGTCCTCGTCATGTGCCAGGCCGGGAAACGCGGCGGCGCCGCCGCCGACAAGCTGCGCGCCCTCGGCTTCAACGACGTGCGCAATCTCGAAGGCGGCATCCTCGCGTGGAAGGCGGCCGGTCTGCCCTGCGCCACAGGCGCGAAGATTGTGCTGCCGCTCATGCGCCAGGTGCAGGTCACAGTGGGCTCGCTCGTGCTCGCATCCGCGATCCTCGCCGTGACGGTGAATCCAGCGTGGGTTTATCTCTGCATGTTTTTCGGCGCGGGCCTGCTTTTCGCCGGCTTGAGCGGCTTCTGCGGCATGGCGCTGCTTCTGGCGAAAATGCCTTGGAATCGAGTGGGCGGCGCGGCATGCGGGAAGGGCTCCTGCTGCTCGTGACGCGGCCTTCGCCGTCTGTGAAAAGCGCTACTGCCGCGACTCGGTGCCATCAATGATGAGCCCCGCGGGCGGAATCGGCCCGGCGGCCATCCCCGCCTCGCCCAACGGCACATTTTGGCCCGAATCCGGCCGCGCGCCCGTGCCGCGCATGTTGATGATTTTCTTCATCAGGTCGAACCAGAACTGCGCGCCGAGCGCCGCCGCCGCTCCGGCCATCAGCCAGCCGAGCAGACTTTCGAAGAAAGTGCTGATAGGATGCGTGGCCCAGGCCTTCGCGGTGGTCTTGTTCCAGCCGACGGGGAAACCTGCGTCGGACAGCTCTGTCACGGCCTCGTCGAACACCGCGCGCGCGCCCTTGGACTGCTCCACGCCCAGCTTCGCCGCCAGCTCGCTCTGCGCCTTCACGGAGGCCTCGGCCTTCTGCACGAAGGCGACGCGCAACTCGTCATTGGTCGAGAGCGCCTTGGTGATGGCGATCACATTCAAATTGCACGCGACGGCCAGCACGAGGCCGAGGCCGAAGTTCCACACCTGCGTGAGACGTTTGTACCAGCCGGTGGTGCGGTCCATCATCGCGTCGAACCACTGCCCGGCGAGGAATTGAAACACGCCCGCAGGCTCCTGGCCGGGCAGCAGGTTGCGCTCCGCGTCGCGGCTGAGCGCCTGCAAGGAGTCACGCGTGTCCGCCGGCATCTGGGTGATGCCATTTTGCACCTGCTCCCAGCGCGTCTCGGCCTGCTCCCCGGTGCCCTTTGTCTCCAGCATGTCCATCAGCACCTGGCCGAACTGCCCGCTCGAAAGATACGAGGGGAAATGCTTCGCCACGCTGGCATCCGCCGACGTGTGCCGGTGCATGCCCGCCAGCAGCGGATGCCGGACGAAATCCTTCAACGGCTCCACGGTCTTCCCATGCCCGGCATCCGGCAAAAGGTGAGCGACCGCCTTCCAGAGCATTTTCCCGCGAGCGTTGCTCCAGGAGAGGCACATCTCGCTCACCGTCGAGACGAGCACGCTGAACAGGAAGAAGATGAACGAGAGCCCGAGGGCGACATCAAGGGTCTGGAGCATGGGAAAAGTTTGAAGTTACAGGTTTCAAGTTCCCGGCTTGAAACTTTAAACCTGAAACTTGGAACGGGGGCTTAGTGCATCTCCACCTCGCAGTGGCCAAGACCGCTGCGGAAGTAGTTGAACTGCACGTTCGGATGGTCGGCCAGTAGGGACATCGGCACGGAGCTGTCCGCCAAACGCTTCGAGATCATCAGCGCGGTCAGGCGCTGGCCCAGCGGGTTGTCGTGCATGCCCGCGTGCCAGATGCTGACCTTCTCAGCCATCCAGGTCTCTTTCGGCCCCACGGTGATCGCCATCTTCGGCACCATCGTGATGTTGCCACCGCCGGAGGTGCGGGCGTTCTGCGCCAGCGTCACGGGATGGAGCTCGACGATGCGTGTGCCGAGTTTGCGATATTCGGCGGGCGGCGGCGGTTCGTTCTTCCATTTACCAGCACGCTTGAGCGGATCGTTGAAGGCCCAATGCTTGATGTCGCCCTGGCCGCCTTGCATCACCACACAGCGCACACCACTTTGCCAGCTCTTCACATATTCCGTCACGTCCGCCTTCGGGAAATGCAGATGTGAGTCCGGCATGCAGAGCTTTTTCTGCATACGGTCAAAGCACATCAGTCGATCCGCACGCTCAAAGGACAGCGGGTGCTCCATGGACACTTCCTTCTTCGTGTTTTCGTCATACCATTCGTCCATGCCCCAGAAATGACCGTCCTTGATCGAGATGCCTAGATCGTTGATCAGCCGCGCCACCAGTGGGAGCTGCTCCGTGGGCCCGATCGGGCCGCAGATGCCCGTGGGATTGTCTGGTGTGGCCTGTCGCCAGGCATGGATGTACTCCAGCGCCTCAGCGAGGTAAAAATCCTCCAGCGTGTCATGCATCACCACCTTGAAGCCGGGTCGCGAAAGCTGGCGCAGATCACGCTCCGTGAGTCGGGCGGCGTCGTTGATGAGATCGAAGTCGAGGGTGGTGTAGTCCCACCAGTCCGGGGCGATGTGGCTGAGTTTGCGCGGCATGGCTTGTGTCAGGTTGTTATGGATACTCAAGGAAAACGCCCCGTTTGCCAAGCCCTCATCATTCCAGACCGAAAAATTTCTTCGCACCCGCCACCGCACGCGCTAACTGGCCGCATGCACGACGACGCCACGATGCTGAATCACCCCGACGCGCTCACCCGCCTGCGCTACGTCGTACATCGCCTGCGCGCACCCGGCGGCTGCCCGTGGGACATGGAACAGACGCACGAATCGCTCATCCCGCACGTCATCGAGGAAGCCTACGAAGTCGCCGAGGCCATCCGCAGCGGCGATCCGGCGCAAATATGTGACGAACTCGGCGACATTTTGCTGCAACCCGTGCTGCATGCCGAAATCGCCAGCGAGACCGGTGCTTTCGATCTCGATCAAATGGCCAGCGGCCTGACCGACAAGCTCATCCGCCGCCATCCGCACGTCTTTGGCGAAACCACCGCTGCCACCAGCGACGCCGTGCTCACCCAATGGGACGCCATCAAGCGTCAGGAAAAAGGCACGCAGCACGAAGGCATGCTCCACGGTGTCGGCGGCGGCCTTCCGGCGCTCATGCGCGGCCAGAAGCTGCAAAAGAAAGCCGCCCGCGTCGGTTTCGACTGGCCGGATGCCGCGCCTGTGTTCGACAAAATCCGCGAGGAGACCGCCGAGCTCGAAGCAGCCGTGCAATCTGGAGACAAAGCCCACATTGAAGAGGAAATCGGCGATTTGTTCTTCAGCGTCGTCAATCTCGCCCGCAAACTCGGCATCGAATCCGAATCCGCCCTCGCCGCCGCCAACGACAAGTTCGCCCGCCGCTTCTACTCCATGGAAAATCACCTGCGAGGGCAAGGCAAGGAACTCGGCCAGCTCACTCTCGCCGAGATGGATGAGGCGTGGGATGCCATTAAGCGCGCCGTTTGACAGGTGGAGCCTCTGGCGGATGCAATGCCGCCGCCAAACGACGACGGTCAGTCCCGCGTACCGAACTTGTCCAGGAGCTGGAGGCATTCGGCGACGGGACGCAGTCCTTGCGACGGCGTCGGATGGGTAAGACACATCGCGGCGGTGCAGACGGCGAGCTTGAGACGCTCGGCCACCGGCCACTCCTCGTGTGTGCCGTGCAGATAACCGGCGGCGAAGGCATCTCCCGCGCCCGTGGCCCCTGCGATGAAACCGGGCGGGAGTTTGAGCGAGGGCTGGTGATGCGCCGCGCCATTTTTCACGACGACAACGGCCCCGGCCTCGAAGTGGATGATGACCTCGCGGCGCACGCCACGGTCGAGAAGCTGCCACGCGGCGGTTTGAATCTTCGCGATGTCCGGCGACGGCGATTTGAGATCAAGGCCCGTGGCGCGGCCCGCCTCAATCTCGTTCAAGATGAGGAAGTCAGTGAAAGGGAGGGACGCCTCGGTGATTTCGCGAAAACGCGGGTGGCTGGAGCTGACGAGATCCACGCTGGTGAGCAGCCCGGCTGCCTGCGCGGCCTCCAGCACGCGGCTGGCGACGCTGCGGCCGTTTTCGAGCATGCGGTCCATCTCGGTGAGCAACATCAAGTAGCCGAGGTGAAACATCCTGGCCTGCGTGCGGCTGAAATCGAAATGATCCCGCCCCAGGATGGCATTGGCGCCAAGCTGGTGAAAAAACGTGCGCCGCCCCGTGCCGACGGCGGTCATGGCGTCCGTGTAACTCGTCGGCGCGGCGTCGGTTTGATGCAGTTGGGTGATGTCGATGCCCGCCGCCTCGCAGTCGCGCAAAATCCAGCCGCCGTTCGCATCCCTGCCGACGAGTCCCGCCGCCGCGAGCGGATAACCGGCACGCATGGCGGCGAGGTCCTTGAGCACGTTGTAGGGGCCGCCGCCGTTTGATGATGTCTCGCCCTGGATGAAGGCGAGCATGTCCTGCTCCGGCCAGGCGTCGATGAGTTTGACGTGATCAATGATGAAGTTGCCGCCGGCGAGGATTCCTGTTCGTGTCATGCGAAATCCAGTCAAGAGGCCAACGTTTCACGAGTCAAGGACTTGAAGCCGGAGCCGTCACTTTGCCACCCTCACTTCAACGGATGTTGCTTGAGGATCTCATCTGTCGTGTAGAGCATCATGCGGCCCGGATTGGCATCACGGACGGCTTTGACATCAGCGGGCGTCACGGGGGCGGCCTGGTTGCCGAAGTGATTGCGCACAAAGGTCAGCACGTTGGCGATTTCGTCGTCCTTGAGCATCCCGGCGAAGGGCGTCATCGGCACCTGGCCGTTGTATTCTTTGCCGCCGACTTTGATCGGCCCCATGAGGCCGTACATGGCGATCTTGATGAGGCGCTCCTTGTCCTCACTCACCCACGGGCTGCTCACGATGCTCGGGAAGGCGGGATCGAGCCCGGCGCCGTTCGGTTGATGGCAGGTGACGCAGTGGCCTTCGCGGAAATAGACCTCCTGCCCGGCGGTGAATTGTTTTTTCGCCGCTTCGCTCAAATGTGCGGGCGGCGGGACGATGGGATGCTCCGGTTTCACCACCTCGACGATGCCAGCGAGGCGGTCCGCGGCCGTTTTGGCGGCGTTCTGGCTCCATTCATCGAGCGGGAGCTTGGAAGCGAGTGCGACGATGTTTTTCGCAGCGGGCACATTCGGCAGCCAGGAGGCGGCGACGATGGCTTCGAGACGCACGCGGCCATGTTCATCCTGCGCGGCTTTTTCGAGCAAGGCGACGTGATCGGCGATGCGGTGCGTGTTGTAGCGCAGCACACGCACGGCGGCGGCACGGGCATGGTAGTCGCTGGAGGCGAGCATTTCGCGCAGCAGGGCTTCATCGACGGCATTCGCGCCCCAGGTGACCCAGAGGGCTTCGAGTTTGGCATGCGTGTCGGCTTGCTTCGCGGCCCAGGCTTTGACGGCGGGAACGACTTCGGCGGCGGGATGTGCGCGTAGTTCGCGGCGTGCGCGATAGCGGGCGCGGAGTTCAGGCTCCTTGAGGTTTCCAAAGAGCTGCTCAAGCGCGGCTCCGGCGACTGGCGCGGGCTTCACGAGCGGACGTGACGGATATGTGATGCGATAAATGCGGCCATGAACATGGTCGCGCAGGGGATCGCGCGCGTTGTGCTGCATGTGGCCGATGAGCACGTTGTGCCAGTCGAGCACATAGAGCGATCCATCCGGCGCGAATTCGAGATCAGCGGGACGGAAGTTGCCATCACTGCTTTGCAGCAGGTTGTGACGATGCGCGGTCTTCCAGCCGGTGCCGTTGTCCTCGATTTTGACCTGCTTGATGCCGAGGAAGCCGATGGCGTTGCAATAAATGAGGTCGCCCTGCACTTCGTCGGGGAAATGACGCGATGAAACGATCTCCAGACCGCTGGTGGGGCGCACCTGATGGCCTTTCGGCACGAGATCAGGCGTGGACGGCGTCTTGCTGCCGAAGGTGGGCTTCACTGACACGGGCAGACCCCAGTTCATCGACGTGCCGGAGGTGTGGAGGAAGAAATCCTGTCCCCATTGATCAAACACAAAGCCCCAGGGATTCGGGATGCTCATCTGGATCGTGCGCTCGAGCTGCCCGCGCTGTGGGCTGTAGCGGAAGAAGCCACCATCCACGCAGCGCACAGGGCCGTAGGGCGTCTCGATGTTCGAATGGAGGAACACGCCTTCGCACAGCATGAACGCACCGCTCGGATCAGCCGTGTAGGCGCTGATGGCGTGATGCGTGTCGTGTGAATCGAATCCGCCGAGCACGATTTCGCGGCTGTCGGCCTTGTCGTCGCCATTCGTGTCGCGCAACAGGATCAGATTCGGCTCCTCGCTCACATACACGCCTTCCGGCGCGAATTCGAAGCCGATGGGCAGATGCAGCTTGTCCGCGAAGACGGTCTCCTTGTCCGCTTTGCCGTCGCCATTCGTGTCTTCGTAGATGAGCAGCTTGTCATCCGGCAGCGCGTCGCCAGGACGGTAGTGCGGATACGTCGGCATCACGGCGACCCACAGGCGGCCCTTGTTGTCGAAGGAAAGCTGCATCGGGTTCGCGAGGTTCGGGAACTCCTTTTCGCTGGCGAACATCTCCACCTTGTAGCCCTCCGGCACGGTGAGTGATTTCAGCGCCTCCTTGCCATACAGATACTTTTCGCTGCCGTTTTTGGCGCTCTGCACATAGTTCGTCGGCACGGGCGGGAGGACATGCGTCTTGCTGTCATCAACTTTGAGGCTCTGCGTTTTGCCGGTGGCGACGGCGTGGATCAATTCGTCCCGCAGCGCGGCCATCTCGCGGCTCTTCCTCACTTCGTCGGGGTAATTCTGCGGGCCGTAGGGGTTGTAGCGTTGGCCGTGGGCGTGGACGCCGTTGAGGATGTTGTAGTCGTTGTTCCAGAACCAGTCCTTCTGCTTCACCGCTTCATGCACGAGCCGTGGATCGGCCTTCGATTCGCGGGATTGATGCCCGTAGAGGCCGGTGGCCAGCAGTTCGGCGATTTTCCCATAGCCTTTGTCCGTGGGAATGAATCCGCCGGTGGTGAAGGCCTCGCCGCCGTCCGCCTCGATGCCCTTCGTCGGCGAAAAGAGATCGATATAGGTGAGCGCGTGCTTCTTCGCGATCTTCTCGATGGCGGCGGCGTAAAGCAGCAGGTTCGCGTTTTCCTTCTCGCCATTCGGCAGATCGCGTTTCGCACTCTGATTTTCATAGGCGATGGGACTCACGAGGACGACACGCGGCGCCTCCTTGCCGTTGTAGGCCTTGCCCAGCGTATGCGTAACCCACGCATCGAGTTCCGCCTCGAAATTGCCCACCTTGCCCGCGCCGTCGAAGCTCTCGTTATAGCCGAAGAAGGCCACGATGGTATCCGCCTTCAGATGCGTGAGCCACTGGTCGGGCGTGGAATAGAAGCCCTTGCCGTTGTGCACCATCTTGTCGGGATGAAACTTCTCGGCTCCGGGAAAGGCCCACTGCGATTTGCGGGAGGGATGCGGGCGGAAGCCGGGCGTGTCTCCCACATGGCCCATGTTGCGGAAGAACAGCTCGCGATCCGGGTAGCGAAGCTGCAGCTCCGTCTCGATGCGGCTGTACCAGGTGTCACGTTCGGCGAGGCCATTGCCGATGAGCACGATGCGCTCGCCCTTCGCCGGCGGCGCCACGATTTGCGCACGGGCCTTCGTGGCGGCAGGCGGCTCGGCACTCGGGGCGTGCGGCGGCGTTTCTTCAGCGGCTTTCTTTTCACCCGGCAGGCCCGTCGAGGGGCTTTTCCCCGTGGCGAAGTCGCCAGGCTTCAGATTGCGCTCTTTGAAGAAGTTCGCGTCCTTGATGAAGCCATACATCGTCGGATTGAAAGGATCGACAAAGGCCACATCCGCCTTCGCGGGCACGGCGAGGCCCGTGAGGTGATAGGCGGCGTTCACGATCAGGCGGCGCAGGTCCTCATCGATGAAATCGACCGCCGCACCCATCGTGGTGCAGAAGGATTTCCCCTGCGTTTTACCATCTGGCGCGGTGTGATTGAAAAGCCAGGCCAGCGCCTGCATCGGATTGTTCTTCGGCCCTTCGACGGGCAGCGAGCGATCATTGAGGCTCGATGTCACCGCGCCACGCAGCAAAATGGTCGCCTTGCTCAGATCGAGGTTCTTCACGGCATACACGTCCGAGGTGCCGAAGATCTCCCCCACGCCGCGCAGCACGGGATTTTTGAGGTTCGCGGTCTCAAACACACTGCGCGTGCCTTCCTTCTTGTGCTGTCCGTGATGGGACACCCACTTCTCGCCGAGGATTTTCAGACCGAACTCGCTCCACTTGAAGTCACCTGTCTTTGCAGGGCCCGTGAACGCATGCGTGGCCGTTCGGAAGCCGATCACCGGCTTGCCCGCATTCAGATACTTCGCAAAGTGCGCCAGATGCTCGTCCGGGAGCTGGCGGAAACGCGTGCCGATGATGAGCAGGTCAGCGTCATCGAGCATCTCGGTGCCGCGGATGTTCTTTTGGTTGTTCGGGTCGATGTAGCCCGCCTTTTCATCCGTGGAGAAGAGCACGATGCAGTTGAAGCCATGCTTTTTGGCCAGAATCTTCGCCAGCATCGGCATCGACTCCTCGGTGCGGTATTCCTCGTCACCGGCGACGAGCACGACTTTCTTTCCACCACCCGGCAGGCCGGGGTTCGCGGCGATTTCGAGGTAGTCCTGCGCAGACGCGAGCGATGCGAGCAGGGCGAGAGAGAGGACGATGAGCTTCATGGTGCGGGAAAGTGACAGCGGGGAGTTGTTATACCTCGCCAGAAGCCCAAACCGGGCAAGAAAAATGCTGCTGGCACATTTTCAGGCTCTCATGGAACCGCGATGGCCCTTGCGAGCATCTCACCCACGATTTGATGGCCGGTGGCGTCCAGGTGGGTGTCGTAAAGGGTGTTGAAGCAGGGCTTCCCCAGAGCGGCGGCGGAGCTGAGGGCCGGAGTGGCATTGATGAAGGTGATGCCGCGCTTTGCACACTCGGCCTGGAGATGCTCGGGGAGGTCATTCATCTGCCAGCCGGGCTGCGGATAGTCATTTCCGTGGCGCAAATGGCCGTGCATGACGCGGCGTTTGCACGGGATGTAGAGGAGATGGGCTTTCATGCCGGTCTTGGCGCATGCGGCGGCATATTCATCCAGACCGAGTGCGAGTGCCTTCGACTGTTCCATGCTCATTTCCGCCCCGGCCGGAGGCGCGTCGGCGACGGTGACGGGGATTTCCTTGCCGCCCGATTTGAAGCAGGCATTCGCGTAGCTGCGATCACTGAGGCGGATTTTTTTGAAGTCGCGGACGAGGTTCGCGATGGTCTTCAGGAGCGAAGGCTGGCGCGGAATGCTGCGGTCCGGCTTCTCGCCCGTGGCGCGGAAGAGGTCGCGCTCACGCAGCTCGGTTTCGTTGTCCTCAAGATCGTTTCCCTCAAAAAAGGCGAGCACGGCGGTCTTGCACGAAGGTGCCTGCCCATAGGCTTCGAGGTAGTGTGTCTGTGCGAAGGTGCCGCTGTCAGTGATGCCCAGGTTTTTGACGCGCTTGCCGAGCTTTTCGGCGGTGATGCCGGTGAAGAGGGTCTTTTCCGGCAGGTAGCCGGATTCGGTGAAGGAGTCTCCCACGATGGCGATGTCCCAATCGTTGAGGTCATCGGGGTTGCGGAAGCCTTCGCGGCTGTAGCGGATGGTGAGCTCCGCCTCGTCCGTGTAGGCCACATCGGTGCTGCGATGGTTTTTGAGCAGGGTCTGGAGCGGCTTGCCAGTCCACGAACTGCCCGGATCACGGGTGAAATAGACTTCACCGGAGGGATGTGTGGGGAGGCGGAAGTAGATGGGGAAGGCTTCGTTGGCTTTGCGTGCGCCGAGCACTTCATTGAAGTCGATGCCGATGACGCGGCAGGCACCTTCCGCCACGCCGAAGGTGATGCCGGTGGTGAGAGCCAGCTTCATGAGAGCTGCAATGGCACGCTGAAGGGACCCGCCTTTGAGCAAACCTGCCACCAGGGCGATGCCGCCGACGACGGCGAGCACGATGGAGGGGATGGCCCAGTGCGGGGCATCGTGCGTCATCATGCGCCAGCGCAGCAGGACAGCCACGGCTATGCAGCCGAGCGCCCCGATGAAACACAACAGCCGGTCAAAGGAGGGCTTCATCCAGGTTTAAAACAAAGTGTAGATGAAGGGCGCGAGCGCGGAGCCCTTTGCCACGACGAGGATGAGGCCGAGCACGAGCAGCAGCGCGACGATGGGGAAGAGCCACCATTTGCCGGAGCGGAAGAGGTAGGTGGCGAACTGGCCGAGGATGCGGAGTTTCATGGGATGGCGTGGTGTGTGGAAGAAAACGGGTCAGAACATGTCCGCGTGATGTTTCGCGGCGCGGGTGGGATGATCGACCCAGTAGCTGTCACGCGGTGTGTGACGGCGGATCTGGATGAAGGGCAGCCGCATGACGCGTCCGAGCATCGCCACCGGGATGACAGCGAAGACGAACAAAATCGTGAGGATCAGTCGTGACATGCACCAGCCGAGCGCGAGGGCGAAGGTCATCCAAAGACGGTGCGGAAGGCGGAGCAGGGCAGGAGCGATGAGGCCAAAGAAGAGCAAGAAGGCCGCGAGGGAGCCCAGCGTGACCACCGCGGACTGTGCCCAGTGTTTCCAAATACCCAGCGCCGTGATCGCGGCGAAGACGCCGCCGACGGTGAGGCCGAATTTACGCAGGGCCTTCGACGAGGTGTCGAGGGCGGAGAGTTCGTGAGTGACGTCAGCGCGGAGTCCCATGATCGTGCAAAAAGGGGTTAGTCGAGGGTGTGTTCGGATCGCCAATCGTGGGCTTCCTTCCATTCGGGCTGCTCGGATTTGAGCAGCACGTGGCGGCCGAGCACGAGGACATCCATCTCCGTGCGCATGAAGCAGGTGTATGCCTGGGCGGGGTTTTCCACGATGGGCTCGCCACGCACGTTGAAGGAGGTGTTCACGACCACGGGGCAGCCAGTAAGGCGGTCAAACTCGCTGATGAGGCGGTGGAAGTTGGGATTCGTGTCGCGGTGCACGGTTTGCAGGCGTGCGGAGCAGTCCACATGCGTGACGGCGGGGATGGTGGAACGAGGGATGTTGAGCTTGTCGATGCCCCACAGGGCGTCATCGGCCCCGGAGAGCTGCTTGCGGTGCTTTTCGAGCACATCGGCCACGAGGAGCATGTAGGGGCTGGAGCGGTCGTGGTCGAACCACTCGCCCACTTTTTCCGCGAGCACGGCCGGGGCAAAGGGGCGGAAGCTCTCGCGGAACTTGATCTTCAAATTCATGATCTTCTGCATCTCCGGGCTGCGGGCATCGCCGATGATGGAGCGTGCGCCGAGGGCTCGGGGGCCGAACTCCATGCGTCCCTGGAACCAGCCGACGACTTTTCCTTCCGTCATCAAACGGGCCACTTCGGCGCACATCGCCTCATCGCTGGCATGCAGGGTGGATTTGGCACCGAAAGGCGAGATCGCGGAGGCGACCTCGTCATCGCTGTACTCAGGGCCGAGGTAGCTGCCACGCTGCCAGTCCGTGCCCGGAACGGTCACGCGGGGCTTGTCGTGGTAGTGGTGGTAGGCGGATAGGGCGGCACCGAGTGCTCCACCGGCATCGCCCGCGGCTGGTTGGATGTAGATGTCGTCGAAGACGCCTGCGCGGAGCAGTTTGCCATTCGCCACGCAGTTCAGCGCCACGCCGCCGGCGAGGCAGAGGTGGCGCTCGCCGGTTTCTTTGCGGATGTGGCGTGCCATGCGCAGCATGATTTCCTCCGTCACCACCTGCACCGAGGCGGCGAGATCCATCTCACGCTGGGTGAGGTTCGATTCCGGCCTGCGCGGCGGACCGCCAAACAGCGGTTCCATCTTCGGCGCGGTCATTTTCAATCCGGCGCAGTAATCGAAGTACTCCTGGTTCATGGCGAAGGAGCCGTCGTCCTTCAGGTCGATGAGGTGGTCAAAGATGGCCTGGGCATACTTCGGCTCGCCGTAGGGTGCGAGGCCCATGACCTTGTACTCACCGGAGTTCACCTTGAAGCCGGTGTAGTAGGTGAAGGCGGAGTAAAGCAGGCCCAGCGAGTGCGGGAAGTGCATCTCCTTGAGCATTTCCACCTTGTTGCCACGGCCCACGCCGTAGGAGCTGGTGGCCCACTCGCCCACGCCATCCACGGTGAGCACGGCGGCGCTCTCGAATGGGCTTGGGAAGAACGCGGAGGCCGCGTGGGACTCGTGATGCTCGGCAAACAGCAGCGGAAGGCCGTTCCCGACTTCTTTGGAGATCACCGAGGGCATCCAGAGCTTTTCCGCCAGCCAGACCGGCACGGCCATCATGAAGGACTTCAGGCCCTGCGGTGCCCAGGCGAGGTGCGTTTCGAGGATGCGGTCAAACTTGAGCAGCGGCTTGTCGTAAAACGCCACGGCATCGAGGTCTTGCGGGCGGAGCCCCCCCCGCTTCAGGCAAAACTCGACGGCTTGACAAGGAAAGGCTGAATCGTGCCTGCGTCGGCTGAAACGCTCCTCCTGAGCCGCAGCGACGACGTGACCACCGCTCAAAAGGCAGGCGGCAGAATCGTGGTAGAAGGCGGAGAGGCCGAGGATGTGCATGAATCCAAATCGGAAGCGAATGTATTATATTAGTAAATACAATAATAATCGCGATAATAATATTGATCAAACTAAAGGTGCTGTGATATATAAATTCATAATAGAGAACACAGTACAGTCTTGTCCTTCACCTCCACCATGTCTGACTTGATCCCTCGCCGCGCCGACGCGGGGGAGTTTTCGCGCCTGGGGGCATCCACAGAAAGCGCGCGGAAAATGACATCGGGTGCTTCGCTGGAGATTATCCGCACTGAGGAGCAGTTTGACGACCTTCAACGACCGTGGGAGAGCCTGGTCAGCCGGATGCGGACAAGCACGCCGTTTGCACGTTACGACTGGTGCCGGAGCTGGTGGAGGCATTTTGGCCGTGGGAAACGCCTTGCCATCGGTGTGCTGCGAGATCGAAACGAGGAAGTGGTCGCGATCGCTCCCTGTGTGATCACCTCCGGGGGGGGCGGCACCCGGCGCATGATGAAACATCTGACCTGGATCGGCGGCATGGGGGACGTGCAGGTGGAACGCATGGATTTCCTCGTGACCACCGGGCGGGAAGCCGAGTTCATCCCCCTGCTGCTCCGTATCTTGGACCGCTTGCAAGGCGAGTGGGATGCTGTCTGGCTGCCTGCGATCCCGGCCGACTCCCCCAATCTGCCCTTTCTTCAAGAGGCATCCAGCCGCGTGGGCGTCAGCGCCGGCAGCGCAGGCACACATCCATGCCGCTTCACACCCATCCCGGCGGACTGGAATGCCTATGAAGGTGCGCGTTCCTCCCGCTGGCGGAGGAATTTGCGAAACCGGTGGGGTTCCTTCACCAGCGAGCACCAGGGGCGACGCTGTGTCTCTGGAGTTGACTTGCCGCATGATGAAGCCCTCGATCATCTTGCCCGCCTTCATCACCTCCAATGGCCGGGGAACACGAGCGATTTCCTCCGCCCGGCCGCCTGGGCTTTTTATCGCGCAAACGCCCTCCGCTGGCTCGAAGGCGGGTGCGCGCTGCTCACCTGCTTGATGGCGGGTGATCGCGTCGTGGCCGCAGCGCTTGGCTTCATCCAACGGAACGACTTCAGCCTCTTCCAGCAGGGGTGGGACCCGGAGTTCAAAACACTCTCGATCGGCAACCTCGCCGTGCATTGGAGCCTCGAAACAGCAGCCCGCCACGGCCTGCAGACCTACGACATGCTCTCCGGTGACTGCCGCTACAAGGCCGAGTGGTGCCCAGAACTGAGGCACACGCTCGACGTGGAATCCTACAATCCTGAATCACTCCGCGCGCAAGTTTTCCTCGTGCTGCGCAGGCTGCATCGTGTCATCACGAAAATCAAAGGGGACGACGAGGCGAGAGGCTGACGCCAGAGCAGCCGCATGGCCGGGACGGAGTCGAATCACGAACTATTTCGCCTTCAACACCCCGCGCATGATGATGCCGTGGCCTGGGAAGCTGCAAACGAAGGGGTAATCTCCCGCCACCGGCAGCGTGAACTCCAAGACTTCTTCTTTGCCGCCATCGAGGAGCTTCGTGTGGTGCAAAACGTCCTCTCCAGCCGGGATGAAGCCTTTTTCAAAACCCGCCGCGCCCATGACGATGGCGGCATTCATCACGGCGTCGGCTTTGCCGGGCTTGGTGACGAGGAGGTTGTGCGGCATGACGTCGGTGTTGGCGAAGGTGAGCTTGATCTTCTTGCCGGCCTTCACGTTGAGCTCTTTGACGTCATACATGAGGCGCTCGCGGATGGTGCCGATGCGGATGGTGGTCAGTTCAGGCGTGTCGCTGAGGAGGCCGGACTTTTGGGCCTTCTCCTCGGCTTCTCCGGCGATGACGCCGCCTTTGGTGCTGGCTTCGACGTTGAACCAGAGGTGCTGGACGACGTTGGCGGCGTTGCGGGCGTGCAGTTCGGGGGATTGTTGCAGGGAGGCGAGCAGCGCGGTGTCGCGGACGTTGTGCTGCTGATGAATCCAGAGGGCTTCGAGCAAATGGTGCGCGTCTTCCTTCTTGGTAGCGTCGAATTGCTTCATCCATTCCTTCGTGGCGGCGATGACTTCGGCGGTGGGGCGCTCGCTGAGCTCGACGCGGGTGCGATGGCGCACGCTGTCGGTGGGATGCTTGAGGTTTTCGAGCAGCGCGGGGATGGGCTGGCCGTCGATGGCGACGGGTTTCTGCAACTCGCGGCCTTTGGCAGTCATGCGGTAGATGCGGCCGTGTTTGTGGTCGCGGTTCGGGTCGCGGACGTTGTGCTGCATGTGACCGATGATGACGTTGTGCCAGTCGGCGATGTAAAGAGCACCATCTTCACCAAAGATGGCATCGCTGGGGCGGAAATTCTTGTCGCCGCTCATGAGCAGGCCGCGGGATTTGTCCTCGGTGACGCTGCCGTCGGCTTGCGTGACCTTCACGGTGAGTTCAGCGCCGGCGGGTTCGCCCCAGACGCTGGCTTTTTCCGCGTCGCGGGCCAGGTCGTAGTGCTTGATGCCGAGGAAGCCGATGACGTTGCAGATGAGGAAGTCGCCCTGCATGTCCTCGGGGAAGTGCGTGCTGCTGACGATCTCGCTCGCAGTGACAGGGCGCACTTCCTTCTTCAAAAGCTCATACATTTTGAAGCCGTTGCCTTCGGGGCGGACTTGATAAGCGCGACCGCCGGTGCCGTCGGTGGCGTATTGATAGCCCCAGGTGTCAAACGCGATGCCGTGCGGGTTCGGCGAGTTGTCAGCGTGTTTCGCGATGGTGAAGCGGCGCGGATCAAAGCGATACATCGCGCTCGTGCCGGTCTGCAGCGACGGACCCCACGGATGCTCGTGATTGTGCACCATGAAGACACCGCTCTGCCAGTAGATGCCGCCATCGGGGCCGTAGATGAGATTGTTCGCGCCGTGATGCGTATCGGCGAAATCGACGCCTTGCAGCATGATCGTGCGCACGTCGGCCACATCGTCGCCATCGGTGTCTTTGAGGAAGATGATGTCCGGGGCGCAGGTGACGATGACGCCGCCATTCCAGAACTCAAAGCCAAGCGGATTCTGCACGCGGGCGAACTCCGTCATGCGGTCGCACTTGCCGTCTTTGTTGTCATCGTGGCAGATGACGAGGGCGTCCTTCATCTCCTTCAGCGGCTCCCACATCGGGTAGGTGTGCCACACGGCGGCCCACAGGCGGCCTTTGGTATCCACCTGCATCTGCACGGGATTCACGAGCTGCGGGAACTGCGCTTCATCGGCGAACAGGCTCACTTCAAAGCGCGGATCAAAGGCCATGTGCTTGATCGCCTCCTGGCCGCTGATGTATTCCGTGCGGCCTTCTTTTTGAGCGCTGGAGGACTTCGATTTGCCACCGACATTCGAGACCACCGGCACAGGCGCGGGCACATTGCTATCTTCGACTTTGAGATCGCTGCCTTTGGCACGCGCCCAGATCTTCGGATCGCGATTGCCTGTCATCACATCGAGCATCGTCAGCTCATGCTGGAGCACCACGGCGTTCGTCTGGCCATCGGTGAAGGCCAGCGTCGAGCGACCGCCCCACACGTCATTGCCATCGCGGGCACGGTAGCGGGCATTCCAATGCACGTCCTTCTCCATCACGGCCTCACGCAGCTCTTCGAGCGAGGCGGACGCGGTCACTTCCTTGCCGAGCAGCGCCTTCGCGATCACTTCCGCGAGCTGGCGGTTGCCCTCGGCGCTGAGATGCACGCCGTTGATCGTCAGCGGCTCCTTCGCGGCTTTGAAAAGATCGAGCGAGGGATGGAAGAGATCGACAAAGCCCACGCCCGCTTCCTTCGCGGCGGCTTCGGTGGCCTTCGTGTAGGCTTCGAGCTGCGGATTGTGCTCCGCGCCGTTCGGCACGTTCGGGTTCTTCGTGTCCTCATGCGCGATGGGGCTGAAGAGCACGATGCGCGGGAAGGTTTTGCCATTTGGCTTCGTGCCGCGCACATACTTCACGAAATCGACGAGCTGCTTTTTGAAGTCGTCCGGCTTGTTCTCAAAGGACTCGTTGTAGCCGAAGAACGCGAACACGACATCCGGCTTCACATGGCGCAGGTAATCCGTCATGTGCATGTGCCCGCTGCTGCGCGGGAAGGAGTTCGGGCGGTCGCCGCTGGCGCTCATGTTGCGGAAGCGCACGTTTTGCTCCGGCAGAGCGCTTTGCAGGACGGTCTCCATCCAGCCATCGTGCTGCATGCGGTCGGGCAGGCCGTTGCCGAGGATCGCCACGGTGTCGCCTTTGCTGAAAGCGAAGGGCAGCGTGTCTTTGTAGTCCGCAGGCACATCGACGAGCGCAGGCTCGTTTTTCGGCGCTGGCGCGCTGCGAGAGCCCTTTTCCGCCGGTTTGCCCGGTTTTCCATCAAAGGTGAGGTAAGCGATCTTGCCGCCGCCTTTGACATCAATCGTCAACGACTCACCCGCCGCGACGTTTTTGACCTCAAACACCGCTTTGCGCGAATCATCGAGCAAACTCAGCGTGAAGCCGCCGAGACGCTCCGGGAAGCCCTCGCGGCTCCACAAGCTGATCGAGTCAATCGCCTGCGCCGAGCCCAGATCGACCTCCCACCACGGATTCGGCTTGTTCTCCACCGTGTGCGTCATGCCCTTGCCGTAGTTGCGCGATTTGTCGCCATCCATCGCCCGACTCGCGTCACCACCGTGTCCCGTCGTCGATTGCGTGGCCTTGCCACCCTTCGCGATGTTTTTGCCACCGCTCAGGATTTCAATCTCCGCGATCTGAATGCACTGACGCTCACCGGGGATCTCGATGCGGACAAAACGGGCGGGTTTGCCCTGAGCAGCAACAGCCAGGGCGACAAGGGAGAGGATGAGGATAGACTTCATGCGATTGGGAGGCTTCTAAGTCGCCTCTTCGTCGCGTGTTTTTGCGACAAAAGAGACGATTCAGAAACTCCATACCGCGGGAGCGGCTGAAACCGGACAAAAATCGAGACTTCTACCGCATCACTCCATGTCACAGCCTTCCTAGATCACACGACACAGCTCATGATCCTTACCTCTCGTTCTCACAAGACGAGCATGGAATCAAAACGAACCTCCCAATGGCACATCTTGGTTTGGTGCCCCGACCTGAATAAATCCAAATGCCGCCGTGGTTGGAACACGACGGCATTTGCAGAATAAAACTCCCTAGCCCGCTATTGAGCTGCAAGAAACGCCTCCCACTTCTGAAGCGCAGTCGATTTCACCTTGTCTAACCACTGTTCTTTGGACATCCCCGCCGTTTTTGGGACAGCAGTTCCTGGAAAGACAAAATAGAGGACCTCGCCTTCCACACTCGCATTCCGAACCTTGGCCTTTGCGGGACTGGTCCAAGGAGAACGGACAGGCAGATCCTCATGAACTTGGATGGCGGCCTCACCAATTCGGAAAACGGGACCAACCTCGCCATAAAACGCGGGAATAAGCCGTCCCCGATGAATGACTACTGCCAAATCAAGCTTTGAAAGGCCCATGGTTTTGACAAAATCGAGTGTGCCTGAATCATTTTTTCCGGGCAATACGATGTAAGGCACATCTTCCGCATCAAAGTAGGCTCCCGCCATCCCAGGATAAGTGAAGGCAGTTTTTGGATTTCCAGGCCCTGGATCGATCTCCTTCGCGCGGGGTGATCCATCGGCACAGATGGCCATTTTTGCCTCAAAGAATACCGTGCCATCCGCGAACTTGAGCAGAGCTTTGCAGTTGCTAGGGTCTCCTTTTGCCAGCCTGGGATCTTTATCCGCTGCGGCATAGGTATCTGCTAACGTTTTGCCAACAGTAGCATCTGCCTTGTCGAAACGGACTTTCTGAAGAAGTGCAGCGTTAGATGATGGAGGAGTGTAAGAGGATGCACTGACCGAACTACTAATCGGCGCAAGTGATCCGGCAGGAGTGCCTTCAGCTAGAGCCACAGCATCATCGAGCGCGAGGACGGTTTCCTCGCCCACAACGCCATCAACGATAAGGCGGTAGTCTTCCTGGAAAGCTTCCACAGCACGTTCCGTTCGCTGACCGAAGAATCCCCGAAACTGGCCGACATCAATTGCATACTCTGGATGTGAACCTGCCAATAGATTTAATCCGTCCTGGACGAATTCAATACCTTCCACCCGGCTCCCACTGACCTTCAGCACCCGATGCCCAGATGCCACAGATTCCAATGCTGGCTTGCCGGCAAACAAGCGGGAATTGAGTTTTCGATCATAGGTTGCAGGAATGACGCTGACGGGGGCATGAGCTCCTACAGGCAGCGCTGGACGGAATTCCTCGGTCAAGGGAGGACGCTGCGGTTCATGGAGGCTGCCCAGCCCCTGCAAGGGAGGTGCCGCTGGATTGCTGTTCCATGTCTCAGCGTAATGTCTCAGATTGTCAGCCCATCCTGAATCGCCTCCAGATGGAAAACGGCCTTGCATGAGCGTGGAGATGGTGACCCCCATCAATTGAATGTGCGGTGTTTCCCAGGACAAAGGCTCCAGTCCCGCACTTCGTGCGATTTGATGCATGCGGTCATACATGCGCGAGTGCTGCTGATTCTTCCCCCAGTGCCACTCACCATTCTCGAAAAACACCAGATCTACCGCCAAACCGTATTGATGATAAGACTCCCAGGCTTCGGCATTGGTAACTTTGTTGCCTGAACGTGTCCTGCCCTGAGCATATAGGTGTGCTTGTCGGGTTGGTGTTCGGTAGCTTTCAAAGACTCGAAGCGGAATTCCTTCTGCTTCAAGTTGCGCCAAAACTTGCGCCACTTTTTGGCGGACGACGGGATGTAGGACTGAGGTATCTGTGATGCGACGGTTTGGATCTTCAGGCATGACGTTATCGTGTTAGAGGTTCGGTTAAATTATCGGGTATGACTCATTTGGGAGTCTTCGCAGGCGTGCTCGTTTCGGTGTCCAGCAGCTTTGCTAGAGCAGGACGGAGATTGGAAAGGTTCTTGAGAAGATTGAACCAGAAGGGAGCGCCTAGCCCCAGCAGCGCGGCGAAAATCAACATGCCGGGAATGTGATTGCAATTTTGAGCTAGGTACAAACTTAAAGCCCAAGTTTGAGGCTTCCACCATATGCACTCTGGTTGTTTATCCGGTTCAGTCCACCGCCACCCGTCTTTTGGGATGATCTCAAACCCAGCAACTGAAACCTCGCGTGATAGCGCAGCAAACGCCTCCTGCTGGCTGTCAAAGTAACCTTTCACTTCGTCTGTTAAAATCACCTCGAATTTCGCTTTCAGGTCAGATACTGCCAAAAGTTCCTTGGCTGGCTTCAATGCCTTCGCCGCTTCCACCGCTTTCTGATGGATCTCTTTCCGCTTGTTCTCAACCTCAGCGTCGGTGGCATTTTCGCCAGGTTTTTTCCCTTTGCTGACCTCCGTATGCGCTTGCTTCTTCTCCGTTTCTTCGAGGCCTTTAGCTAGCTCCTCCAGACGTTTTTCAAACTGATCGACTGTTTTGATGCCATCCACACTTGGGAGTGACGGTTCGTAGGACTTGTTCCAGGCAGTCTGAAGTCGTTCTAGCAACCCTCCACCGACTTTGGACACCTTCAATATCCCCTCACCTTTCTCCAGCACCACGGGCACTTTCTTCACCAGGGCGTCCCTCATCGCGTTGTTGGGCCCGGAGACTTGCTTGAAAATTTCAACTGCATCCCATTGAAAAGCGAATGCCATGAGCACACCGACCACGATGGTAATCGCACGAGTCCAAGTCAGGAACCAGTCCTGAGCATGATCCACCGCCTGGTTGAACCAGTTTTCCACCGACTTTTTCAGCGTGACCACCTCCTCCACCATGCTCTGGCTGGCTTTCTGAATCTCAGATTCCAGTTTTTTTCGGTCATCGCCAGACAGGCAGGCATCCCCCACCACTTTCAGCAGGCCTCCCAGTGCATCCTTGGTTGCCGCCGGGTCTTTGGCGGCTGGCATCAAAGCCGCAAGCAGATTGGCCGCTTGTTGGTTCGGGCTTGACTTGTCTAGCGGATTTCTGCGCGGAAGCTCTTTCAGCACGACAAGTTCTGCTAACAGACTTGCATAAGTTTTCTCCGCAGAGATCGCTTTCTTACCTTTTTCCGCTTCACCTGGAGAGTTGGTTGCCTCATTGCGGGCCGTTTCCGCTGTCGTTTTCGCCAAATCAACTTCATTTTGCTTCTTAGCGAGTGCCTCCTCGCTGATAGCAGCCAACGCTTTCAAGGATTCGTAAATCTCATCCGGACGCACGGCGTCTTTGAGACCGTCCCAAAAGGCAAAGCACATGGCGGGCTTCTTTTTCAATAGTTCTTTGGCCAGCTCCTTGCCGGCTTTCATGCCATCAGGTATCAATGTATCCCCGGCGTTTTGTAGGCCGCGCAGCAGTTGCCTGCCGCGCAAACTGAAAGTTGCCGAGATTGTCTGCACCACAATCGTCACCAGCAGGCTGGCGATGCTCATGATGACAACGAAGGCGATGAGTGTGTCGAGGCTTTCGAGCATAATTCAAAAAGGTTTGATGAGAATGTATTGGGGTCGGAAGCAGAATCAGATGATGGCAAAGCCGATGGCCTTGCTCAGAGCTTTGGAGGCCACGCCCAGCGCGGCATTGATCGCATCTTGGGCAGCTGCTTGTAAGATGACTTCCACCGCAAGCTGAATGTCGATTGCGCTATCCGCGAGATCATCCCATGCGCGTTTCGCCTGAGACTGTTTGATTCGTCCGCTAAGCAGATCGACTTCAATCGCGATCGCTCCTTTTGCGATGGCTGCTATTTCTTTGTCTAGGTAGCCTCTTAAATCTTTAATCTGTGCTCCTGCCGCAGTGCGCGCGGCTTTCCACATCGCTTCGAGTAGTGCTTCTGAATTCATGATGTTTAGATTGTGGTTCGACTTGGTTTATTGCTCTTGGATTGATTTACTGACAGCCAAGCTCCGTTTTTTGGCAATCTGCATTTGTTGAAGACTCCGAAACGAGACTCGAATCGGTTCAGCTAGTGAGGACGTGATCGGACCTTCCTGATGGCTTTGTTTGAGACGTTCAAACTTGGTTTCCAAGCGGTTAAGTGCTTCGATCTCCCGTTCGTTTTTCAGATATAAACCCGAACGGTCTTTGATGGCTTTGATGCTACCAGTAGCGTCTGTGTAAAAAGTCCCGGCTTTGCTGTAACGCACTCTTTCCACATCACATCTGGCAACAAATTTCTCTGTTTCCTTCGCTAACTCAGTTATCGCCGCGTCTGTTTTGTCATCGTACGGCGCATTAAACTGACATGACGACATGGAAATCATCAGGGTTAGCCCAATAATGGATCGGGTGAGGCATGCTGGGAGCTTTAGTATCTGTTTTATCTTGTGACTGTTCATGGGAGTTTGTCTGCGGTTTGTTTTTCTTTGAGAGAAATCAGGCTGAAATTTGAAGGCTGCTGGTGGGGCTTTGTAGATCGAGAATTAGGATCTACTTCGGCTGCTCCGGCGCTGGTGTCGGCGTTGGCTTCTCCTCTCCACCTCCATTGCCACCACCCACATCCACGATGATGCGGGCGCGTTTCCAGGCTTCCATGAAGCGATGGCCGGTGGGGGTGGTGTCGAACTGGAGGACGAGGTCGTCCATGTCGTTCACGAACTCGACGAGGGCGGCGGTGTCGGTTTCGACTTCTTTGAGCAGGGCGCTGCGGTTCACGATCTGGCCGCGTGGGGCGTTCATCACTTTCGTGTAGGCGGCGATGGCGGCGGTGAGTGTGGCAATACGAGCCGGGGTGATGCCGCGTTTGGCGGCATCCGTCTCGGCGACGGCTCCCTGGGCGATGTCACGGATGGCGGTGGTTTGAGTGACGAGTTCCTGGGTGCGGAGTTTGACGATCTCGCTCTTCGTGTAGTCCACCTTGCCGTGGCGGTCGAGGTCGCCGGTCTTTTTGAAATGGTTCGCCAAAGCGCGGGCGAGGGTGTGGGCGATGTTTTCGAGCGTGGCCTCCGCGACAGCTTTTTCATCCGCCGCTCCGCCCGTGGCGGCGTCGGCCTGCGCGGCTTTCAGGCTGACAGCGGCGTGGTCCGTCGCGAGCTTGGCGATGTCTGTGGCGAAGTCCGCAGGCTCCTGGCCTTCCCAGACGGGTTTGTATTCGGGGCTTTGAGCGACAGTGATGCACGTGCCGATCATATTCAGATGATTTTGGAGTCGTGAGGTCATAGCGCCCGCGAGGCTAGGGATTCCCCGAGTAAATGGGAAGTTCAAAATGAGGTTTTTTGAGCGGGCGGCAGCATTATCCTACCACCCCCCAAGGCTCTGTGATCCTCGGTGCTCTCCGTGGTGTATCCTCTATGGCTACCACCGAGGTCACAGAGGGACACAGAGGCCCAGAAGGAGTGCAGGAACCCATTTCAGCGGGTAAAACAGGCCAAAACCCACCGCAGGATGGATTTCCTGGCTGTTACCGGCGTTCGCATTCCAGTATTTCTCGATTTCGAGAGAGTCAGGGCCTTTCGCTCGGCTGTCAGGGGTGTTTTCAGCTCCGCAGTCTCAATAGACGGGCCGGTCGGCTCAATAGCACGGATGTCAGTCGCAATAGCAGAGTTGTCAGTCTCAATAGCATGACTGCCAGCAGCGATTTCCCGGCTGTCAGTGGCGGTTTCTTGAGTGTCAGGTCGATGATGCTGATCATCCGGCTGAGCTTCTCGCAAGACCTCCGAAACCCTCGTTCTGGCGAACGATCCTACGATGCGTGGTGTAGGCGCATTCGCCAGAATGCGGGGTCTTTACAACAACCCGGCTTTCCAGAACTCACTTCGCTTTCTTCTTCGGCTTCTCAGGCTTCTTCGTGTTCGCGTTCGCCGGGATCGGCGAGTCCCAACCGGCATACATTTCCGGTTTGATGCCGCGAGCGTAAGCGCCGCCCGCGAAGGTGTTCGGCTTGAAGGGGCCGACGAAGGCGATGTTGAGGTCTGCTTTGATCTGCTCCTCCAAACCGAGCGTCCAGAAGATGCCGTTCACGAGCAGGCGGCGATAGCCATCATTCGTGATGTCTTCCGATGTGCCATACAGCGACGTGAAAACGCGGCCTTTCTTGCCGGAGGCGGATTTGTAGCTGCGGGTCCACTCGCTCGGCATCGGTGCCTTCGTGGTATCGGCGGGTGAATCGGGCGTCATGCCGTTCAGCGGCTGCGCCATCGTCAAAATCTCGCCGGAGGTCGGTTTGCCGACATAACCGCCCGCCTGCACCCACACGTCCTTCACGCCGCGCAGGATCGGATGCGAGGCCTTGTCCGGCACGAGGGCGATGCGCGTGCTCTGCTTGTGATTCGTGCCGTAGTGGCCCACCCAGGTCTGACCGAGCACCTGATGGCCGAAACCGAGTTCGTAATCGCTGCCTTTGTAGTCGAAGGAATACTTCGCGTAAGGCGCGTCCTTCGGAATCTTGAAGCCATGCGTGGCCGTGCGAAGGCCCACGACCGGTCCGCCGCGCTTCAGGTAGTCATCGAAGTGCTTCATCTGCTCCGGCGGGAAGTTTTGGAAGCGCAGGAACACGACCGCGAGGTCGGCGGTGTCCAGCGCCTCGATTCCAGGCATGTTCGAGGCATCACCCGCGACGATTTCGCCCGATTCCTTGTCGATCCCAAACAGCACGGTGCACTTGAAGCCCTGATGCTTCGCCAAAAGCCGAGCCAGCCCCGGCAGCGACTCCTCCGAGCGATACTCATGGTCATCCGCCATGAAGACAATGTGCTTGCCTTTGCCCGGCCCGTCGGTGCCTTCAAACACCAGCGGCGCGGCAGTCGCGAACGAGACAAACGTGAACAGAGAGAGGAGGATGCGTTTCATGCGGTTGGAAATCAGGGACGGCATATACCGCGCGAGATGGCGAATTCGGACAAAGAAAGTGAAGAATGCCGAAGTTCGTGTGCGATAAGAGGTGGCCCCTCACCCCAGCCCTCTCCCCAGAAGGTGATCTAAGTGATGAACAACGCCATTTGCTGGGGATAGGGAGACACGCTTGGGGCCCAAAAAGCATCAAGGTGACCGGGAGGAGGCTCCGCGGTCACCTTGAGGGAGGTGTTAGAGGTTGTCAGAGGGCTCAGGCGGCCTTGGCGAGGGCTTGATCGAGGTCGGCGAGGATGTCGTCGATGTGCTCGATGCCGATGCTGAGGCGCACGAGGTCGGGCGTGATGCCGCCGGCGGCCTGTGCTTCTTCGCTGAGCTGGCTGTGCGTGGTGCTGGCGCTGTGAATGGCGAGCGATTTGGCGTCGCCGACGTTCGCGAGGTGGCTGAAGAGCTTCAGGTTGTCGATGAACTTGCTGCCGGCCTCACGTCCGCCTTTGATACCAAAGACGACCATGCTGCCGCCTTTGCCGCGGAGGTATTTCTGGTTCGCCTTGAACTGCGGATCGCCTTCCAGGCCGGGATAGCGGACCCAGCTCACGCCGGGATGCTTTTGAAGGTGCTTCGCGACGGCGAGGGAGTTCTCGCAGTGCTTTTCCATCCGCAGAGGCAGCGTTTCGATGCCTTGAAGCAAGAACCACGAATTATCCGGGGCGATGCAGGCGCCGAGATTCCGCAGCGGCACGGTGCGCATGCGCAAAATGAAGGCGAGCGGCAGCAGCGGGGCAGGGAGGTCCACACCCCAGCGGAGGCCGTGATAGCTGTTGTCCGGCGTGGTGTAGAGCGGATGCTTGCCAGCGGCCCAGTTGAACTTGCCGCTGTCGATCACGATGCCGCCGATGCCAGCGCCGTGGCCGCCGAACCATTTGGTGAGCGAGTGAACGACGATGTCCGCGCCGTGTTCGAGCGGCTTCGTGAGGTAAGGCGTGCTGAAGGTGCTATCGACGATGAGCGGCAGGCCGTTGTCGTGCGCCACTTTGGCGATGGCTTCGAGGTCAGCGATTTCGAGGGCGGGATTCGACACCGTTTCGCAGAAAAGAGCTCGCGTCTTGCTGTCGATGGCCTTGCGGAAGTTCTCGGGGTCGTTGCTATCGACGAACTTCACGGTGATGCCGAGGGCAGGGAGGATATCGTTGAACTGCGTGTAGGTGCCGCCGTAGAGGTTGCGGGCCGAGACGATGTTATCACCGGCCTGCGCGAGGTTGATGATCGAGTAAAACACGGCGCTGGTGCCGCTGGCGAGTCCGAGACCGGCCATCTCGTGGGCGCCTTCGAGCAAGGCGACACGCTTTTCGAGCACGTCGGTCGTCGGATTCATCAGACGGGTGTAGATGTTCCCCAGTTCCTTGAGCGCGAAGAGGTTCGCGGCGTGCTCGGTGTTCTTGAAGACGTAGCTGGCGGTGCGGTAGATCGGCACAGCGCGTGCGCCGGTGGTGGGATCGGGGACCTGGCCGCCGTGGAGGCAGAGAGTTTCGAGTTTCATGGTTGGAGCGTGAGTTGGATTGCGGAACGCACGAGGATGCTACGCTCCGAGTCTCCAGCGTCAAACCTTGCCATGAAGGATCAGTGCTCCGGATGTGTGGAGCGGCTGCCGCTACTTGCTTTCGCCTTCGACGGGATCGGGCAGCGGTGGCGGCAAGCTATCGATGAGTTGCACGAGGGGCACGGCGCGTTCGGTGGTGTGATCGAGGCGGAAGTGCAGCGGAGGGCTGTTCCGCAGTTTGACGCGCTTATAGAGATCCCGCTGAATAGCACCACGAGCCTTGTTGAGGCGCTCGACGATCGCTTCCTGCTGATGAGGCTTGCCGATGACGCCGACATAGACCGTGGCGTGCTTCAAATCGGGCGTGACGACTACTTCGTGCACCGTGAGCAGCCCGTCCTCCGGACGATAGTCCTTCTCGACGACGAGCGAGAGCTCGCGGCGCATGAGTTCACAGACTTTATCGAGGCGGAGGGACATGGGCGATGCGCGAGGTGCAGGTAGCAGAGGGCAAAAGGCGCTCTGTTAGAGGGTTTGAGCGATTTTCTCGAGTTCGTAGCACTCGATGATGTCGCCTTCTTCATAGTCGGAGAAGCCGGAGAGCTTGATACCGCACTCGAGGCCGTTGCGGACTTCGGGGACTTCGTCCTGGAAGCGGCGCAGGGTCTCGAAGCCACCGTCATAGACGGCCTGGCCGTCACGCAGCACGCGGGCGCGTTGCTTGCGGTGCATGATGCCATCGGTGACGACAGAACCGCCGACGTAGCCTTTGTTGACCTTGAAGACCTGCTTCACGCGGGCGTGGCCGATGACCTTCTCGCGAGTGATCGGGTCGAGCAGGCCCTGCATGGCCTCTTTGACCTGGTCGATGAGCTCATAGATGATCGAGTAGAGCTTGATCTGCACGCCTTCGCGCTTGGCGACGGCGAGGGCCTTGTTCTCGACCTTGACGTTGAAGCCGAGGATGAGGGCGTCGGAGGCGGAGCAGAGGAGCACATCGCTCTCGTTGATGGAACCGGCCTCGGAGTGAAGGAGTTCGAGATTGATCTTGTCGCTCTTGATGTCCTTGAGGCACTTCGCGATGGCCTCGACGGAGCCCTGCACATCGGCCTTGAGCACGACTTTGAGGGACTTTTTGTTTCCTTCTTCGATGGAAGCAAAAAGATGCTCGAGCGTGGTGCGGCGGGGGACGGTGAGCTTTTTCTGGCGCAGCTCTTCGAGGCGTTCCTCGCTGAGTTTTTTGACCGAACGCTCGTTGTCCATGACGACGACTTCATCGCCCACGTTGGGCATGTCGGAGAAACCAATGACTTCGCAGGGCATGCCGGGGAGCACTTCCTTGATGTTCTGGCCGCGGTCGTTCACGAGGGCTTTCACCTTGCCCCAATACGGGCCGCAGATGAATGCCTGGCCGACTTTGAGCGTGCCCTGGCCGACGATGACGGTGGCCACGGGGCCTTTGCCGGCGACCATCGAGGATTCGATGACGGTGGCGCGGGCGGGCGCCTTCGGATCGGCCTTCAATTCGAGCACCTCGGCCTGCAAGGCCATGGTTTCGAGCAAGTTGTCGAGGCCGAGACCGCTGCGGGCTGAGACTTCCATGCACTCGATCTCACCACCCCAGTCCACCGGCGCGAGACCTATCTCTTGGAGCTGGCTTTTGACACGCATGACGTTGGCGGTGGGCAGATCACACTTGTTGATGGCGACCATGAGCTGCACGCCGGCGGCCTTTGCGTGAGCAAGGGCTTCCTTCGTTTGAGGCATGATGCCGTCATCAGCAGCGATGATGAGCACGACGATGTCGGTGACGTTCGCGCCGCGGGCACGCATGGCCGAGAAAGCGGCGTGACCGGGGGTGTCGATGAAGGTGATGGGCTTGCCATCGTGGAAGATGCAGTAGGCACCGATGTGCTGCGTGATGCCACCAGCCTCGCCCGCGGCCACTTGCGTCTTGCGCAGGGCGTCCAAAAGGGAGGTTTTACCATGGTCCACATGGCCCATGAAGGTGATGATGGGCGCACGGAGCTCGCGAGTGTCTTTTTCCTCGGCGGTGGGCTCGGGGAGGCGTTCGGGCTCGACGATGACTTCCTCGACTTTGTGGACGCCGCCGCCTTTTTCGCGCTTTTCACGCTCCAGTTTGAAGCCGTGCTTCTCGCAGACCTTTTCGGCCACTTCGAGGTCGATGGCCTTGTCGGCGCTGGCGAAGACTTTGAAGGCGATGAGGTCGGAGATGATCTTGAAGGGCTTCAGGCCCATCTTCTCCGCGAGATCCTTCACAATGATCGGCGGCTTGAGCTGGATGATCTTTTCGCCGTTCTCGCCGAGCTCGAATTCGGGCACCGGGGCTTCCGCGGCAGGCGGCGGCGTGGGGGCGACGACTGGCTTCGGCTTCACCGGCTCGTCGAGGAGCAGGGAAATGGGAGGCAGGGCGGAAACGGGCGCGGCTGCAGCCGCGGGGCGCTCACGTTTCTTTGGCTTCTCGTCGAAAAGGCTCAGAGCGGCCTTCTTCTGGTCATCGAGCGTGGGTTTCGCAGGCTCGGCGGGAGCGGGTTCGGGCTCCGGTTCCTTTTTGGGTGCCACAGGCTTGGCCCCGATGCGGGGGAGCATGCTGGCGGACTCTTTGCGTGGCGCTTTGGCCTTTGGTTTCTCCTCTTCTCCTTCTTCGATCAGCGAAAGCACCTTTTTGCCGGCGGATTTCTTCGGCTTGGCGCTTTCGGCCTCAAGCGGCACGTCACCTGGTTCGTCGGTGGCGGGCTTGGCGGGTTTCGAGGAGGAGGGTTTGCCGGGCATGCGAGAGGAGAGGTAGAAACGAAGGGGTGGCGAGTTCGGAAACTGGCTGTTGGTCTTGAAGAAAGCTGGTGAAGGAGGCGCTCATGGCAGCAAACGGGTTTACTCCCCGGAAGGGGCGGGAGCATTCGTTTGTGCCTTGGCAAGGATCTGCTCGGCGAGGGCGCGGTCGCCACCGAGCATCTCGGCGACGTCCTCGACATCGGCGTAGGCGAACATGGCGAGATCAGCCATGCCGTTTTGCGCAAGAAGGCGGGCGGTATCGGCTGAGACACCGAGGGCATCTACGAGGTGCTGGACGGCGCTGCCCATCTGGCCTTCGAAGACCTGCTCGGCGTGCTCGTCCTTCTCGATGATGAGGTCCATGCCCACGAGGCGGGAGGTGAGGCGGGCGTTCTGACCGCGGCGGCCGATGGCCTTGCTGAGGTCCTCTTCGCTCACGGTGAGGTGGGCCTGCTTCTTGTCCTTATCGACGGAGATGCTGATGACCTTGATGGGCTTCAGAGCTTCGCGCACGAACTCGGCGGGATCGCTCTTCCAGCGGATGATGTCCACCTTCTCGTTGTTCAGCTCGCGGACGATGTTCTTCACGCGGGCACCACGCAGGCCTACGCAGGCACCCACGGGGTCCACCTTCTCATCGGCGCTGTGCACGGCCACCTTCGTGCGATAGCCTGCCTCACGGGAGATGCTGGCGATCTCGACGGTGCGGTCGCCAATTTCGCTGACTTCGAATTCAAACAGGCGGCGCACGAAATTCGGATGCGCACGGGAGAGGATGATCTCCGGGCCGCGGCCGGTGTCCTTCTCGACGGCCTTTACGTAGAAGCGCATGCGGTCGCCGACGTTGTAGTCCTCCGTGGCCACGCGTTCCTTGCCGGGCATCATGCCTTCGAACTTGCCGAGGTCGATCACGACATCGGATTTTTCAAAGCGACGCACCACGCCGCTGACGACGTCACCGGTGCGGTCTTTGAATTCTTCATACAGATTTTCCTTCTCCGCCATGCGCAGGCGTTGAAGCATCGTCTGCTTCGCGGTCTGGGCGGCAATACGGCCCATGTTGTTCGGCGTCACCTCGAGCTCGATCTCATCGCCCAGCTCAGCGTCCTTCTTGATCTTGCGGGCCTTGGCGAGGGGCAGTTCCTCCCACGGATTGGATACCGTCTCGACGGCAAGCAGCTTGGCAAAGGCCTTGATGGTGCCTTTGTCAGGATCGATGTCGATGCGGAGCTCTCGGGCCGGGCCGATGCTCTTCTTCGAGGCGGCAAGCAAAGCCTGGGAGAGGGCTTCGACCATCTTGTCACGGTCGATGCCTTTCTCTTTCTCGTAGTAATCAAACAGGGTCTTGAGTTCGCTGATCATAAAAAAATCTCACATCCCGAGACAAAAAGAGAGCGGGGCAGGCCCCACTCTCACCAAAAACAGATTCTTATCCCGGGAATGAAGCCGCGATCATAGAGGCTTGGCATAAACCGGCAAGCGGAAAAACCCCCAAATATACCCTCCGCATGGGGTTTTGAACCCCGGCGGCCCCGGGGTTGTCTTGCAGCACCTGGACAGATTTTTCCTGCCACACACAAAATTCCGGCGCAGGGTCGTTAAGGCCGATGAAAGCCCCCTGAAACCCACGCCCCCCTGCATGGACCCCGCTTTTGATTGGAAACGCACCTTTGACCAGCTCGCCCCGCAACTGGTCCTCTACGCCCGCCAGCTCGTGCAGACGAAAGCGGACGCCGAGGACGTGGTGCAGATGGCCTTCGTGCGGTGGTGGCGGCGGTTTCCGGAAGGCGATCCCCAGCACATCCCGCTGCTCTACGCCGCCGTGCGCACCATCGCCCTCGACCAGCGCCGCTCGGACAACCGCCGCGTCTCCCGCGAGGCCAAGTCCGACATCGCCATCGCCGGTGAAAACGCCCCCAGTTTTGACCCGCGGCCCGAGCAGCGTGAGACCGCCGAAATCATCGAAAACGCCCTTCAAGACCTCTCCAAGGAACAGCGTGAAGTCGTCACCTTGCATCTGTGGGGCGGCCTGACCTTCAAAGAGATCGCCGCCATCTCCGGCGAGTCCATCAACACCATCGCCGGCCGCTACCGCTATGCTTTGAACAACCTGCAAAAGAAACTCGCTCCCGTCCGCGACGAGCTCGTCACCAGCGATGAGCCGCCGCCCGTGGCACTCGACAATGTCCTGCCTTTCTCACCCGCAACGGAGGTTCTGTCATGAAACCTGAAATCCACGCCCCTGAACTCGAAAACCTGCTCCGCAGCCTCGCTCCTGCCGCCGTCTCACCGGAACTGCGCACCCGCGTCGAGGAAGAGCTGCGCCTCGACATGAGCTGGCTCTCGCAAACCGTGCAAAAGCCCCGCGCCGTGCGCTGGCTGGCACCTGTGACCTATGCCGCGATGGGCGCCGCTGCCGCCATCGCCGTGATGAGTGCCTTCTCCGGTTCCGTCACACCTCCAACGTCTTCGTCTCAAACGACCCTCGCCACCTCGACGGCACCAAGCTCCGGTGTCATGCCCGTTTCCACCATCTCCGAATGGGATGACGTGCAGGACGAAGGCATCCGCTACACCGCCGATCGCCTGCCGGAGAAGCACGTCCGCGTCCGCGGCACGGAGCGCCACCTTTACATCGACCCTCGCGATGGTGCCGAGATCATCGTCGAGTATCCGCGGGAGCAGTCTCTCGTGCTGCCCGTGAGCTTTCAGTGAACCCTTTCACGCATCCATCGCCCGTTCTCGCGACAAAGACTTGGCGTCGCGGCGGGCGGGCGGTGGCTGCGGAACCTTACGCCAGGTCGCCAACCTCAAAACAACGCCCCACCCTTGCCATGAAACTCCATCGTTCCCTCCTGCTGGCCCTCGCTGCCAGCGCCACCGCCCTCACCGCCCAGCAGCCGGATGCGCCACCGCCGCCGGATGCGCCGAAGCCACCCAAAGCACCCGAGGCCCGCTCCTCGTCTCGCGAACATCGCGGCGAGTCCGCGCCGAAAGAAAAAGCCGTCGCTTACATGGGCGTGCTCACTCGTGAGGTGCCTGTCGAGCTCCGCAGCCAGTTTGGCTTGCCGGAAGGCTTTGGCTTGATGGTCGATGAGGTCATGCCGGACTCCCCGGCCCAATCCGCCGGCATCAAAACGCACGACATCCTCGTCAAATTCGCCGACCAGCAGCTCGTGAACATGGAGCAGCTCCTCACGCTCGTGCGCAGCAAGAAGAAGGGCGAGGTCGTGCCCTTCACCGTCATCACCGGCGGCAAAGAGACACAGGTCAGCGTCACGCTTGCCGAGCGCATGATGCCGGCGAACGAGATGCGCCAGCCGAATCGCGGCTTCCCCGGCATGCCGCAGATGCCGCAAATGCAGCAGTTCTTTGGCGGTGGCGGCCAGGATGTCCGCGAGCACATGGAGCAGTTGCAGCGTCAGATGCGCGAATATCAGGAGCGCATCCAGGAATGGAATCGTGATGGTCACCGCGGCCCCTTTCCGCAGATGCCCGGAGCCCATCGTGAAGAACGCCGCGGAGCCGGCAGCAGCTCCCGTGATGGCAACGCGCATGCCGAATCCCATGCGGAAAGTCACACCGCCTCAAACATCATCCGTCGTGATGACACGGGCGAATACCAGCTCAAGAACGAGGATGGCAAACGCACTTTCACCGTCCGTCCAAAGAATGGCCAGGAGCAAAGCTGGCCGGTGAACACCGATGCCGAGCGGCAGGCCGTGCCGGAGAAGTTCCGCGAGAAGCTGCGCCTCTTTGACAACGTGCATCAGGATCTCCGCGGCCCGGATGCGCCTCGTCCGCCGGAAGGCGGCCCGCTTGGCAATCCGCCGCCGGCTCCGAAAGGTCGCGAGACCTCGGTCTGATCTGCTGCCGCATGACGGCTTGATTTTCGGGTGACGAAGCGCTCCTTCGTCACCCGATTTTTGTCATGTCACGCCGCCGCGAATACCTCCTCACCCTGCCGTCACTGGCTTGGATGATAGCATTTTTCGCGATTCCGGCCGGTTTGGTCATCTCGATGGCTTTTCGACCTTCCGACCTACGCGGTGGCGTGGGTGAAGGCTGGTCGCTGGAGACCTTGAAAGCCCTCGCCGAGGCCGATTACCTGCCGGTCGTATGGCGCACGGTTTGGATGAGTGCCCTCACGATGGTCATTTGCGTGTCGCTGGCCCTGCCGATGGCCTTTCACATGGCTCGTGTGGGCGAAACATGGCGCCGCCTGCTCCTGCTGCTCGTCGTGGTGCCTTTCCTCACGAATTTCATCATTCGCATCTTTGCCTGGAAAACGCTGCTGCATCCCGAAGGTGCCCTCACGCAGTTTTTGATCCGCTGCGGCCTCGTGTCCGAAGACGCCATGCTGCTCAACAATGCCGGCGCGGTCCTGCTCGTGCTCGTTTACACACAGTTGCCCTTTGCCATCCTTCCGCTCTTCGCCGCGGCGGAGAAGTTCGAGTTCCATCTGCTCGATGCCGCGCGTGATCTCGGTGCCAGCCCGTGGCAGGCCTTTGTCCGCGTCTTCGTGCCCGGCGTGCGCCGTGGCATCATGTCCGCCTGCCTCATGGTTTTCGTCTGCGCCCTCGGCCAGTATGTCATTCCCCAATTCGTCGGCGGCCCGGGCGATGAGATGTTGGGCAACAAAATCACGCAGCGGGCCTTTGGTGATCGCAATCTGCCGCACGCGAGCGCTCTCGCTGCCTGCCTCATGCTCGCGGTGCTCGTGCCGATGCTGATCACGGCCATCGCTCGCCGTTTGTCAGGGAAGGAGGCCGCGTCGTGAAGCGCTCGTGGCTGCCATCCATCGTCACGCTGGCCGTGCTCGTGTTCTTTTTCGCGCCGCTGGTCATGCTCGTTGTGAATTCATTCAATGCCTCGCGCTTTGGTGGCGAGTGGGAAGGCTTCACCTGGCAATGGTATGAGCGACTGTGGGATGCCGATGAGGTATGGGACGCTCTTTTCATCACGCTGAAGGTCGCCGCGGTGTCGTCGGTCACCGCGATGGTGCTCGGCACGCTCGCCGCGTATGCACTGCATCGCTTCCGCTCGTGGCTGCAAAACCTGCACTCCATGCTCGTCACACTGCCGCTCGTCATGCCGGATATTTTGATGGGCATGTCGCTGCTCGCATTCTTTGTCGCGCTCGGCGTGGAGCTTGGCATGACCACGATCTGGATCGCGCATGTGACCTTTTGCGTGAGTTTTGTCACGATGGTCGTGCTCGGCCGGTTGCAAGACTTTGATTTCACCCTGCTCGATGCCGCGCGAGACCTCGGCGCCTCGCCGTGGGTCGCGGCGCGGAAGGTGCTCGTGCCGCTGCTTTTGCCCGGCATTCTCGCCGGAGGCCTATTGGCATTCACCTTGTCCATCGACGACTACGTCATCACCTTCTTCGTCAGCGGCCCCGGCACCACCACGCTGCCGCTGCGAGTCGCCAGCATGATGAAAGGCCGCAATCTCCCGATGATCAACGCCCTGAGCACCCTCATGATCGCCAGCACCTTCATCCTCGCCGCCCTTGCCTTCCGCTTGGAAAGAAGACGCTGAACGACAACTCATGCAGCCGACTTCAAACAAGCCAGCTCTCTTTCCCGCCACCGCATGGACGCTCGTGCGGCGCGTGCAGGCGGGTGAGAGCTTGCCGACGGCGGAAGAGGCGCTGGATGCGCTTTGCCAGACGTATTGGGAGCCGGTGCGACGGTATTTGCGGGCGCTGGGCTGTGTGGAGGCCGAGGCGGAGGATGTGACGCAGGAGTTCTTTGCGTCGTTTTTGCGCACGGGCGGCTTTGAGCGGGCGAATCCAGAGCTGGCGAAGTTGCGCACGTTCATCAAGCTCGCGGCGGGGAACTTTCTTTCGAACCATTGGCGCAACAAATCGACGCAGCGTCGCGGTGGCGGCGCGGGAGCGGAAAACATCGACGAGGTGCCGGAGATCGCGGAGACGGAGCGTTCGATGGCGGAGCAGGCGTATGATCGCGAGTGGGCGCAGGCGGTTTTGAGCGCGGCATTGGCCAAAGTGGCCGCGGGGTATGCGAAGCGAGGCCGCGCGGACATTTTTGAAGCGGTGAAGGAAGGGCTTTTGCGACCGGGTGGCATCGCGGATGCGCCGGCGGTGGCAAAACGGCTCGGCATTCCGGAATCGCAGGTGCGCCTGGCCGTGCATCGTGCGCGTCAACGGCTGGCAGAGACGCTGAAGGCGGAGGTGAGTGCCACGGTGGAGGATGCGGCGCAGGCGGATGAGGAGGTGCGCTACCTCATCGGTGTGATCGCGCACGCGCAGTGAAACAAGCGAGGCCGCACTGGGAATGCTTCTTTGATCCATGATTTGCCCTGAATGCCATGCCGAGTTGCCCGCGAATGCGGTGGCGGGGCTGTGTCCGCGCTGCGTGGCGAGATCGCTCGAAGAGCATTTTTCGCTTCCGCCGGTGCAGGAGGCAAATCGCGGTGAGAGGCCTGTTTTGCCCGGTTGGGATGTTTTGGAGCCTGTCGGGGCTGGCGGGCAGGGGATCGTGTGGCGGGCGGTGAGGTTGGAAGATGATGCGCTGGGTGCGGTGAAGGTTTTTCGCACGCAGGAGGTGGAGAGCGCGGTGCGGATGGAGTCGGAGGCGGCGGCGCTGCGCAGTCTGGAGCATCCGGGCATCGTGCGTGTGCTCGATTGTGGGGAGACGGAGGACGAGCGTTTTTATGTCATTACCGAATTCGTCGAGGGCTGCGATTTGCAGCGGCTGATGCAGGCGCAGCGGCTCACGACGGATCGCGCGCTGGAAATCGTGACGCGGGTGACGGAGGCGGTGGCTCATGCGCATGAGCGGGGGCTGGTGCATCGCGATTTGAAGCCGGCGAATGTGCTGATTGGTCGCGATGGTGCGGTGAAGCTGGCGGATTTCTCGCTGGCTCGCGATTTGGACGCGGCAAAGAAGATCACCATGACGCGGGAGGGCATCACCTTTGGCACGCCTTACTACCTGGCACCGGAAGTGATGCGCGGAGAGCCTGCGACGGTCTCGGTGGATCTGTATGCGCTGGGTGTGATGCTTTACGAGATGCTCACGGGGGCACCTCCGGCGGGTCGCTTTGCGCGGGTGTCGGAGAAAGGCGATCTGCCACGCGAGGTGGATCGCTTGATCGAGTCTTTGCTCGCTGAGGAACCATCGAAACGGCCGGCGAGCGCGGAGAGCGTGCTCAAAAGCCTGGCGCAGATCGACGCGCTGCGGCGCGGAGAGCTGGCGGCGCGATTGCGAAAGCACCGGTGGAAGCTCATTGGCGGCATCGCGGCCTCGGTGATGCTTGCGGGGCTCATCGGTTATCTCATTCCGCGTCCGCTGCCGCCGGTGCCGCCACCGCCGCGTCTGAACGCGAAAGGTTTCGCCAATCCTGCCGCTGCCACGAGGGCGGAGCCGTGGAAAAACAGCCTGGAGATGAGCTTCATCCCGGTGCCGGGGCTGGGCGGTCTGCTCGTCTGCCAGCACGAGACGCGGGTGCAGGATTTTTTGGCGTCGCTCATGAGCAGCGAGCTGGAACGCCAGGAGTGGTTGGAGGCGTTCGGCGGTGAGAATGCGATACGCAGCCGGTTGAAGGATGTGCGTCCATCCGGTTGGGAGCCGGTGGAGTCCCGCGCAGGTGGTTTGCAGGAGGCACTGAATCTCCTCAAACTGGGCCCGAAGGCCGCGGCGAGCGGCATCAATCATGCCATGGCGCAGCGTTTCTGCGCGTGGCTGACCTGGCGTGAGCAGCGCGAGGGGCGGCTGCAGGTGGGTGAGTATTACCGGCTGCCGACGGATGATGAGTGGAGCCTCGCCGCAGGGCTGGCACCCGAGACGGAGCCGTTGGTGGAAAAGCGCCATCTGGCGCGAAAAGGCACCGCCCATCCGTGGGGCGAGATCTGGCCTCCACCGGCCGATTTTGCCAACTATGCCGGAACCGAGGCCCGCGATGAAAACTGGCCCGAGACATGGCTTTCGCTGCCGGGAAGCCAGGATGCCTTCCCACGCACCGCGCCCGTGGGCAGCTTCCCCGCGAGTGAAACAGGTCTTTTCGATGTGTGGGGCAATGTGTGGGAGTGGTGCGATTCATCGCCGAACGTCATTTCCGTGGAAAAAACACTGCGCGGCGGCTCCTGGGTGGATGGCGGGTATCCCGGCCAGCTCCGCGTGGACTTCCGCCGCTTCGAGCGCCCGAATCTTCGCGAGAGCTGCATCGGCTTTCGCTGCGTGCTGGTGGTGCCGGAACTGCCTGCGGCAAAAAAGTCCGCGGCTGACTGAAACAAGGTTTCACGGACCGGGGATGCGAGGAGGTCATGAAGCCTTTTTCGATCCTGTTCCTTGTTTTGTTCGTCACTTTTGCCCAGGCGCAGATGCCGCCGGTGTCCGGTTATGCGGGCTGGTGGCGGGCGGATGTGGGCGTGGTGACGGATGCTTCGGGGAGGGTGCAGGAATGGCAGGACCAGTCGGGCAATGGGCGGCATTTTGCGCAGTCGGATGTGAACAAACGGCCGGCGCTGGTCTCGCTGGGCATCGGCGGGCAGGCGTCGCTGCGGTTTGATGGCACGGATGACGGGCTGCTGGGGGCCAGTGGGATGAATTTTGCCCGGCCATCGACGGTGTTTGTGGTCTTCGAGCGTGTGGACACGGGCGATGTTTTCCGAAATGGCGGCTATGTGCTGCAAAGCAGTGCGGAGCCGCATTGGTTCGTCCGCAGCGATGGATTTCACTCGGGCTCGTGGGTGCGTTACGGGATGTTTCCCGGCGTGGGAGAGGAATCGCTGGCGGTGATGACCTCGTCGGCCACCGGGACGCGGGTGCATGTGAATGGTCATGACTGGACGCACGATGCCTCGCAGGTCACGGGAGCGCCGGGTCGGCTGGGGCTCGGTGGCGGGGAAGGGCATGGTTTTGACCCGATGAGCCAGCAGATCGCGGAGGTGATCGTGTATGACCGGGAGCTGTCGGACGGTGAAAGGCAGGAGGTGGAGGCTTATCTGGCGCAGCGTTATGCCTTTCCGGCTCCGCCGGTGGCGGTGCCGGTGATCTCGCCAGCGAGCCAGATCGCGAGCGCTCCGGTGAATGTGACCATGAGCGTGAGCACGTCGGGCGCGGTGATCCGCTACACCACGGACGGCACGGAGCCCTCCGCCACGAGCACGCTTTACAGCGGGGCTTTCACGGTGCCGGCGGGCACCACGGTGAAGGCGCGGGCGTTTAAAACGGGCCGTCCCAGCAGCGGTCTGGCGCATGGGATTTACACGCTGGGCTCGGCGATGCCTTTCCCGAGCAGCGGCCTGGTGCTGTGGAGCCGGGCGGACATGGGGGTGACGACGGATTCCTCCGGGGCGGTGGAGGTCTGGCAGGATCTGAGCGGAGCGGGGAATCATTTCACGCAGTCCACGCCGCAGCTTCAGCCGCAGGTGAAGGCCGGATCGCTCGGCGGGCAGACCTCGATTGCCTTTGATGGCTCGGACGATGGTCTCCAAGCACCAGCGGGCATGAATCTGGGGCGGCCTTCGACGGTCTTCATGGTCTTCGAGCGGGAGGCCAACGACGATTTTTACATCGGAAACGGCACGGTGCTGCAAAACAGCGCCTCACCACGCTGGGTGATGAACACGGGGGGCTTTTCATCGGGCGGGACGACGCTGCGAAATGCCTTCCCGGGGCGGAATCGCCGCAGTTTGGCGGTGATGACGAATTCGCCCTCCTTCACGCGGGTGCATGTGGATGGAGCGGACTGGACTCACGATGCCTCGGCGACAACGGGAGCGCCCGGCAGGCTGGCGCTGGGCGGTGGCAGCGGCGGTGAGTTGGAACCGGTGGCGGTGCGGGTGGCGGAGGTGATCGCCTTCAGCGATGCGCTGACGGATTCAGAGCGGGACGCGGTGGAGGCCTATCTGGCGCAGCGTTATGGCCTCAGCGGCGTGCGCACGGCGGCACCGGTGATCAGCCCGGTGAGCCAGATCGTGAGCGGCAGCACCACGGTGACAATGACCTCCGCGACCAGCGGTGCGGAGCTGCGCTACACCACGGATGGCAGCGAGCCGACGGCGACGAGCACGCTTTACAGCGGCAGTTTCAGCGCGGCGGCAGGCACCACGGTGCGGGCGCGGGCTTTCAAGGCCGGTCGGGCATCCAGCGCGGTGGTGGATGCGGTTTACACCGCGGCGGCGGCAGCTCCGCCGGTGGCCAGCGGGCTGAAAATGTGGGTGCGGGCGGATCAAGGGCTCACGCTGGATGCCAGCGGTGCGGTGGAGCGCTGGGGAGACCGCAGCGGGCATGGGAATGATTTGTTCCAGGGCATCCCGGAGCGTCGTCCGGACCGCCAGCAGGCCTCTTTTCATGGTCAGCCGGCTTTGCAGTTCGATGGCGGGCAGGATGGGATGCTGGGCGGTGGGTTGATGGACTTTCAGCGGCCTTCGACGGTGTTTGTGGTGTTTGAGAGGGCGCAGAGCTTCGATTTCTATGCGGAGGGCGGTTACGTCACCCAGAACAGCGCCGGGCCGCATTGGTTCATCCGTAGTGATGGCTATCACAGCGGCGATTGGGTGCGGAATGAGGAGATCCAGCGTGGTGCCGAAACCGTGGCGGTGATGACGAACAGCGCCACCGGGACCACGGTGCATGCGAATGGCGTGAATGTGACCACCACGGCCACGCACACGGCGGGTGTGCCGGGCAGGCTGGCGCTGGGCGGCGGGGAAGGGCAGGCCATCGATCCGATGATGCAGCAGATCGCGGAGGTGATCGTGTATGACCGTGCGCTGGATGACACGGAAAGGCAGTCCGTGGAGGCTTATCTGGCGGCTCGCTACACCACGGGTTCCGGTGCGCTCGACCTGCCTACCTTCTCTCCGCCTCCGGGCAGCTACTCCGGGCCGGTGAGTGTGACAGCCAGCCATGTCACCAGCGGCGTCACGCTGCGCTACACGACGGATGGCAGTGTGCCGACGGCGGCGAGTGCGGAATTTTCCGCGCCGCTGAATGTCACGGCGGACACGCTGCTGCGGGTGCGGGCCTTCAAGTCAGGCTCCGTGGATGGCAGCACGGCGGATGCGTTTTACCAGATCCGGATGGAGCCGGCGCGGACGGGCATCTGGCATCCTTCGGAAGGCGGTTCAGGGCATCAATACGAGGTTTTCGCCTTCTCATCGCCGGTCACGTGGAATCAGGCCAGTGCCATTGCGCAGTCGCGAGGCGGTCATCTGGCCACTTTGACCTCGGCGGGTGAAAACGAGCATGTTTACCAGCTTTCGTTGCTCACAGCGGGGGCATTCACGCCGTTTGCGGGGCATGGGCCGTTTGTGGGTGGTTACCAGCCCGTAGGCTCCGTCGAGCCAGCGGGAGGCTGGACCTGGGTGAATGGCGAGGGCGTCTTTGGCTTCACAGACTGGATTTCGGGTGAACCAAACAACGGCGGCGGCGATGAGCATCACTTGCAGCTCGCTCAGCGCATGTCGGGTCGTCAGGCCCTGTGGTTTGATAATCGCGAGGCTCCTGGGGGCGGCATTTTCGGGGCCTTTTCATTCGTGGTGGAGCATGACAGTGCCACGCCCGGCCAAGCCGCACCCGCTTTGGCCGATGTGCCCGCTGGAGCTCATGATCGCAGCATCACCGTGACGCTGAGCAGCAGCACGCCGTCTGCTGTCGTGCGCTACACCACGGATGGCAGCCCGCCGGATGCCACGTCCGCCGTTTATGCAGGTCCGCTGACCTTCACCACGGCGACGGTGCTGCGCACGCGGGCCTCCGCGGCCGGTCTGACGGACAGCGAGGTGGTGACCTATGTCTATGACATCCGCCCGGCACCGCTGGTGGCGGAGGTTTTGTTCAATGGCAGCCCGGTGAGGCCTGGCGATGGCTTTACCCGGAGCGGAAGCCTCTCAGTGGAGCTGGTTAGCACGGAATCGGTGCAGAAAGTGAGTTTCCTGCGCCAGACGGGCACGGACACGCCGGTGCTGATCGGCGAGGACACTCACTTCGGCGATGGCATCCAGGTGCCGTGGTCGCTGCTGAGCACGCCGGATGGTGCGATGACGCTGATCGCGCGGGTTTATGACAGCCAGCCGACGCCGGTGGAGGTCACGCGAGCGGTCACGGTGTCGCTGGCACCGCCGATCCGTCCGGTGATCACCAGCCCGGCGGATGGCACGGTGACGACGAATGAAACCATCACGCTTTCCGGCACGGCCAGTGCAGACGCGACGCTGGCGCTGTTCCGCAACGGCGTGGAGGTCGATGGCGGCGTGGTCGTGGATGTGAATGGCAGCTTCAGCCTCAGTGCCGCCTTGCTGGCCGGAGCGGACAACATCTTCACCCTGCGCTCCACGAACCGCGGTGGCTCCAGTCAGTTCTCCTTCCCGGTGAAGGTGACGCAGCAGCCCACGCCGCCGTTGCTTTCCATCTTGCCTGCCGAGGTCACGCTGACGGAAGGTCAGAGCACGACGATCACCGTGACGCTCAGCCAGGCTCCCACGAGCAACAAAACCGTGGAGCTGAATGCCGGGACGGATGTGGAGCTGGACTACCCGGAGTTTGTCACCGTGCTGGCGGGCCAGACGAGTGCTTCCTTCACGCTGACAGCCGTGCAGGACACCGTCATCGAGCCGGTGAAGACCTTCACGCTCTCGGCGACGGCCACCGGCGTGGAGCCTGCCACCCGTCTGCTCACCGTGAATGATGATGACGCTCCGGCTCTCGACCTGCTGCTGAGCCTGACCGAGGTGCCGGAAAACGCGGGCGCAGGGGCGGTGACGGCCACCTTCACCCGCAGTCCGCTGAATGCGGAGGCACTGACGCTGCAAATCGTGGCCACCGGAGCCGCCGGTGCTCTCTCCGTGCCTGCCACGGTGACGATTCCCGCCCTTTCGCCGGGCACTCAGGTGCCGCTGAGTGTGATCGATGACGCCTTGGTGGATGGGGCACAGACTGTGACGCTCCAGGCGAGGCTGCTTTCGGCGAACGGAGCCCTGCTGGCGCAGAGTCCGGTGCGCACGCTGTCCATCACGGATGATGAGGGACCGCAGTTGAGCCTCGGTTTTGCCGCTGCGTTCGTGCGTGAGGGGCTGGGCGTGACGGCCACGGTCAGTCGTGCGCCGGTGACGGCCTCCGCGGTGCTCGTGACGCTCACACCTTCGCCTGCAGGCCAGATTTCCCTGCCGGCGCAGGTCACCATTCCCGCGAACCAGGCCAGCGTGAGCTTCACCGTGACGGGCACGGATGACGGCGTGGCGGATGGGGCGCAAAACATCACGCTGAGTGCCAGCGGGGCCGGTTATCAAAACGCCCAGGCCGTGCTGGCCGTGACGGATGAGTTGCTGCCGGATTTCACCTTCACCAGCCTCACCCATGCCACCACCGCAGGCACGGAGGATGTGCTGCAGGTCACCTGGACGCTGAGAAATGCCGGCCTGCTGCCTCACGCCGGTCCGGTGCAAGTGCGCACCTACCTTTCCGAGGATGCGGAGCCGGGTGATGACGACTATGTGGGCTCCTTCACCTACGACGCGGGCATGGCGGTGAATGGCACATTTACCCGCACGGAAAATCTGCGCCTGCCAAGAGCCTCCGGCGACTACTGGGTCATCGTCGTGGCGGACCCGGCGGACAGCGTGGAGGAGCTGGTGGAGTCCAACAACACACGTCTTTCCACCGCGCCCGTGGTTTGTCAGCCGGCCTACACGGCGGTGGTGTCCACCGCGAGCACGGTGGAGCGCATGGGGCAGCCGATCACCTTCACGGGCAGCGCCACGCGGACAGCGGGCGGCCCGGCGGCTTCGTCGCTGGTGGATGTGCAAATCCGCGTGCGTGACACCTCACGCATCGTTTCCGTGCTCACGGATGCCGCGGGGGCCTTCAGCCACGTTTGGACGCCGCTGCCAGGAGAGGCTGGCCTTTACACCCTCGGTGCAAAGCATCCCGGAGAGCCCGGAGATGCCCCGGTGCAGGATCAGTTCACGCTCGTGGGCTTTGCCACGGACGAGCAAGCGGTGGCGCATCGCCTCATCGTGGACGCTCCGGCGCACCTCCAGGCCATCAGCCTGCGGAATGCGGGTGACACGCAGCTCACCGGCGTGACGGCGCAGATGCAAAATGTGCCCGCAGGTGTCACCGCGACCGCGAATGTGATCAACGGCACGCTTCCCGGCCTCAGCAGCACCACGGTGAATTTGAGCCTCAGCGTGACCGCAGCGGCTCCGGAGACCGCGGAGATGAATTTGCGCCTCACCAGCTCGGAAGGAGCCCTTTTGGACCTTCCGGTGAAGGTGACGAAAATGCCCGTTTTCAGCCAGCTCGCGGCCGATCCGGTGCAGTTGAGTTCCACCGCCCTGCGTGGCCAGCAGACCATCGTGAGCCTGGACATCAGCAACATCGGCAGCCAGGCCACCGGGCCGGTCAGCGTGCTCATGCCGGGCTCCATGCCGTGGTTTACTCCGCTTACGGCCATGCCTGCGGCGGCGCTGGCCTCTGGCGGAGAGATGGAGATTTCCTTCCAAATCGCCCCGCCTGCGGGCACGACCTTGGGTCATCACACGGGCAATCTCGTCCTCCGCGGGGCGCAGTCGGACCTGAGCGTGCCTTTTGACATCGAAGTGACCACGAATGTCACCAGCAGCCTCGCCGTGCGCTGTGAGGATGAGGGCACCTACTACTCCCAGGGCAATCCTTTGGTGCAAAACGCGGTCGTGAAGCTGCTGAACACGCAGACCGGCAGCACCGTGGCCTCAGGCAGCAGCGGAGCCACCGGCGTCTGCACGCTGAGCGGTTTGCAGCCCGGGGTTTACCTCCTGGATGTCTCCGCACCGCAGCACAGCTCCTCCCGCCAGACCGTGGTCATTCCGGCGGGCACGGAGATGATGAAGACGGTGTTTCTGCCCTTCACCGCCGTGACCTACACTTGGAATGTGCTGCCCACGAAGGTGCCGGATGTCACGAAGGTCACGCTGACCACCACCTTCGAGACCAATGTGCCGAAGCCCGTCGTCACCGTGGAGCCGAACCTCATCCAACTGAGCTCCAATGACCCGCCGGAGCGGCAGGTGAACTTCACCGTGACCAATCACGGCCTGATCCGGGCGGATGATGTGAAGCTGGAGTTCACCGGCTCAGGCGCCTGGAGCGTCGAGGTGCTCAGTCCCGATCTGGGGGATCTCGCGGCGAAAACGAGCATCGTGGTGCCCGCGATCATCCGCTACAATCCCTCCGCACCCGCCCCCGCCGCCTGCTGTGGAGGTGGTGAGGCATCTGCGAGCAGCGAAGGCGAAGGCGAAGCTGGCGAAGCGGCGAGCAGTGAAAGTGGCGGCGGCGCCGTCGTGACCAGTTTTTCGTCTCCTGCATCCTCGGGCTGCCCCTCCATCTATGGCGGTGCTAGTTACACCTATCCATGTGGCGGCACCCAGAGTGGAGCCGCCCCGGTGGCCTTCAGTGGTGAGCCTGGCAACTGCCCGGGCTTCCCGTTGTTCGCCTTGGCCAGCGGCGGTTCGCTCGGCAGCAATGGCGGCGCGGCTTCTGGCTATGCCACGAACGTTTCCTGCTCGCCCCTGCCACAAGTCGGTGGAGGGCCGGGTGGGGATGACGATGATGGTGGACTCCCGGATCACCGCCTGCATGGAGAATACATCCGCCCGCCGAAATTTATCGAATGGGGCTACCTCATCGATCTGCGGCCGAAGGAGGGACGCCGGAAACGCTACGCTCTCGACCTTTGGGCGTTGATCCGGTTTGAGGACGAGATCGGCCTCGGGGAGTCGATTTACGATGACGAGCTGACGCTGGCCTTTGGTGGCGGCACCGGCACGCCGCCGTGCTGTGTGCCTGGAAATGTGGTGGGCGTCTCACCGCTCGTCCTGCTCGAAAAATGGAACGGCAACACCCGCACGGTGCGTGAGCTCTACGAGCACCTCTTTGGTGATCCGGTGTGGACGGCCCGCGTGCCGGATCAGAGCTTCTTCACCTTCATGCAGGCCTTTTATGACCGCATCCAGCCTGCCAGCGAGGAGCAGGAAAGCCTCTCCACCGCAGAGATCGCCTTCCTGCAGGCCCTGACGCCGCCCACCGGCGTCTCCCCCGCCCAGGTGACCGCCTTCCTCCAGCGTTGGAATCGCAGCATCGCCTACTGGGAGGCCGATATCGGCAGTCTCGCCGAGGTGCCTCCGGGCGACAGCACGGACTTCATCACCTTCGATGTGCTGCAAAACCTCGGCCAGGACGTCATCGACGCCTATGACTGCGCCGAGCTGGCCGGTTATGAAACTCCCTTCGATGGCTTCGACGTGACCGAGTCGCAGGTCTATGCCTTCCTCACCGAGGGCGGTGGCGTTTGCGCCCGCGTGAAGCTGCAAATCGACCAGGATGCCGTGCTCAGCCGGGATGCCTTCCACGCCAGCCTCGCCCTCAACAACCTCTCCGAAGAGCCGCTCGAAAACGTGACCGTCTTCCTGAAGGTGCTGAATCCCGATGGCACGCCCGCCGGGAGCGGCCGCTTCATCATCGAGGCCCCCGCCACCGGTGGATTCACCGGCCCCAATGTGAACACCCTCGCCGCAGGAGGCACCGGCACCTTTGACTGGACGCTCATTCCCACGGATCAAGCGGCCCCGACCACAGACACGCCCTACCTCATCAGCGGCACCATCTTGTATGTGAAAGGCGGCGAGCTGGTCACCGTGGAGGTGGAAACCGCCGCGATCACCGCCCGGCCCATCCCCGAGCTGGCGCTGAAATACTTCATGCAGCGGGATGTCTTCTCCGATGATCCGCACACGCCCGCTGTGGAGCCGAGCATCCCTTTCAGTCTCGCCGTCATGGTGGAAAACACCGGCGCAGGAGCCGCCAGCGACCTCCAAATCGAAAGCAGCCAGCCGAAGATCATCGAAAACGAAAAAGGCCTGCTCATCGACTTCAACATCCTCTCCACCGAGGTGGACGGCGTGGGCCAACTGCCCGGTTTGCGGGCCGATTTTGGCACCGTGGCCGCCGGACAGCGGAAAACCGGCCGCTGGCTCCTCTCCAGCAGCCTGCACGGTCATTTCATCGACTACAAAGCCGAGATGCAGCACATCAACCCGAAAGGGCAGGAGCGTCCGCCGCTCATTACCACCACGGAGATCCACGAAATGATCCGCCAGGTGCGGGCGGATCGCGTCACCGATGACAGCCAGCCGGATTTCCTCGTCAATGACGTGCCTGACATCGCCGACATGCCCGACACGCTGCACCTCAGCACCGGCGGCACCGAACTGGTCAGCGTCGTGCTCACACCCGGCAGCAGCACCGCGCCCGCCCCCGGTCAGCTCCATGTGCCTCTCACCGCCACCATGCCCGCCGGCTGGGCTTACTTGCGCATCCTCGATCCGGCGAACGGAGCCTACCAGCTCACCGGCATCACCCGCAGCGATGGCAAAGTCATCCTCATGAACACGAATGCCTGGGTCACCGACCGCACCTTCATCGGCTTCGGCGTGCGGCCCGTGCGTGAAAACGTCCTCCATCTGCTCGATCACGACAGCACCGGCTCCTACACGCTTCATTATGCCTCCCTGGCCGCACCGGACACCACCGCGCCCGCCAGCAGCGTGGCCGCTTTGCCCGCGCAGAGCCGCCAGGGCTTCAGCGTGAGCTGGAGCGGCACCGATGACGTCGCGGTGAGCCGCTACGACATCTTTGTCTCCACGAACGGCAGCCCCTACACCAAGTGGCTCGAAGGCACCGAGCTCACCAGCGCCCTCTTCCTTGGCACTTCGGGCCAAACCTACGCCTTTTACAGCGTGGCCATCGACAGCAGCGGCAATGCCGAGGCTGCTCCCGGCCTCGCCGATGCCAGCACCACCACCAGCGTGCTGAATCAAGCGCCCGTGCTCGACCTCGTGCCACCGCAGGTGACCACCGAGGGCGCTCTTTTCACCCTGCAACTCCATGCCGATGACCCCGACGCCAGCGGCCCGATCAGCTACGCCCTCGCCGCAGGCAGCCCCGCTGGCATTTTCGTCGATCCCACCACCGGCCTGCTCACCTGGGTCAGCGGTGAAAACGACGGCGGCGTCACCCACACCGTCACCGTCGTGGCCTCCGACAATTCCTTCCCCGAAGGCACGGCCAGCCGCAGCTTCACCATCCAGGTCCAGGAGCAAAACAGCGCCCCCACGATTGCCACACCGATGTTCTACACCTTCCCCGAGCGCACTCCGATCAGCTTTGAACTGCCCGGTCAGGACGCCGATGTGCCCAACCAAACGCTCACCTGGTCGCTCACCGGCACCGTGCCCTCCGGTGCCGTGCTCGCCCCCGCTCTCGGCACCGTGAGCTGGACCACCCCCAGCGTCGAGGACACCACGGAGATCGTCTTCAACTACACCGTCACCGACGCAGGCTCCCCGCCGCTTGCCACCTCCGGCCAGGTCATCCTCCGCATCGTCGAAACCAGCACCGCCCCCGTGCTCACTCTTTCCAGCACCATGCTCGACTACGAAGAAGGAGCCCCGCCGATGCCCGTGGCCGCCGATGCACTCGTCACCGATGCCGACTCGCCGCACCTCAACAACGGCCTGCTCACCGTCAACCTCTCCGCCGGTGCCAGCGAGGGCGACAGCCTCGTCATCACCCCCGGTGCGATCGACGGTGCCGGCACCGTCACGCTCGCTGGCAACGCCGTGAATGTCGATGGCACTCCCGTCGGCCTGCTGAACACGCTCAGCGACACCAGCTTCACCCTTTCCATGGGCAGCGGAGCCACCCCCGCCCTCATCACCCGCCTCCTGCGCCATGTGACCTTCGTCTGCGACAGCGATGCCCCCGCGACCTCGCCACGCACGCTGTCCATCATGCTCACCGATGGTGACAACGGCAGCAGCCTTCCTGCCACTCGTCTCATCCAGGTCATTCCGCAGGAGGACACGCCCATCGCTGGAGCGGACACGCACACCACCATCGTCGATGCCTCCATCCACCTCAGTCATCTCCTCCGCAACGACCGCGACCCGGATGGCGAAAGCCTCACGCTCAGCCTGCCCTCCGGTGTCACCACCGCAGGCGGCACCGTCACCGCCAGCGCCGGAGTCGTCACCTACACCCCGCCCGCCGGCTTCACCGGCACGGATACCTTCAGCTACACCGTCACCGCCGGACCCGGCAGCGCCACCGGTCAGGTCACCATGCGTGTCGTGCCTGCGGCCGAATACCTCTTCCAGCCCACCGCCATCACGCCACCCGTCGCAGGCAGCCTCACCCTCGAAGTGCCCGACGTGCCCAACGGCACCTACCGCGTCGAGGCCTCCGACGACCTGCAAAGCTGGCAAAATCGCGGCAACGCCTCTCCTGATGCCACCGGCACCCTCCGCTTCACCGATGGCACTGTCGCCGGCAAAGACCGCCGCTTTTACCAGTTCACGCGATTGTAGCGCCAAGGACGCGGGGGAAAGATTGCCAGGGGCGATTCGTTGCCCCCGTGCATGCGTGCCTTCTTTCTCCTTCTTTTCCTTTTTGGAACCCCTCTTTACGCCGCTCCGAACATCGTCATCATCTACGCGGATGACCTCGGTTATGGCGATCTGGGCTGCTACGGGCATCCCACGATCCGCACGCCGAACCTCGACCGCATGGCCGCGGAGGGCGTGAGGTTCACGCAATTCTATTCGGCGGCGGAGGTGTGTACACCGAGTCGTGCCGCCTTGCTCACGGGTCGCTATCCGGTGCGAAGTGGCATGTGCCATGACCAGATGCGTGTGCTGCGTCGTTTTTCGAGCGGAGGCCTGCCGAAGGAGGAAATCACCCTCGCGGAGCTTTTGAAGGAAAAAGGCTACACCACCGGTCTCGTCGGAAAATGGCATCTGGGCGTGTGGAGCCTCAATCCGGCGCATCATCCGCAGAATCACGGTTTTGACTTCCACTTCGGCCTGCCGCACTCGAACGACATGGACCCGAACGCGGGCAATCCGAAGCTCGCCAACGCTCTCGCCGATCAAAAAGCCGAATACTGGAACGCACCGCTCTATCGCGGGTTGGAACTCATCGAACGTCCCGCGGATCAAAGCACGCTCACCCGCCGCTACACCGAGGAAGCAGTCCAATTCATCACCGCGAACAAGTCGAAACCCTTCTTCCTCTACTTCCCGCATACCTTTCCGCACACGCCGCTGTTTGCGTCACCCGCGTTCAAAGACAAAAGCCGCCGCGGACTGTATGGCGATGTGGTCGAGGAACTCGACTGGAGCGTCGGCCGCGTGCTCGACACGCTGCGTGAGAGCGGCCTCGCAGAGAATACGCTTGTGGTCTTCAGCAGCGACAACGGCCCGTGGACGCTCATGGGCGAGACCGGCGGCAGCGCAGGATTGTTGAGAGAAGGGAAGGGCAGCACTTGGGAAGGTGGCATGCGTGTCCCCGGCATCGCCTGGTGGCCGGGCAAGGTGAAGCCCGCCGTCTGCCGCGAAGTGGCCTGCACGATGGATCTCTTCACCACCGCCGCGAAGCTCGCCGGCGCTGAAATTCCATCCGATCGCGCCATCGATGGCAAAGACATTTCACCGCTGCTCTTCGGCGAGGGCAAAGTCGAGCGCGAGGTCTTCTGCTACTACCGCGGCCAGCAGCTCTACGCCGCACGAGTCGGCCCGTGGAAGGCTCACTTCATCACCCGCAGCTCCTACGGCCCCGACAAGCCGGTCACGCATGAGGTTCCCGAACTCTACAATGTCGAACAAGATCCTTCTGAAAGTCGCAACGTCGCCGAGAAGCATCCAGAGATCATCGCGAACATCCGCGCCGCTGTCGAAAAACACCTCGCCACGGTCAAAGACGTGCCGAACCAGCTCGAAGGCATCGTCGAAGCGGCGAAGTGAGGCTTTTCCAGCATTTCACTTTGCCCGCCGCTCAACGGCTGGCTGTGCGGAAGCACCATGAATGATCTCATCTGAGTCAGCACCTTCCTCTTTGGCGCACTCGTCTTCCGTCTGCAAAGAACTCGGGCTTGAGTGAATGCTCGCCGTATCCGGGGCATTCCTGCCCCGTTGAGTTCCGAGCTGTTGTCGAGTCTGGAAATTTTGAGTTGCCTAACTCATCAGAAGCCCAAACTGTCCTCGAAATGAGTTCGCATCCCATCAGTTACAGGCTTGCTGCGATGATCGCGTTCAACTGCGGTCTCTTTATCGTCGCTTTGAGCCGTGACCCCAAGTTAGCACTTTGGAGTGCTTGCTGGGTTGGAGGAGGATTCGCACTGTTCATCGCCCTTTGGAACGCATCGATCAGGCGGAAAGCCAAAGCCGGGAAGCTGGAGAGTTCTGCCTTGGTGAAGTGAGCCTTTTTCATGATTTCACTTTGCCCGCCGCTCAACGGCTGGCTATGCAGCAGGCACCATGAACGACCTCAACTGGGACACCACCTTCTGCGAGCTTTTTGAACGTTGCGCCAAACTCCATCGTGCGGGCGATACGCGTGCCGAGAAATGGTTCACCGATGCCGACAAGGCCTTCCTGACCTCCATCGGCTACACCGCGCAGGAGTTTTTCGACTTTGTCGATGACCACTGCCGTTACGGCAACGAAGGGCCGACGCTCGAAACATCGCTGCTCATCGCCGCGGTGCGTCGTGACTACTTCAAAGTGATCATGGGCGGCAAATTCACCGGCAAGACCATTCCGCCTTCCGAGCTGCCGCCGAAGCCGCAGGCTGTCGATGGCATCCCGTGGCTGCCGCGTTTGATCGTCAAAGCCCGTGCCAAGCTGCGTGGCGAGATGGACCCGGACACGATGTATGGCTGCGGTGGTGACCGCGGCTTCTTCCGCGAGCATCGCATCCATCCGGCGGACTTCCTCCGCGTCACCTGGGCTGCCGGTGACGACGACCGGAAGATCATCGACTGGGTGAAATCATCGCGACAGGCTTAAGCGCGAGCAATCGCACGATTGTCGAGGAACCAGCGATAGGTCTTCTCGACGCCTTCGCGGAAATTCGTCTTCGCTTTCCAGCCGAGATTCGTGAGGCGGCTCACATCGAGGAGGCGACGCGGGTTGCCATCCGGCTGATTGGTATCCCAGCGGATCTCGCCTTGGTAGCCGACGATCTCGCGGATGACCTCCGCGGCCTCTTTGATGCTGATTTCCCAACCGTTGCCGATGTTGATGATCTCGGGGCTGCTGTAGTTTTCGAGCAGGAAGTGGCAGGCATCCGCCAAGTCCTCCACGAAGAGGAACTCGCGCCGCGGCGTGCCGCTGCCCCACAGCGTGACTTGCGGTGCATTCGCCAGCTTGGCCTCGTGAAAGCGGCGGATGAGCGACGGCAGCACGTGGCTGTGCTCCGGGTCGAAGTTGTCATACGGGCCGTAAAGATTCGCCGGCATGCCGCAGATGAAATCACGGCCATGCTGATGGCGGTAACCCTGGCAGAGCTTGATGCCAGCGATCTTCGCCACGCCATACGGTGCGTTCGTTTCCTCCATCGGCCCGCTCATGAGGCTGTCCTCACGGATCGGCATCTCGACGACTTTGGGATAGATGCAGGTGCTGCCGAGGAAGAGCAGCTTCTTCACGTCGAAGCGATGTGCCGCATCCATGACGGCGTTTTGGATTTGCAGGTTGTTCAGCAGGAAATCGACCGGGTGCGTGTAGCTGGCCTTGATGCCGCCCACCGTCGCCGCGGCCAGGATGACATATTCGGGCTTTTCAGCGGCAAAGAAGGCGTCCGTGGCATGCGGATCACGCAGATCGAGCTCGGCCTTGGTGCGTGTGATGATCTGCCACTCGGGCTTGCCTGAGTAGAGCTTCATCAGCGCACGACCGACGAGACCATTGTGACCGGAAATGAAAATCTTTTTGCCGTTGGAGGACATCCCCGGCTGATAGCTGACACGATGGCGATGTCTAGCCGTGTTTGCTCATCAGCTCCAGGCACTCGCTCACGGGACGCAGACCTTGCGATGGCGTGGGATGCGTCAAACAGGCCGCGGCAGTGCAAACGGCGAGGCGCAGACGCTCGGCGATGGGCCAATCTTCGTGCGTGCCATGCAGATAACCGGCCGCGAAGGCATCCCCTGCCCCGGTGGCTCCGGCGATGAATCCGGGCGGCAGTCTCAAAGAAGCCTGATGATGCCTCGCACCATTCTTTTCAGCCACCACGGCACCGGCTTCGAAGTGAATGATCACTTCGCGACGCACGCCAAGCTCCAGCAGCTTTGCCGCGGCAGCCTGCATGCGTGGGATGTCGGCATGTGCGGACTTCAAATCTTCTTCCACGACCTTGCCGGCCTCGATCTCGTTCACGATCAGATAGTCCGTGAAGGGCAGGGAAGCCTCCGTGATGGCTCGAAAGTGCTCATTCTCCGCACTCACGAGATCCACGCTTGTCCGCAACCCGGCGGCTTGTGCGGCCTCCAGCACGCGTGAGGCCACCGTGCGCCCGTTTTCGAGCCTGCGGTCCATTTCGCTCAACAACATCAAATAGCCGAGATGGAAGATTTTGGCCCGTGTGCGGCTGAAATCGAAGTGTGGCTCCCCAAGGATGGCATTGGCACCGAGTTGATGAAAAAACGTGCGCCTTCCGGTGCTCGTGACCGTCATCGCATCGGTGTAGCTGGTGGGTGCGGCAGCGGTTTGATGCAATTGAGCCGTGTCGATGCCCGCAGCGGCACAGTCTCGCATGATCCAATCACCATTGGCATCTGTGCCAACAAGGCCGGCAGCCTCCAGCGGATAGCCCACCTGCATCGCCGCCAGGTCTTTGAGCACGTTGTAAGGTCCGCCGCCGTTCGACGAGGTCTCGCTGGCAATGAAAGCCAGCATGTCCTGCTCCGGGTAACGGTCGATGAGCTTGACGTGGTCGATGATGAAGTTTCCTCCCGCGAGGATGCCGGTGCGAGTCATGAGGTGATCAGTCTTTGATACGCTCGTAGTAGCCGGTTTCCTCGCCGTCCAATGCACCATTCACGGCCAGGCTCCGTGAAACGTAATCGATTCGATCCGCAGAAACGATCCGGCGAACTCCCTCAGCTTTGCGAGGAAGTCTGTTCAAGACCTCCGATTGCCAGTGGTAGCTTTTCTGTGCCGCGTCCCACTTAGCCAGACGCTCGCGGACAGACGGAAGAGCATGCTCCTCGCTTTCGACGTAGCACTTGGCCCCGGCGTCATAGGTGATGAGATCGAGATGTTTGGTGGTGGGTCCGGAGAGCGGCCTTCCGGTTAGTGGATCGACCTTCGGATAAGTCATCTCCCGCCAAAGAGCGGTGCCATCCGCCGACCAGAAATAGCGGGCGCTGGTTCCACGCGGCGTGAAGCTCCCGTCTTGCTGTTTGGCGAAGGCCTTCCAGTTTCCGATGAAAGGCTCCAGCGCTTTCATTTCCGGTGTGGCTGGCTTTCCAGCAGGCGTCTGGCCCGCATGCTGGATGCAAAAGGGGAACTCATAGGTTTCGCCCTGTTTCAAAGCAGACAGCGCCTTGCCGAGATCACACGCGCCGAGCCCCGGAATCTTTTCAAAGAGCTTCTTTTGGTCACCACTGGTGTGCAAAAGCTCGATCGTGATCTCGTCGTTTTGGACTTCAATGGAAATGACCTTGGCGCGGAATGGATGACACGAGGCAAGCTTTTCCACCGTGCCCGTGAAGGACGGTGGTGCGAGCGATTGGGCGGCTTGAGGGCTCACCATCGCCTCCAAAAGCGGTGTTTGCACTTGATGGACATCCTCCTCATTCCAAGGGCGATGAACCCGGTCGTAATGCCCGCTGCTTGTCGAAACGACCTGGCCGTTTTGATCTCGCGAGGTGGTTGTCCAGTCGATTCGATCCTCGCGGGAAAAGGTGGCGGTGTTCACCCGCTGGATGCCGCCTTCATTCGCGGGCAGTGTGGTGGTGAAGGTGCGTGTCTTCTCGTCCCAGGTGCTTCGTAATGCAGGCGGACTGCCAGGCGCAAGACTGCCCGCCAGATAGACCTGACTTGCTCGGTCATACTCGACGATGTTGATGTCCGGCAAAGCGGGCACGTCCTCGCCGCCATCACGAAACGTAATCTCACGCCAGATGCCGCTGCCATCCGAGCGGGCATGACAGACCATCTCGATTTTGGCTTTGGGATTGCTGTCCATCCGCCCACGCCACTCACCTAGGTAGCGATAAAGCGCCGCCGTGGCCTCATTTTCAGGCCTGGCACGTTTCACACGCTGCTCTTTGGTCAGGAGGGCATCCTCCAGCACCGCTGGGAATTCCACGCTGCGTCCACGGGAGAGATGAAGGGCGACTGCTCGCACGTCTCGGTATTCATCGAAGCGTCCTTGCAGATGGTGAATACGTCCGCCTGCCTCCTGAAGAATGATCGAGTAAGTGCTCTCGCCGATGGCTTGGTCCAGCACGACCGCACGAAAGGGTTTGCTGCCGCTGAGCGAGCCTAATGGCTTCCCGGCATGCATTCGGATAATTGGGATCGTCGCCTCCAGTCCGAGCATGTCGATCACACAATGAGGAAACAGATAACGCTGTCCTGCTTTGAGACGGGAGGCGAATTTCGAATCGTTCGTTGGCACGGAAGTGTTGTGGGAGAAGCTCAACCCACTTCCGTCGGCGCGAGAAGCCTGGAAAGTTACGGACGCATTTCCCGAAAACGTCATCTCACTTCCGTCGGCAAGCGACAGTATGAAGTAGAGTCCATCCGGGTCCGAGGTGATCTGCCTGACCTCCACAATGTGAGGTTCTTCAAACAGCGCGCTGAAAAGCCCCGGTTGAGGCGGAAACGAGGCATCGTTCTGAGCCAAGACCGGACAGGATGAAAGCAGGCAGGCGGCGAACCAAAGGCGTGAAGTCATGCTGGGAAAGGTTGGTGGCTGGTTGGGTATCCAAAAGAGCGTTTCATGGCTCCACGCGATTCATCGTGCCCGTGCGCTCACGCACCACGGATTCGTCGGCTGCAATGAGGCGGGTGCGCCAGTGAATCTGCGTGGCGGAGATGATCTGAAAGGTGCTTTCCTCACGCACGGCACCGGGCGGAGCGTTCGTGAAGGACTTCACCAGCTTCAGGGTGCGTGTCGGCTCATCCCAGTGACCTTGGAGAGTCTTCACCTCCGGCGGCGCATGCTCGGCTGCCATCGAGTAGCTGCCGGAAACTTCATCAAACACCAGGCGCTCCAGCTTTTGACGGCCGCTCATCTCCACCTCATGCCAAAGCCCAGAGCCATCAGCGGAGGCAAAGTAGCGGATAAGGCATGGAAGAGGTTCTTCGACGCCATCGCGCCCGCGAATCGTCTGGCTCCACGAGCCGATGAACGGCTGCAAACGACTCATCGCGGGTGAAAGAGCGGTGTTGGATGGCTTGGAAGAAAGACAGTGCGGAAACTCATGCACCTCTCCCTCCTTCAATTTGGCCAAAGCGAGAGCGACGGGCTTCTCGGCGAGCTTGAAGTCCGCCGCCTCGATGGTTTGGAGGTTGCCGCCGGTGTGCTGGAGCTGGAGCGTGATGTTGTGCGGCTGGATGGACTTGGAGACGATCTTGGCCCGAAACGGCAAACTGGCCTCCAAGCCCGCGAGCGTGGCATCCACGACCTCAATGACAGGTGTGTCCGAGGGTTTGTCAAAAGTCGGGACATCAGGGCGATTGGGTGCGGGCCGGTAAGCAGGTGTGTTCCAAGTCAATCGTTGTCCCCCGGGCAGCGGAGCATTCATTTCTTGGTCCTGTTTGGCGAAATCATGAATCTGGCGGCCCAGCACATCGATGGCGCGAGGTGGCGGTGCCTGTGAGAAGAGAATGTTTGGCTCACGACTCAGCCGTTCATAGCTGCCGGAGTTCATCTCCAGCACGCGTCCATCCGCCAGCTTGGAAAAGGTCTTCCACTCGATGTGGTCGTCATCCACAAAGGTGGCGGTGTTGTAGCGCTCCACACCTTCTTCATCGGGTGGCAGGAGCGTGGTGAAGGTCTTGGTCTTCTCATCCCATTGAATGCGGAACTTCAAGGCGTCCGTGGCTGGATTCCATGACAGGTAGCACTTGGATGCCTCGCTGTAGGCGACACGGGCTACATCCGCGGGCGGCGGGGTCACATCAGGACCATGCTCGTAGGTGATCTCGCGCCAGATGCCTTGTCCATCCGCCTGCCAGTCGCAACGCATGCGTAGCGTGATATAAGAGACGGCCTCGGTGCGGCCTTTCCACACGCCAATGTAACGGCTCAAAACCTCTTCCATGCGTGACTTGGGCGTTTTTTTGGCCTCGCGGACTTGTGCCAGCAGGCCGGCATCCCGCAGGATGGCGGGAAACTCGTAGGAGGCCCCCTTCCAAAGCAGTTCGGCCCTCTGGCGTGCATTTCCTGCGCTCAACAGGCCCCGCAGGTGATGCACGCGTCCACCGGGCTCGCGGAGGATGATGGAGTAGGTGAGCCTGCCGATGGCCTGGTCGAGCACGGTGGCTCGGAAAGGCGCATGATCCTCGATCTCTTCGAACGAGTGCTCCGCGGGCAGCGTCCGCACGCATTCGTAGATCTGCTCGGCATCGAGGAAATCAAAGAAGCATTGTGGGAAGGCATACCGGCGACCGATTTTGACCTGGCTGATGAATTCCATCTCGGCAGGCACCGTCGGCCACGATGCGAACTGCATCGTCCGACCATCATCCCGCACGAACACGGCCTTGCACCCCTCTTTGCCAATCTCAGCCGATGCAAAGTGTCCGTAACATGCCGGCTCGAGCAGCAGATCCAGCAAGCTCCCGGAGCCGATCTGGATGTCCTGGGCTGCGGCTACCTGAGAGGTGGCCGCCATGATCAAAACCTTGCTCCAAAGACTCATTTGCATGAGCAAATCTTGCCGCAAGGCATGAGCAGAAGGCAAGAGCTGTTTGGCTTACCCAAGCCTCAAAGCATACCTCTCACCGTGTCGCGTGAGTTTCACGGGGGAGCCGTAGATGGAGCTGAGGTTGGCGCTGGTGAGGATGTTGTGTTTGGGGCCGGAGGCGAAGACGCGGCCGTCTTTGAGGAGGAGGCAGTGGGTGATGGCGGGGAGGATTTCCTCGACGTGATGGGTGACCATGACGAGCGAGGGGCTGTTCGGTCTCGCAGCGAGGGTTTGCATCCATTGCAGGTAGTGCTCGCGGGCCACGGGATCGAGTCCGGCGCACGGTTCGTCGAGGATGAGCACGGCAAATCTGGCCATCAAGGCACGGCAGATGAGCACCTTCTGCTTCTCTCCCTGTGAAAGCGGTCCCCAAAGGGCTTCGCGAAGGTATTCGCAGCCGACTTGCTTCAGCAGCTTCGCGGCTTCGCGGAAGACGGCGGGGCCGGGGAGGTCGATGAGGTTCAATTTGGCCTCGCGACCGCTGGCAATGACATCGAGCACGGGCTCGCCGCTTTCGAGGTAGGTGGTGAGGGTGTTCGTGACGAGGCCGACTCGACGGCGCACTTCACGCCAGTCGTCATCGCCGAAGACGCTGTCGCCGATGCGCATGACGCCATCGGTGGCGCTGTCGTAACCGGTGATGAGATTGATGAGCGAGGTCTTGCCGCAGCCGTTCGGGCCGAGGATGCACCAGTGCTGGCCGGGATCGACTCGCCAGGAGATGCCTTTGAGGATGGGACGACCGCGGCGGAAGGTGAGATCGGTGACTTCGAGGACAGGAGAGGGCATGTGGGAATGACGAATGACGAAGGGTTACTCGTAGAGGCGGAAGAGGCCGCTGTGGTCGAGGTCGCCGAGGCCTTTTTCGTGGACGAATTTTTCCCACTGGGCGAGCGAGTTGCGGAGGGTGGGGGAGTCGAGGCCGACGCTGTCGGCGAGTTCGCACATGAGGCGCACGTCTTTGAGCTGGAGCGTGGCTCGGCCGCCGGGCGCGAAGTCGCGGCGGACCATGCGGCTGCCATGCAGATCAAGGATGCGGCTCTCGGCAAAGCCACCGAGCAGAGCCTTGCGCACGAGCGCGGGATCGACGCCGGAGAGTTCGGCCATGCGGAGAGCCTGCGCGACGGCATCGATAGTCTGCGCGACGATGAGCTGGTTAGCGAGCTTGGCGACCTGGCCGCTGCCGCTGGGGCCCATGTGGGTGATGTTTTTGCCGCAGGCCTGAAAAACGGGCAGCGCACGCTGAAAATCGGCCTCGGTGCCGCCGGCCATGATGGTGAGCGTGGCGGCTTCGGCACCGACCTGGCCACCGGAGACGGGCGCATCGACCCAGTGGACCTTTTTGGCGAACTCCTTCGTCTGCGGCACGCCGGTGGTGCCGAAGTCGATGATGAGTGCATCGGGATGCAGGCCCTCGATGAGGCCGCCGGGGCCAAAGACGACCTGCTCGACGACGTCGGTCATGGTCAAATTGATGCAAATGATGCCGGGGCCGATCTCGCGGGCGAGGTCCGGCAGCGAGGCGGCACGACGCATGCCGAGTTTCACGGCCTCTTCGGCTGGTCCGGGGCTGCGATTCCACACGATGACTTCCGCGCCGTTTTCATGGAGGTGGCGTGCATTGGCCCGGCCCATGTTGCCGAGGCCGACGAATCCGATTTTTTGTCCGCTGAGAGGTTTGCTCATGAGCGGGCATGGCTAGCATGCATTTGGCATGCTTCCGCGAAAAAGATCATCGCGTGGCAAAGAGCTACTTCGCGGGGGCTTCGAGCTCGTTTTGGCTGTCGAGGACCTTTTGGGTCTGGCGGTCGCGGAAGGCCTGGAGCTTTTGGGCGAGCGCTGGATCGCCATTCGCGAGCATCGAGACGGCAAAGAGGCCGGCATTGAGCGCTCCGGCATTGCCGATGGCAAAGGTGGCAACGGGGACGCCGCCGGGCATCTGCACGATGGAGTAGAGGCTGTCCACGCCGCTGAGGGCGCGGCTCTGCACCGGCACGCCGAGCACGGGCAGGGTGGTCATGCTGGCGGTCATGCCGGGGAGGTGCGCGGCACCACCGGCGCCGGCGATGATGATCTTCAGGCCCCGCTGGGCGGCGGTGGTGGCGTATTCATAGAGCAGGCCAGGGGTGCGGTGGGCGCTGACGACTTTCTTTTCAAAGGGAATGCCGAAGTCTTCGAGCACTTGGGCGGCGTTTTGCATGGTGGGCCAGTCGGAACTGGAGCCCATGATGATGCCCACGACGGGCTGTGGAGAGGCGGCGGAACTGCTCATGTGAGGGGCGAGGATGGACGGCAGGGCAGGGGCGTCAACCGGCGGGTGCCGCGGGTGCATCTTCGATTTGCTCCGGCGCATTCCTGTGCCATGCAGGCGGTCATGTCTTTCACCGCCAAGCTCCGTTCCCGTATCGCCGCCACTGGTTCCAATCTCTGCGTCGGACTCGATGTCCGTGCGGCAGATGCGAGCGAGGCCACGAAGCGTTGGATCCTCGATGTGATCGAGCAGACGGCTCCGCACGCGGCGGCTTTCAAGCCCAACGCGGCCTATTTCGAGGCGCTGGGCTGGCAGGGCGTGAAAATGCTGGAGGAGATCATGGCGGCGATACCGTCGGACATTCCCACCGTGCTCGACGTGAAGCGTGGCGACATCGGCGAGACGCAGGGCTACTACGCGAAGGCTTGCTTTGATGTGCTGAATGCAGACGCGGTGACTTTGAACCCCTACATGGGCCGCGACACGCTGGAGCCGTTTTTGAAATACACCGGAAAGGGGATGTACCTGCTCGGCGTGACCTCGAATCCGGGTGCGAAGGACATCGAACTGCAAAAGAGCGGCGAGCGGCACATTTATGAACTCGTGGCCGATATGACGAAAGGCCAGGCGGAGGCCGGTTTGGTGGTCGGTTTGACGAATGCGGCCCCTGATGTGCTGTCGCGCATCCCGGATGTGCCTTTGCTCATTCCCGGACTGGGGGCGCAAGGTGGCGATCTGGCCGCTTTGAAGGGCTGTGGCCGACAGGCACCTCTGCTGGTGAATGTGTCCCGCGGCATCTTGTATCAAGACGAGGACAAGACCTTTGCCCAACGAGCGGAAATGTGGAAGCGGCGCATCCAGGAGGCGCTCTGAAGGTCGTTCGCGGTCCCCTTGGGATTCGCAGTTGCCAGCCAGAAGCCAGCGGCATACTATCGGCCGCTCCCAACCGGTAAGATTCTAATCCTCGTTAACCATGTCCATCGCCCGTCAATTTCTCTTTTTGCTCACCGCCCTGGTTCTCGTGTCCTGCGGACACCAAGCTGATTTGAAATATCCTACCGTGCAGCAGGCCGATGACATGGATGTGAGTTGGGGACTCGAGCGCCGCAAGACTCGTGGTGGTCCGAAGCAGTTCTTCCAGTCCCGCTCGACCGCTGCCGCTGCGGCAGGTTTCACGGATGACGCTCCTGCTGCTTCTGCTCCGGCGGCTTCAGCCCCCGCAGCGCCTGCCGCACCCGCCGCTCCGGCTCCTGCTGCGCCCCAGCCTTCTGTCAATGTGCCTGCGAACCTGCGCTAAGCAGGCCCGGGAAATGCTGCTGAGCCTGGCTGCTGATTGCCATTCATTTACTCTGAACGCTTGTGAAGACACCGCTACTCTCCTGCCTCCTGTTTCTCCTTCTGGCCTCCGGTCCTGCTGTGGCGCAGACCCTGCCGGTTCCATCCAGTGTGCAGCCTTCGGTGCCTTCTTCGGTGCAGCCCACGGCTCCGCCTTCCTCGGTGCCCACACAGGAGGATCTGGACAAGCTGGCCGCACAAGCCCAGAAGGCTGTTTTTGACGCCGCGGCGAAGGGCGGGGCAGGTGAGGCGGCCTCCAGCGGAGGTCCGATGACACTTCCACAAGGCGTCACACAGTTGCCGGCAGCCGGCGCACCGGCAGCCCGCATCACGACTCGTAGCGGCGGTGGCACATTCACCACGCCTGCGGCCGCTCTGCCTCGTCAGGACGATCCGGCCCTGTGGTCTCGTGATTCCGTGCACAAGCTGGCGATCATGGACATCTCTTTTGGTTCCACCACGGAGTCTGTCGTGATCGAATTGTTCCCCAACGATGCCCCGCAGACCGTGGCGAACTTCATCGACCTTTGCGAGAGCAAGTTTTACGACGGTTTGGCCTTCCACCGCGCGATCCAGAACTTCCTCGTGCAGACGGGTGATCCGCTCACATCCGATGAGGACAAGCGTGACCAATGGGGCACCGGTGGTGAAGACCGCAGCGTTCCGGCCGAGATCAAACGCCCTCACCGCACCGGAGCCGTCGCAATGGCACGTCGTGGCGACAGCGTGAACCCTTCCCGCAAGTCGAATGGCTCCCAGTTCTATATCTCGCTGGGGAACTATGGCTCGCTCGATGGCAAGTATACGGTCTTTGGCCAGGTGGTGTCAGGCATGGATGTGCTCCAGCACATCGCAAAGATGCCCGTGGACAGCAACGACTGCCCGGTGGCCCGCATCGAGGTCGATTCCGTCCGTGTGGTGGACCAAAAAGGCCCGATGAGTACGCTCAGCGGCGAAGGCGACAAGCGCCGTTTCCGCACCGGAGCCTCTCGCGGGCTCGTCGGCCGCGTTTTGGACCGCGTTTGGTAAAATCTGATCCTCTGCCGTTATCGGCCTCAGGGCACGATCTCGACCGGAGTGCCCACCGAGACTTCTTGGAAGAACTTTTCAGCCATGTGGCCTGGTAAACGGATGCAACCGTGTGAGGCCGGATAGCCGGGCAGATAGCCTTGGTGCATGCCCACGCCATTGTAGATCCGCATGAAATAATACATCTTCGCCCCATCGAACTTCGCTCCGGGCGGGCGCCGGTCTTTGCGGTTGTCGATGTTGGTGGCGAGGATGTTGCCCTGGGAGTCGATGTAGTCCCCGTAGATCGAGGACAGGTGGTCGATGTCCTTTTCGATGATGCGATAGCGTCCAGGACGCGTATCGTAGCCTTCCGAGCCCGAGGAAATGGGTGAGCCACCCGCTAGTTGGCCGCCTTTGAACAAATAAACCATCTGCTCGCCGAGCGAGATCAAGACGGAGGGCTTCCCGCGGACCTCGTCGGCGTTCCAAAACGAGCCGTCCATGCGGAACATGCGCTTCACCTTGCCTGTCACGAAGCGTGTGGCGCGGGGAATCTCCCCGGCGACCACCCGGTGGGCAAAGCGGAAGCCATTCGAGCCCGCTCTCTGCATGCTCGTCCCGGCCGTTTGCATCGTATTGCAGTGAGAGAGGGCGAGAGTCGCGGTGAGCCAGAGCAGGGAAAAAGCACTTCGACGGAGCATGGGCGGCCTTTTGGCGTGCCCCTCGGGGATGCGCAAGCGCTAGCTGGGGGTTTAAAGGCTGACTTTGCTTAATTTTAATAATATTTAACTAAAAGATTGTTATCTTCACAAATTTTAATATACTTGCCATAATTACCAAAATCATGCCAACATCCCCTTCCAGCATTCAGGCACGGCTCAGGCTCGCCTGCGTTCTCACGGTGCTCCTGTTCTGCATCCGTCATGCCCGTGGCCAGGCACCTACTCTCCAGCCAGCTGTCCCACCGCCCGCCGAGCAGGTTTCCGCTGCGCCGGCGGCCTACAAACCGCTGGGAGAAGGTGCCTCGATCAAGGTGAATTTTCCCAGTGCCCCGATCCAGGCCATCATTCCGTTCTATCAGGAGCTCACTGGCCGGAAACTGATCCTCGACTCGAACCTCGCCGGCAACCCGCTGCGCATCATTTCGCCGCACCTGCTCACCCGGCAGGAGGCTGTCGCCTACATCGAGTCCACTTTGCTGCTCAACGGCTACACGTTCATCCACATGGACGCCACCACGTCCAAGCTCATCAACCACGGAGCCAATGCGAACGTCCCCGCGGCTGGTCTTCCGGTTTACAACACCCTCACCGAGCTGCCTCTGACTGAGGAAATCTGCCATTTCGTGCTGCCTTTGCAGTATGTGACCGCCAGCGATGCCGCGAAGGCCTTCACCGAGGTGATCAAGCCGCACACCTACGGTGCTCTCATGCCTGTGGCGAACGACACAGCGCTGCTCATCACCGAGAACAGCACCACGATCCGCAGCATCGTCCGCATCGCCCAGATCATTGACGTGCCACCTGCCCAGACGGCGAATGAGACGATCAAGCTCCAGCGGGCCGATGTGGAGATCGTGGCGGAGATCATCAATGAAATGTTCGAGGAGGACGAGGAAGGCAGTCCGGCCCAGCCCGCCGCCACCGCGCCCACACAGGCCGTTGCGGCCCCTCGAGGTCAATTGCCCGCTGGCACGGCCACCCCGGTGAACACGGCTGCCAGCACCTCCAGCGCTGATCGCGGAGCCACGAAAGTAAAGGTCATCCCTTACCGCCGCACGAACGAACTCATCGTCCGCGCCCGTCCGGTGGACATCGCCTACATCCGCAGCCTCGTCGAGAAGCTCGACAAGCAGGACGATGGCGACACGTTCCGGAAATTCCGGCTCAATTACCTCAGCGTCTCCGACTTCCTCGCATCTGCCCGCGACACACTGGCTCGTGACACCGACATTCAGAGCGAAAGCGGCGGTGCGAGCTCCGGTGGGGGACGTCGTGACGGCCGCAGCCGCCAGACCGTGGGCCGCAGCAATGACACCGCCGCCACCACGCCGACCGATAATTCGCGTTCCGGTCTCAACAACAGTGGCTTCAATTCCGGCTTCGGCACGGGCATGAACGGCACAGGGAATGCCAACCGCTCGCTGCTCGATGATCCAGAGGGCGTCGGGGCGCCGGAGTCCATCATCGTCGGCAAGACACTGCTCATCGCCGATCCGCAATCGAACAGCCTCATCGTCTCGGGTTCACCGGAGCACATTCAGCGCATCGAGCAGCTCCTCGAGGAAATGGATACCCGTCCGCAGCAGATCTACATCTCCGCCATCATCGGCCAGTTGAACCTTGGCACGGAGTTCAACTACGGCTTCGATTTCCTCCGCCTGCTCGATGATTTCAGCATGCGTGACGCTGCCTCAGCCGCCGCGGGGGTCGCCACCACCGGCACGATCTCCTTCCCGGCCAATTTCAAAGAGTTCGCCTACAACAAGCTCAACTTCTACGGCCAAGTCGGACCACTTGGCGATTACATCAAGCTCGTCGATGGCAACCGGAACTTCAAAGTGCTCGCCACACCCAGCGTGTATGCCAAAAACGCATCGAAGGCCGTCATCCAGAGCGGTCAAAAGATCGCTGTGCCCGCCTCCATCCTCAGCAATGGCGCTTTTGCCGGCGGCGTGGCCAGCAACAGTGTCAGCGTCGAATACCGTGATGTGCTCCTGAAGCTCGAAGTCATCCCTCTCATCAACTCCGATGACGAGGTCACCCTCCGGATCGCTCAGATCAACGACAACATCGTCGGCACCCAGACCATCTCCGGCAATACCCTGCCTACGATTGGCACGCAGGAGCTCGTCACCGAGGTGGCGGTGAAGGATGGTGCCAGCGTCGTGCTCGGCGGTCTTATCACCGAGCGTGTGAATGACAGCGCCCGCGGCGGGATCTTCCTGCGCCGCATCCCCATCGTGAAGCACCTGTTCGGTGCCACGGAAAAGTCCAGCACTCGGGAGGAACTGCTCATCTTCATCCAGCCGCACATCATGAAGGCCACCGACAGCCTCGATGGTCCGAACCGGATCGAAAACGGCCGCTCAAATCTCTATGAAGAGGCTCTCGAGTTTAGCAGCCCGCGTCTGCAGAACATTCCCAAAGCCGTTCCGTATCGCGGTGGGAAGTGAAGTGGCAGGTCACTTCGTGTGCAGCTTCGCTTTTGAGCCTCCGCCTTTCCAGATGTCCCATTTGGGGTCGGCGTATTGGTTGAAGAAAGCATCGAGCTGCTTCGCAAGATCGGCTCGAATCACATCGGTTCCCGGCTGGCCATATTGATTGAAGCGTTCCTGCGGATCGGCCTGCATGTCGTAGAGCTCGCAAGGTCCGTCCGGATGCCGTGAGACGAATTTCCAACGCTCGCTGCGGATCGCTCGCGTGGTCTCCATTTCGTAGAAGATCGTGTTGTCCCAGTTGTCGAGCTTTTGACCTCGCAGAGCCGGTGAAAAGTCACGCCCGGGTGATTTGGGGCTCTTCGGCATCGGCTGGCCGAGGTAGGCGAGCACGCTCGGCATGAAGTCATAATTGCTCACGATGGCATCACAGGTCTGCGCGGCATGAATTTGCCCAGGATGACGGAAAATCAGCGGGATCTGCATCATCAGCTCGTGGGCACCGGTGGGCACAAAGTGGTCTCCCATGCCCCACATGCCGTTTTGACCGCCCATCCAGCCTTGATCGCTGGAATAGACCACGAGCGTGTTTTCATCGAGGCCGTTGGCTTTCAGCGCCGCGAGGATTCCACCCACGCCATCATCCACGCCGCTGCATTCGGCGGCCATGCGGCGGCGGCCGGCATCGGTGTTGTGGAATTGCTTGTTAGCATGCTGCCAGGGATGCATCGCATCGCGGGGAAAGGAGTGCAGCGGCTTGTCGGCATAGTATTCGGCATGCCGGTTGCGGGCCGGCTGGGTCATGAGGTTGCCGAGCGAGTAAGGGCCGTTGTAGGCGAGGTAGAGGAAAAACGGCCGCTCCCTGTTCTGCTGGATGAACTCAATGCCTTTCCGCGTCCAAAAGTCCGTGGTGTAGCCCGCCTCGATGCGGAGTTCGCCATTCTCGATGATTTTTTGATCGTAAAACTCCTGCGTGCTCCCGTCCGGTTTGGTCGTCCAGGTCGTGAACCCCTCGCTGGGAGTCATGTTCGCCCCGAGGTGCCATTTGCCGCTGAGGCCGCAGGTGTAGCCCGCATCATGAAGCACCTCGCCGAGGGAGGTGAATTCCTGCAGCGTGTTGTAGGCCTCCGGCCCCATCATGTATTTCGGGTCGAGGAAGGAATGCACGCCATGCTGCGACGGGATCAGACCGGTCAAAAACGTCGCCCGCGTTGGCGAGCAGACCGGATTGCTGCTCAGGGCCCGGGTGAAGCGAATACCCTCGGCGGCCATGCGATCGATGTGTGGCGTGCGGATGTCCGGGTTACCGTAGCAGCCGAGCGTCCAGGCACCCTGGTTGTCCGTGAGGATGAAAACGAGGTTCACCGGTTTCGCGGCAGCGGAGGCCAAAGCGAAGCCGAAGAGGGCAAAAGGGAGGCGCATGGCCTCCAAACGGGCTGAACAGGGGCGATTTGGCCGGTTTTCCGAGCCTGAACATCCTGAAATAGGAATAATTAACTAGAATTACCATAAATGGAGCCTTAACTTTCCCCCGGTCGTGCTCTCCGGGGCACGGCTCTCCCCTGTTTTCCTCATGTCATCGGCCCACGCATCCGAAGCACCACTCAAATGCATCCGCATCGCGCCCTGGCGCGGTCCGCTGCATTTCCTGCTGCTGATCTCGTCGGCCACGGTGGCGGTCTGTTTGCTGCTCACCTACATCCTGCTGGTGGCGCTCACCTTCGTGTGGATCGGCGTGGAACTGCACGCCATCACGAAGACCATGGCCATCAACGGCGTCCTGCATTGGAACCTCATGAAGGACTGGCTGCTTTTCCTCGCGCTGGGCATCACGTGGGTGTTCATGCTGCGTCCGCTGCGGCCGAGACCGCCATCCACGCGGGTGGCTATACAAGTAATGCAGGGCACGCAGCCCCAGCTTTTTGAGATCATCCACACCCTTTGCTGGCATCTCAAAATGCCGCCGCCGGCCCAAGTGTGGCTTGATACGACCATCTCCGTGCGTTCGACGATGAAAGGCGGCCTGAATGGCATCCTCTCCGGCGAAACCGTCATGCACATCGGCATGCCCGTGATCTCCGTGGTCTCCGCGCGGGAGCTCGGTGGTCTGCTGGCACGCGAGCTCGGCTACGGCGCCGGCGGCCTCGGCACCCTGTTTGTGCACACGCTGAGGGAGATGAACCTGTGGTTCTACCGTGCTGTTTTGGAACGTGACCCATGGGAGCTCGATCTGCGCAAGGCACCCAAGCGCGAGACGCAGTGGCACAAGGTGGGCCGCTTCATCGTGCGCGGCTGGATGTGGATTGCCAAGGTGCCCTTCATGCTCATCGCCCTTGTCGCACGCAGTGCCAGCCTGCTCGCGATTTGGGCCATGGACCGCACCGCGGATGGCTGCGCGGAAAATGTGATCGGCAAGGACGAGTATGCGCGGATGAACCGCAAGCTCTCGCACCTTCGCAAGGCTTGGGAATCGGCCTCACAGGAAATCGATCGAGGTGTGAAACAGCATCGCATCCCTGAAAACCTCTCGCTGCTGATCTCCCGTCATGTGGCAAAGGCCGTGGCGGACAAATCGGCCGCGAAAGCCGATGGGCGACCACCTCAACCCGAGACCGTCAGCGCTGCCCAACCTCCCGTTGGTGCGGAAATCGTCGCTCATCTCTCGCCCGGCCAGCCCGCGGCGGTGTTGATGAGGCAGTTCGTCGATCTCTCGCGTCAGGTGACCTACTTTTACTACCAGCACGAGCTCGAGATCAATCTCGTCGAGCACCGGCTCGTCGCCGATGAGGAGGTCATTCATCAAAACCGACGCGATGAAGCCTCGCTCGTGGCCATCCGCCGCTACTTCCACGGCCTCGCTCATCCCGAGCGCTGCTTGTGCGGCCTAGGTGCCACGCCGGCCACCTCGCCGGGACGAGTGGAATTGCAGCGCACCATCCTCACCATTCGCGATGAGGTTATTCAATGGGGTCCGCAGCTCAAAGTGGCGCTGCAGGAGTGGAACATCGCGTGGCAGCGTCGTCGTGATCTCGAAGCCGCCGCCGTGCTCAGCCTCGCGGGCTTCACCGTGTCACGCATCCAGTTTGGCCTCGAGGATGTGAGTCCCGGCACGCTGCGGGCAGAGGCCTCCCGGCAGCGCATGGTCATGGAGCACATGGAAGGTCCGCTCGTCGAAAAGGAGATCATGCTCGAAAGCCGCTTTGCCTCCGCTCTTGGTCTTTTGTGGTGGTCGGAGCCCGCTCAACTCGACGAGTTCCTCCAGTTCCGCCGACGTGATCTGCCCGGCTGGGTGGCTGTTTATGAGGCGATGGCCGGTGCGCTGCCTTCCTTCCGCGAGCTGCTCACGACCTTCTTTGCCTTCCAGACGCTCGGCGCGAAGTTTGCGAACGTCGATGATCCCAGCGCCCTCCTTGCCGCGTTGCAAACCGTGGTGCCAAAGATGCTCAATCTCGTGCGCCAGATCATCTCCACCATGGATGGAGCGATGTTTCCCTTCACCGAAAGCGGCATGCCGGTGGCCTTGAATGATTACCTGCTGCCCAAGCCGCTGCCGCAGATGCCGAGCGTCTCCGTCGAATCCACCGATGCGAACAATTTGAAGGGAACCGCGCTCAAAATGGCCTCCGATGCCTCCGACTGCATCGCGCCGTATGTCGATGCCTTCCTCGAATTGTATCACCGTGCCTTTGGCTGGCTCTGCGAGGCCGCGGAGCGTGTCGAGATCCATTTCCTGGGCCCGCTCACGATGGGATCGAACACCGAGGTGCTGCTGCCCGAGGAGTTCACAACGCAAAAGATCGGCATGAAGCAGGGTAATCCCAACGAGATCGCCGCCTGGCGTCAGGGCCAGCAAAAGGCCACCGCGTGATCAGCGCTTCACCACCTCGCTGCCTTCTTTGACACTGTCAGGCGGGTGTAAAAGCACTTCATCGCCCGCTTTGATGCCGCCGAGGACTTGAGTGAGCTTTCCATCGGTGCGTCCGGCCTCGACAGTGACCGTGCGGGCCTTGCCGTGATCAAAGAGAAAGGTCTTCCACTCGCTGCCTTCGCGGAAAAGAGCTCCAGCGGGCACCAGCAAGGTCTCATCGCTATGCCAGACGGCCACACGCACCTCCACGCGAAAACGATCGCCGAGCATCTTCAGGGCAGGGGAGTCCTTCGCGAAGTCACTCAGCACCAGCACACGCTGCTCCTCGACACCGAGAGCCGATACCTTCGTGAAAGCCGCAGGCTCGATGCGGCGCACGCGAGCCGGCACGGGCTTGCCGCCCCATTGCTCGATCAAGACTTCCGCACCGGTCTGGATGTTCACGGCATCGCGAGAAAGGATCTCTGCCTCCACTTCGAGGTCCGTGGGATCGCCGAGTTCGATAATCGGCGTGCCCGGAGACACGATCGTGGCACTTTCCTGCTGCACTCGCAGCACCACGCCATTCACCGGAGCCTTCAAATCGATCACCGCGCCGCCGCTCTCCGGCTTTTCGAGTTGAAGCAGGGCGGCCTTCGCTTGAGCCAGTTCAAACTCCGCCACTTGCAGCGCAAATTCCGCCGAACGCACCTCGCGGGCCTTCATCTCCGCCTCGCGTTCGAAGGTGTCGCGGTCCGTGTCGCTGATCGTGCCCTTGTCCGTGTTGTTCTTAATGCGGTCCCAATTCGTCTGCGCGTATTTCAGGCCGGTGCGGGCCATCTCGAGCGCTTCCTGCGCACGGCTTTGCGTCGCGGTGCCAGCATTCACACGGGCCAGCGCCTGCGCCTTTGTGCGGGCATCCAGCAGAGGAGCCATCACCGGTTCGATGCGGGTGAGGATCGTCTCGCCTGCCTTCACCGCATCGCCTGGCTTCAAAGTCACCCGCTGCATGCTGCCGGCTACCGGAGCGGCGACGATGTAGCGATTGCGGATGCGAGTCTTGCCTTCCTCGCTCACGAAAACCGTCAGCGGACCCGGCTTCACCACGCCGACCTCGACTTCGACGGGTCGCGGGCTCATCGCCTGCACCACGAGGGCTATTAGGCCGCCGATGATGAGCAGGGTGAAAAGCTTGCGCAGAAGGCCGCGGCCACGCGGTGGACGTTTGGCCTCCCACGGCGCGGTCGTCGAGGAGGCGGGGCTTGGGCTTTTGGCATCAGACATGGGGGCGTGGCCATCATGCCCGCCACGAGCCTCTTCGCAGGTGATTTTTCACCTTCCGGTGAAGTCATCCATGCGCCGTGTGGCATCAAAACTCGGCAGCAGGGCATGATCGTGCGTCACCACGACCAGCGCGGCATTTCGCCGCTTCGCATCTTCGATCATGAGATCAGTCACCGCTCGCGTGCGCACCGGGTCGAGCGACGCCGTCGGCTCGTCAGCGAACAAAAACCTCGGCTCATGAGCCAGTGCCCTCGCGATGGCCACCCGCTGGCGCTCACCTTGCGAAAGCTGGCTCACACGTTTGTGGCGGTAACCATCGATTTGCAGGCGTTCGAGCAGGGAAGGGAGGTTTGTGCGGGCCGTGGCCAGCGTGCTGCCGCTGAACTGGTGCGGAATGAGGATATTTTCCTCCACCGTCAGGTAATCGAGCAGTGCAAAGTCCTGAAACACCAGCCCGATGTTCTTCAAACGAAACGCACGCAGCTCCTCGCGGCTCATCGAGGCCAAGTTTTGATCGCCGAGGCGCACCTCGCCGCGTTCAGGACGTAGCAAGCCGGTCATCAGGCGCAGCAGCGTGGTCTTTCCACCACCGCTCGCACCCGCGAGAGCCAGCGTGGAGCCCGCGGCCACATCGAGCGATGGCACCGCCAGGCGGAACGAATCTCCCGGGTAGGCAAAGGCGAGGTCTTGGATGGTCAGGGCGCTCATGGTCACTTCCAGATCCCGGCGGCACGCAGCACGGTCTCATGCACCGCCATGTCGTGCGCCGCGTCCCACGCCAGCTTTTTCTCACCACGCACGATTTTCGCCAGATCGACAAATTCGAGGTCATAGCGGCCTTTCGGCACCTGAAGCTCGATTTTCTGCGTGCCCTTCTTGTAACTGGCACGGGCCTTCGTGAGCGAAAGAGTCACCTGACCGCTCTCCAACGGCACAATCTCCAATGTCCCCTCCGTGCCGCTGACATTGAAACGCCTTCGCGGGCCGCCAAACGGGTCCGCGTGATTGCAGCGGATCACCGCCGTGGCCTTCGCGTATTGCAGCACGGCCATTTGATTGTCCTTCACGCCATCGCTGCCGGTCGGTGTCGAGAAAGCAGTGACCGCCGAGGGCTTGCCGAGGATCGTCAGCACCGCGTCGATCACATGACAGCCCAGCTCAAACAAGCCGCCACCCTCCAAAGCGCCGATCTTGTTCCGCGTGCCTGCATCCGCCAGCTTGCCCATCGCCGCGTCGATCTCCGTGATCTCACCCAGCCAGCCCTCGCGCACGGCTTGGAAGAGCAAAGTGAAGGCTGGATTGTAGCGCAGCATGTAACCCATCTGCACCGTCAGCCCGCGTTTCTCCGCTTCCATGCGCATCGCCTTGAACTCGTCGTGATTCACCGCACCCGGCTTGTCCAGATGCACATGCTTGCCCGCCTCGATGCACCGCCGCGCCATCGCGCACGAGGCCTCCAGCGTCGTCTCCACCGCCACCGCCTTCAAATCCGGCACCGCCAGCAGTTCCTCCACGCTCATGGACTTCACACCGTCGTAGCCCTTCGGCCCCGTCACGCCGACCACGTCCCACAGATCCGTCAACGATCGCATCGCCGCCATTTTCCCGGCTGCATGCGCATGCTCCGTGCCGATCTGGCCGATGCGCAAACGAGACGGCACATTCGCGGCGAGAGCCGCCGAGCCACAGGCGAGGAAAAAGGAGCGTCGTTTCATGGCCGGAGTTAACGATGGACGCACGTGATTCCTCACGGCTTCTTCAGCGGTTCCGGCAACACCTGGGCCATCTGCTCAGGCGTGAGTTCCAGTTCCACGATGCCGCGCTCCTCGGCATGCCAGAGGCTGGCGTCTTGCTGGTCGATCCATTCGTCGAGGTTGCGCTGGAGGATCACCTGCTGCTCTCGCGGATGCCAAAGGCGGACTTCGAAGCCCTGGTTCTCTTCATGGAGCCAGAGGCCGCTGTGATCTGCCCAAATCGCGAGACGTGGATCGCGGCAGACGAGACCGAGACTGTGGGCTTCGTTTTCGCGCAGCTCTTTGTCTTCGAGCACGAGGAAGAAGTCGTCGTCCAGTTCATGCTTCCGCGTGGTGGCATGGCGGAAGGCATCAATGGGAAGCACGGCGGATGCTAGGCGATGAACGCGGCCGTGCATCTCCCATGCATCGCGCAGCCAGGCGAAGGCGTTGAGCTCCAATCGCATGCCGGGACGGATGAGAAAGGCGTTTTCCTGGGTCCAAAGCTGCCGGTAGGGCATGGATGCGATGCGTTTCATCTCATGCACGACGATCCGCAGCCGCCAGGGGCGCTGGATGGCATCCTCGCGTTTTAGACGCATGCTTTGCAGCAGCGCATCGAGCGTCTTGCGGCCGTTGTACACTGCATCGTTATGGATTCGATCCTGCCAGAGAGTGGTGGCGGGGTAGTGCTTGAAAAGCGCTCGCGTGTGGTCGTGATGCAGCCAGGAGCCGTAGCCGCGTTCGGTGCTCGGGGTGTCTGTGTGGCTGCCTTCGGGCGGCCAGGGCTCGTTTTCACGGACGGGAGCGAATTCGAGGATGGTGGCGACTTCATCTTTACCGAGGCCGGTGATGCGTAGCGTGGGCCAGAGGCCGCGTCCGGGCGTTTTGTCTGCCGGATCAGCCTTGCCGAACTTTAAAGCGAGTTTGGAGGCCTTGGCGTATTCCTTCTCGGGACGCGTGAGCCACTCAGCACTCCATGTCTCGGCGATCCAACGCGAAACCAGCAGCGTGGCGAGCAGCAAGCCCGCCGCGGAGAATCGCCGCCTTGGCACCGTGGCGCACCACCAGGCCGCCATGATGCCTGCGAAGGCCAAAACGCCTGCGACGAGACTGCCGCAAAGCTGCACGCGCTGTGTTTCGGGCGTCATGAACTCCGGCACGGACCATCTCTCCTGCATGGCCAGCCACACGCCCGCACCGACGAGCGAGAGCACAGCGAGAGCGATCACCTGACGCGAGGACGAGGCCAGCGCAGTCACTCCGCCTGCCAGGGCGCAGAGCAGACCACCCGCGAGCAGCACCGCTCCGCTCATGGCCGCCCATTGAGCCGCACCGAGGTCAAAACCGCGCCACCCTTGGCTCAGCACGAGCAGCAGCGGCAGCATCACGGCGGTGACGACGAAAAGAAGCTTCCCGCACCACAGCACCGCCTGTCCCACCGGTCGCGTGAGGCTGAAGGTATCGGTGTTTGAGGGGGAGTCCGCGCTGACGCAGCGCCACACGACTGCGGCTGCCATCAGCACTGGCGTGACCGCCAGCAAGAGATCGAGGTCCCAATAGGAGGTCAGAGAGGTTCGAGTTCTTGTCTCAAAAACCTGCTGCCACTGGCGCAGGACAAGCACGAGCAACCACAACAGCACCATGAACCGCTGATGCCGCCACTCGACACGGCATTGATGGATGACACGAGTGAAGAAAGGCGCGGCAGTCATGGCTTCAGAAACCTCCAGGCTCGTTTTTCAGGCACATAAACAAAATCGCTCAGCTTCAGGCGGCGGAAGAAGGGACGCCGCTCGTGCTCGGGCATGCGTTTGTGCCAAAAGTCGCTGCCATCCGCATTCAATAGGGATGGATAGGGAGGGCCCGACACTTCACGGGTCATATCGCCATCGAGTCCCAACCACCGCAGGCAGAGCTCGAAAGCCTCCACCGAGCCAAACTCCGCCGCACGCTCCACACGGCGGTTTGACTGCATGGATTGCATCAGCAGCACCGTGTCCTCGAACTCCTCCTTCACCACGGTCTCGATCTGCGGCCGTGTTTCCGGTTGTTTATCCAGGGCGCGGATGATTTCGCCGTTGAAGTCATGCCGGGCTCCCTTCATGAGTCTTGCAGCCACGTCAGGATCATCTTTCCAGGCCAGCAGCAGCGTTTCCGCGCCTGGCGGCAGCACGGGGGCGGCGAGGAGGTGCGGCTTGTGCCGTTTCGCCGTCTCCGCCCAGCCTTTGCGCAAGACCAGATCGGCCAGCATGGTGTGACTCGGGGCGCGTTCGACCAACGCCTCACGCTGATCCTCGGTCACAAAGCGTTCGAGGAGGTTGTTCGGCGGCTTGTTGGACCAGCCGGGCCATGCATGAGAGCGCAGCTCCAGCAGCAGCGGCAGATGATTCCGACCCAGCGGCTCAAAGGCCTGTGTGAGGATAGGATGAGCCGCATTCGTATAGACCGCCCGCGTGCAGGATGCCGCAGAGAAGAGATCATAGACATAGCGCCGAGCTTCCTTCTCGCTGCTTTCAGCGGAGGGCGGTTTCAGCGTGGTGAGGCGTTCCTGAAAAGCCTTTGTCTCGCGACCTCCATAGAGGACCCTGGACTCGCTCCAGCGGAGTTCGTTGCCCCAATTGGATGGAATGTCTGCCAGACGGATTTCAGGCGATTTCCAACTCGTGCGGCTCTGGCCGAGAAAACGACTGCGCAGCAGGATGAGCCGCGCGGCGGCGAGATCGACACCGGTCGGCTCGCCATCGGCATGGTTGAGGAGGTTGCTCCAAGTCAGCTCCAGCAGCGAATGACGCCAGCCCGTGTGATCACCGCGCTGGCTGACGATCGTCTGCTTTGTCGGCTCCAGCCTGACGAGACGCTGCGCGGGCAGATGCAGCAGGATGGCCTGCCCGTTTTCCGCGTCCCAATGCGCCCGCGATTCCTGATGCAGGAAAAGGGTGAGCGCCCCAGGCTTTGGTCCCTCCGCCGGACTGACGCGCAGGATTTTCCAGCGCACTTCATCACACTCCGCACTGGCATTTGCAGCGACGGGCATTTCCAGCGCCAGATCACGCTGGAACCAGTCCACCACGAAATCAGTCTCAATGCCGAGCGGCTCGTCGAAACGCGGATGCGGTGCGGAAAAAGCGGCCAGCGGAGTGAGAGCCTGATCGTTCAGCGTCCACTTGGGCATGTACTCATCATCGGGCATGAGCAGCGTGCTCTTGGGGAAGAAGCTACTCAGCACCTGATTCCCGCGATAGACTTCCCAATGCGGCGTGAAATAGGGCGAGGGGCGATACGGATGATTCTCCTCACTCTCGACACGACGTGATGAACCCGCCTGAGTGAAAACACTGCTGAGCGGACGCAGCACCACATGCACGTCCTTCATGCCCGTGACCGACGGCAACTTTCCGCGAAGTGACGGACCAAAACTACGCTCCGTGCCCTCGAATCGCGCTTCGGCGAGGTCGAATGCCGTTTGGAACTGTGGAGCGAGTTTTTGAACGAGTGCCGCATCTTGCGAAACCGGCAGCGAATCGCCCCAGGAGCCGAATCGTGCCGCAAACAAACCCAGCATGCCTGCCAGCGAGGTCATCGCAAGGCGTCGCCCAAACGAATAGCCGTGAACGAGATGCCGCCAGACCAGCGCACTGCTCAACAAGGCAAACAGGCCCCACCCCAGCGCTAGAGCTGGCCAGGTCTGGTAAAAACTGATCGTGCCCGAATCCGCCGTCGCGACATCGAGCAATTTCGACGCGACAAAGAGCGTGAGCGTGAGGGGCAGCAGCAGCTTCCACACTTCCTTCCGCTGCCACAAGGCCAGCATGGGCAGCAGCCACGCGGAGAAGCCGGCCGCGAAGCAAAGACGCTCCCCCATTCCCCGCAGCACATCGGCAAATGGCCGGCCTGAAAGCGCGAGGTAGAGCCCGTTTTGCAAAACGACCGGCAGCACAATGAGCAGCAGCCAGATCATCACACGCGCCAGCCAGTAGGCGCGCAGAGGCATCGGGCGCGTGCTTATAAAGCTGCGGTCACCCGGGCGATCTTCAGGACATGAAAACAGCAACGACAGTCCGACGAGCAGCACCACCACGTTCAAATACGCCAGCCAGCCCGGCGAAGCCTCTCCGGCACGCATCGGCAGCAGCCACTCCATGTTGACTGCGAGTTCAAAGCCCAGCAGCACGAGAAACGTGAGCCAGCGCAGACGCAGGTAGCGGAACTCTTTGCCGAAATGATGAAGGACGAGGTTCATGGCTCATTTCCCTTCGAGACGGTAGGCGCGGGCGAGCGCGACGAAGATCTCGCGCAGGCTCATGGGACGGATTTCGGGCGTGGAGGCGGTCGGAATGGCCTCGCGGAGTGCGGCGGCGAGCTGCGCGTCGTTTTGAAAGCGGCTCGCGGTGAATCGAAGCGTGCGTCCGGCCTGCTCGGCGTGCAGCCAATCGGTGGGAAGGCTCACGGAAGCTCGCGATTGATCGGGGAGCACGACTTCGACCGCGCGGAAGCGGCTTTGCAGGCTGTCGCTCGTTTCGTCGAGGGCGAGCTTTCCGCGATTGATGATGGCGATGCGGTCGGCGAGGCGCTGGACTTCTTCGATGTCGTGCGAGGACACAAAAACGGTCCAGCCTTCCTGCTCGGTGAGTTCGAGGAGGCCGCGGATGAATTCATCGCGCACGAGCGGATCGAGTCCGCTGAAGGGTTCGTCGAGCACGACGAGCTTCGGCCGATACGCGAGGCTGCTGAGCAGCACGGCCTTCATGCGCATGCCGCGGGAGAGGTCCTTCAATTTGGTGGTGAGCGGAAGGTCGAACTGCGTGAGCAATTGGGCCTCGAAGGCCTTGTCCCAGTTCGGATAGAGCGGTCGGCAGTAGTCGAGGAACTGCTTCACTGTCATCCACAGTGGCAGTTCCATGTTCTCGGAAACGTAACCGATCTGCGTGAACTGCGCGGGGCCGAGTTTTCGCGAATCGGTGCCCAAAATGCTCGCAGAGCCCGAATCGGGCCGATGGAGGTTTAGCAGGCATTTGATGGTGGTGCTCTTCCCTGCGCCGTTCGGGCCCAAAAAGGCCGTGACCTGCCCTTCGGGCACTTCGAGGCTCAAACCGGCCACGGCTTCGGTTTTGCGGAAGCGTTTGTGAAGATCGGAGATCGTGATCATAGGCTTTTCAGGTGCTGGATGACTTGATTGAGCGTGAGATTGAGCTCGGCGGCCTCTTTGAGCAGCGCACGGCACTCCGGCGTGATCTGCGCGAGGCGCTCGGCGAGTCCGGGCTGGTCCGGCTCCGTGACGACCATGCCGATGCCGGGCCGTGAATTGAGCCATCCTGCGTCTTTGAGCTGCAGCACGACCTTGTGCGCCGTGGTGGGGCTGATTTTGAGCTCCTGGCTCAGCGTGCGCACGCTGGGGAACTCATCCCCCGCCTTCATCTGCCCGGTCAGCAATGCCTTCCGCACCGCCAGCAGGATCTGGTCGGACACGGGCGTGCCATCGGTGAGCTGGATGGAAAAAGGCAGCATGAGCGAGGTGTGTCACTACTGTAACAGCACAACTGATACACTGGCAAGCGATTACTCGTGGTTCCTTGGGTTCATCTGATCACGCGATGATGTCCTTCACCACGTTGCCCGCGAGGTCGGTGAGCTTGTAGTCACGACCCGCGTAGCGGTAGGTGAGCTTCTCGTGGTTCATGCCGAGCAGGTGCAGGATGGTGGCGTGGAGGTCGTGGATGTGGACTTTGTTTTCGGCGGCGTAGTAGCCGTAGTCGTCGGTGGCTCCGTAGGCCATGCCGCCCTTCACACCGCCACCGGCCATCCACATGGTGAAGCCGTGTGGGTTGTGATCGCGGCCATCGGTGCCCTGCGCCACAGGGGTGCGGCCGAACTCACCGCCCCACAGCACGAGCGTGTCATCAAGCAGGCCTCGGGCGCGAAGGTCGCGGAGCAGGCCGGCGATGGGCTTGTCCACCTCCGCGGCGTTTTTGGTGTGGCCTTTGAGCAGATCGCCATGCTGGTCCCACTGCACGAAGCTGTCGCTGTGCGTGACCTGGATAAAGCGCACGCCACGCTCGGCGAAACGACGTGCCATCAGGCACTGGCGGCCAAAATTCGCCGTGACGGGATCGTCGAGGCCGTAGAGTTTCTTGGTTGCCTCGGTCTCGCCCTTGATGCCTTGGATCTCCGGCATGCTGCTTTGCATGCGGAAGGCGAGCTCGAAGGACTCGATGCGGGCTTCGAGGGCGGCGTTGGTACCCGCAGCTTCGAGATGGCGATGGTTGAGATCGGAGGCGAGATCGAGTTGCAGGCGTTGCAGCGGCGTGGGTGTGCGGGTGTTTTTGATGTGACGCACGACGGCCTGCTCGGCGCTGACGCTGGCATTGCCCAGCGGGGTGCCCTGGCACCACGCAGGAAGGAAAGCGCTGCCCCAGTTGTTCACGCCGCCGTGGGCGAGCGTGGGGCAAATGGTGAGGAAGGCAGGCAGGTCGGTGTTTTCCGTGCCGAGGCCGTAGCTGACCCAGGCGCCCATGCTGGGACGCACGAAGGTGTCGCTGCCAGTGTGGAGCTTCAGCAAGGCGCCGCCGTGGGCGGGATTCGTGCCGTGCATGGAGCGGATGATGCAGAGCTCATCCACGCACTGGCCCACATGCGGGAAGAGATCGCTGACCGGCAGGCCGCTTTGGCCATACTGGCGGAATTTCCACGGCGAGCGGAGCAGGTTGCCGGTCTTGGCGAAGGTGACGCGGGGCAGGGCAAAGGGTGGCGGCTTGCCGTGGTCGCGGTCGAGGAGCGGTTTCGGGTCAAAGGTATCGACCTGAGACGGCCCGCCCTTCATCAGGAGGAAGATGACGCGTTTTGCCTTCGCCGGGAAGTGCGGCTGCTTGGCCGCGAGCGGGTTCAGCGAGGCCGCGGAGGCCTCCGAGCCGAGCAAACCGTGCAATGCCAGCATGCCAAAGCCCGCGCAGGACTGGCGCAGCATCTCACGGCGGTTGAGTGGGGCAGGGGCGTTCATGGCGGGAAGGGATACGGTCTGGTCACAAGAGCCTTTTCAACTGCGTGGCAGCCTTCTACGATGGGTGCATGACTTTTCCGCTTCTCAGGCATGCCCTGCTGTCGTGCGCCGTGGTGCTCTGCTCGTGCCGCACGGTGGGTTTTTACTCGCAGGCGATGCGCGGCCAGGCGGAGATCTGGCGTCGCCAGCGGCCGGTGGAGGTTGTTTTGGCCGATCCGGCGGAGAAAGAGGCCGTGAAGGCCAAACTGCGCCTCGCTCTCGAACTGCGTGCGTATGCAAAGACGACGCTGAAGCTGCCTGCGGCGAGTTTTGGCACTTACTCGGACCTGAAGCGGCCCTATGTGGTGTGGGTGGTGTATGCAGCGGAGCCTTTCAGCGTGGAGCCAAAGCAGTGGTGGTATCCATTTGTGGGTCGGCTGGCCTACCGCGGCTTCTTTGACCAGGAGGATGCCCGCAAAGAGGTGCTGTCGCTGAAGGCGAAGGGGCAGGATGTCTTCGCGGCGGGGGTGGAGGCCTACTCGACGCTCGGATTCTTTAAAGATCCGCTGCTGAACACCTGCATCCACCGCGGCGAGGCGGAGTTTGCGGAGCTCATCTTCCACGAACTGACGCATGCGCGGCTCTTCATTCCTGGTGACACGGACTTTAATGAGGCCTTTGCCACGGCGAATGCCGAGGCGGCGGTGCGCCGATGGTTGCGATCAAAGGGACGGCTGGCGGAACTGCGGGAGTATGAGGCGCATGTGAAGCGGGATCGCGCCATGATCTCGACGGCTCTCAGCACGCGGGCGGAGCTGAAAAAGCTCTACGCCACGCCGGGGCACACGCTGGAGCAGAAGAATGCGTTGCTGCTGCGGCTGCAGTCCCGGCTGGCCGCGATGGGTGTGAAGGACAAGGCCGTGGATGCGAAGAACGGTAACGAGCTCAAGATCATCTGGAACAACGCCCGGCTGAACACGCTGGCCACTTACCACGACCTCGTGCCGGGCTTTGAACGGCTGCTCCGGGAGAACCACGGGGACGTGGAGGCTTTTTATGCCGCGGTGGAGAAGCTCAAACCGCTGGGCAAGGACGAGCGACGCCGCGTGCTGATGGCGGGGCTCAACGATTGAGCCAAAGGACATGCGCTCCGGGATTGTGCTTGTCCGGCGAGAGGCTGCCGCCGTATCGCTGGGCAAAGCCGCGCAAAAGCGTCACCGCCAGACCGGAAAGCACCGAACGGCCGGTGCTGGCCCCCCAGCCGTGGATGATTTTCACCCCGCTGTGGCCGTGGAGCATGGCTTGGTTCACGGCGCGGATGATTTTTTCCCGCGCCACGTCCCACGTTTCGCCGCTGTGGGCCACATCCACCTCCAGCAGGCCCTGGAAAATCATGCCACGCACCTCCGTGCCGCACTTCGGACAGGTGCGGTTCGAGCCGGGATCGAGCGGAAACTCGCAGTGAGGGCACTCCATGCCTGACTCATGAAGGAAAATGCCCCGGCGTCCACTCCCGGACGCGGGCGAGAGAGGTAACTTTTACCTCCGGTTCACGAATCCGGGTATTTTTTCCTTGTCGTGGTGATAGGCGGCCCCTAAAACACGCGCTTTCCCGAACCTCTCTTAACACAGACACACACCAACCACACTCAAACGCACCTCTATGAGCAGCGAAAACAATCGAATGAGACTCCTATGGGCCGGATTCATGGCCATCCTGGCCGCCGGCGTCGGCTTCGCCATCCGTGGCGGCATCTTTGATAACTGGGGCAAGGAGTTCGGCTTCACGGGTGCCCAGCTGGGTGCCATCGGTGGCGCTGGATTCTCCGGCTTCTGCTTCGGCATCATCTTCGGCGGTCTCATCGTGGACAAGATCGGCTACGGCAAGCTCGTCGCCCTCGCCCTCATCTGCCACATCCTCTCTGCCTTCGTCACCTTTGGTGCCAGCACGCCTGAGAACGCCTATAACTTCCTGTTCTGGGGCATGTTCATCTTCGCCTATGCGAACGGCACGCTCGAAGCTGTCGCCAATCCGCTGGTGGCCACCCTCTTCCCCGAAAACCGCACGCACTACCTGAACATCCTGCACGCCTCCTGGCCTGCTGGCATGGTGCTCGGCTCCGTCGCTGGCTGGGTGCTCGATGACAAGATGCAGGTCGGCTGGAAGACCCAGCTCGCCCTCTACCTCGTCCCCACCGTGCTCTACGCGATCATGTTCATGGGCCAGAAGTTCCCGAAATCCGAAGCCGCCGAAAAAGGTGCCAGCTTCGTCAGCATGCTGAAGCCCGTCGGCATCCTCGGTGCCCTTGTTGCCTGCTACCTGCTCGCCAATTTCTTCGGTGGCATCATTAATGCCTTCTCTCCTGACAACGCCAAGGCCATCGGCTATGCCATCGGCGGCATCCTCCTCATCGCAGTCGCGGTGCTCACGAAGTTCTCCCTGGGCTCGTTCATCCTTTTTGTGCTGTTTGTGACGCACGCCCTCGTTGGCGCGGTCGAACTCGGCACCGACGGCTGGATCCAGAACATCACCGGCAACCTCTTCACCTCCGAACAGGGCAAGTACCTCTTCATCTGGACCTCCGCCATCATGTTCGGCCTGCGCTTCTGCGCCCACTGGATCGAAAGCACCCTCAAGCTCTCCCCCGTCGGCCTTCTCCTCGTCTGCGCCTTGATCGCCACCGTCGGCCTCGTGCTTGCCAGCAGCATGCAGACCTTCACGGTGGCTCTCGTCGCCCTCGGCATCTATGCCGTCGGCAAGACCTTCTTCTGGCCCACGATGCTCGCCGTTGTCGGTGACCGCTTCCCGCAGTCCGGTGCCGTGGCCATGTCCATCATGGGTGGCATCGGCATGCTCTCCGCCGGCATCATCGGCGGCCCTGGCCTCGGCTACTGCAAGGACCGTTTTGCCGGTGAGGCCCTCAACAAGGCTGACGCGGCTCTTTACACCGAATACAAGGCCGCCACGCCGAGCTCCTTCCTTAACCTGAAGTCCACCGAGGTCTTCGGCCTCGATGGCACCAAGCTGGCCGCCGCCAAGGAAGCCAAGGAAAAGACCCCGCAGCAGAAAGCTGTCGTCGAAGCCGACCAGGCCGGTGACCGTGCCACGCTGAAGGCGGATGCTTACATCCCTGCTACCATGGCCGCGATCTACCTTCTGCTTCTCCTGTTCTTCAAGAGCATCGGTGGCTACAAGGTCGTAAAGATCGACGAAGCAGCCTAAGCAAAGCCCATTACCTCCAAGCGGCGTCCCACACCGGGACGCCGCTTCTTTTTTGGCCGGTTTGGGGCCGATCTTCTTTCAGTGTGAAGCGCAGGCTGAGCACCGAGTGCCGTGGTACACGACGCGAAGCCGCCAGTTGCCAACGCAATCTGCACATCTGTGACGTGGGTTATATAGTGGCAGGAGATATAAACTAGGCTTTTTGATGAATTCAAAATTAACATTCGGTTTGAATGTTAGGATTTAGGTTTGAAAAGTTGTGGATGGTCTAAGTCGTTTACTGGTATTGTTATAAGCGAGTATGTATATCCAGTTGATCAGCACATCCATCTACGAGGCCCAAAAGGCCCGTGAGATAACCCGCCTGACGAGCGGGGACGATGCGTTCCATTACCTGCAATGTGCGGTCCTCCCCATCGTAGTGCTGATTGCTCTGGTCGTGTTGGTTCGTCGAACCACGCTTTGACAGACGTTGAGGGGCCCTGCCAATCAGCAGCGCAACCTCGCTCGAAAGAGGTTCTCAGGACAGCCCGTTTTGCCCAGCCCCGCCTTTTCCCTCCGTGCCGGAGGGTTCCCTTCCCGTGAGAACGGGATGAAAAACGCGTTGCCGCTCCGCCAGCCCTTTTGATCTTGTCACGTTCCTCTATTCTCTTCATGCAACCACGCTTCCACCTCACCCTCGCCGCCGCTTTGGCGCTTTCGCCCGCTCTTTTTGCCAATGATTGGACCAACTGGCGCGGTCCGCTGCAAAACGGCGTCTCGCTGGAGCATTACACCGGCGCTGGCAAACTGGCCGACAAGCCCGCGTGGACCTACGCGGCCCGCAGCCGCGGCACACCGGTCATCTGCGACGGCAAGGTCATCCTCTGGGGTTACAAAGGCGAAACGACCGACCTCATCGAGCTGCTGACCTGCCTCGATGCGAAAACCGGGGCCAAAATCTGGGAGCATGAGCTGCCTGACTACCTGAGCGACTCGATCTACAACCGCTACTCCATCGGCGCTCCCACCATCGACCCCGAGACGAAGCGCATCTACCTCGTCAGCAACGCGGGCACCTTCTACTGCTTCGAGTTCGACGGCAAATTGGTCTTCGAAAAGCCGCTCATGGAAGACCTCGGCCGCATGACCTTCCCGAACAGCCGCGTCGGCAGCCCCGTCATCGAGGGCGACAACGTTTTGGTGCATTTCATCTTCTCCAACTGGGGCGCGGACGGCCCGGCCGCTGACCGCATCTACGGTTTCGACAAAAAGACCGGCCAACTCGTCTGGTGGACGCTTCCCGGCGTTTCGCCCCCCGTCGATAGCTCCTTCTCGACTCCGGTGCTCGAAACTCGCGATGGCAAACGCGTTGCTTACTTCACTACCGGCTGCGGCCACATCGTCTGCGTGAACACGCGGAACGGAAAACCCTACTGGAAGTTCCCCTTCTGCAAAAACGGCGTCAATCCGAGTGTGGTGCTCCACGGCGGCGACAAGCTCATCGCCATCCACAACGACGAAAACGTCGATACGAGCGACAAAGGCCGCATGATCGCCCTGAAGCTCCCCACGAAGCTCACGCCTCCAGTGCCGCCTGCCACCGAATCGGCCACTTTGGAGCCTTCCGCCGAGCTTTGGCGCTTCGCCATCGGCGCGACGAGTTCCTCGCCCGTGGTCGTCGGTGACACGATTTATCAGCTCAGCGACGGCGGCGAGCTCTTCGCTATCAACGCCAATACCGGCGCTGAGCTTTGGAAGATGAAGCTCTCCAATGCCAACCTGCACTCCTCGCCGCTTTACGTCGATGGCCTGCTGTATTGTCCGCTGATGGCTGGTAAGCTCTTCGTCGTCAAACCCGGCGAAAAAGCCGGTGAAGTCGTCCAGGAGATCGCTCTCGAAGGCGAATGCCTCGGCGCTCCTTCCGTGTGCGATGGCGTGCTCTACGTCACCACGACCGAAAAGCTCTACACCTTCCCGATTCCAAACAGCGGCATCAAAGTGGACGCCGCGCCGGTCGCTGAAATCCCAAAAGCAGGCAAAGCGGTCGCCCTCCAGATCATTCCGGCGGAAACCGTCATTCTCGCCGGTGAAAAACAAGGCTTCCGCATCCGCAGCATCGACGCCAACGGCTTCGTCGTCGAAAATGACATCAAAGGCGTGAAGTGGGAATCCTTCATCCCGCCGACCGCGAAGGTGAAAGCCACCATGGACGCCAAATTCAACGATGCCGGCGAGCTCGTCGTCGCGCCTGACGCGAAGATCAGCGCCGGCGCCTTCAAAGGCACCGCCCCCGACGGTCTCTTCGGCACCATTCGTGGTCGTGCGCTGAAAGACCTGCCCATCACCGAGGACTTCGAAGGCTACACGCTCACCGAAGAATTCCCCGTCGATCCGCAGAACAACCCCGCCTACAAATTCGCCTACCCGCCGCTCCCTTGGATCGGTGCCCGCTTCAAATTCCAGGTTATGGAAAAGGACGGCAACAAGGTCTTCGGCAAGAGCTTTGACCGCCTGCTCTTCCAACGCGCCAGCGTCTTCCTCGCCCCAGCGCATCTCAAGAACTACACCATGCAGGCCGACGTGCTCACCGAGGGCAATGCCCGCTCGAAGTCCGACATCGGTTTCATCCATCAGCGCTACCTCATCTGCCTCCGCGGCAATGCCGGCAAGCTGGAAGTCAGCTCCAACCTTGAGCGTCTGAAGCAGGAAGTGCCCTTCAAGCTCACCGCCAACAAGTGGTACACCTTCAAAACCCGCGTCAACAGCAGTGCAGACGGCTCCGGCTCCGTGCAGGCCAAGGTGTGGGAAAAAGGCGCCGCCGAGCCCGAAGCCTGGACCATCGACGTGAAGCTCCCCCGCGTGCATCAAAACGGCAGCCCCGGCCTCTTCGGCTTCACCCCGCTCAACCAGCGCCGCATGTACATCGACAACCTCAGCGTTACGCAGAATTGATCACCTCTTACCTCGGACTTCTAACATCTGACCGCTGACTCCTCGCCACCCGTTTCCATGACCACCAAACCCACCCTCCTCCTCGCGCTGGCCTTGTCCGCCACGCTTCACGCTGCCGACTACTCCCAGTGGGGCGGCGGCAACACGCGCAACATGGTGTCCGATGAAAAAGGACTGCCCACCGACTTTGATCCTGGCAAGAAATACGGCCCAAAGGCCGCGCCGAAAGAGGCCGGCCGCCTCCGCCCGAACGCCGAGACCGCCAACAAGGCTCCTGGTGCCGAGGACATCGACATGAGCACGACGAAGAACTGCCTCTGGGTCGCCAAGCTCGGCTCCCAGACCTACGGCACGCCCGTGATCGCGAATGGCCAGGTCTATGTCGGCACGAACAACGAATCGCCCCGCGATGAAAAGCACACCGGCGACCGCGGCATCGTCATGGTTTTCGACGAATACACCGGCGACTTTAAGTGGCAGCTTGTCTCCCCGAAGATGGGCACCGGCAAAGTGAACGATTGGGAATACCTCGGCATCTGCGCCAGCCCCACCGTCGTCGGCGACAAGGCCTACGTTCCCGGCAACCGCTGCCAGATCATCTGCTTCGACGTGAAGGGCCTCAGCGATGGCAACCAGGGCATGCAGGACGAGGCCACCTTCATGGCCCCGCTCGACAAGGACGGCAAGACCACGCCGCCCATCACGCCCGGCAAAACCGATGCCGACATCCTCTGGGTGTATGACATGTACAAAGAGCTCGGCGTCTTCCAGCACAACGCCACCGCCGGTTTCCCGCTCGTCGTCGATGGCAAGGTCTTCGTCCCCACCTGCAACGGCGTCGATTGGACCCACACCAACATCCCCGCGCCCGATTCGCCCAGCTTCATCATGCTGAATGCGGAAGACGGCACCCTCCTCGGAGAGCAGGACCACATCGCCTCCAGCCGCGTGCTGCACTGCTCCTGGTCCAGCCCGAACTCGCTCGACGTGAACGGCAAAAAACAAATCATCTTCGCTGCGGGTGACGGCTGGGTCTATTCCATGGCCCCCGAAACCGAGAAGAAGGACGACTTCGACATCCTGAAGGAATTCTGGCGCTATGACGCCAACCCGCCCGAGTATCGCAAGAACTCCTCTGGCGAGCCCATCAAGTATGTCGAATACGACGGCCCCTCCGAAATCATCGCCACGCCCACCGTTGCCGACGGCCTCATCTACGTGCCCATAGGCCAGGACCCTGAGCACGGCGAAGGCCTTGGCTGCCTGAGCTGCATTGATCCGAAAGGAACGGGCGACATCACCGGCAAGGCCGTGTGGACCTTCAAAGGCATCGAGCGCTCCATCTCGACCCCCGCGGTCAAAGACGGCCTCGTTTACGCCGCCGACTACACCGGCCGCCTCTTCTGCCTCGATGCCAAGACCGGCAAGGAATACTGGAAGTTCGACACCAAGGGCCACATCTGGGCCAGCCCGCTCGTCGCCGACGGCAAAGTCTGGATCGGCAACGAAGAAGGCGAACTCTTCATCCTCCCCGAAGGCAAAACACTCGACGAAAAAGCCGTCAAGACCGTCGAATTCCCCAGCCCGCTCCTCAGCAGCGTCGTCGCCGCCAATGGAGCCCTCTACATCACCACCCACACGCACCTCTACTGCTTCAAAGAAGGTGCCAAGGCGGCGAAGTGATCGTTAAACGAGACTTTTGATCCACAGGGCGGGGCGTGAAAGCGCTCCGCCTTTTTTATTGCCGCGCTATTCTTGACCCCTCTCGTGCCCTCTTGACCATGCGCTCATGATTTCCTGGTTCGCCCGCAACTCCGTCGCCGCTAATCTCATGATGCTCGCCATCATGGGGCTTGGCCTTTGGACGCTGCTTACGGGGCGCATCCCGCTCGAGGTGTTCCCGGACATGCCGTCGCGCTTCCTTTCCATCCAGGTGCCGTATCCCGGCGCCACGCCGGAGGAGGTGGAGGAGACCATCGTGCTGCGCGTCGAGGAGGCCATTCAGCAGGTCACGGGCATCAAGCGCATCGTTTCGACCGCCTCATCCAGTGGCGGCATGGTGATGATCGAGATCAATGACGCCAAGCAGGCCCGCGACATCCTCGACGAGCTGAAAATCCGCGTCGATGCCATTCCAAACTTCCCCACGCTCGCGGAACGGCCCATCATCCAGCAGGACGACCACCTCGACTCGGTGATCAGCGTCATGCTGGCGGCGGACATGGCGGAGCGTGACCTCCGTCGTTTGGGGGAACAAATTCGTGATGAGATCGCCTCGCTGCCCGGCATCTCGCACGCGAATCTCAGCGGCGTGCGGCCGTATGAGATCAGCATCGAGATTCCCGAGGCCACGTTGCGGAAATACGGCCTCACCTTGGATCAAATCAGCAGCGCCATCCGCGGCAGCGCCATTGATCTGCCCGCCGGCGTGGTGCAGACTGAAGCGGGTGATGTTTCCATTCGCACGCGTGGCCGCGCTTACAGCGGTGCCGATTATGCTCGTGTCGTGATCCTCACACGGCCGGACGGCACCAAGCTCACGCTCGGCGAGGTGGCGAAGATCGCCGACGGCTTCAACGAGAACATGCTGATCTCCCGCCTCGACGGCAAACGCTGCGTCTCCATCACCGTGATGCGTGAAAAGTCACAGAACGCCATCGAGATCGCCCAGAATGTGAAGGATTACATTCTTACCAAGGGCAGCAAGTTGCCGGACGGCGTGCGTCTGGAGTTCTGGAACGACCGCTCGAAGATCGTGAAGGGGCGCATCACGCTGCTGCTGCAAAACGCCCGCAGCTCGCTCATCCTCGTCTTCATCTGCGTGGGCTTATTTCTGCGCTTCGACGCGGTGTTCTGGGTGGCCGTCGGCATGTGCATGAGCTTCCTCGGTGCCTTCGCGTTGATGCCGCTGTTCGATCTCTCGATCAATTTGAGCTCCGTCTTCGGCTTCATCCTCGTGCTCGGCATCGTGGTGGATGACAGCATCGTCACCGCGGAACAGGTGGACACCTTTAAACAAGAGGGAAGGTCGGCGCTGGATGCCGCCATCGAGGGCGTGCAGCGTCTCGCGGCTCCCATCACTTTCGGCGTGCTCACCACCATTGCTGCCTTCTCGCCGATGGCCGCGGGCTTTGGTGACTTCGGTGTGATGTTCCAGCCCATCGCCATCATATTCATCAGTGTGATGCTGCTGGCCTTGCTGGAGACCAAATTGATCCTTCCAAGCCATCTCGCGCATCGTTTTCCGATTTTGAGCACGGCGGCGGATGCTCTCGATCCGGTTCATCGCTTTTCGGAGGGCCTGCTGGCGAAGTTTGTCACGAAGGTGTACCGGCCCTCGCTGCGTTTTTGCATTCATTTTCGCTACTCGGTGCTTGCCGCGGTCTTTGGCGGGCTGGGCGTGCTGTTCGCGATTTACTTCAGCGACCGCATTCCGACGACATTTTTCCCCCGCGTGGCATCCGAGCGCATCGAATGCCGCCTGACGATGCTGGATGGAACGCCGTTTGAGACCACAGACAACCACATCGCGAAGATCTACGAACTCGCCGAGCAGATGCGGAAGGACTACGTCGGCCCGGATGGCCGTCCGGTGATCCGCGGCATCATTTCAAACTCAGGCTCCACCAGCAGCTCACGCGGCTCGTCCGGCGGCAGCGGCAGTCATCGCGGCGAGGTGACTATCGAGACCTATGGTCCCGAGGAGCGAAGCATGCAGGTGAGCACGGTGGACATGGCCGCCGACTGGCGAAAGCGCATCGAAGCCGCCTACGGCTCGAAAAGCATTCCGGGCGCCGAGGAACTGACCTTCCGTGCGGAGATCATGCGCAGCGGTGATCCGATCGACATCCAGCTCACGGGCACGAATCCTGATGAGTTGCTCGCCCTGTCCGATCAGATCAAAGAGCGGCTCAACACCATCGCCGGCGTCTTCGACGTGTCCGACAGCCTCGACTCGGGTCGAAACGAGATTCAACTGCGTTTGAAGCCCGAGGCCCAGCAGTTCGGCTTCACCGTCAACGACCTCGCCCGCCAGGTGCGTGCTGTGTTCTTTGGTGACGAGGTTCAGCGCATCCAACGCGGTCGCAACGAGGTCAAAGTGATGCTTCGCTATCCGAAAGAGGACCGCAAATCACTCGCCACTCTGGACTCGATGCGCGTGCGTGCCGCCAACGGCCTCGAAATCCCCTTCAACCGCGTCGCCGAGGCGAAAGTCGGCAAGGGCTTCACCTCGATCAAACGCGTGGACCGTCGCCGTGCCCTCAACATCACCGCCGATGTCAACAAGGCCACCACCAACCCCGGCGTGGTGCGCGAGTCACTCGTGCCCTTCCTCGAAGAACTCATGTCCCAGCATGCGCACATCGGCTGGAGCTTCGAAGGCGAGGCCCGTGGCGAGAAGGAAAGCTCCCAAGCGCTGCTCGTGTCCTCCTTGCTGGTGCTTTTCAGCCTCTACGCCCTCATCGCCATCCCGCTAAAGAGCTACCTGCAGCCCCTCATCGTGCTCATCCTGATCCCCTTCGGCGTCGTCGGAGCCACGCTGGGACATCTTTTCCATGAGATGCCGCTAAGCCTCATGAGCCTGTGCGGCATCCTGGCTGTCTCCGGCGTGATCGTGAATGACACCCTCGTGCTCGTCGATCGCATCAACGAGCTTCGCGATGACGGCAGCGACATGGCCGGCGCTGTCACGGAAGGCGGCGCGTCCCGTTTCCGCGCCATCTTCCTCACGCAGATCACGACCTTCGTGGGGCTCATCCCTCTCATCTTCAATCTAGGGCCCATGGTGGAGCACTCGCCGCCCGTGGTGAAGCAGATCCTCGAATGGATTTTTGGCGATAACCGCACCGCGCAGGCCACCAGCGCCCAGTTCCTCACGCCGATGTCCGTGGCCATGGGCTATGGCAGCCTCTTTGCCACCGTCATCACCCTTTTCCTCGTCCCCATGTGCTACATGGTGCTCGATGACCTGACCCGCCTCGCCCGCCGGGCGGCGGTCCTCGTCCGTTTGCGCCAGCCCGAGGTCGGTGCGGTCGCCTGAGAGCCGGGCAGGGGAGCATATTGCATCTTGCCTAGACGCCCCGTTCTTGCTAAAAAACCTCCCTGCCATGCCTAGCATCCAGTTCACCACCCCCAGCGGCTCCTCCGGCCTTCTCGAAATCACCGCCGAGCGCATGTCTCTCGGTCGCGCCGATGACAACCAGCTCATCATCTCGGACGATTCCGTCTCCAGCCATCACGGGGAAGTCTCCTTCGACGGCAGCACCTGGATATTCGCCGACCTCGGCTCCACCAACGGCACCAAGATCAATGGTCAGCGCGTCGAGGCCCTCCAGCTCGATCACGGCGGCTCCTTCAGCCTCGGCGATGTCGAGTGCGTGTTCATCGGCGATGAAGAGGCTCCGGCCGCTCCTGCCCGTGGCGCTGCCTCCCGCACTGTTTCCAGCGGCTCCTTCGCCTCCCGTCCCTATGACCGCAGCCGGCGCACCGGTTTCGGTCCGAAGACCGTCACCAAAGGCTCCGGCTCCGGTGGTCTGATCTTCGTGGGCATCCTCGGCCTGCTCGCCTGCGGTGCGGCGATCTACTTTGCCTCGCAGCTTGCCTGATTCCCCGCCGGCAGCGATGCGTGACGCGTGATGCGTGAGCCTGGAAAGGACACGCAATTGCTTCGTTCGTCGCCTTCACCGCCGCCTGTTTGTTCCTGTCCCCCAAATAAAACTCCCATGTCCAATACCATCGTAGTCGGCGCCCAGTGGGGCGATGAAGGAAAAGGCAAGATTGTCGATTTCCTCACCGAAAACACCGACGTCGTCGTTCGTGCTGCCGGCGGCAGCAATGCAGGCCACACCGTCATCAGCAACGGTCAGAAATACATCCTGCATCTCATCCCCAGCGGCATCCTTTGGGAGGACAAGCTCTGCATCATCGGCAATGGCGTCGTGATCGACCCCTTTGGCCTGCTCGAAGAAATGGCCAAGCTCCGCGGCCAGGGCGTGAAGATCAGCGCCAAGAACCTGCTTATCAGCGAAACCGCCCACCTCGTCATGCCTTACCACAAGGCGCTCGACCGTGCTCGCGAGGCCAAACGCGGTGCCAAGGCCATCGGCACCACCGGGCGTGGCATCGGCCCGGCTTACGCTGACAAGATCGAGCGCAATGGTCTCCGTGCCATTTTGCTTACTCAGCCCGAAAAACTCGCTGCCGAGCTTCGTGAGCGCATCGTCAGCAACAACGAATACATCGTCGCTGCGGGCATTGAGGCCATCCCGGTCGAGGAAACCGTGGAGAAAGTGCTCGCCGCCGCCGCCGAGCTTGCGCCGCACATCACGAACACCGTCGTCGCCTGCCACGAGGCCATCCAGGCTGGCAAGAACCTGCTGTTTGAAGGTGCTCAGGGCACCTACCTCGACATCGACCACGGCACCTACCCCTTCGTCACCAGTTCCAACACGACCACCGGCGGTGCCTGCACCGGCTCGGGCGTGCCCCCGCGGATGATCGACAAGGTCGTCGCTGTTTGCAAAGCCTACACCACCCGTGTCGGTAGTGGTCCCTTCGTCACCGAGAACGAAGCCATCGGAGACATGCTGCACAACATGGGCCGTGAATTCGGAGCCACTACCGGCCGTGCCCGCCGCTGTGGCTGGCTGGATGCCGTGCTGCTGCGTTACGCCGTCATGGTTAATGGAGCGGATGAGCTCGCCATCACCAATCTCGACGGCCTCGACGGCCTCGACGAAGTGCAAATCTGCACGTCCTACACGCTGCGTGGCAAAACGCTCACTTACCCGCCCAGCACCATCGAGGACATCGAAGCCTGCGTGCCCGTGTATGAAAGCCACCCCGGCTGGAAGACCGATCTCAGCCAGATCAAAAACTTCGCTGATCTCCCCCCGCTCGCGAAATCCTACCTCAAGCGCGTGGAAGAACTCACTGGTGCCCGCATCAGCCTCCTCGGCATCGGCCCGGCTCGTGAGCAAACGCTCGTCGCTTGAGCCCGATGAAGGTTTACGCCTACCAAGGCTGCTCCACCTGCCGCAAAGCTCTGTCTTGGCTTAAAAGCCAAGGCATTGAGGCGGAGGTGCTGCCCATCCGCGAGACTCCGCCGACCGTGGCGGAGCTTCGCGCGACCTTGAAGGCGCGTGGCGGTGATCTCCGCGCCCTCTTCAACACCTCCGGGCAGGATTATCGGGCCATGGACATCAAATCAAAGCTCCCCGGCATGTCCGTCGATGCGGCGCTTACCTTGCTTTCCACGCACGGGAATCTGGTGAAGCGTCCGCTGCTGGCCGATGCAAAGGCCGGTGTGCATCTCGTCGGCTTCCAAGAAGCCGAATGGGCCGCAGCGCTGGCTTGAGCTGCCCGTATCCGGGGCATTCCTGCCCCGTCCGTTCACTCCGACCGCTCGATCACCGCCTTCATCTGCCCTTTGCAGTCCGCGTAAGGCTGCCGCGGCTTGTAGAGATGAATTTGCTCCTGGCGCAGTTCCGCCAGTTCCTTGTGCACGGTGGCCACGATCACGCGGCCGCTCTCATGGACCTCCGTGGCCATTTTGAAGCCCGTCTCCACGGAATGCCCAAAGATGTCCTCCAGCATCTCAACGACGTAGCGGAAGGTGTGATGATCATCATCGAGCAGGATCACATGCCATGGCGGCTCCTGCTTTGGCAGCATGCGCGGCTGCGCCACCTGCCGTTGCGGCGGGGCGATCGTGGCGCTGCGGATCGTTTCCATCGTGAAAGGCATCATCATTCAAAGCGGATCACGTCCCACCGACTCGATGTACTGCTGCTTCAGCCGCAGGTAGGCCTGCTGCCATTCATCCACGACGCGTTGCAACTCCATCGTCTGCCGTTCGAGGGCGGCGATGCGGCGCTGCGCGGCATCATCGGTGGCAGGTGAGCGGTCGTAGCCCGTGCCTTGGAAGGTCGTGGTGGCGCTGCGGGTCTGATGCGGGCTCGCACGGAACCACCCCAGCTCGCCGAGGCGTGACTCGGTGTTGTCGAGGCAGTTGATGATCGTCACGTTCTCGTCGATCTCGCCCGTTGCGAGGAATTCCTGGATCGTCGCCACGTTCGTCGGGCCGTAGAGGTAGTTGTCCGGCATCTGGATGAGCAGATCCATCTGCAGTTCCGGGATCATCGGTGCCCGGCTCCAGGTCTGCCGGTTGTCCGCCGAGATCTTGTCGAGGGGGGAGATCTTCGCCTCCGCGGCCCAGCTCTTCAGCGTGTCGAGATCCGTGGGGCCAAAGACTTCCTTGTCCGAGGCTTTGAGGAGAAACCAAGTGCGTGCGCTCATGCCCGAAGGTATTTCCACGCCGCCAACTGCCAAGTGGAGAAACGGAAACGCGCAAAATTCCCTCCACGCCGCTCGTTTGGTCACGCCCCCGATGATTCGCTCTGCCCTCGCCCTCACCCTTCTCGCTGTTTTCTCCGCTTCGGCCGCCGAGACCGCTGTCTTCAAGATCAAAACGATGACGGCGCAGATGAAGTATGACACCGCCGAGTTGCTCGTGGAGCCCTCGCAGCCGGTGAAGATTGTCTTCGAGAATGGCGATGACCTGCCGCACAACCTCGTCTTTTGCCAGCCGGGCACCGACACGGCCGCGATGGCTCTGAAGCAGATGGAAAAGCCGGACGAGGCCTTGAAGCGAAACTGGCTGCCGGATGATCCACGCATCTGGGCGCACTCGAAGATGCTCAATCCGCATGAGAAGCAGGAACTCACCTTCACCGCGCCGGAAAAGCCCGGCACCTACCCCTACGTCTGCACCTTCCCCGGCCATGCGATGACGATGCGCGGTGAGCTGAAGGTGGCTCCGACTGCCGAGGGCCTCAAAGACCTGCAATTCGCCCTCTACCTCGGAAATTGGAAGCAACTGCCCGAGTTCTCCAAACTCACGCCCCATCGCTCCGGCAAGGTGGAGAACAATCTGATCGCCGTGAAGCTCGACGACTACAAAAACGAGTTCGGCGTGGTCTTCACCGGCAAGCTCAACGCCCCGAAGAAAGGCTCCCACCGCTTCTACCTCGCCAGCGATGACGGCGCTCGCATCCTCATCGACGGCAAAATGGTCGTCGAGAGCGATGGCATCCATCCCGCCAGCACCATCAAAGAAGGCTCGGTGAACCTGGAGAAGGGCGAGCATGACTTTCGGCTCGAATACTTCCAGGCCGCCGGGAACATCGAGCTCTACGCCGCCTACAAAACCGCCGCCTCACAGGTCACCCCGCTCTCGAAATGGCTGCATCCGAACTGGAAGGGCGGGGCCAAGAAGCAGAAGGAGTTTGATCCCATCCCGCTCGTCGTGAAGGACGAGCCGGTCATCTACCGCAATTTCATCCAAGGCGCGGGCAACCGTGCCATCGGCGTCGGCTACCCAGGTGGCGTGAACATCGCGTGGAGCGCCGAGAGCATGAATCTCGCCGTGCTCTGGCGCGGAGCCTTCATCGATGCCAGCCGCCACTGGAACTCCCGCGGCGGCGGCCATCAGCCCCCGCTGGGCTACGGCGTTTGCCGCCCCACCGGCGAGGTCACGCCCGCCTTGCACGTCACCACCGATCCTGCCTCACCGTGGCCGGTTTGGGACAAGGTGAAGCGTTATGAAGGCTTCCAGTGGAAGGGCTACTCGCTCGATGCGAAGCGCAGCCCATCCTTCCGCTACACCTGGCACGAGGTCGAGGTCACCGAGAGCTTCACCGGCTCCGGCGATGGCAACAAAGTCGATGGCACTCCCGCCTTGATCCGCACGGTGCAGTTTACCGGCAAGGTGCCCGCGAATGCCTGGTATCGCCTCGCCACCGGCAAGGTCACCGCCCAGGGCGATGCCTTCCTCGTCGAAGAAGGCGGCACCAAACTCCGCGTCACCTGCCCCGGCGCCCGCCTCGTCGGCGCAAACCTCGTCACCGCCGCCCAGCCCGGCACCCTCGCCATCCGCTACGAGTGGCTCCCGTGAGCGGGGTTCACAACGGGAGTGTTGGATGAATGGTTCTTCGTTCTTGGTTCCTCGTTCGTCGTCCGGGATTCGCTTCGCGGCTTCGCAGCAGCCCGCGCTTTGAGCTCTGTAGTGATGGATCACAGTGGACCGAGTGAGCGTAAAGCCGAAGAAACGCCTCCAACTCCTCATCCGGCTGACAAAGGATCACGTCGAAGGGCAGCAGGTCTCCGTCCTTCAGGTAGCCGTTTCGCGGCAGGGCGTCGTTGAAGAACAGGCTCAGACATCCTGACTTCGGAGGCATGGATATGATCCCAATCCAAGTTTTCCCACAAGATTCAAGGAGGCCCACAGATTCCCATTTCAGTCAAACTGTGGGCCGCCCCGAATCTTGGAGATCATTTATCTGTGTCCTTGAGGCTGCTGCTGGTCTTTGGGCCGTCGGCCATGGGCGTGAGCCTCGAATCACCACAAAAACTGCGCCTGCGGGTCTGAATGGATGCTTTTCCAGACCTGCCTCCACCTCCTCATTCTAGAGCCAATAGTTTTCCGCACCGAGGGGAATGTCCGGCGGGTGCGGAAAAGAGTTTTCCGCAGCTAGGGGAGTCTCCCGTCGGGCTGGAAAAGAGTTTTCCGCACCCAGGGGAGTCTCCCCCGATGCTGAAAAAGAGTTTTCCAGCACCAAGTCCATCTCCCCGACCCTCGGAAAAGAGTTGGGCCAGGGGTGGGGAAGGTGTCCGGGGTGCGGAAAAGAGTCGTCCGCAGCCAAGGTCAGGTGGTCATTCTAGAAAAAAGAGTTTTCTGAGGCCCAGGGAGTCTCCCCCGGCTCCAGAAAAGGGTTTTCCGAGCCCTACGGACCTTCCTTTCCCTCCAGAAAACTATGGCTCTAGAATCGGGAGGCGGGTTGGTCAGGCTTTGGCCACGGTTTCGAGCCAGATGCCGATCAGCTTCGACCAGTCCACGAAGGAGATTTCCGACTCTTTGAGCTGAAGGTCCTTCAACATAACCGGCAGGCGTTTTTGAAACCTTTTGTAGAGGTTCACCAAGGCGGTTTTGCCGGGCAGCGGCTGATTCTGCGCGTGGTGGGTGTTCAGCCACTCCCGAACGGCTCCGATGGCTGCGGCGGGGTCGTTTCGGTGCGCCCGGATGTCCTGTCCGGCGATGTCGGATAGAAACTTCTGATAACGGTATGGCTCCACATCGAGGATGAGAGCCCCTTTCTTCCTCTGGCGGGCACCGCCGAGCTTTGCAGCGCCCATGAACAAGCCCAACTCGAAGGGCATGTTGAACCGAGGAAGCTTCGATTGGCGATCCATCTGAGTGCGGGAGATGTCATGGACACTCAAAGCGCATTCGTTGATGATTCGGAGGATTTTCTCCACTCGCACCTCCGTGGCGCTGTCTGCCTCCAAGGCGCATCGCGGCACATAGTCGCAGGCTTTGAGCACAAAGACGATGGCGCGCATGAGGGGCAGATACTCGCCATCAAACGGACAGTTGATGAACACCTGCCTTGCGTAGCGTCTCCGGCGCTCCGCCTTCATCTCAGTTCTTGCGGGCAGGTTGCTCGGACGCGACGGCTTTCTGCACCGCCCGGCGCAAACGGCTTTCAGGAATGGTGCCCTTCTGCGGCTGCGGACGCAGCATCATCTCAACCCCGCCAATCTTGATGCGGGTGGGCGCGGAAGCGATTGTTTTGGCCATGCGCGAAGATGGGGTGCCCGGTGAGTGATGCCAACCTGATTTTTAGCCCCGGTGACTTGGGCCGCAGTCAGGTATTGTCCAGTTCCGCTTCGCCAAATACCTCATTCGGCGCAATCCAGCGTTCCAGACGTTTGATTGGGGCGAATAAGCGACAACAACCGCTGGTTCGGCCTGGTCTTTCGCGAGGCGGGCCCGGTCGTGCCCAGCACCTTCGAGGTGGTGGCCACAAACGTCGCGTAGTCGGTCACGGAAGGCTTCAAGCGAATGGCCTTCGTGACGGGCTGCGGACTGTTTTTTTTCGGATTCACGATGGATGGATTATCTGACAAGGGATGCTTTGCGTCAATTCTAGCTTTGAACCCACGTCAAAGGGCAGCAGCATTCTCGACAGTATCCTTGATCTTGGCGACGAGGTGTTTGCTAATGTCAGACTTTGCTACTCCAGCTTGAGCCAAATCGAACAGTGCTGCCCAAAGCGTGTCCAGCTTGGCTTGAACGTTCACAGCGCCTTCGATGGACGGCTGTAGATGCTCCAAAAGGGTTTCGTATGAGTTCCCAACTCCATAGAACCGAAAATCTTGAGCGAGCGGCATGGGTGGCAATACGTCTTGGCCTTCTTTGGCAATCGTGCGTTCAGCCGCCCAGTCGTTCACATACAATGAGCCTGCATTGAAAATTGGAACGCCATTAGCCGTCCAAGAAAAACGTTGTTGAGTTGATGTCGCATCATCTGGGTCTCGGTCGAAAATTGGGAAAGCCCAAGGACCGTCCAAACTAACTGACTTGCAGGAAGTAACTTTTCTTGTGGTGACATGTTCATCGCGGTCACAGAAAGCTAATACAATTGGAGTAATTTGAGGTGGCCTCAATCCTGTGCCCAGGTTTTGCATTTGAATCAAAGGCAAGAAGGGCATGTGAGGTTTTACGCTCGTCGCGAAGTCGTATAAGTTGCCTTTGTAGTGAGCGCTAACTTCCAGGCAGGGGACGATTCTTGCCGAAGGATGCGCATCTGTGAGTTTGGAAAGAAACTTCAGAACCTCGGAAAAGCGGTAAAACTGTTTTTTGTTCGGTGACGCTCCCCTGCAAAATCTGGCAATCAGCTTCTTGTGCTTATCGCCACCCACAAATTCGACCGCAAATGTCCTGCGGCTATCGCTGGAGGCGACAGAACTATTCATGATCACAAAACAGAGCAGCTCACCTTCGGTCTCTTGAACCAGATTTGGTCCAAATTGCCCACAGGTTATTGTGTTTTCGGCCATCACTAGCTTTTCTCCACTTTCGAGGGTGATCTCATAGCCACGAAGCCGCCGCTTCCATATTCGAACCTCATTAACAGCGCAGTACCACCGACTCCCCGCCTGTCCAAGCTTCTCACCCGGTTTCAGAGAAGAGAGCCTTCTATGAACCACCTTTTTTTCCGATGTCAGTATTCGGACTTTTGCGTTAGGTGAAATGCCGCCGTAAAAATCATTCATATGCTTCGTGTAATCCAAGCGACACGCTTTTTCAATCGCATGAATTCAGCGGACTTCTGCTTTCGTTATGAAAAAGGAAGCTGAATTGCCTCAGCCGCCTTTAAAGTTGTCCAGTTGCTGTGCAACGGGGGATGGATGCACGAGTTGCACAGCAACCAGGCTACTTTAGCCAATCACCTTCGGCCATTCCGTGTGGAAGAACTGCCCTTCGGGTTTGTTCGTGTGCTTGTGGGTGTGGGCACCGAAGAACGGTGCTAAGCGACTGGCCGCGAAGTCCACCGAATACGACTCGTTCCAAGTCCGAGCCGCGCTTTGACGGCGTTCAGGGGCAAGGTTGTGCTTCTGCCTTCAATCGCCTTGGCCTTGCGCAGAATCCGCACGCAGGCGGCGTCCTCGAGTTCCTCCTCGATGGCGAGGAAGTCGGCATACGGAATCACGGCAAACTGAGGCTTGCCGTTCTGGTGGAGGATTTGAGGGCGAAGACGAATCATGCCGGAGGATATAAAAAGGCGGCTGGGAGTGCCAGCCGCCTTTCGAGTGTTTTGAAGTGTGGTTGAGTCCTCTGGACTCATCTGATCAGCCCGGAGGGCTGAACCACATTAGCCAATCACCTCGGGCCACTCCGTGTGGAAGAACTGGCCTTCGGGTTTGTCCAGGCGCTCGTAGGTGTGGGCACCGAAGAAGTCGCGTTGGGCTTGGAGGAGGTTGGCGGGGAGGCGCTCGGCGCGGTAGCTGTCGTAGTAGCCGAGGGAGGCGCTGAAGGCTGGCACCGGGATGCCGTTGAGGGTGGCGATGCTCACCACTTCGCGCCAGCTCTGCTGGGTCTTGCTGAGCACGTCTTTGAAGAACGGGTCGAGCATGAGGTTCGCGAGCTGCGGGTTGGTGCGGTAGGCGTCGGTGATGCGGTTGAGGAAGCGGGCGCGGATGATGCAACCACCGCGCCAGATGGCGGCGATGCGGCCGAGGTCGAGGCCCCAGTTCTTCTTCTCGCCCATGGTTTTGATCAAATCGAGACCCTGGGCGTAGCTGATGATCTTGGAGGCGTAGAGGGCGTCGTGGACCTTCTTGACGAGCTCTTTCTTGTCGGTGGTGATGTTGACCTTCGGGCCGGTGAGCTGGGTGCTGGCGGCGACGCGTTGCTTCTTCTGGCTGGAGAGGATGCGGGCCTCGACGGCGGCGTTGATGGTGCTGATGACGACGGCATTTTCGGCGGCGTTGAGCAGGGTCCACTGGCCGGTGCCTTTCTGGCCGGCTTTATCGACGATGAGTTCGACGACGGGCTTGCCGGTTTCGGGGTCTTTTTGCTCCAAAGCCTTGCCGGAGATCTGGATGAGGTAGCTGAGGAGATCGCCCTCGTTCCACTCGTTGAAGATGGCGGCCATCTCGTCAGTGGTGAAGCCGGCGTGCTTGAAGATGTTGTAGGCTTCGCAGATGAGCTGCATGTCGCCGTATTCGATGCCGTTGTGGATCATCTTCACGTAGTGGCCGGCGCCGCCGGGGCCGATGTGGATGACGCAGGGCTCGCCATCGACCTTCGCGGCGATGGATTCAAAGATGGGCTTCATCACTTCCCA
>JAEUHK010000104.1 GCA_016795465.1 Verrucomicrobiaceae bacterium | reverse complement strand
CGTGTGATGCTCAACGTGCGCAGCGAGTCCAAAGCACATCGCCGCCTCATCGTCACCAGCCCGGATGGTGCCACGAAGTGGAGCACGCCGAAGTTTGATGAAGCCCTGCTGGAGCCGATTTGCATGGCTGGCATCGTTCGTTACGACCACGCTGGCAAAAGCCTCATCCTCTTCTCGAACCCGCACAACCTTGAAGGAGGTCGCGAAGGCAAGCCGGAGGCCGGCAAGAGCCGCACGCGAAAAAACGTGAGCGTGAAAATCAGCCGCGATGAAGGCCAGACATGGCCCGTGAGCAAAACACTCGAACCTGGCCCCAGCATGTATTCCGACATCGCCGTGACTCAAAAGGGCACGATTCTGTGTTTTTACGGAAGCAGCAACAAACCGGGCTTTGCAGGCTCAGGCCTCACTTTGGCCCGATTCAATCTCGAATGGCTCGAACAGCCCTGATCAGGCTGCGACGTGCTTCACGAGCTCTCGCACATGCTTGCCGAGCATGTCGAATTCCACGTTCATGCGGTCGCCGGGTTTCTTCGTGTGCAAGTGGGTAACCTGAAGGGTGTGCGGGATGATCCAGCAGGTGATGCTGGAGCCTCCGACCTCCGCGGCGGTCAATGAAATGCCGTCGAGGCAGATGGAGCCTTTCGGGATGACGAGGCCGCGATGCTTCTCGGGAAACTCGACCTCCAGCCGGTGATCCTGGCCGTGCGGGCTGAAGTCGAGAATGCGCACGGTGTCATCCACATGACCCTGCACAAAATGGCCGCCGAAGCGGTCGCCGAGGCGCATGGCACGTTCGAGATTCACCAGCGAGTTCGTTTGCAGATCACCGAGGCTCGTGACGCGGAGTGTTTGCATGAGCAAATCAAACGCGAAGGTGCCTGCGGCAGTGTCGATGTGCGTCACGGTGAGGCAGCAGCCATTCACGGCCACGCTTTCACCGAGCTCGAGCTGCGGTGCGACGCTCGCAGCCTCGACGATGAGCCGTGCGCTATCGCCGCGGGGTTCGAGGGAAAGGATCTTGCCAGTGGTTTCGACGAGGCCGGTGAACATGAGACTGGTTTACGAGGGCAGGTGAGAGGTTTCAAGCAGTTGCCTTCGCGCCTCGGCCTTTGTAGGCGAAGGCGAAGAAGAGGCACACGGCGGCGGTGAGAGCCGTTTCACCCGTCCAGAAGAGCTGCCAGTCCGTGTGATGATCCTGCGTGCAGGCACGGAACCACCACCCGCCGCCGAGGTAGCCGAGCAGATTCCCCACGCCGCTCATGAGCAGGGCGAGCAAGGCCTGGGCTCGCACACGCCATTTGGGATCGATGCGCTCTTCGAGGTAGATTTGAGTCGTGATAAAATAGAGCGTGAAGGCCAGCCCGTGCAGGATGGTGCCGGTGATGACGGCGGGCAGGGTGTTCACCGCATTCAGCGAGTAGCGCACGACGCAGATGAGGATGCCGGAGAGGAACACCCACTTCAGCCGGAAGCGTGTCATGACGCCGGAGAGCACCAGCATGACGAGGATCTCCGTCGTCTGCGCCAGTGACATCACCGCGGCCACCGAGGTGACGCCGAGTGTCTTCATCTGCAGCGCGGTGTAAGGATAAAAGGCCGCCAGCGGCATGCAGTAGAGCGCCGCGGTGATGAAGACAATGCGGTGATCACGATGCTTCAGCAGCGTGAGAGCATCAAGGCCGAGGATTTGAATCCACGAGCGAGGCTGTCCGGCATCGGTGGGCGGTATCGCCGGGATCATGAGGCTGAGCGCCGCCACCACGAGCCATAGCGCCGAGGCGGTGAAGCCGCCCACAAGCGTCTCATCGGATTGCAGCACGAGGCTCACGATCCAGCATCCCGCCATCCAGCCGCCGGTGGCAAAGGCACGCAGCGGGCCGAATTGCTTCTTCGCGTTCTGGAGTTGTGAAAAGACGATGCTGCTGGCGATACTCCACACGGGCGTGGCCACGAGAGCCTGCACCTGGGCGGCGATGAGCACCGCGGCATCGCTCAGGCGGAGATGCAAAGCGGTGCAGGTGAGGGCCAGCGTGATGCTGGTGAGGATGGCCAGCCAGCGCAGCAGCCGCACGGGAGCCATGCGTTGATCGGCCAGCGCACCGGTGAAAAGCGGCGAGATGAAGGCCGCGATGCTCGTCGTGGCCAGCACCCACGGCACGAGATGCTCACGACCATGCGCTTTGAACACGGTGCTCAGCGGCACCGCCCACATGCCCATCGGCATCGCCGTGACAAAGAACAGCGCCGCGAGCTTGCGGAGACTGGTCTGGGGCGGTTTGGGCAGCGGCATTCGTGGGTGGCCTGTAAGTGCGTGGCGGCTCCGCTTTGTCAAAGAGCGGCTCGGGCGCAAAAGCGGCCCCCAACGCACGGCCACCGCCGCTTCTTCGCAGATAAACGATCCTTAATCCGCGGCGTGGCCCGGCATTTAGGGGCGCAGGGCTTTCCACGGCAATGGACACCGTCCTCCCCGGCGATCCGGCTTTGAACCACCATCCACCGACCCTCATGAAAACACATCGCCTCGTCCCATCCCTGCTGCTGCTCGCCGCCAGCGCCAGCTTTGCCCAGCCCGCACCGATCCCGCGACCTCAGCCGCCGAAACCGGGCGCCCACAAGCCTGGCTCGAACACCGGCGGCTCTGCGACCGATTTTGATCTGCCGGCCGAATTCCGCACCATCGACGGCTCCGCGAACAACACCGCGAATGCCGCGTGGGGCACGCCGGGCACGGCGTTCGTTCGTCTCGCGCCCTCGGAGTATGCCGACGGCACTGGCTCGCCTGCCGGAGCCACGCGACCAAGCCCACGAGCGATCAGCAATGCGGTCATCGCGCAGCCTTTCCTCCGTCCGAATGCCCGCGGAGCGAGCGACATGATCTGGCAGTGGGGCCAGTTCATCGATCACGACCTCGATGAGACGATGACGGCCACGCCCGCCGAGTCGTTCCCGGTGCTCGTGCCGAAAGGCGATCCTTCATTCGATCCCACGAGCACCGGCACGGTCACGATCCCGCTTTCGCGCTCGATTTACACGATGGCGAGCGGCAAACGTGAGCAGACGAATGCCATCACGGCCTACATCGACGCCTCGATGGTCTATGGCTCCGATGCCGCGCGTGCCACGGGCCTGCGTGCGCTGGATGGAACGGGCCGCTTGAAGGTGGGCGAGGGTGATCTGCTGCCCTTCAACACCGCCGGGCTGCCGAACGCACCTCCCGGGCCGGTTTTCTACCTCGCCGGTGATGTTCGCGTGAATGAGCAGATCGGCCTCATGGCCATCCACACGCTGTTTGTGCGTGAGCACAACTACTGGGCCGCCGAGTATCAAAAGGCGAACCCGGGCGTGGATGACGAGGAGACGTATCAATTCGCCCGCATGATCGTGTCCGCCGAGATTCAGGCGATCACCTTCCGCGAGTTCCTCCCGGTGCTCATCGGCAATGCGATGCCCGCGTATCGCGGTTACGACGCCACGGTGAATGCCACGGTCTCGAATGAATTCGCCACCGCGGCCTACCGGCTCGGCCACACGCTGCTCTCGCCGCAGATTTTGCTGCGCAACGCCGATGGCACCGATGTCGCCGGCACGCCGCTGGCGCTGCGGGATGCCTTTTTCAATCTGCCGGTGTATGCCGCGAATGGCATCGATCCCATCTTGCGCGGTCTCGTCTGGCAGCGGGCGCAGGAGCTGGATGAATGGCTCGTCGATGACGTGCGGAACTTCCTTTTCGGGGCTCCCGGCAGTGGCGGCTTCGATTTGGCCTCGCTGAACATTCAACGCGGTCGCGATCACGGCCTGCCGAGCTTTGCGAACATGCGCAAAGCTCTCAAACTGCCTCCGGTGACCCGTTTCGAGGACATCACACGCGATCGCGATGTGCTGGCCGAGCTGCGCAAAGGTTACACCTCGCCCGCGGACGTCGATTTGTGGGTGGGCGGCCTGTGCGAGACCGATCGCCCCGGCTCGATGGTGGGCGAGACCTTCACGCGCATCATCGTCGATCAATTCCGCCGCTGCCGCGATGGCGACCGCTTCTGGTATCAGGCCTACCTGCCCGCCGGCCTCGTCCGCGCCGTCGAGCAGCAGACGCTCGCCACCATCATTCGCCGCAACACCGGGATCAAAACCGAGATTTCCGACAGCGCCTTCCTCGCGCCACCCCCGCGCCGCGGAGGACGTTGATCGGGGTCATGGATTGTTGGGTGAAACACGCCGGGCGTTGGACGGGAGGTCCAACGCCCGGTCTTTTGCTGGCGGTCAAATGCAGCCGTGCTACGCTCCGCTCCCATGCCTGCCCGCAAGCCTTCCGCCGCCGAAATCCGTGAATCGCACGGCTTTGTCCGTGTCGCCGCCGTGTCGCCGGAAATCGTGCTCGGTCATCCGGGCAAAAACGCCGTCATCATGGCCAAGGAGGCGCTCCGGCTCGCCGACGAAGGCTGCCGCGTGATCGTTTTTCCTGAGCTCAGCCTCACTGGCTACTCCTGCGGCGATCTGTTTCACACGCAGACACTGCGCACACAGGCGATGCAGGCCCTCGCGATGCTCGTCGATGCCACGGCGGATTGTGATGCGTTGATCGTCACCGGCTTGCCGCTGCTCGTCGAAGGTCGTCTTTATAATGTGGCCGCCGTGCTCGGTGGTGGCGAGGTGCTCGGTTTTGTGCCCAAAACGCATCTGCCGAACTCCGCCGAGTTTTATGAGCGCCGCTGGTTCTCGCCGGCTCACACGCTTGTGGAGCCTGAAATCGGCCTCACGGATCAGATCAGTGCTCCCATCGGCACGAACCTGCTTTTCCAACTCAGCAGCATTCCCGGCTGTGTGCTCGGCGTGGAGCTTTGCGAGGACCTTTGGACCGTGAATCCGCCATCGGGCCCGCTCGCGCTCGCCGGAGCCACGCTGATCGTGAATCCCTCCGCCAGCACCGAACTCCTCGGCAAGGCACCGTATCGTCGCTCGCTCGTCTCGCAGCAGTCGGCACGCTGCCTCGCGGCCTATGTGTATGCTGGAGCGGGCGCGGGCGAGTCGAGCACGGATGTTGTTTACTCCGGTCACTGCCTCATCGCGGAAAACGGTGCCATCTTGGGCGAGTCGGAGCGGTTCAGCTTTGATACTCAAACCGTGATCGCCGATGTCGATGTGCCGAATCTGCTCCGCGAGCGCATGCAGAGCACCTGCTTCCGCGATGAAGCGCCGAAGCTCGAAACGGAGATCGTGACCTTCCATTTCGATGCCACGACCTCGAAGGATGCATCGCTGCGTCGCCCGCTCACGCCGCATCCGTTCGTGCCACATGCCAAGGCAGATCGAAAGGCCGTGTGCGAGGAGATTTTCGCCATTCAAAGCACTGCGCTGGCCCGTCGCCTCCGCCAAACACACTCCAAAACCGCCGTCATCGGCCTCTCCGGTGGTCTCGACTCCACGCTCGCCTTGCTGGTGATGCTCGATGCCGTGAAACGCGCCAAATTGCCCGCGTGCCAGATCCTCGCCGTCACCATGCCGGGCTTTGGCACCACCAAACGCACGCGTGGCAACGCTGAAAAGCTCGCTGAGTCTCTCGGCATCGAACTGCGCACGATTTCAATCAATGACGCCGTGCGCCAGCACTTCAAAGACATCGGCCACGCCGAGTCGCAGCACGATGCCACTTACGAAAACTCGCAGGCCCGTGAGCGCACGCAGATCCTCATGGACCTCGCCAACAAAACCGGCGGCATCCTCGTCGGCACCGGCGACCTCTCCGAGGCGGCGCTCGGCTGGTGTACCTTCAATGGTGATCACATGTCCATGTATCATGTGAATGCCGGCGTGCCGAAAACGCTCGTGCGCTACCTCATCGAATGGTGCGCCGAAGGTCCCTTCGCCGCGAAGGCGGGAGATATTCTGCGCGACATCGCCGACACGCCGATCACGCCCGAGCTGCTGCCGCTCAACGACGACAAAACGCTCAAGCAGAAGACCGAGGACACCATCGGCCCCTACGAGCTGCACGACTTCTTCCTCTTCCACTTCGTCCGCCACGGCAGCGATGCCGCAAAGATCCAGTGGCTCGCCGAAATCGCCTTCAAAGGCCGTCACAAGCCGGAAGTGATCGCCAAATGGCTCGCCGTCTTCTTCAAGCGCTTTGCCCAGAACCAGTTCAAACGCTCCAGCATGCCCGACGGCCCCAAAGTCGGCACCGTCGCCCTCTCACCTCGCGGCGACTGGCGCATGCCGAGTGACTTCAGCGGGGATTTGGGGGCGTGAAACACGTCACGGATAACGGCCTTCCTGCATTAACGAGGCTCTCGTTGCCACGCGTGTGGGGTTGTTGAGATTCAACAAACGAATCGTGCCGGCACCGATCCTCGACCGGGCGAGAATAACGGCACCATCATGCACGAAATGATCCTTCCATTCCTCTATGCGTGGATTGAACAGGCGTGAAACACGGCCATTCACCGTTGTTGCGATATCGCTGCCCTTGGCACGGTTGCACTCCGGGCATGCCAGACACAAATTGTGCTCCTCGGTGGGGCCTGCGTGTTTTTCAGAGATGACGTGATCGACGTGGAAGGAGAAATCGGAGTCCCGCTCGTGCATGAGGCAGTATTCGCAACGCTCTCCAGCCCTTGCGCGGACACGAAGGCGGAGTTCGGCGGGAATACGGGTGCCACTCATGCCGAGGCCTACGCGTTTTGGTGGAGCCTGATTCGTGCGCGAGATTTGGCCAGCGTCAGCATGCGGTGAAGCTCCATCATCCGGTCGAGCTCCTCGGATTCTTCCGGCAGCAGTCCCGCGGTCTTTTCTCGGGCGATCAGGTCTTCGAAGCGTTGTTGGGCTTCTGGCGATGGCTTGAATGCCAGCAACTCCTCGGCGGTGTGCCCCCGGGCGATCAGATCAATGGCCTCATCATAGACAGTGGTCATGCGCGGACGATAACGATCTGGAAGCAGTCAAACAAGCGCAAACTAGACCCGATCACTTCATCTCCCTCAGCGGCACGACCTTACGGTCGAGGTCGTGGACGGCGTGAATCCGGCGGACGGTGCCGCTGCGGGCACGCATGAGGATGGAGTGGGTCTCCACGCGATGACCGACGAGGCGGCAGCCGGGCAGCAGCGGGCTGTCGCTAATGCCAGTGGCGCAGAAAAGGGCACTCTCGCCGAGAATGAGATCGTCGATGCGGAAAACCTTTTTGAGCTCCTCCTCGCCCACTTCGGCGATGATCTCGGCCTTGTGCTCCTCCGTGTGCGGCCACATGCGGAGTTGCATGTCACCACCGAGGCATTTGAGTGCCGCGGCGGCGAGGATGCCCTCCGGTGAGCCGCCCATGCCGACATACAGATCGACGTTTGAATCCGGCAGCGAAGGCGCGACTGCGGCGGCGATGTCGCCATCGGAGATCATGCGCAAAGCCGCGCCGCTTTCACGAATCTGTCGCACGATGTCCGCGTGACGCGGGCGGTCCATCGTGGACACCACGAGGTCACGCTCGCGTTTGCCCAAAGCGGCTGCGACAAAGGCGATGACGTCCTTCAGCGGCATGTCGAGGAAGCAGCGATCGCCTTTCTCGATGAGCGCCTTCTTCACCGCGGGGCCGTAGGCGATTTTGTGCGAGTAAAACGAAGGCAGGTTCTTCATCGCGCACGGCGCTCCATCCGGCACCTGTGCGGCGGCGATCACCGATACGCTGTTCGGCATGCCTTTCGCGATGTTGCTCGTGCCATCGATGGGGTCGAGCGCGATGTTGAAACGTGGAGAACCATCCCGCCAGGTGCCGAGATGCTCGCCGATGAAGATGCCGGGAGCGTTGTCCTTGATGCCTTCGCCGATGACGACTTCGCCACGGATGTCGAGAATGTCGAAGACGCCGTAAATGGCGGAGCAGGCCGCACCATCCGCGAGTTCTTTTTCACCTCGGCCCAACCAGTGGATGGCCTGAAGCGCGGCATTTTCGGTGGCACGCACGAATTCGAACTCGAGGACGCGTTCAAGATCGAGTGTGGAACGGAGCGGAGGAAGGCTGGTGGACATGGCGTGATTAAATGCGAATGACGACGTGCTGTCGAAGGCAGAAGTGCGCTATTTCTGGCACTTCGGGCAGAAAAAGGTCGAGCGCTGGCCGAGGACGATCTTCTTCACCTTCGCGCCGCAGACGCGGCAGGGCTCGCCAGCGCGGTCATAGACGCGGAGCGTCTGCTTGAAGTAACCGGGCTCGCCTTTTTCATTGAGGAAGTCCCGCAGCGTGGTGCCGCCCATCTCGATCGAGGCCGCGAGCACCTCGCGGATGGCGGCGACGAGCTTCTCCAAGCGTGGCAGGCTCACCTTGCCGGCCGGTTTGCGTGGATCAATGCCGGCCATGAAGAGCGCCTCGCTGGCATAGATGTTGCCCACGCCCACGACGATATGCGCATCCATGATGACCAGCTTGATGGCGGCTGTTTTGCCTACGCAGGCGGACTTGAGATGGCTGGCGGTGAAATAGGGACCGAGAGGCTCGGGGCCGAGTTCACACAGCAGTTTGTGCTGCTGCGGATCGCCCTCGATGAGCAGCGCGGCGCCAAAGCGTCGCGGATCATGCAGGCGGAGCTGTTTTCCCGTGTCCATCGTGAGGGCGAAGTGGTCGTGCTTACGCCAAGGTGTGTCCGGCGGCACGATGCGCAGGCTGCCCGACATGCCGAGGTGCAGCAGCAGCGTGCCTTTGGCCGTGTGGAAGAGCATGTACTTCGCCCGTCGCTCACCGGCGGTGATGCGCTGGCCTTCGAGATCATGCATGGCATCCGGCACTGGCCAGCGGAGGCGTTTGTCACGCACGATGACCTCGGTGATGCGATGACGGATCAGATGCGGCGAGACGCCGCGGAGGGTGGTTTCGACTTCGGGGAGCTCGGGCATGGGCTGCCGGATGGTGGGCGGTGATTCCGGCGCGGCAAGAGCCACCTGCGTGTTAGCATAACATGCAGCCCGGTGATATTCCTCGCCGCCACGGCCGTCTTTCTCTGCCATCCTGCGCACCGCATGAAACGCTTCTTTGACTGGTTCAACAATCTCTACCCCGTGTGGCTCGTCACGCTGGCGGTCATCGCGTTTTTCAAGCCGCCGGTCATGCTGTGGTTTACCTCAGACTGGATCTTCTGGTCGCTCGCGGCCTCCATGCTCGGCATGGGCCTGACGCTGAGTCTTGACGACTTCAAGGCGATCAGCCGCATGCCGGGAAGTGTCACGCTGGGCTTCATCGCTCAATACACGATCATGCCGCTCGCCGGCTGGGCCACGGCGAAAATGCTCGGGCTGGAGCCGGGCCTTGCGGTGGGCATCATTTTGGTCGCGAGCTGCCCCGGCGGCATGGCTTCGAACATGATCTCCTATCTCGCCAAAGCGAACGTGGCGCTTTCGGTGGTGCTGACGCTGTTCTCGACGGTGCTCGCGTTCTTTTTCACGCCAATGTGGACCAGCACGTTGGCGGGGCAGTATGTGCCGGTCGATGCGGTGAAGCTGGCGCTAGATGCCTGCAAGCTCACGCTCGCCCCGGTGGTCCTCGGCGTGCTCATCCGCTGGAAAATGCCGCGTGTGGCCGATGGCATCGGTGCCGCCGGGCCGACGGTGGCCGTGCTCGCCTTCACCTGCGTCACCGGCGGCATCATGGCGGCGAGCGCAGAGGCCATCGCGAAGAATTTTGGCGTTCTGGCTCTCGCGGCGATCGTGCTGCACGTCATCGGATTCGCCGTCGGCTACGCCATTCCCAAAGTGCTGCGCTATCCAGAGTCCATCGCCCGCACCGTGAGCATCGAGGTGGGCATGCAAAACGGCGGCATGGCCGCCTCGCTGGCCCGCATTCACTTTGCCAGCATGCCGCTCGCCGCGGCGGCGGGCGTCTTCAGCGGTGTGATGCAAAACATCATCGGAGGCATCGCCGCGGCCATCTGGAAGCGCCGTCCACCGTCCGCATGAGCCGCTCTCACTTTTTATGAATCGACGTCATCTGATCAAACTCCTTTGTTTAGGCGCTGCCAAGCCGATCATTAGCCGGGCCGAGACCACTGTTTCCAGCACGAGATTGCATGCCGGTCCTTTTAGCATTCTTGTTCCGACAAAATGGTCAAAATCGGCCGTTTGCGAACATGTGCCCCTCAAACCACTCTATTCCAACACAGCCTGGAAAGAGTATCAGGCCGACAAGCGCTCCATCCTTAAACCAGGATATGCCTGCCGTCCTGAACATTGGGCTATCAGATTACCATCCTTGCTGCCAGAAGACGTAGCATTCGACCTGAAGACAGCCGGAGAGAATGAATTGGCCCCTCAGATATTGGTTCACAGAGCATCGCAGTGGGGCAGGGCTTTCACCAACGGAATCCACGAACCCTTGCCTTGCGAGCAATTGCTCAAGAACTTGCGCCAAGGCATTGAAAGCTTGATTGCGCGTGATGAAGCCCACCCCGGCCCCGCTTTCATGGATGCTTCGCTCACATTTCAAAGCCTCAAACGTCAGATCAAGTTCAATGGCGGGCAAGGCATCCGCCTGGTCGCACAATGGACCATTGAGCCGGAGCTGGTCAGAGACGGGCTGCTGCACTATTTGTTCCTTGGGATGTCAGATGACGATTCCTGCCAGATCATCGCAACCTTCCCACTCGCTGCGAAAGACCTGCCTGCTTCAGACCAGAAATCTCACCTGGGTTGGAGCATGGAGGATTACGGCCAATTCACCAGGTCATTTGACCGCTATGAAATTGCAGCCAAGCGCTGGGTGACAGAACACGAGCAGTCATTCACCCCTTCCATCCAGGTGCTTGACACCATGATGCAAAGCCTCGTGGCAACCGGCTGGAATGATTAGCCCTCCGCATGAGTCGCCGCGACATTTATTACTGGAAATGCGACCGCCCGGCGGCGTTTCATGGCACGCAGACGCGTGGCGAGGCTGATGCTCAAATCTCGCTTGAGCTCGAAAAGGAGCTTTGTAGGCACTTTGATGCCTCGAACGTCGTTTTGAGCCCTGGAGCCGGGCAGGGCAATCATCTCACATGGAGTGCCGAAGTGGATGGAAAGCCGCTTTTCATCCGCGTGGAGAATGGACCGGAGAATGATGCGCATCTGGCGGTGGAGTCCGCTTTGCTCGATCAGGTGCGTGCGGCGGGTGTGGTCACGCCGCGAGTGCTTGGCTGTGATGCCTCGCGGAGTCGCGTGCCGTTTGCATGGCAGGCTTTGGAGCGGATTTCAGCACCCGATTTGAATCACTGGTTCAAACAAGGCACGCTGGAGGTGCCGAAGATCGCGTTCGAGATTGGCGCGGCGGTGGCGAAGTGGCAGGAGATCACGTTTGAGGGCTTTGGGGTGCTGGATGAGCACCTTCGTGGCTTTCGAACAAGCTACGCCGACTACTTCCACCTGCGTCTCGATGAGCATCTGCGCTTTTTGACGGCTCGTGGATTCTTGAAGAATGCCGATGAAATCCACGCGGTAATCGAAACGCACCGCGGTTTGCTCGATCTGCCTCAAGGCTGCCTCGTGCACAAAGACCTGGCGCTTTGGAACATCCTCGGCACTCGCGACCAGATCGCTGCCTTCATTGATTTTGATGACAGCATTGCGGGCGATCCGATGGACGACCTTTCGCTGCTGGCATGTTTTCATGATGCGGCGTTTTTGCAGAGGGCTTTGGACGGTTATGAAAGTGTCCGCGTCTTGCCGCAGGAGCACATGAGGCGGTTCTGGCTGCACTTGCTGCGCAACATGATCGTGAAGGCCGTCATCCGAGTCGGCGCAGGCTACTTTGACCGCAACGACGGCTTTTTCCTCATCAGCAGCGGCTCCTCGGGGGCTACGCTGCGCGAAACAACGCTCTCCAAGCTCGCCACGGCCTTGCGGGGCTTGCGAGAAGGCAGCGGGCTCGACATTCTCCAACCCTCATGAAGACACACATCGGCACTTTTATCTCCATCGGATCACCGGCGGTCACGGAACTCGCGGTGGAATGCGGCTATGACTGGGTGCTCATCGATCTGGAGCACGGCTGCGAATCGGAGGCCGCGCTGCCAGACCAGTTGCGTGCTTTGCGCGGCAGCAAAACGCTCGCCATCGTGCGCGTGAGTGCCCCGCATGCGGATTTGATCGGTCGTGTGCTCGATTGGGGGGCGGATGGCATCATGGTGCCGCATGTGGATACCGTGGCGCAGGCGGAGCATTGCGTGAAGGCGGCGACGTATCCGCCAGCGGGGCATCGCGGCGTTTCCCGCACGGTGCGGGCGTATGGCTATGGCATGCGCCTTCCGGGCGATGAGATGCCAAAGCCGATCATCCTCGCGCAAATCGAGACGGCGGAAGGCGTGAGCAATGCCGATCAGATCGCCGCGGTGGAGGGCATTGACGCATTGTTCATCGGGCCGGCGGATTTGAGCTACGATTTGAAGGCGCGGAAGTCGCCCCGCAGCTACGACGAGTGCCTGAATGCCGTCGTGAAGGCTGCCAAAGATCACGGCAAGGGCTGCGGCATCCTCGTTCGGCATGCGGATGACAAAGAAAAGCTCAAGGTGCTCGGCCTGACGTGGATCGCGATGGATTCGGACCTCTCGCTCGTGCGCGAGGGCTTCAAACGGAACCTTGATGTGGCGCGGAGCTGGTGAAAAAGACGCACTTTTTCCTGTGCAAACGGCTTTCCGGCCTACTCTCGCGCCCCCAATGACCGCCTCCCCCCTCATCCAGTCCAAGATCATCGAACTCTGCGAAGTCCTCGTAGCCGATGGTGATGTGAAAAACGCCCGCTTGCAGGCCGAGACCTTCCTCGCCGATGAAGCGGCCATGTCCCTGTATCGTGAGATGGCCACGCTGGGCCGTGCTTTGCATCAAAAGCAGCATCACGGCGAGGAGCCGAACGGCGATGAGATCTCCCGTTTCAACGGCCTCCAGGATCGCTGCGAGGCGAATCCGGTCATCACGTCGTTCCTGAACGCTCAAGAAGTGCTCAGCGGCGTGGCGGAGGCGGTGAATGCCTTCGTGGGCAAGAGCCTCGAAAGCGGCAAAGTGCCCTCCGCGGAGGAGATGGTGAAGAAAGGCGGCTGCGGCGAAGGCTGCGGCTGTCATTGATCGAGCCAAAGCTCAACCAGCCGGGAGCAATCGGGCGGCGATGGCCTGAGCGGTGCTGATGAGGCGCTGCTTTTCATCGCAGCTGAACTCGTAGGGCGTGAGCTTGCCGATGCCGAGTGTGCCGCACAAACGGCCGCCGACGTCCAGCACGGGCACGGCGAGCGAGCCTTGCACCTGCGTCTGCTTCGCGCCGGGCTTTGCGACGCCGGAGGTGTCGGTTTGCAGATTGCAGAGTTCGACGGGCTCCTTCCGCTGCGCGGCGGCACCGGCGATGCCTTTGCCCACGGGGATGCTCTGGATCACCGGCATGAGGGCGTCCGGGATGCCGCGGTGGGCCACGAGTTTAAGGTGACCGTCCGCCGGGTCGAGACGGTGCAGGGTGCCCGTCACACAGCCAAAGGAGGCAATGGTCTGGTCGAGGAATTCACTCCACGGGGGAGCCGGGGCATGGGTGGAACTCATGGCGCGTATAGGGTTCGGTTTTTTCGTTGAGGCAGGGATACGAGGGAAGTATCCTCGACCATACTGCCTTATGAACACGATTTCATGCTCCGCCATTTTTGCGGTTCTCTTGCTTGCTGCTGCCGCCCCGGCGGCCACACCCGCGCCTTCCGGCAAATCGGGCGTCATGGCACGCTCCCACTACTACGAGGACAATTCGCACACGGACATCGTGCTCGACATGAATGTCCATGAGATGGAGGAGCGGACTTACGACGCGCACGGGGCGCTGCAGATGCGCAAGCATTACCTCGTGAACGACCTCGGCCAGCCCACGCAAGGCAATGTGTATGACGGCCGCAACAACCTCGTGGCACGCTCGCGGATCGTTTTCGACGAGTTCAACCGCATCAAGGAGATGCAGACGGCCAATCTCCAAGGAGAGGTCTTCCAGCAGATCATTTACACCTACGATGTCAGCGGCAAGGCCGGGAAGCCGAAGGTGGTCAATTACAACACGAAGACACCCACCTTCAAACCCGCCACGGTGGACTTCACGAAGGTGATGCCGCCTCCAGGGCAGGAGCAGTCCACACCGTTGCAGGGCGGGCAGCCGATGGCGCAGCCGGTGCAGGGCTTCCAGCCCGGCAACGCGGTGCAGCAGGGCGTTCCGATCTATGCGCCTGGTGCCGAACCGGTGAAGCAGGAGGAGCCCAAGAAGAAATCCATCTGGAAGCGCATCTTCGGCAAGGATTGATCATCGCAGGTCACTCCACCCACAGGACGTTCAGCTTCAATTTGGCCGCGATCTCGCGTCCGCGCTCCGGGCCGAGCACGAGCAAAACCGTCGCATAGCCATCGGCCATGGCCGCGGAGGCATGCTGGACACTCACGGATCGCAGCACATGGGCCACCGGCCGGCCTGTGCGTGGATCGAGCACATGCGCGTAGCTTTTTCCTTCGTGCTCAAAGCGCTGTCGATAGGTGCCTGAGGTGGCGAGCGAGGCATTGTTGAGCCGCAGGGCCTGCATCGAGTCGCCCACAGGCGCATCGGGTGCCTGCACACCAACGAGCCAGGGCTTTCCATCGGCCGCGTGGCCTCGCGCGAGGACCTCGCCACCGAGTTCGAGGAGGAAATCGTGCTCGCCGGAGGCTTCGAGCCAGCGAGCGAGGCGGTCGAGTGCCCAGCCCTCGGCCACGGACGAGAGGTTGATCTGTGTATGCGAGTGTTTTTTGCGCATGGCAGGCGGCTCATCGCGGACGTCGAGCTGCGACCATCCGCAGACTTCGCGGGCTTTGTTGATGGCTTCATCCGTTGGTGGTGTGGCGCGACCTTTCGCAGCACCGAAGCCCCACAGGTCGATCAAAGGCGCGAGCGTGATGTCGAGGGCTCCATCGGTATCGTGAGCGATCTTTTCGGCCAGCCGGACTAGCTCGATGACCTCCACGGGCATGCTTTGCCAGTCGGTGCTCGTGGAAGCGTTGAAGCACGAAACAGCGGAATCGGGCCTCCAGTGCGAGATTTGAGCTTCCCAGGCATTGAGCTGGGTTTGGAGGCCTTCGACTGTTTGCGGTGGGAGGCCGGAAAAGGTCTTCAGACTCCAGGTGGTGCCAAAAGCCTTGCCGGTGTGCTCTTGAGGCATGGTCCTCCGCCCGCATGCCGCCAAGAGCAGCATGCTGCACAACCAGAAAAAGCATCCACCGCGCTGCATGATCGTGATTCTAGGGCACGTTCACGCCGCCTCCATGAAAAACACCGCCCCGCTCTCCCGTCGTCGTGCGCTTCAGACCTTGTTTTGCTCCAGCGCCGCGCTGGCCCTCAACGTGCGCACGCAGGCCACTGCGGCCACGACGCCCGGCACGCTGAATTTCCTGCTCATCGGCGACTTCGGCACCGGTGGCGCAGATCAAAAGAAGGTGGCGGATGCCATGCAGGCCTTTGTGGCGAAGAACAACATCAAGCCGGATGCGCTCTGGATGCTGGGCGACAATTTCTACAGCCTCGACAAGACCCCGGGCGGCTTCAGCGTGGACTCACCGCGATGGAAAAACGAGATCGAGGCCATGTATCCGGCCTCCGTGTTTCCCGGACCGATGCACGCGGTGCTCGGAAATCATGACTACCACGACAATCCTGGTGGCCAGAAAGTGCAGCTCGCCTATGCGAAAAAGCCGGGCGTGCGCTGGCACATGCCATCCAAGTGGTATCGCCTTGATCTTGGTGGCGAAAAGCCGCTGGTGACCTTTCTCTGCCTCGACAGCAACCTGCCCACCGTGAGCGGCGGAAAGGACAAAAAGAGCGGCAAGGCCCGCTCCTGCCTCACCGCCGCGGAGGCCGCGGAGCAGGAGGCATGGTTCAAGGCGGAACTGGCGAAGCCGCGGGCGCCTTTCACCATCGTGGCAGCTCATCATCCGGTGTATTCGAACGGTGATCACGGCGATACGAAGACGCTCGTGCAGCAGTGGGATGGCCTTTTGCAGGCCAACAAGGTGCATGCCTACATCTGCGGTCATGATCATGACCTCCAGCATCTGGAGCTGGAGGGCCGCTTCACCTCCCATGTGCTCTCCGGTGGCGGTGGTGCTAAGACGCGGCCGCTCGAAGGCAAGCACAAGGTGCCGTTTGGCAAGGAGACACACGGCTTCACCCATCTCTCGATCAGCGCGGACGCGGTTCGCTTTGCCCACTACGACGCCACAGGTGCTCTGTTGCACAGCTTCACGAAACGTCAGGACGGCAAGGTCGAGCTCGGCGTGTGATCGGCGGTAGCGGGGCCATTCTTGGCCCCGTCCATGACACGAGGCAGGACTGCCCCGTTTACGTCAAAGTCCCTTCTCAGGCTTATACCAGCGGGCCAGTGTCATCTCGCAGATGGCCTGCGGGGTCTTTTCCTTGGCACGCATGTCGATGTCGAATTCGATGGCCTTGATGGCTTGGAATCGCTCGGGGCTCTGCAAGCTGGCCAACCAGCCGAGCAGCGTGGTTTGATCCCCGCGCAGACGGACCTCCACGGCCACCTCGCGGTAGTTTTCGGTGCTGGAGGGCTCGAGCAGCCGCTGTTGCTCGACTTTCAATTCAAGGTCGAGCGCATCGTTTTGCACATCTTCGAGCAGTTTCGCCTGAGCCTGGCCGAGGCTCTCGGTGGCGGGCATGGTCTCGCGCAGCCATTTGCCACGTTTGTTCCAGAAATCGCGGTCATTGAACAGTTCCTCCAGCTCCTTGAATTCGCTTTCCAGCGTGGTAATGCGCTCCAGCGCGGTGCGGCGGCGGTTGAGGAATTCATTCGCGGCCAGCATGCCGCCCACGAGCACCAGCGAGCCGATGCAGGCCAGGAGGAGCTTCTTTTCGCGAGCGGTGAGGGCGAGGGCCATGAGTGCGGGAAAGGGTTATTGAAGCTTGCCTTGGGCGCGGAAGGTGGCGGTGGTGCCTTTGACCTCCGGGCGGGGATTCGTCCAGGTGTAGGCGGCCAGTGCTTTGTTCTTTTTGAAATCCTCGATGAACTGGAAAGCGAGCTGCGCGTCCCGTGCCTCGCCGCGGATTTCAATCTCGTTGCCTTTGACCTCAAATTTGCGGATCACGATGCCTGTGGTGGGCATCAAGCGGGTGACCTCCGCCAGCAGGAACATGGGGAAACGCCGCGAATCGATCGCCGGCGCATACGATTTCCATCGGCCTCGTATCTCGCGCACAGCCTCGGCAGGCTCGCGGATGACACGGACCTGCTGCTCGATGTCCGCCGCCTGGCGTTCGAGGGACACGAGGTAGGCGTAGGCTAGGAAGATGAGCGAGACGACGAGGCCGCTGCCGAGCATCGTCCAGCGGATGATCTGGCTGCGGGATGCGGCGGCCGTCTGCGCAGTGCGCACCGCGGCGGGGAGTAGCTTGGTCCAGCCGTGCGTGTCGAGTTCCGCTTTCGGCGCGAGCGTGGCCACGTTGCGCACGGTCATGCCCAGCGCCTGCGAGAGCCGGTCGGCGAGAGGTTTGTCAAAGGCATCGCCGATGAGCGAGATGCCGGTGATGCAGCCCTCTCCCAGATCCGCCTCCAGAGCCAGTTTTGCCAGGGTGATCTCCAGCGCCAGCGCATCATCCGCCGCTGGTGCCTGCGCGAAAATGTGACTGTGGTAGAGCTTGCCGCGATGGCTCGCGGCGAGGACGAGATCACCCTGTTCTTCGAGGATCACGATTTGATCCGGCGGCAGCTCCGCGAGGCGCAGGGCTGCGGTGTAGTCCTGCGCATTCGTGGCGGTCAGCTTCTCCGGAAAAGGCTCTGCCAGCACATCCACGCTGAGGATGGCCTGGCCGCCATTGTGGCCGAGATGGTGCCAGCGAAAGCTTTTCCCGGCCGTGTCGTGATCGAGCTTCAGGCCGCGGCGCTCGAGATTCGTCACCACGAGCTGTTCGAGCACTTCATCATCCGCCTGGGGCACGAGAAGGCCGATCGTACGGCACGCGGCGGCCGGCAAGCCGATGAGCAAAGGCTTCGCCAGATGAGCGGCATCCGCCGGGGCATCCACGGTCTCGCTGCTGGTCCTCGCGCGGGGCTTCCACACACGCCAGGCGTTGTCAGAAGCTGGGAGGAGGAGGGTGGCGGCGGACATGCGGGAAAAAGTGGGCGGAAAAGGGCCGCGTAGGAACGTCGCGGCAAGGGCGAAGTTGCGCCGTAAAGGAGGGAAATGCATCCGGCCGCAGATTGAACCTTTTCCTGCCGCCTGCGTCGGAACCATCAACAACCCGTGCAGGCCATGAAAACTCCCTCTTTGGTCATTGTCTCCGCCGTCCGCACGCCCTTCTCACGCGCCGGAACGGATCTCGCCCACCTTGATGCAGTCGAACTCGGCCGCCATGCCGTGAGCTCGCTGCTCACCCGCAGCGGGATCGACCCGATGCTCGTCGATGAAACCCTCCTCGGCTGTGTCGGCCAGCCCGCGGACGCGATGAACATCGCCCGCGTCGTCGCCCTGCGTGCCGGTCTCCCCGAATCCAAGCCCGCGATGACCGTGCATCGCAACTGCGCCTCCGGTTTGGAGGCTCTCACCCTCGCCCACGCCAAAATGTGCGCCGGACAGGGGGAGGTCTTCATCGTCGGCGGCACCGAAAGCATGAGCCAGATGCCGTTTTATTTCTCGAAGCCTGCCGTGGCCAAATTTGCCGCGATGAGTCGTGCTCGCGACTTCAAAGGCCGTGCCATGGCCGCAATGCGTTTCCGCCCCGCCGACTTCGCGCCGGTCATCGGACTCAAGCTGGGCCTCACCGATCCGGTTTGCGCCCTGAACATGGGCCAGACCGCCGAGGTGCTCGCCCGTGAGTTTGGCATCTCTCGCGAGCTTCAGGATGCCTTCGCCATGCGCAGCCACCTCCGCGCCACCCAGGCCACGCATCTCCTCAATCAGCAAATCGCTCCCGTTTTGGCCCAAACGACCGTTTCGACCGACAACGGCATCCGCGCCGACTCCAGCCTCGACAAGCTGGCAAAGCTCAAACCGCTCTTCGACACGCTCACCGGCACCGTCACGGCCGGAAACGCCTCGCAGGTCACCGATGGCGCTGTCGCCCTGCTTGTGGCAAGCGAGGAAGCCGCCGCCGCGCATGGCTGGAAACCGCTTGGCAGGCTCGTCAGCTATGCCGCCACCGGTTGTGATCCCATGCGCATGGGGCTCGGTCCTGTGCGGGCCATGGAGGTGGCGCTGCATCGTGCCGGTTGGAAACTCGGCGATGCCGATGTCGTCGAGATCAATGAAGCCTTCGCCGCGCAGGTGCTCGCCGTGATGAAATGCCTCGCCGATCCCGCCAGCGCCCGCCGTGCCGGTTTGGAGACTCCTCTCGGCGAACTCGATCCGGCCAAGGTGAATGCCTGCGGCGGTGCCATCGCCCTCGGGCATCCCGTCGGTGCTACCGGGGCGCGTCTTGTGCAAACTGCGCTGCATCAACTGCACGCCACCGATGCCCGCAAAGCCATCGTCAGCCTATGCATCGGCGGCGGCCAAGGCATGGCGGCCTGTTTGGAGGCGATGTGATCCGCTGCGAAAGGTGAAGGCCTCATGCCATCACCGCTTTCACCCGCTTCATCGAGCCTGAAAAGCACTCGTGCACATAAGCCATGGCCTTCTTCACCTTGGCTTGGGCTCCAGCGTAGTCGGCGTCGATAGCTGTGAGCGTTTCGAGGATCTTCTCGACGGGTGTTTCGTCCATTTCGAGCAGCCACTCGGGCAGGCCGATGTCCTTGAACATCCAGCACTTCGGCGAATGGAACTCGGAGTAGCTGTGAATGATCGGCGTGCCGTTCGCGAGCGCGATGATGGGCGAATGCGGCTCGTGGCAGACGACGGTGTGCGCTCTCGCGAAGATCGAGGCGGCTTCATCGGCATTCCAAAAGGTTTCGAGGTTCACGACGTGCTTCTGGATCTCCGGCGGCAGAGGATCGTGGATGAGGCGCTTGTTGTGGCCCATCTCTTTGATCGTCTCGGGCGCGATGAGCACCTTGTGGCCGGTCTTTTTCACCCATTGCGTGACGAGCTCGCGGAACTTCGCCGCGCGGCGTTCATCATCGGCGATCTGCTTCGGCGTGGGATGCAGCGGATTGAGCTTCTCGGGACGCGGATCGTCCACGCCGGGATATTTCGGCGTGTTCGTGCGGATCATGACGGTGATGAACTTCTTCTCCTCCAAACCGAGCTTCTTCATCGTGGCGAGCCCGCGCTCGTCATCGCGCACGTCGATGCCAAAGCAGCCATCGGGGCCGAATTCGGCCTTCACGCCTGCGCTTTGCAGAATGCTCAGCGTCTTCGTTTCACGCGTGTAGATGAACGCAGCGGCGTTCAACAGTTCGATGCGCTCCGCTGCGCCATCGCCCTGCACCATCGTGGGGAAAAAAGATTGGCCAAAAAGGCCGTAGCGCCGGCCGTGCTGGCGGCAGAACTTCATGTAGCTGAGGTCCTGGCCCATGCCGGAGTTACGGATGAAGAGATCGCAGGTCTTGATCGCGTCCTGGAGCTTCACATCCTTCTCGCCTTTGCCATCGAGCTTGCCTTGCAGGAACTCGACCTTCGGAAAGCGGCGTTTCAGCATCGCGAGGATGCGTTCGTCCACCTTCATCGCCCACACGATGACCTTCAGCTCCGGCAGATGCTCTTCGATCACGCGTAGCGTGCCCGGTGTGTGGCCGATGTCGCCGATGTTGATCGTGTCCCACGCGGATTGGAGCACGAGGGTCTTCGGTTTGCCATCAGCGGCAAAGACGGAGCCGCCAAGCGCGGCGGTGAGGGCGGAGATGAAATGACGGCGTGTGGACATGATGAGTGGAGACCTTGAGAAGGTCGCTGAAACGCCGATTTGGACAGGAACTTCACCCGTTCTTCAGCGATGCCATGTCAATGGAGAAGCGATACTTCACATCGGACTTCAGCAGGCGCTCGTAGGCTTCGTTGATCTGCTGGATGGCGATCACTTCGACGTCGGACACGATTTGATTCGCGCCACAGAAGTCGAGCATCTCCTGCGTCTCGGCGATGCCGCCGATCAGCGAGCCGGCGAGGCGTTTGCGGCCGAAAAGCAGCCCAAAAGCGGACACGGGCATCGGTTTGTCCGGTGCGCCGACGAGCGTGAGCGTGCCGTCGGTGACGAGGAGGTTCAGGTAGGCGTTGATGTCGTGATCCGCGGAGACGGTGTCGAGAATGAAATCGAAGCTGCCAGCGTGTTTTGCCATCTCGTTCGCGTCGCGGGTGACGATGACTTCGTCGGCACCGAGGCGCAGCGCGTCGTCTTTTTTGCTCGCGGAAGTCGTCAGCACGACGGTGTGGGCACCAAAGGCATGTGCAAACTTCACGCCCATGTGCCCAAGGCCGCCGAGACCGACCACACCGACCTTTTTCCCCTTCACATCGCCCCAGCGGCGAATCGGTGAGTAGGTGGTGATACCGGCGCAGAGCAGCGGGGCGACGCCGGCGAGATTGAGATTCGTGGGAACCTTCAGCGTGAAATGCTCATCGACCACGATGCTCGTCGAATAGCCGCCGTAGGTTACGGGCGCGGTGCCGTGCTTGTCGGGCGAGTTGTAGGTGAACGTGGCGTGCGGGCAGAACTGCTCGAGGTTCGCGGCGCAACTCGGGCACTTTTGATCCGAATCGACGAGGCAGCCCACGCCCACGATGTCGCCCACACGATGCTTGGTGACCGCAGAGCCGATCTTCGTCACACGACCGACGATTTCATGCCCCGGAACGCAGGGATAGGTCGTGGGCACCGCGCTCCACTCGTTGCGGGCCTGATGCAAATCCGAATGGCAGACACCGCAGAACAAGATGTCGATCTCCACATCGCGATCGGATGGTTCGCGACGCGGAATGCTGGTGGAGGCGAGAAGCGAAGTGGGGCTGGAGGCAGCAAAGGCTTTGGCGTGTGGCATGGCGAGGTTGTTGAAGGGTATGAGCCGATTAACGTGTGGGGCCAAATCCTCGCAACAACGGATTCGCCAAAGAGTCATCCAGCAGACCCAGGCTTCAGATCCGGCGCTCTACGACAGCGGAGAGCATGGCATCGCAACCCGGTCATCGTGACTTCCCGTCCACAGGCGGCAGTGCAAAATATGCGCACTCGGCGAAGAAGAACTCGGAGCGGTAGAGCTTGGAGTAGTCGTAGTGGCGGATCGCTTGCTCGATCGCTTCGCGGCCTTGGCCATCACCCGTCATCGCGGTGATGGCAGCAGCAGCCAGCGGATTGCGCATGTAGCGCGACTCGTAGTGTTTGCGGGTGCCGCGCTTCGCCTTGTCCGCGACCTTCGACTGCTTTTCGCCCTCCTCCTGGGTCTTCTGCGGTTGCCAGGGCACAAAGGCCTCGCGCCAGTTGGCATCGCCGTAGAGCTGCGTGTCGCCGTTGTTGAACTCCTTGTGCACGCCGATGGATGCGAGCGCTGTCTTCGCATTGCTGGCAAGACCGGCACGGTAGTACTTTAGCAGCGTTTGATCTTTCTCCATCGCGATGAGCTTCACCAGGGAGCCCTGCGAACCGACATAGATCCACATCTGGTAGTCTTCGATGCCCTTGATCGCTTCACGGTCATGACTGAGACCCGCCGCACAAATCTCCGCGCGTGTCTTGTCGCTGCCATTCGGACGCTCGGCAGCGGCTTGCTGATAGTGCTCCAGCCAGATGCGGTCGTGCGTCACGTCGTGCATCGCACGCAGCATGAAAAGATAGCGCACCGCATCGCGAAACAGGTGTCCCTGAAACCCGCCGCGGAACTGGCCTTTGAAATCGCCATCGCAGGGACAGCGCCAGCCGGTGCTCTGCAACACATCCGCCACCTCCTTCATCTTCGCCACGATCTGCGCAAGCTCCACCTCGCTCGCCAAGCCGCTGGTGGCATAGGCGTGCAAGCCATAGAACCATGGATGCGTCTGGTCGTCCGAGCCGAGCGGGTAGTGGCACCGACCATCGGTGCCCATGCCTCGCACGATCATGCCCGGCACATCGGAGACCGAGGCGCACTTCAGCAGCCCCTGGGCTAGGCGGGACGCCTTCGTCTTGTCAGCAACCGCACCGCTGCGTCGTGCACGCTCGCACGCGGCAGGCAGATACAGGCCTGTAAACATCGGTCCGTCTTCAATCGGGCTCCACCAGCCGATCACATTCGGCTTCCCCAGCCTGCAATCCTCAGGCGTCGGCAGCTCGGCCAAATGGTCTTGAATCACGCCATGACGATCCACCCGTTGGCTCCAAAGCACTGTGTGCGACTGCTCGACGGCCTTCTCTGTTGAGCTCCAGAAGCTCGGGAACGTCTTCGTCTCCGCGCTTGACGCATGAAAAGCCGTCCCGCTGAGCCAGAGCAGTGCGAAGACCAATGCCGAAAGAGTGTTCCATCCAACCATGCCATCATCAACGCCGGTCTTGATTGAGTTGCTTCAGGGAACGGACTGAAAAGCTCACCGTCGTTCGTGTTTCGCATCGATTGAAGCACTCGATCGGATGACAACATCACTTCAGATGCCCTTTGAACCAGGCATCCACCGCGGCCACGCATTGCTCGAACCACGGCTTTTGCATCCAGCAGCCGTGTTTGGCGTCTTTGAGGATGGTTTGTTTCGTGGGCACGCCGAGGGAATGGAGCTTTTCGATGCCTGCCTTGTCGCGGTCGGGGTTGTCGAGATCGCCGGTGAGAAAGAGGATGGGGCTGGTGGTCTTGGTGAAGTGGGTGAGGGGCGAGGCGTCGCGGTAGAGGTCGGGCGCATCGTCGTAGAGCTTGCCGAACCAGGTGTAGCTGTTGCTCTTCTCCTTCGCGCGGCGGAGCGATTCGACGAAGGTGGCGTTCGTGAGGTCGGTGGGGCCGGCCATGATGCAGGTGGCCTGCACAGCGGCGGAAACATCCTTCAATTCAGGCGTGAGGAAATGCTCGGGCGCGGCGGCGAGCAGGCCGACGAGATGCCCGCCTGCGCTGCCGCCCCAGGCGCCGATGCGTTGTGGATCGAGAGCGAAGCGTTTCGCGTTCGCTCGCACCCAGCGCACGGCGAGGCTGCAATCCTGCACGGCCGCCGGATACTTCGCAGCACCCGCGAGCCGGTATTCGACGTTCGCGACGACGTAGCCCTTCTCCGCGAGCGCGAAGCCGAGGGCGCGGAAGCGTTCTTTGTCGCCGCCGATCCATCCGCCGCCATGCACGAGCACGCAGGCGGGGAGCACGGTTTCATTCTTGGGGCGGTAAACATCGAGCTTTAGCTCCTGCTCGGGCGTTTTGCCATACACGAGGTCAAACTCGGCCTTCAGCGTCGCAGGTGGCTCGGCGGGCGCTGACACTTTTTGTGCGAAGGCAGCGGTGCTGAGTGTGAGGAAGGCGAGGAAGAGGGCGGAGCGGATCATGGCGATGCGATGTGGGTGAGATGCGGACGGCTTACTTGGTGAGCTTTTCGATCACGAAGTCCGACGCTTTGGCGACGATCTCGTCGATGGTCGGCGTGCCATTGCTGCTGAAGCCGTGGTTGCCGTCCTTGACCTCGATGTATTGGATGTCAGCACCGACTTCCTTGCCTTTGGCGAAGAGACGGCGGGCGTTTTCGACGGAGAGGACGGTATCTTTGTCGCCGTGGAAGCAGAGCACCGGTGTGGAGTCCTTTTTGATGAGCTGAACGGGGCTGAGCAGGCGGATGACATCGGCCTTTTGATCGGCAGGGCCGCCAAACATGAGCACAGCGCGATTCGAGCCGACGAAGCGCTCGGCAAGCTTCACGTCGGTGAAGTCCGTGGCGGGATAGTGCGCGATCTCGCACCGCAGCGACTTCGGATCAAAGCCCGCGAGCGCAGGATCGCCGGGGAAGTCCTTCGGATCACCGAGCGCGGTGACGAGCGAGAGATGCCCGCCTGCGGAGCCGCCGATGGTGCCGATGCGCTCGGGATCGATGCGATGCTGCTTCGCGTTTTTCACGAGGAAGCGCAGCGCGTCTTTGCAATCCGTGGCGCTGTCAAAGGCAGTGGCCTTGGGCGAGTTCAGCCGATACTCGATGGTCGCGCAGAGGATGCCCGCCGCCGCGCAGCGCTTGAAAACGCCGCTGACGTCAGGTCGCGAGCAACGGTAGCGATCCCCGCCGCCCCAGCCGCCGCCGTGGATATAAACCAGCAGCGGCGCGGCCTCGCTTTTGAGTCCCTTCGGCGTGAGCAAGTCGAGCTGCAGCTTTTGATCGCCCACGGTCTTGTAAACAATGTCCGGCGTGTGATCGAACTCCGTAAACCACGTCGTCATCCGCTTCGCCAGTTCCGCGGAGGAGGTCTTGGCTTTTCCCCTGCCCTTCTTTGCTGCTTTGCCCGCGTCGGGTTGTTGGGCCATGGCGAGGCTGGTGAAAAGAGCGAGCGTGAGCAGGGTGAGTGGCTTCATGGGCGGTGAGAACGTTCAGGAGAGTGACAAACTTGATCCGAGTATCGAAGTTTGACGGAGCGATGGATGAGGCTGTTTGGTTTGAGCTTTTCGCCGGTTTTCGGCCTAGGGCTGGAGCAGAACGCCTCGGGCACAAAAGCCGAGAGGAAAAGGCAGGTGACAAGGGGGGGCGGGTCAGGCGAGTATTGGGGTGATGTTCGCCACGCAACTCACCAGCATGATGTTTTTGCTCGCCGAGGCGGCTGCGCCGCTCAATCCGGGCCTCGCCGCCGAGGAGGAGACGAAGCGCCTGATCGGCATCTTTGTCGTGCTCGGCATGGTGGCGCTGATTTTGAAGGGCTTTCTCATCGCGAGGTGGTTCGCGAATCGAAAGAAGCGACGCAAAACGTGATCAAACGAGCTCTGGCATCGGCTGCCAGCCATCGACGACGTATTGCGGGCGGCCGGTGAGGTCGTTGAGCGTGGTCTTGACGGTGTCGATGCCCATGTGGCGGTAGAGCGTGGCAAAGACCTCGCCGAAGTGCACGGGGCGGTCGGTGGGCTCGCCGCCGAGTTTGTCGGTGGCACCGATGACCTGGCCGGTTTTGAGGCCACCACCGGCGAGCAAGGCTCCACCGACACGCGGCCAGTGATCGCGGCCACCGTCTTTGTTCACGATGGGCGTGCGTCCAAACTCACCCCAAGCCACGACGGCCACGTCTTTGTCGAGTCCACGCTCGTGCAGATCTTCAACGAGGGCGCTCATGCCTTGATCGAAGAGCGGCAGATGGCGGAGGAGCTGCGGGTAGTTGTTATCGTGGAAGTCCCAGCGGCCGAAGTTCAGCGTGACGACGCGGGCACCGGCCTCGACGAGGCGTCGGGCAAGCAGGAAGTGCTCGAGGTTCAGCGGAGCGCCGTCGCCGTAGTTTTTCGGATCGCCCTTGCCGTAGCGTTCGCGGGTTTTGACGGTCTCCTTGCTCAAATCGAGGGCGGTGAGCAGCTTGCTGGAGGTCAGCACGTTCAACGCCTGCTGATTGAAGGCATCCATGCTGCTCACGAGACCGCTGGCGTCGATCTCGCGGCGGAAGTTGTCGAAGCCATCAAGCAGCGAGCGGCGGTCTTCGAGGCGGTCGAGTGTGATGCCATTGAGCTGGAGGTCTTCCACACCAGCTCCGTTCGGGCGAAAAGCGGAGTGCGTGTTGCCACAGTAGCCGGGATGTCCCGGCGAACCGTAAGGTGGATGGCCTGCCTTTGGGGCGAGACCGACAAAGCTCGGGATCGCAGGGTCAGCCTGACCTTGCAGCTTCGAGATGACGGAGCCGAAGGAAGGCGGATCGGAAAGGCGACCGGTGGGCGCATTGCCACCATTCGGGGGCGGCGGACGGCCGGTGTAGCAGATGAAGCTGTCGTGGGCGCCGTTCGGGCTGCCATACAGGCTTCGGATGGGCACCAGCTTGTCCATGATCTTCGCGAGACGCGGCGCGTGCTCGGAAATGTGGATGCCGGGGACGGCGGTCTTGATCGGTTTGTAGGGTCCGCGGATTTCCAACGGCGCATCCATCTTCAAATCATACATGTCCTGATGCGGCGGGGCTCCGCAGAGGTAGATCATGATCACTGATTTAAAGCTGCGGCCCGCTTTGGCCTCCGCTTCCGCTTTGAGCAACTCCGGCAAGGACAGCCCGCCCATGGCGAGACCGCCGATGCGCAGGAAATCGCGACGCGAGACGCCATCGCAGAATTTGCCGTGAGACTTGCCGGAGAGGGTGAGCATTGGAAAAACTACGGCCCACGCCGGCGAAGGCTTTCAGGCAGGTTTTTCTCATTCGAGAGAATTCAGTGGATACCAAAAACTTACTTTCGTGTGACTTCACCGCGTCCATAAATGCCGCACTTTCGTGGAAGCCTCCGAATCGCCATTTTCACCATTGCCAGCGGAAGCCGAGGGCCTGCCTCCGGCGGCGGCTTCGTCGCTGCCGAATCCCTTCGCGGAGGATGTGTGCCCCGGGCCGTATGCCGTGGAGGAGACACGCTCCGTGCCGGGCATGAATGTGGATGTGCTGCGGCAGCTCACGACCTCGATTGATGAGCGTCTCGGCGGTTCGAATGGCGGTCAGCCGCTGCTGCTGCTCACCGCGCCGCGTGCGGGCTATGGCAAAACGCATTTGCTGGGCCGCTTGGCCTCGGCGGCGGGCGGTCAGATCGTTTTGGTGCCGCTCGCGTTTCGCATGGAGGACGCGATCAGCGTCGTGTCCGTGGCCAAACGCGGCATCGAATCCATGGCGAGAGCGGAAACAGGCCGTCCAGGCTGGACGCGGCTTCGTGAAGCCTGCGCCGGAGTTTGTGCAAACCTCGTGCGCCAATTGATCGGCAGCGGCCAGCTCCCCTGTGCGAACCCCGATCAAGCGCAACGCGTGCTCGGCGGCAATCCGGTCGAGATTTTCGATCCCGCCGGCTCGGCAAGATTGATCGGCGAGTGGCTGCGGCGGCATGGCTCGGCCCTCACGAAGCCTTTGACCCATCAAGCGGCGCAAAAGGTCGCTGCCACGCCAGCGGTGATCGAGATGTGGATGAATGCGATGCTGCATCATGCGCAGGAGGGCAGCGCGGCCTCCAGCGTGCCCCTGATGGCACTCGCGGCCGATGAGGACCAGGATGGCGCGGTGACGTTTTTGCGTGTGCTGGGCCTTTGGCGGCCGGTGGTGGTGATGGTGGACCATCTCGACGCCTACTACCGCAATCCCGATGCCGGTTTGAAGATCGCCGCGTTGCTGCTCGACATGGCGGAGATGGATGGCGTGCACGTTGTGATGAGCCTCAATCAAGATGTGTGGCAGGCGACGTTTGGCCATCATCTGCCCAGTGCGATGGAGGACCGCCTCACGAGCTCGCAACTGCTTCTCCGCGGCCTCACGGAAGTCGATGCGGCCGATTTGCTGCGCATGCGGCTGGACATCGCGGATGTCACGCCGGAGCAGCGGCATGAGTTTGAGTCCTTTGTCGATGTGAAGCGCTACTTCCTCGGCCGTCCGCTCGGCTCGGTATCGGCACGCGGCTTCCTGCGGCACCTCGCCCGGCAGTGGGAGGTCTTCCTCAACACGCCGCCATCGCCCGCGGAGGCCTTTGGCGGTGGTTTGGTGGAGGAAAATGAAAACGTGGAGACGAGCTTCGCAGCCGTTGATGCGGTTCCCTCGGTCATTCCAGCCATCAGCGAGTCTGCGCCCATGCCGGAGCTTCCGGCTGATCCGGCGCAGATTTTTGATTCGGGCACGGTCGAGCATGCACGCACCATCGCGGAAGGGCTCGCCGAGCCCGTGGCGGCTCTTCCGCAAGAAAACGAGCCTGCGCTGCCGACACCGGAAATGTCGGCACAAGCCACGGGTGCCTTTGAAAAGCTGCGCGAGATGCTCGGCAAGCTCCGCCAGCCTGCCACGCCCTCGACTTCACCGCCGCCGCCGCATGTGCCGCAGCCGGTGGTGGCTCCGCCGCCTGCATCCTCGGTGCCGCCGCCGCTGCCATCCACGCCACCACCTCTTCCGACGGCACCGCCTGCACCTGAAGCCGAGCGTGATGTCCTTCTGGGCCGCTACGAGGCGCTGCGCCTGCAAATGTCCGCCGAGGCCGAATCGCTGCCGCTCGATCATGCGAAGGTCGGTGAGCTCATCCGCCTCGCGGGCCGTCGTTTTCCGCTCGTGCGCCTCAGCGAGCATGAGCTGCCCGGCATGACCGGCCGCCAGGTGATGCTGTGGTCGCTGCAAGGTCTCGAAATCCTCTTCGGCATGGCCAGCTTCGCCGACGCGGCCTACTGGCGCACGCTGGCGACCTTTGCCGCGGGCAAGGCCGCCGAGACCAGCGCTGCCGCGCAGGCGCTCGGCGATGCGCCGCCGAAGGTGAAGCTGGTGGTTTTCAAAACGGATCGCGAACAGCAGAGCTGGTCCATCCTCCGCATGAGTGATGCCTTCCCGGCCATCGTGGAGCCGATGCTCGATGCCATTCACCTCGATCCGACCAGCGTGGCATCGCTCTATGCCATGCAGCGCATCATCAAGGAATCCGAAAGCGGCGTCCTGCAGGCCACACCAGCCCAGGTGATGAGCGTGCTGGCACGCGAACTCGACTTCTTCTGGAAACGCGTGACGCGGGCCTCGTAAAAGCCGCATGCAAAAGCATGGGAAAGCGCCACGTTTGACCTTTCCACCCATGATCGCACGCCTCACGCTCCTCCTCGCCGCGGCTGCTTCTCTCCCCACCGCGTTTGCGGAACCGAAGAAGCTGCTCGTCGTCACTGTCACCACCGGTTTCCGCCATTCGTCCATCGAGACGGCCGAAAAAGTCCTCGCCGAGCTCGGCCAGAAGTCCGGTGCCTTCACCGTGGACTACGTCCATCAGCCGGAAGGCCAGCCCAAGAACCCCGGCAAGCCGCCGGTGAAAGGCCCGAAGGAAACCGATGAGCAGTTCAAAGCCAAGCAAGAGGCCTTCAGCAAGGCGCTCGCGGACTTCAACACCGCCAACGCGGCCTGGAATGAGAAGATCAAAGCCTACATGGCCGACAAGATGGCCATTGATAAGATCAAAAACTACGACGGCTTCGTCTTCGCCAACACGACCGGCGATCTGCTCTTCCCGGACCGCGATGGCTTTGTGGAGCTGATCAAAGGCGGCAAGGCCTTCATCGCCATGCACTCCGGCTCGGACACCTACCATCCCTTCCGCGGTTACGTGGACATGCTCGGTGGCGAGTTCCAGACGCACAAAGCGCAGGTCGAAGTGCAGCCCGTGGTTCACTCGCCGCTGCATCCGGCCGCGAAGCCCGTGCCCTCCGGCTGGAAGGTTTTTGACGAGATCTACATCATCAAGTCCTTCGACAAGGCCACCGTTCACGGCCTGCTCGGTCTCAACGCGCATCCGAATGATGGCACACCCGGCTACTACCCCATCTCGTGGTGCAAGGAGTTCGGCAAGGGCCGTGTGTATTACAACTCCCTCGGTCATCGTGAAGATGTGTGGGATCCCACCTGGCGTGAAGGCTCGAAGGATCGCAAAAACAGCCCGGAGATCGCCCACACCTATCAGGAGATGATCCTCGGCGGCATCAAGTGGGCGCTGCGCCTCGTCGAAGGTAACGCCAACAACGGCAACATTCCGTAAAGCACTTTACCAGCACTTTGGAGCGGACATGGCGTAACGCCTGTCCGCTCTTTTTTGTTTACGCTAAGACTCGCAGCTCCGCCACGCTCTCTCGCAGCGCCTTCGCGCTGTCGCGGAAAGCGGTGACGACGGGATCGGCGGAGGTCGTGAAGTCAGCGGGCGGTCCTTCGAAACGCATCTGGCCGCCATCGAGCAATGCCACGCGATCACTCGCGATGAGCGCCTCGTCGAGGTCATGCGTCACCACGACCGCGGTGAATCGAAACTGCCGCTGATACTTCAAAATCATCGTGAAGACCGCGTTTCGACGCAGCGGGTCCAATCCGGCTGTGGGTTCATCAAAAAGCACGAGCTCCGGCTTTGTGACGATGGCGCGGGCGAGGGCGAGACGCTTCTGCATGCCGCCCGAAAGCTGCGAGGGATAGCGCTGCGCATGCTCATCGAGTTCGAGCTGCCTCAAAGCCTCGAGACTGCGCTGGCGGATCTCCGCATCCGGGAGGCTGGTGGTTTGCTCCAGCGGCAGGCCGACGTTTTCCAAAGCGGTGAGCGAGTCGAACAGCGCGTTGTTTTGAAACAGAAAGCTGCACCGGCGGCGGAAGTCGGCACGCGTCGAGGCATCGAGGGCCTTGCCATCGAAGCGCATGAGGCCCGCATCAGGTGTGACGATGCCCGCGAGGCATTTCAGCAGCACTGATTTGCCCGTGCCGCTGCGGCCCAGCACGGTCACGAGGCTGCCACGAGGCACTTCGAGCGATGCACCGGCGAGCACGACATTCTCATCGAAGCGCTTGTGGAGCGATTCGATGCGCAGCAGCGGCTCGGAGGTCTGGCTCATCGGTGCAGCAGGAAGGAGGTGATCACATCATCGAGGGCCAGCACCATCACGCAGGACAACACCACCGCACGCGTGGTCGCCGCGGACACGGCGCGGGCTCCGGTGCCCTGGCCGAGATGGGCGTGAAAGCCCTGATAAGCGCACATGGCGATGGTCATCAGGCCGAAGGTGGCGGCCTTCGTGAAGCATTCGGTCAAATCGCGGGCCTCGACGGCCTTTTCGACCGCTGACCAGTAAACACCTGGCTCAAGCCCCAGCATCGCCGAGCCCGACAAATAACCGCCGTAGAGCCCGATGAGGACAAACAACGCGGTTTGCATCGGAAACACGATCAACGCGGCCAGCAGGCGCGGCGTGACGAGATAGCCCTCACTGCTCACGCCCATCGTTTCGAGCGCGGCGATCTGCTCCGAGTTCCGCTGAATGCCCAGCTCGGCCGCGAGCGCACTGCCCGCCTGTCCCACCAGCATCAATGCCGCCAGCACCGGCCCCAGTTCCCGCACCAGACTCAGCGACACCAGCGCCCCCAGCAGGCTCTCCGAACCAAAACGGTTCAGCACATAATGCCCCTGCAAGCCGAGCACCAGGCCAGTGAAGATGCCCACGATCAAAATGACCGGCAGGCACCGCGTCCCTTGTTCAAAGACCGCCCGCAAAAACCGTCGCGGCAGCCTTCTCGTCCCTGTCACTGCTGCAAACGATCTCACCGTGAAACACGCCATGCGCCCCATGCCTCCGAGAAGGCGCAAAAACGGTCTGCCAAGGGCTGCGAGCATGCGGTGGAAAGAGAGAGAGGACGTAGGACTAACGACGCCTCGAGACCTACTCGGGAAACCCCGCACGGCAAACAGTCCCGTTCGTTGAAAATGACTCTCAGACGGAGGATCTCCCACCGACTCGGGGGAGGCCAGCGGATGGTTTCAGAAGGGCACTCTGAATGAAAAAGAAATCTGCAGGCCTCTCTGAATCCGCGGGAAAATCTTGGAGATAGTGGGCACTGTATACCCATGCGGAGGTCTAACGTGTGGTCAGACGGGTCGGACCAGTCTGACATGTCGGACGGTTTGGGTGGGCGCTTCAGGGTTCGATGTCTCTCGTGCCCTTGCAGTTCGGGTAGGCGGAGCAGCCCCAGAACTGGCTGGAGGTCTTGCCGGCTGTGCGGCGGCGCATGGGTTGGCCGCAGACGGGGCACAAAGGGACGCCTTGTTGTTGGGCGCGGGCCTGGAGGCGGGTGGCGTGGAGGCGTTCGGTGAAGCCGCCGTTTTCTTGGAAGTCACGGCTCTGGCTCTGCACCTGGCGTTTGAGCAGATACGAGGCCTGATTCACGGCGCAGAGCATGGCATTGCCTGCGAGCTCGGGATCGGCCTTGGAAACGAATTCGGCGAGTCCAGCCAATCCGGTGAGCACGATTTTGCCTTTGGGCGCAGGCGGCAGGCCGGGGAAGATGTCGTGCTTGAGCCGTTCCCGCATGGCGAGGCACGGTTTGGAGTTCTTCGGCCACACACGGAGGCCTTGTTGCATGAGGAAGCTCTTGTAGTCCTTCGCCAGTTCGTCGTTGAGGCTGGCACGAGCCACGTTGGTGAGCTTCATCTCCATTTTCTTCGACGTGGCGGCGGCTCCGCTGCCTTCGGAGATGTTCCGCACGCCGCTGCGGGCGGCTTGGACCATTTGGTCGTGGGTGCGGCTCGTTTTGTCGATGAAACGATCACAGAAGACGACCGTGGCATCATAGACCGCCTCGGCGACGGCGTAGCTGCGGAGGTTCTCGTAACCTCCATGCGGCATCAACGGGCTGTCGGAGTCGGGCGGCATGAAGGAGGGACATCGTCTGACGAGTCGGACTGGTCGGACCCGTCAGACTCGTCGGACGGGCCCGAGGAGTGAGGTGTGCGTCACTGGCACGCCTCACACGTGCCGCCGTTGCGCATGGCTTCGATGGAGCAGGCCATCTTCTCTTCCTCGGAGTATTGCTTGGCGCCGGTGATGACGGTGCTGCGAATCTCTTTCTGGAATTCGGCGGTGCTCTTTTCGATGTTGGAGGCGCTGCGGGTGCGGAGGTAGTAGGTGGTTTTCAGGCCTTTGCGCCAGGCACCACGGTACATGTGGCTGAGGACGCTCATTTCCTTGCCGCCGAAGAAGAGATTCACGCTCTGGCTTTGATCGATCCACTTCTGGCGACGGGCGGCGGCATCGACGACCCAAGCCCAGTCGATGCTGAAGGCGGTGGCGTAGCGGCGCTTGAGGTCCACGGGGATCTCTTCGATGGCTTCGATCTCGCCGTCCATGTACTTGAGCTTGTTCTGGATGTCGGGGGTCCACAGGCCGCGCTTCTTGAGGTCGCGAATGAGGTAGGGATTGAGCAGCATGAAGTCGCCGGAGAGGTTGGCCTTCACGAGCATGTTGCTGAGCAGGGGCTCGATGCACGGAGAGGAGCCCATGATGTTCGAGATGGTGGCGGTGGGGGCGATGGCGAGGACGTTGCTGTTGCGCATGCCCTGCTTGGCAATCTTCGCACGAAGGGCGGACCAGTCCATCTTGCCGCCGCGGGGGACATCGACGTCCTGGCCGCGTTCTTTGGAGAGGAGGTCGAGGGTGTCCTGCGGGAGGAGGCCGCGGTCCCACTTGCTGCCTTTATACGTGGAATACTGGCCACGCTCGGCGGCGAGGTCGCTGGAGGCCTCGTAGGCGTAGTAGGCGATGGCTTCCATCATCTCGTCGTTGAACTCGACGGCTTCCTTGGAGGCAAAGGGGATGCCTTTGCGATAGAGGGCATACTGCAGGCCCATGACGCCGAGGCCGATGGGGCGGTGGCGGATGTTGGAGGTCCTGGCGGCGTCGGTGGGGTAGTAGTTGATGTCGATGACGTTGTCGAGGGCACGGACGGCGCTGCGGATGGTCTCGCGGAGCTTGGCGTGGTCGATGTTGCCGGCGTCGTCGAGGTGGTTGTCGATGAGGACGGAGCCGAGGTTGCACACGGCGGTCTCATCGGCGGAGGTGTTGAGCGTGATCTCGGTGCAGAGATTGGAGCTGTGGATGACGCCGACATGGTCCTGCGGGCTGCGGACGTTGCAGGGGTCCTTGAAGGTGATCCAGGGATGGCCGGTCTCGAAGATGGCCTTGAGCATGAGCTTCCAGAGATCGACGGCGGCCATTTCCTTGCCGAAGATCTTGCCTTCGCGGGCGAGGGCCTCGTATTGCTCGTAGCGCTTTTCAAAGGCGGAGCCGTAGAGTTCGTGGAGGTCGGGGACTTCGTTGGCGCGGAAGAGGGTCCAGCTTTCACGGGCCTCGAGGCGCTTCATGAAGAGGTCGGGGATCCAGTTGGCGGTGTTGAGATCGTGCGTGCGGCGGCGCTCGTCACCGGTGTTGATGCGGAGCTGGAGGAAGTCCTCGATGTCGTTGTGCCAAACTTCGAGGTAGGCGCAGCCGGAGCCACGGCGCTTGCCGCCCTGATTGACGGCGATGAGCTGGTCGTTGTGCAGCTTGAGGAAGGGAATGACACCCTGGGATTCACCGTTGGTGCCTTTGATGTAGCCGCCGGTGCCGCGGACGCTGGTCCAGGAGCCGCCGAGGCCGCCGGCCCACTTGGAAAGGAAGGCGTTTTCGGCGATGCCGCGGATCATGATGGACTCGATGCTGTCGTCCACCTTGTAGAGGTAGCAGGAGGAGAGCTGGCTGTGCAGCGTGCCGCTGTTGAAGAGCGTGGGCGTGCTGGAGCAGAAGCGGCGGCCTTTGTACATCTTATAAATGCCGATGATCTTGTCCTCGGGATTGCCATCGCGTTCGCCGACATTGAGGCCCATGGCGACACGCATCCAGAAGAGCTGGGGCGTTTCGAGGCGCTTGGCGGGCTTGATCTTCTTATCGACGATCAAGTAGCGGTCGTAGAGGGTCTGGATGCCGAGGAAGTCGAAGTCGAGGTCGGCGGCGGGATCGAGGGCGTCGGCGAGCTTGTCGAGATCGAACTGAAGCAGGCGTGGATTGTAGCGGTCGATCTCGACGCCACGGGCGAGATTGCGGCGGAAGGTGCGGCGGTGGAACTCGCGGAGCTGGTCGATGCCATCGCGGACGATGTCCCAGCCGAGCACTTCCTCATAGATGTAGCTGAGCAGCACGCGGGCGGCGAACTTGGCGAAGTCGGCATCGCGCTGCATCAAGGTCTTGGCATTGAGGATGACGGTCTTTTTGAGGTCATCGAGCGTGATGTCGGAATTCAGCGAGCGGCGCAGCTCCATCTCGATCTCCGCACGCGTGAGGCACAAATCGAGGCCGAGCATGGCGAAGTCGATGCGCTTCTTCAGATCGGTGCCGTCCCAGAGGAAGGAATTGCCGTCGGCGGTCTTCACGAGGATGAGCGACTGCTGCTCCTGGCTCTCGACTTCATTCGCGGCGGCGGCTTCGACCTCGTCGGCATCGCGCATGGTGTTGCGCAGGGCACGATACTGGATGTAGGCGCGGGCTACCTTGAAGAAGCCCTGCTTCATGAGCTCCTCCTCGACGAGGTTTTGCACGTCCTCGATGTGGATGAACTGCTTGTTCTCCTCCGCGATGATGCGGGCGATGGCCTCGGCGATGGAGACGGCGGGCGAGGAGTCCATCTCGAGCGAGAGGAAGGCCTTGCGAACGGCGATCTCGATCTTGTTGTGGTTCCACGGCACGAGCTGGCCGCTGCGGCGGATGACTTTGGTGTTCACGATGAGCGGCTGGATGGTGGCGTCGGCAAAAGGATCGGCGGCGCGTTTGCGTTTCTCCGCGAGGGTGCGGGCGACGTCGTGGGCGTTGTTGTTGATGAGGGCCCGCTCGATGCAGTGGTAAATGTCCTTCGCGTTCAAGCTGCCGCTCCCTTCGGCGAGCTGGGCCGTGCGCTGGTAGATCTCCTCCGTGACCGCCTTCGAGATCTTTTGCACGAGCTGCTGATTGCTCTCATTGAAGATGTCACCCTCGTGCTTCTGCCTGGCGAGGAAGAGGTCCGTCAGGGCGCTGCCCACGGTGTCCGCGATCTCCTTCGCATCGAAGTCACGCTCCGCGCCGCCGATGTTCACTTTGATCGAGGCAGGGACGGAGACCTCGGTGGACGAGATGGCCAGGGTGCTCCACTCAAAGCGGGGCTTCTGGTCTTTCGGGGTCTGGGTGACTTTCTTGAGGACTTTGTCCTCTTGCAGCAGCGTGGTGATCATGGCGGGAGGAGTGGGCTGTTGGTTTAACGGAGGCGAGGCGGGCGGGGCGGAAAATTTGGGGATCGAGAGGATGCGAAACGGGTGCGTCTTACTCCAGCGAAAGTTATTCTTTCTTGTTCGGAAGGTTGTTCACACCCGCGGGTTTTAGAGGTCGTCGTCGGAGGTCTGGACGAGGGCGGAAGCCTTCTGATAATCAGTGACTTTCCCTTCGAAGAAGTTCTGCTCCTTGCGCACATCCATCATCTCGGCGAGCCAGGGCAGCGGGTTCTGCACGCCAGGGCTGAGGGCCGGCAGGCCGCAGCCAGCGAGGCGGCGGTCGGCGATGTAGTCGATGTACTGTTCAAATTCATCGGCGCTGAGGCCCACCGCATTCACCGGCAGGCAGTCGCGGATGAATTCCTTCTCCAGTTTGACGGCCTCACGCATGATGCCCACCAGCTCCTCGCGGAACTCGGAGGTCCACAGGTCCGGATTTTCCTCCACGAGGTCCATGAACAGATTGCGGAAGACCTCGATGTGGTTCGACTCGTCACGCAGCGTGTAGCGGAACATCTGGCCGATGCCGGGGAACTTGTTCTGGCGGTAGAGGGCCAGGATCATGCCGAACAGGCCGTAGAACTGGGTGCCCTCCATGCACTGGCCGAACATGAAGATGTTCCGGGCCAGGAGCTGCTTGTTCTCCAGCTTCGTGAGGTCCAGATCACGGCGCATGGTGTTGGAGATGCGGGTGACGAATTCGTTCTTCGCCACGATCGTCGGGATCTGCTCAAACATGGCCTCGCACTCATGCGGGTTGATCCCGAGGGAGGAAATCATGTACAGCAGCGAGTCGGCGTGGATGTTTTCCTCGTGCGCATGGCGGCCGAGCACCAGTTTCAGCTCCGGCGCGGTCACCAGCTCGCGGACGACGTGCTGGATGTTGTCGCCCACGATGCCCTCGGCGGCGGAGAAGTAGCCGATGCCCATCATGATGATCCAGCGCTCGTTGTCCGTGATCTCGCGGGAGCGCCACAGCTCCACGTCCTTCTGCATCTGAATGTCCTCCGGCTCCCAGTGGTTCGCCTTCATCACGCGGTAGAGGTCGTAGGCCCACTGATACTTCAGCGGGAGGAGGTTGAACGTCATCGACTTGCGTCCGTTGATGACCTTCTTGTCCGCGAAAGCCGCCTCGGCTTTCTCTTGATCGAGAGGAAACTCACGATTGCCAATCTTGTATGTCTTTTCCATGACCTTAAATGCTGGGTTTGAGAGTGTGAATAAGTGGAGAAACAGGTAAAACGGGAGAGCAGACAGCGAAGTCTATAAATACTATATATCCGCGTCGTGACGGTCATGTTGCACAAGATGTTGTGCTTTGACCAGAAAAAAATCCCACCGATAGGGGCAAGAAATCGTTTCCCATCGCAATTTCGAGGGTTCCACGACGAAAAAATTATTTCCGCGGAAAAAGCCTGATTGTGAATATCATTTTTGCGAATGGGGAAGTTGACTGATTGTCAGCAAGAACCCCGCCAAGCCCCCTTTCGACGACCTTTTTACCCAAAAAAGAACCCGGCTGCCGGATAGCACCGACAGCCGGGGAGAGAGGCTCAAAAGCCGATGATGGGGATTACTTTTTCACCAGCGATTCGAGGTAATCCAAGAGGCTGGCGAACTCCTTCACCGTGAAGTTCATCATCAAACCGGGTGGCATCATGCTCATGGGGAGCTTCTGACGTTGTTTGATGTCCGCCGTTTTGAACGTGAACTCCTGGGAGGCGATGTTGCGCAGTTTGACCTCGTTCGCGCCTTCCAGCGTGATGAAGCCCATTTGCTGCGTGCCGTCCTTTAGCGTGATCATCTCGCTGGCGAAGCCCTGGGCGATGGTTTTGTTCGGATCGAGGATGTTTTGGGCCAGATCGGGGCGCTTGTAGGTTTGGGCGATGTTACCGAGGTAGGGGCCTTTTGGGGCTTCGGTCTCCTTCACGGTGTGGCAGGCCACGCAGGTGGCTTTGGTGAAGATTTGCTCACCGAGCGCCACGTTGCCTTTTTCCTTCAAAACGGCCGCGAGGGCCTCTTCGGGCTTCAAAGTCATGATCTTGGGCGTTTTGTCCTCGATCTTGGTGATGCGCATGGCCTTCGCGGCGCGTTCGGCGGCGCCTTTGACCTCGGCATCAGGATCATCGAGCGCGGCGAGCACTTTGGCGGCGCTAGGCATGTGCTTGGAGGCGCTGATTGCGTCGATGATGAGCTTGCGGTGCTTCGGATCGGCCCAGCCCTTGTCGAGCGCCTTCTGCGTGAGCTGGATGGACTCCGGGCTGCCCGTTTTGCGGTTCGCGAGGTTCAGCAAGGCCGCATTCGCATACATCGACACCGGCCACTCGCCCTTCTCGGCGATCTGCTCGACGAGCTGGTGGTGGTTTTCGAGCTTCGGCGCGTTCAAGAAGGCGTTGAAGGCCGCATCGAAGTCTTTGCCGGAGTCCGGGAGCTTCTTGAGCGGCTCCAGCGCAGCGAGTGTGGCAGAGACGCCGTCGGCGCTGTCTGTTTTCGAGAGCGCGATGATCGCTTGAGAAAGCGCCACCGAAGTGATGCGGGCACTCTTGCCCGCAGTCGATGCTCCCTCGGCCTCCGCATTGCGGGCAGGAGTGCCCGCATCACGAACGAGTCCGACCAGCAGCGGCACCGCCTCCGCCGGAATCTCCTCCGCGCCAGCCATCTGCGCCGCCAGTTCCGGCAGCACCTTCGGGTCCTTTTTCGCGAGTTCGAGGATGCGCTGCTGCGCCTCATTGAACTGGATGCGGTTGCGGTTCAGTTCCTTCACCAAAAAAGCGGCTTCCTCCGGCGAGGCCTTCGCCAGCGCGTCCTTCAACGCCACGGCGATCTTCGGCGTCTCGCTCCAGGCCTCCGGCTGGTAATACGGCCCCCGCGTGTCCGGCCGCGTGCCCCACGAATCGCCCTTCCACTCGCCTTCTTTGAAATGCAGGCGGCACAGCGCCGCGAGGATGCCTTGGCGCAAGGCGGGATCGGCGGCGTTGCCGAGGCGCTCGATAAGGCCGGTGACGACTTCGGGAGTGTGCATCATGGCGAGGGCTCCGAGAGCGTGTGATTTAACGATTCCTTGTTGTTTGGGGGCGTCAATCAGACTGAAAGTGATAGCCCATGCTTTGCATGCTGCCAGAGACCTAACTGTCGTGTGTGTGACTGTAAGGTCTTTCCCAATCCACGGAAGCAACGCATCGATGGCTTGTTCGACTTTACCAGTTCGAGCAGCAGCTAGTGCCACTTCCACAGCCAGACGAGGATCCAAGTCTATCCAGCCTTTGCTGTCATCCACCAGCAGCCCATAGTCTGAAAAGTGACGAACACCAAAACGGAAAGTCTGCTTATCCAGGGCGAAAGTTGTGCGACGCTTTTCATCGAGACTTAGTCCCCCAAATGCACAGACAGCAGCAGCGCGAGCATTCAAAGGAGCTTTCTCTTCGTCTAACATGGCAATGATTGCGGCTCTGCTCGCAAGTGGCAGCTTTCTTCGCTGAATCTCCCTCTGCGCCTCCATCCTCCTCCGGTTGCTCGCGGACTCCAGCACCTTCACCAACTCCTCATCCTTCGCCTTGGCGAAATCCGGCAGCGGCTCCGCTTGGAAGCCCTTGGGCTTCACTTGCACGATGTAACCGACATCCGGTCCGGCCCAATCAAACGTCGCGCCTTTCCAACTGGCACAATAGACGCGGCTCATGCCATCGACGTCGGCGTCGGTGGGGCGGGTCATTTTGATGAAGGGCTCGGGCTTGCGGGTTTCTTCGAAGGTGGCGCCTTTGGGCTTCACCTGATGATGCCAGAGAGCGCCGCTGCCCCAGTCGCAGGTGAAGGGAGCGTTGTTCCAGGTGCCGAAGCCGGGCTCGTCGATGTAAACCGCGCCGCAGCCGCTGCCGCCGCCATAGTCGGCGAGCGGCTGGATGCACTCGTCGTTGAAGTTTTTGTAGAGGCGCGGGTAGCCGTGGTCGTCGAGGCCGGTGAAGTGGTGGAAGCGCACGTTCCAGCCGCCGCCGTCGTTCGTGTTGTCGCGAGCGAAGATGTCCATCAGCGGGCTGATGGCGACCTCAAGGATGTTGCGCGTGCCGGTGGAGTAGATTTCGAGGCCGCTGCCGTCGGGACGCACGCGGATGACGCCGCCGCCGCGATGCTGGAGCGTTTTGCCATCGGTGCCGGTGGCCTTCATGAAGCCGAAGTCGCCGCCCGCGATGTAAAGCCAGCCGTCGATGCCGAGGCTAAGGCCGTTCGTAGTGTGATCGGCCGGCCGGTCTTTGTAACCGAACGCGATGTCCTTCACGAGAATGTTCTGCTTCTCCGCGACGCCATCGTGATCAGCATCAATGAACTCGCTGAGGTGCGGCGGATGCACGAGGTAAAGCCGGTCGTGATCCCACACGAGCCCGCGCGGCGCATCGACCTCGCAAAAGACCTTCGTCTCATCCGCACGGCCATCGCCATCGAGATCGCGCAGGCGGATGACGCGACCCCGCTTCGGATTGCGGCCCAGCGAGCCGTTTCCGTCCGAGGAAACGTAAAGCGTGCCATCCGGCTCCGCGGCGACAAACACCGGATAATTCGCCGCGGTGCTGTTCGCGAAAAGCGTGACCTCAAAGCCCTCCGCGACCTTCACATCCTTCAAAATGGCCGCTTCCTCCTCCGGCGTGAGTTTCACGATCTTCGGCGCGGCGTTGCCTTCCTTGGCGTGGGGATCATTCGCCTTGTCATAGTCCTTCTTTTGCTCGGCGCTGAGCTTCGGTGCGATGGCTTTGATGCCCGGGCCCTTCAGCCGCACCTCGCGGATGCTGGCCCAGCCGCCGCTCTTTTTTCCAAGCGCATGCACCTTCACAAAACGGATGCCGTCGGCCTTGGCGAAGTCATTCGAGTAGGGGGCCTTCTTCTCGTTCGCACTGCCATCGACGAGCGTGGTCCACGTTTTGCCATCGGTGCTGCCTTCGACTTTGAATTGATACAC
>JAEUHK010000093.1 GCA_016795465.1 Verrucomicrobiaceae bacterium | reverse complement strand
GGCAAGCTCGATCCAGTGATCGGCCGCGACAATGAAATTCGCCGCGTGATCCAGGTGCTCTCGCGACGAACCAAGAACAACCCCGTGCTCATCGGCGAGCCTGGCGTCGGCAAAACCGCCATCGCCGAGGGCCTCGCACGTCGCATCGTCGCGGGCGATGTGCCGGACTCCCTCAAAGGCAAACGCCTCATCAGCATGGATCTGGGCGGCATGATGGCCGGAGCCAAATTCCGCGGCGAGTTCGAGGAACGCCTCAAAGCCTTCCTCAAAGAAGTCACCAGCAGCGAAGGCGAGATCATTGTCTTCATCGACGAGCTTCACACCAACGTGGGCGCAGGCAAAGCAGAGGGCGCGATGGATGCGGGCAATCTTTTGAAGCCACAACTCGCCCGCGGTGAGCTGCGCTGCATCGGCGCGACGACGCTCGACGAGTATCGCAAGCACATCGAGAAGGACCCCGCGCTGGAGCGTCGCTTCCAGCCCGTGAAAGTCGGCGAACCGACCGTGGAAGACACCATCGCCATCCTGCGCGGCCTCAAAGAGCGCTACGAGGTCCACCACGGCGTGCGCATTCAAGACGGTGCCATCATTGCCGCCGCCACGCTGAGCAATCGCTACATCACCGACCGCTTTTTGCCGGACAAAGCCATCGACCTCGTCGATGAGGCCGCCAGCCGCATCAAAATCGAGCTCGACTCCATGCCCACGGAGATCGACGTCATCGAGCGCGAGATCATGCAGGACGAAATGGAACGCCAGGTGCTCAAAAAAGAGAAGGACGCCGCCTCCAAAGCCCGCCTCGATAAACTCGAAAAGGAGATCGCTGACCTCAAAGAAAAATCCTCCGCCCTCAAAGCGCAGTGGTTGAAGGAAAAAGAGTCCGTGCAGGCCGGCCGCAAAGTGAAGGAAGAAATCGACCGCCTCCGCACCGAACTCGAACAAGCCCAACGTCGCGGCGACTTCGCCCGCGCCGGAGAGATTCAGTATGGTTTGATCCCCGATCTCGAGAAGAAAGTGACCGACTCCAAAGTGGCCGATTCTCTCCGAGAATCGAGTCTTGTTCACGATTCTCGGAGAGAATCGGCTACTCTGCTGCGTGAAGAAGTAACCGAAGAAGACATCGCCAAAGTCGTCGCCAACTGGACCGGCATTCCCGTTTCACGCCTGCAAGAAGGCGAGCGCTCGAAGCTCATCAAAATGGAGGAGCGCCTCAGCGCCCGCGTCATCGGCCAGAAAGACGCCATCGTTGCCGTCAGCAATGCCGTGCGCCGGGCCCGTGCGGGCATTCAGGATGAGAATCGGCCGATTGGGAGCTTTATCTTCCTCGGGCCCACCGGCGTCGGCAAGACGGAGCTTTGCAAGGCTCTCGCCGAGTTCCTCTTCGATGACGACAGCGCCATGACGCGCATCGACATGAGCGAATACATGGAGAAGCACAGCGTCAGCCGCCTCATCGGCGCGCCTCCCGGCTACGTCGGCTATGAAGAAGGCGGCCAGCTCACCGAGGCCGTGCGTCGTCGGCCTTACAGCGTCGTGTTGTTCGACGAAGTCGAAAAAGCGCACCCGGATGTCTTCAACACACTGCTCCAAGTGCTCGACGACGGCCGCATCACCGACGGCCAGGGCCGCACGGTCGATTTCAAGAACACGGTCCTCATCATGACCAGCAACATCGGCAGCGCCGCCATCCAGGACGTCAACAACGCCGAACAGCGCGATGCCTTGGTGCGCGACAGCCTGAAGCAGTTCTTCCGCCCCGAGTTCCTCAACCGCATCGACGAGATCGTCATCTTCGACCGCCTCGACGCCGCGCAACTCGACCAGATCGTCAAAATCCAGCTCCAGCGCGTCATCGACCGCCTCGCGAAGCAAAACATCCACCTCCTCGTCACCGACGACACTACCCGCCACCTCGCCGACGCCGGCTTCGATCCCGTCTTCGGCGCCCGCCCCCTCAAACGCGCCATCCAAAAGCACCTCCTCGATCCGCTGTCCCTCGCCGTCCTCGAAGGCGGCTTCAAAGACGGCGATCACATCACCGCGACGCTGAAAAGCGGGAAGGTGGTGTTTGAGAAGAGGTGACAGGGAGGTCGGCCTGACGTTGTGACGATGAAATCGGGGCACTGAGCAGTTTCATGACTGCTGCCCACCAACAAATGCCCACGCTATAATCGTCGGATGCCTCACACCTGATTGCATCTGATCAATGACTGAGCGCAAATGGACTGCCATACACGCACGCCCATTGGCAAAACAAACTTGGGATCGAGATATTCGTAATCGCTGGGATTGATACCACCCAAAGCAGGGTGTGGGCAAATCGCGTAACACTGGTTTTCGGAGAGAATTTTGCCTGATTTCCTCAGAGTTAAGATGGATTTGGACAACAGGAACTCTTGCTGCCACTCCTCACGGTTCACTTGTTTGACGAACTGATCTTGAGTTTCGGCAACAACGCTGTGACAACCTGTAAGGACATTGAACATTCCAATTTCCCCAGACGAATGACGGAAGAACCAAGAGCCGAACTTGTTCATAAAAATTGGGGCTATGTCGCCCTTAACCACTCCATTCCACGGAAGAAGCCATTCACGCCACTGCTCAACAGAGACGTTGTCGATGAGCAAGTCGTGCCATGTCAGCTTCATAAGTGCAATTTGTTCAATTTATCGCGCTCCTCCGGTTCCACCTTCGGAGCCATCTCCAGGATGTCCAGGATCTGCCGGGCGCTGCCTTGGGCGGCGCGGCGGCGGACGTAGGAGTCGGCTTCGGCCACGGCGATGCGTTGGGAGAGCACGGTGGCGACAAACGCGTCCACGCCGACACCATCCTCGCGGGCGAGGACTTCGACGCGTTGGCGGATGGAGTCAGGAAGCTGGATGCTCAGGGTGCTCATGGCGAGCTTGTTTTAATGAGCCAAGGCAACTGCTCGGGCCGGGCGCTTTTTGACTGTGCGGAATTTTCCGGCATCGGCAGGCTTGCGGCTGATTTTCGGTTTGCCGACACCTTCCTTCCGCAAGCGGGTCTGCTCGCGAATCCAAGCGAGGTATTTGGACAGGTCGTAGCCGAATTCGGCTGCGATGTCGGCACGGGCTTCGCGGACTTCCTGGACGATGGGATCGGTGTTCATGGCGCTGAGAGCAGAAGTTCAGGGGTGCAGATCACGGGGACATGCAGGCGATGATATTGGCAAAAGTCGATGAGTTCTTTTTGAAGCACCGGATTGGCCAGATGGGTGCAGTTCCAAGTCAGAAGATACGTGATGCGGTGCAGAATGGCGAGCGCAAGATGTGTGGCGTCCGCCTCGGCCTTCAGTGGGATTTGCAGCAGCTTGATCAGGCTTTGGGACAAGCGGTCTGTTTCCGCCGGCACATCCAGGTCTGGGATGTCGTCCAAGAACGGCAGGCGGCGGGCCACGGCACCTGGATCGCCGCGTGAGGCCTCGGCCCGGACGAGAAAAGAGGTGTAGAGCCGGTATCTCGACCGCTCCGTCTTCCACCATGCCTGCGTGAGCTTTTGATGATGGGCCATCACGACCTGCTTGCTGGGATAAGCCCCCAAGTAGCTCGGAATCGTCGTTTCGATGTACACCGTGTCCATGTCGGCAGGTTAGGTGGCATCGGCGACTTGTTCCACAAAATACCCCTGCTTATGACCGCCTCGCGCGAGTTCAGCGGCTTTGGCCTCGGCTTCGGCTTGGGTGGCGTAGCGGGCGATGAGGCAACGAACGCCGTTGTCGTCTTCGCGGTAGAGGGCGTGGGGAAGTTCGGTCCGCAGCTCTGGTGATGTGACGAAAGCGGAGCGGGGCTCGTTTGGCACCACAGCCCCAGCTCATCCCGGCCCCAAACGACGCCGAGGCCGGAGGCCACGGTGCGGAGGAGTTCGAGTTCCGATGCCTTTTCTCCCGCATCCAGCAGGCTCGCCTCGATCACCTCGTCACTGCCGAGACGGCGGCCTGAGATGGAAAGCACAGAAACCTCCGCGCCCGGTCCTCCAGGGGCGCCGCGACGATGGAAAGGGCCGTGGTTGGACATGGGTGGCTGATGCGAGGGAATGGAGTGTTGGAGTATGGGGCTGGGTGAATGGGCCATCACGATTGCGGCTGGTCCGGCGTGAGCTGCTTCAGCCAGAAGGTGAGCGTCTTCGGCGACTCGGCGTCCTCACCGATCTCCTTCCATACAAAGGTCGCCTGGAGCTCGGGGTGCTTCGTGTAGCCCTGTGCCTGCCAGAAGGTATCCAGCGGGCGATAGCCAGCCGGGCGCAGCGGATGGTCCGCCGGACGGTCCACGGCACAAAAGGTGGCGATTTGAGCCCCGATGGCCCGTGCATGAGCCTCGCGATGGGCAAAGAAGGCTTTTCCGAGCCCGTGACCGCGATACTCCGGGAGCAGGATGGACTCGCCGAAGTAGCAAATGGTCTCCAGATCATAGCCAGCGCCTCGGAAGGCCGCCTGAAACTCCGGCCCCTCCTCGCTCATCGGCATGCAGGTCGTCGCGCCCACTACCTTGTCGCCGTCAAAGGCCAGCACTACGAGGCTCCGCGGGCAGCGCAGGTAGCATTGCAGGTAGTCGCGCTCGTATTCGAGGCTGCCGTCGTAGAGGTAGGGATACTCGCGGAAGACGGTGATGCGCAGCGTGCCCAGCGCGTCGAGGTGCGGTGCCAGTTCAGCGCCGTGGAAAGGCAGGAGGGTGGGGGACATGGTCCCAGAAAGGGCGGGGAAGGCACATCCCGCAACCCCCGGCTTGCACGCCCGCGCCATCTCGCTACGGACACGCACCGCCTCATGACCAAGACCTTCGAAATCCTCGGCAAATTCGACACCGAAAGCGACTGCCACAAGCTGCTCTACGCCCCGCATCCCCTCCCGCTGAAGTATCGCGAAGGTCGCGTGTATAAAATCGAATTCACCGGCGATGAGGCCGCGCTTGATGCCTTTGTGCACCGCGTCCTCGTCGATTCCATCAGCCAGGAGGCCCGCACCGGCGGCCAGCCCGCTTTCGACAAGGCCTCCTTCGTCCTCGAATACGGCATGAAGGGCGCCGCGCTCGATCTGGAGAAGGAAATGATCCTCAACTACCACCGCGCCAATCCCGACGCTGCCTTCCAGATCACAAAGCTCACCCTCCGCACCCGCATCTACGTCTTCGGCCAGGGTGCCGAGCCCGCCCAGTTCGTCCGCGATATCGTGAATCCGGCCATCCACACCCACGAGGTCCTCCAGGCCGCCTAACCAGCAGAGGCCCCTCAAGCCGGGGCGGCGCACGGCCCGCTCCCTGCGTCAGCAAAGCAGCCCTCTTGCTCCGCAAGAGGAGCCCAAGGCCTTCGCCACGTCCACAGCCCTCGAAAGGCGTTAACGCATCGGCCCGCCCCACGCTGAGTTCCTCTCGCGGAGCGAGAGGACGACGTAGCTTCGCCGGATCGGTCACGTCGCGTGTTCGTTTTCACCCTCCAATAGCCAAATGCCGCATGTTATTCGGCGTTTTGGTTGTCCTACTCCGTCATTGACGGCTAAAACCACGCCATGAAGCCGCCTGCACCGTATTTTCCCACACTTGTGTCGTCTATAAAAGTGCGGGCAAATCGACCGTCGTGTTTGCCCTCTGAATTGTTCGCCCTATGCAAACTGGCAGCATGAATCAGAATCAAACTGGTCCATCTTCCCGGGCAGGACCGAAGGGTTCGACTCAAGAGCAAGGTCAGGTTGCTCGCCCCATCGACCGATTGGACTTGGCGGCCGCGATCGTCATCGGCCTCATCTTCGCCATCGTGAAGGCGCTGGCGCTTTCCATGCCCAAGTGGGGTGCGGGACCAGCATCGTCCACCCTCCCGTGTGTGCTTTGCGTGGGGTATATCATCTACCGCGGGCGCAAAGACCCGGAGAAACTCGACGAGTGGGGCATCACCACGCCCATGACACGCGGCGCGGTAGCCGCCATCCTGGTGATGATGCTCCTCGCCGCCGGTGCGCTAGGCGCAGTTGGCCATGCCTTGTCCGGAACATTGTCCTTCGCGCCTTCCTATGTGTTCCGTGCGATCAGCTATGTCGTGGCCGCGTTTCCTCAACAGTTCTTCCTGTGTTCGGTCGGTCTGGTCAGTCTTGCGAAACTGCCGTTTTTCCGAGGGTTGTGGCGCCTTCCGCTGGTGCTCGGACTCCTGTTCGGCCTTGCCCATTTCTGGTCGCCCGTTCGCATTTCAGGCTCAGCATTCCCAGTGCAGTCTCTCATCACCATGCCCATGGGCTTCCTTTGCGCGCATTACTTCCTCCGTTACCGCACCATTCTACCCCTCACCGCGGCGCATGCGGTCGTGTTCGTTCTTTTCATGAGCTGGGTGGAGCGGCACCTGTAGCCCAATGCCTCTGTGACTCTCGGTGCCCTCTGTGGTTGAACCGAATCCCATTTTCACCACAGAGGACACGGAGGCGCACCGAGGTGAGGCACCCTACCACCTGCCGTCCTTCCTCATTCGTCATTCTGGTTTCGTCATTTTTTAAGAGCCTACCACCTTCGTCACCGTCGGGCTGGGCACGGCCTCGCCGCCGGGGTTGGCGGCGATCACGTAGGCGGAGATCGTCGCGCCGGGCGTGAGGTTGGTGAAGGTGTGGTCGAGGTCGCTGTCGCGTTTGATGAATTGGAAGTCGGTGTCCACGCCGTGGATCTTGAGGAAGAGACGGTAGTAGGTGGCGCGGGTGGCGGCGGGCCAGGCCAGCTCCTCGCGGCCGGGGCCCACGGCGGTGAGTGTGGCGGCGCTCACGGGCTCCGGCGGGTTCGGATTCGCCGGGATGTTCAGGCCAAAGGTCTCCCAGCGCGGATCATCATCGGCCAGCAGGTCGCCCAGCTCGCGGATGGTGCCGCTCACCTCGTCAAAGAGGGCGTCCTTGTCCGCATCGCGCAGGTTTTTGCAGTTCGCCTGCTCGCCCTCCTTCGCGTTCACGAGATCAAAGGCGGCCTGAAAGGTGGTGCCGAGCGCCAGCGCGGCGGCAGCGGTCACGGCCAGTGGCGGGCCGCTGGGCTGCGGCAGCGTGGCCTCATGCCCCGCGTTCGCGGCCAGGTAGGAGCGCATGGCGGCCAGCAGGCTTTGGCGTTTGTCATGCTCCCTGGGCACCGCCGTGCCATCGGTGAAGCCCGCCGCGCCCCAGCCCGCGTTGTGCTTCTTGCCGTGGATGCGCTCCAAGACATCACGGTAGGCGGTGAGCAGGGTTTTCACCGTGCCATCGCTGAGGGCCTTCAGGGCGCTGCGCGCATCCTTCGCGGCGTCCTCGCAGGATTTATAGACGAGCTGGCTGCCCTTGTTCGCATTGCTGCCGGGTGCGGCGGCGGGATCGCCCTCCAGTTTCAAAATGGCGGCGTTGAGCGTGGTATCCCGATGATGATGCAGGCCGATGGTGTCCTGCAACGAAGCGGCCCCGGCACGCATCTTCTTGGCGAGCGCGAGCAGCACCTTCTGGTTTTCCGGTGTTTCGTTCATGGTTTTGGTTCCTTTCTTTTTCGCGGAACCGCCGACGGGGGTGGCCGGGGCGGTGTTCACATAGCCGGGGTCCCCCGGCTCGAGCAGGTAGCTGGGATCACCCCAGCGGAGGTTCGGGTCATCCCAGCTGACCCCGGAGTCCCAGGTGACCGGTTTCATGACCCACGGCACCCTCCCCGCATGCCGTTGGGGGCCAAACACCCCCGAAAGTGCCAAAAAGCCCCGACATTCCGTGCCCGGAGACTCCTGAAGCCGAATGTTGCCGCCACATTCCGCACACGGAGGCTCCTGAAGCCAAATGTTGCCGCCACATTCCGCCCCCGGAGGCCCCCGAGGCCCAATGCTGCTGCCACATTCCGCTGTCGGAGGATCCTGTGGCTGAATGCTGCCGCCACATTCCGTCCCCGGAGGCTCCTGAAGCCAAATGTTGCCGCCACATTCCGCTGTCGGAGGCTCCCGAGGCTGAATGCTGCCGCCACATTCCGCTGTCGGAGGCTCCTGTGGCTGAATGCTGCCGCCACATTCCGCACCCGGAGGCTCCTGAAGCCAAATGCTGCCGCCACATTCCGCATGCGGAGGCTCCTGCGGCCAAATGCTGCCGCCACATTCCCCTGCCGGATTCTGGCTCTCCGCCCTCTGCCCTTCGCTCTCTGCGCCGTCAGGCCCGTCTCCTTTTCTCCAGGTCTCCCCATCTCCAAGTGTGGCAAAAGCTCCTCCCTCGCGGCGACCGCACAGCGGCGTCGTGTTCCGGGCGCAAAAAAGAGCGTGAGCAGCTTCATGGCGAGAGCGCGGCTGGTTGAGGTCCGCCTCAGGAATGCGTGGAGAATACCAAACCGGCCGTTTTTTGGGA
>JAEUHK010000053.1 GCA_016795465.1 Verrucomicrobiaceae bacterium | reverse complement strand
GTGGGTTCACGTCATTTTATTGTGCCGGCGCACTCTTGATTGGAAACACCAATTCTCAGGCAGCCCCAATACACGTTGTTCCACACAGTTTTGTGGTCATTGGGAGTCCGCCACAGGGCGTGTTCGACTCATCAATTTCGTGCAACGAAATTGATGGGATACCGACGCGCTTGTCAGTGTATCCAAAGTTGGCGGTTGGATTTACAGATCAGGCCATTGACGTCGACGCATGGCGCATTGAATCGAGCCGCGTGAATAAATTGGTTTTCGCACTCTATTCGGCGCTGTCACACGACGTTCCAAATGAGAAAATGTTGGAATGGGAAAGCCCTAGCCCGTTTGGCAAATGGCTATCTCAGCGCTACGGCTCGCAAAGTAGCCTTTGGGGGAAAACGGCATGGCTGGTAGCCCAATGCCTTTTGGGGCAGGACTGTTTCGATTACTCGAAACATGACAAAGCAACAATTTGGGATCAGATCGCAAGTTCGCCTGACAGAGATGACGCGATAGTCAGTGAACTCGCGAAACGAGGATAAGCCTCCTCAATGCTTCACCGAGCACCCCGGTCCGACGCTTTGGAAGAAGTCGTTCCCCTTGTCGTCGATGAGGATGAAGGCCGGGAAGTCTTCCACCTCGATCTTCCAGATGGCTTCCATGCCGAGTTCGGGGAACTCGACGACTTCGACCTTCTTGATGTTTTCCTTGGCGAGGATGGCGGCGGGGCCGCCGATGCTGCCGAGGTAGAAGCCGCCGTGCTTCTTGCACGCGTCGGTGACTTGCTGGCCGCGGTTTCCTTTGGCGATCATGATCATGCTGCCGCCGTGGCTCTGGAAGAGATCGACGTAGCTGTCCATGCGACCGGCGGTGGTGGGGCCGAAGCTGCCGCTGGGCATGCCGGCGGGTGTTTTGGCGGGACCGGCGTAATAGACAGGGTGATTCTTGAAGTAGTCCGGCAGCGGCTTGCCGGCATCGAGCATCTCCTTCAGTTTTGCGTGCGCGATGTCGCGGGCGACGATGATGGGGCCATTGATGAGGAGGCGCGTGGTGGTGGGATACTTGCTCAGCTCGGTGCGGATCTCAGCCATGGGGCGGTTCGTGTCGATGCGCACGGCGTTGGTGTCTTTGCGGTGGCGCAGCTCCTCGGGGATGTATTGCAGCGGGTTCGTTTCGAGCTTTTCGATGAAGACGCCGTCACGCGTGATCTTGCCTTTGGCCTGACGATCCGCAGAGCACGACACGCCGATGCCGATGGGCAATGACGCGCCGTGACGCGGCAGGCGGATGATGCGCACGTCGAGCGCGAAGTATTTCCCGCCAAACTGCGCACCGATGCCGCACTCGCGGGCGGCCTGGAGCATCTGCGCCTCGAGCTCGACATCGCGGAAGGCGCGGCCGTGCTCGTTACCGGTCGTAGGGAGGTTGTCGTAATACTTCGTGGAGGCGAGTTTGACGTGTTTCATCGTCGATTCGGCCGAGGTGCCGCCGATGACGAAGGTGAGGTGGTAAGGCGGGCACGCGGCGGTGCCGAGCGTGACCATTTTGTCGGTCAAAAACTTCACGATGCTCTTCGGATTGAGCACGGCGCGGGTCTCTTGATACAGGAAGGCCTTGTTCGCCGAGCCGCCGCCTTTGGCGATGAAGAGGAACTTATACGCATCGCCATCGGTGGCATACAAATCGAGTTGCGCGGGCAGGTTGGTGCCGGTGTTCTTCTCGTCGAACATGTTCAGCGCGGCATTCTGCGAGTAGCGCAGGTTGTTCTCCGTGTAGGCGAGATAGACGCCCTTCGAGAGCGCGGCCTCGTCACCGCCGCCGGTCCAGACCTGCTGGCCTTTTTTCCCCATGATGATGGAAGTCCCGGTGTCCTGACAAAACGGCAGCAAGCCCGCGGAGGCCACGTCGGCATTCTTGAGCATCGTGAGCGCCACCATGCGGTCGTTCTCGCTCGCTTCCTTGTCATCGAGGATGGCGGCGACCTGCTTCAGGTGCTTCGGGCGCAGGAAGAAGTTGATGTCATGAAACGCCTGGTTCGCCAGCAGCGTGAGCGCCTCGGGATCGACGACGAGCATCTCCTTATCGCCGAGTTTTTCGACGCGGACGTGATCCTTCGTCAGCAGGCGGTATTCGGTGTCGTCGGTGCCGAGTTCGAGGAGAGGCTGGTAGTGGAAAGCAGGGGGTGGCATGGCTTGGGTGAGCTAGCAGCGGTTTTGGAGGGCTGCAACGTGCTGGATTGACCATGCGGCTCGCGTGGGTTCATACTGGGCACATGAGCGATGACGATCTTCCACCCGAAAAGGCCGCTGGGCGGCCCGTTTCGCCGTGGGAACTCGAC
>JAEUHK010000013.1 GCA_016795465.1 Verrucomicrobiaceae bacterium | reverse complement strand
GTGGCGAGGCGTTCGACGGTGGGGCCGTCGAGATCGGTCTGCGGGAGTTTCTTGTCGAGCAAGGCGGTGACGATGGTGTTCGCGCCGGCTTTGCTACTGGAGAGCGCGTTGAGGGCACCGCGGCGCTGCGGCGGCTGGAGCGAGGGATAGAGCGCGAGGAGTTTGGTTCCGGCATCCGGCGCACGCGAAGCCGCGAGGGCTTCGAGCGCGGCATCGCGTGTGAGGGCATCGGGATCGGATTGAGCGAGGGAGGCGAAGAGATCGGCTTCGGCGCTGCGGAGGTCGCGCAGCACTTTGAGAGTGTCGCTTTTGTTCTTTGAGTCCTTCACAAGTGCCACGAGGTCTGCTTCGAGTGCCGTGAGCTGGAAGCCGCTGATGAGGGCCAGAGAAAGTTGGCGGACGGGGGCGTCCGCACTCCTGAGCATGGTGCTCGCGGTTTCGACCAACAGCGGCGCGATCTGCTTCGCATCGAGCTTTGTGCGTTGAGCGACGAGCTTCTCGGCGACAGCGGCGCGGGATTTTTCGTTCGTGAGAAGCGCTTGGAGGGCTTCGCCGACGCCGGGCTCGGCGGGGAACTGGGCGAGGCGGAGGAGTTCCTCGTCATTCGGGGCGCGGTCGAGCTGCGGGAGCAGTTTGGCGACACGCGAGGCACTGGCCTTCGGCTCCAACGCGAGCGAGGCGAGCACGCGGGCCTCGACGGGCAGTTTCGCCGCAGCTTCGGAGTCGAGGAACTTCGCGACGACCTCCGGATGACGCTCCAGGAACATGCGGACGAGGAAGCGCTCGAACTCGCGGTCGTAGGCCTCGCGCACGGGGATTTGCTTCGGGCCGCGGGAGGATTGGATGGCGGGGCCGTTGGTGAGGCTGGGTTTGGCGAAGGCGAGGAGCGCGGCGATGGTTTGATCGGACAGATTCCGACCGATCTGACTGATCTGACCGAATTGACTGCTGGCGAGATACTCTTGAGCGGCAAAATGGGTGGCGGGAAGTTGTTTGCGGTCGAGCAGCTCCTGCCAGGCGAGGTGAGCTTTGCCGACAGGCTCTTTGCCGAGTGATGCGACAAGTTCCTCGGTGCTCAGCTTCGTGAAATCAGCCACTTCGGTCTTCGCGGCTTTCGTTTTCACACGCCAGATGCGTCCGCGCGTCTTATCACGATCCGGATGCGCACGAGGCACCTCGTTGTGGGAGATGATCTTGTTGTACCAATCGACGATGTAGATGCAGCCGTCGGGGCCGTTGGTGAGGGCGACGGGGCGGAAGAAGGGATCGTCGCAGGTGATGAGGTCGGGGAGCTGGGCGAGCTTCCAATACGCGCCGTCGCGATGCATGGCGAGGGTTTGGATCTTCGAGATGATGGGATTGGCGACGGCCATCACATGGGCGGGCTTGGGCAATGTAGTCCCGGCTTTAGCCGGTTCTGATGCCCCTGAGCCGGCTGAAGCCGGGACTACAGAACTCTGAGCCACGGCGGCAGGCGAAAGCGAACCTGATTCGATTAACGCAAGACCGCTCAAGCCGGTGCCACCCATGCGCACCTCAGTCTGCGGTGGAAAGTCGGGCTGGTAGCTCTTTTTGAGCGCCTCCATGCCGCCGGGGTAGTAGGCGTATTCGTGGAAGGGCATGACGGGGTAGCCGTAGTCGTTCGCCTCCTGGATGAAGGTCTCGCCTTCGCCGGTGATGACGAGGCCCCAAATGTTGTTCGGGCCGGTGCTGATGACTTCAAACTCGCTGCCATCGGGCCGCATGCGGGCCATGCTGCACTTCGGCCAATCGACGACCTTGTCGCTGCCGGGTTTGCGGACCTGGCTGTTGTTGAAAAGGCCCTGCGCCATCCAGATCCAGCCGCCGGGTGCCCGTGTGAACTGATGCGGAAAGAGGTGCGAGTCCTGCACGCCGAAGCCGGTGAGCACGACTTCGAAGGTGTCCGCCTTGCCGTCGCCGTTCGTGTCTTTGTAGAGCTTCAAATCGTGGCCGTGCTGCACGTAGCAGGTATCGCCCGAGCCCCAAGGCAGGATGCCGAGCGGGATGGCGAGGCCGTCGGCGAAGACGGTCGGATTCGTGAGTCCATCCGCGGGAATCTTCGCGTTCAAAGACTCCCGCGGATAGACGAGCACCTTGTCCTTGCCCTTGCCCGCATACACCGCCTCGGCAGCAGCGGGGTTTTCATTCGCATCGACGGGATACTCAAGCGCGGTCTGCGTCCACATGCGGCCGCGCTGGTCGAAATAGACGCTGACGAATTTGCCGAGGCCTTCGCTCTCCTGCACGACGAGCTCGATTTCGTAGCCTTCGGGCAGTTTGAACTTCTTGAGCTGCTCCTGCGCGGACAAAGCGGTGCCCTGGATGTTGTTGTAGCTGATGTCGCGCTTTGGCTTCGCGGCATCGGCCTGCGATTTCGGCGGCAGTTTGGCCTTCATGCCTTCGAGGCCGCCGATGCTCTTCCAAGTGGGCGCACCGGGCGTGGCGGGCAGTTCTTCGATGGTGACGTCTTTGACCTGCACGAGGCAAGCGCCGCCGCTGTGGACCTGAGGAGCAATGACGCCATCGAGCGCGATGTTCGGATCCGCCTCGGTGAAATCCATGCAATGCACGCCATTGATCCAAGTCTGGATGTGCGGCCCCTCGGCGCGGATGCGGTATTCGTTCCAGCCGAAGACATCGACGGCCTTGTCGAGCGCGGCCTGCTGCTCGGGCGTTGGCGCCCAGATGACCTTGTTGCGGCGGTGCTCGTCGTAGATTTTCCCAAACCATCCCGCACCGCAATCGACCTGATAACCGCTCATCGCGCCATGCTCCGCCCGCACGCTGCGGATTTGAATGCCGCTATTGAGCATGCCGGTCTTCGGATCGCCGCTGACCTTAATTTTGAGCTTCAGCTCGAAGTTTTGAAACGACTTCTTCGTGCTGATGAAGTCGTTCTTCTTGATCTTCTCCGTCGTGGAGCCGCCGGTGATCACGCCGTCCTCCACACGCCAGATCGCGGGATCAAACTCCCAGCCATCGAGCGTTTTGCCGTCGAAGAGGCTCGTGGGCTCGGCGTGAAGGACGAAAGGGACCAAAAAGACAGAAAGGAAGGCGAGGCGCATGGTGGGAATACGGGATGAACGGCGTAGGCTAGCAGGAGCGCATGCACGGTGTCATGCCCGAAATGCACCTCAGCGGGGCTACGCGGGCTTTTGCCTGATTTGGCAGCGATTGCTTCGCAGGATGCGCAAGATGCCAGACGGTGCTGATGTTCCGTGGACCATGCGTTCTCTCCTTCCCCGCATCTCATGCCTGCTGTTCCTGTCTGCCGCCGCCCTCGCAGCGGATTTTGAGGCCGCATTGAGCCTGGCAAAGCGCACGGAGAACAAGGTCTTCCGAGATCGCGTGCAGGCGCACTGGCTGCCAGATGGCAAAGCGTTCTGGTATCGGGTGCAAACGGCACCGGGGAAGTCCGAGTTCGTGCTCATCGACGCCACCACCGGCCGCCGACAAACGGCCGCGACGCTCAAGGAGCTCGGTTTGCCGGAAAAAGAGGCCGCGAAGACCTCGACGATGAAAATCGAGCTGCGAAGCACACGACGCACCGGCGAGTCATCCGGCATCAAGTTCATCAACACACTCGCCGAGGACGTGGAGCTCTACTGGATCAACCATGAGGGCGGCCATGTGCGCTATGGCGGCGTGCGAGCCGGCACGGAGCGCGAGCAGCATACCTTCGACGGTCATGTGTGGCTGATCACCAGCCGCACGGGCGAACATCTCGCCGTCGTCGAGGGCGCGGCGCAGGAGCAGACTTTCATCATCGATGGCAAAGGCATCTCGAAGGCTCCGCCCGAGAAACCGAAAAAGCCCGAGCGAGGCTCCCGCGCCCCGGACCGCTCATGCGTGGTCTTCACCGAGGCGGAGAAGGTCGAGCGCAGGAAGGTGACCATCGTCGAATCGACACCCGATGGCAGCGTGCAGCCGAGACTGAAGGTAATCGACTACATCAAGCCCGGCGATCCGCTGCCAAAGCCGCAATGGGTGATCGAAAAGAAGGATGGCAGCAGGCTCCGTGTGTCGCGTGATCTTTACGAGAATCCCTTCACCGAGAGCGGCGTGCTCGACGCGGTGTGGCCGCCGGACAGCAGCGAGTTCTATTTCAACTACAACCAACGCGGCCACCAGCTTTACCGCGTGCTCGCCGTCAATGCGCAGACCGGCGCGGTCCGCGTGGTGGTGGAGGAAACCTCGAAAACCTTCATCGATTACACGAAGAAGACCTGGCGGCACTGGCTGCATGCCAGCGGCGAGCTTCTCTGGATGAGCGAGCGCGATGGCTGGTGCCACCTTTACCTTTACGATACCCAAAAAGGCACGATGAAGCACCAAATCACGAAGGGTGCGTGGCCCGTGCGCGAGGTCTTGCATGTGGACGAGGCCAAGAAGGAGATCTGGTTCCTCGCCAGTGGTTTGCGTGAGAAGGAAGACCCGTATCACACGCATCTCTGCCGCGTGAACTTCGATGGCACAGGCTTCCAACAGCTCACCGAGGGCGATGGCAACCACCAAGTCGAGTTCTCACCCGATCGCGCTTTCTTCATCGACACCTGGTCGCGGGCTGATCTGCCACCCGTGATCGAGCTGCGGCGCAGCAGCGATGGCAGCCTCGTGTGCGTTTTGGAGAAAGCAGAGGTCTCCGACCTGCTCGCCGCGGGCTGGACGATGCCGGAGCGCTTCGTAGCGAAGGGCCGCGATGGCAAGACGGACATCCACGGTGTGATCATCAAGCCATCGCACTTTGACCCGGCGGAGCACTATCCAGTCGTGGAGCACATCTATGCGGGTCCGCACTCTGCCTTTGCGCCAAAGGAGTTCAGCCGGTTGATGGGACATCACACCATCGCCGAGCTGGGCTTCATCGTGGTGCAAATGGACGGCATGGGCACCAACCATCGCGGAAAGGCCTTTCACGACGTTTGCTGGAAGAACATCAAAGATGCGGGCTTTCCCGACCGGAAGCTGTGGATCAAGGAAGCCGCGAAAACACGCCCGTGGATGGATTTGAGCCGCGTGGGCATCTACGGCGGCAGCGCAGGCGGACAGAACGCGATGCGTGCGCTGCTCGATCATCAAGATTTTTATCAGGTGGCCGTGGCGGATTGCGGCTGTCATGACAACCGCATGGACAAGATCTGGTGGAATGAGCAGTGGATGGGCTGGCCGGTGGATGAATCGTATGTGAAAAGCTCGAACAAGGAGGACGCTCACAAGCTGAAAGGCCACCTGCTGCTCATCGTCGGCGAGCTGGATACGAACGTCGATCCCGCGAGCACCACGCAAGTCGTCGCCGCGCTGCAAAAAGCCGGCAAGACCTTCGATTTCATGCCCATCACCGGCACAGGCCACGGCGCGGCGGAGACGCCGTATGGGTCACGCCTTCGCATGGAGTTTCTCGTGCGGCATTTGAGGCCGTGAGATGACTCACAGCCCCGTCGGGTGATCCACAAACTGCCACGGCAGGCCGAACTTCGTCTCCAGATGTGCGGCGAGAGCCTTCACGCCGAAGGTCTCGGTGGCGTAGTGGCCGCCATAGAGGAGGTTGATGCCGAGTTCCTCGGCAAGCGTGTAGCTCCAGTGCGGACCTTCGCCGGTGATGAAGGTGTCGATGCCGTTCTTCGCCACCGTGGCCACCTCGCTACCGGCACCACCGGTCATGATGCCGATCTTCCGGCACACGGACGGGCCCGCGGCACAGACATGCACGCGGGAGCCAGTGGCGGCTTCGAGACGTTTGACGAGCTCATCGCGGCTGATTTCCGTCTCGATCTTTGCGCCATTGTCGGTGCCTTTCGTCTTCATGAAGGTGCCGCAAGGTTCAAAACCAAGCGCACGGGCCACGCCGGCGTCGTTGCCGAGCACAGGATGAAAATCGAGCGGCAGGTGGCAGCTGTAAACCGCGAGGCCTGCATCAATCGCGAGCTTCATCTTTTGAAACACGGGACCCGTCCACGGCTGCGCAGTGTTCCAGAACATGCCGTGATGCACGATCAGCAAATCCGCGCCGAGAGCCACCGCCTTGCCGATGACCGGCAGCGTGGCATCCACGGCCGCGACGACCTTGCTAACCTTTCCCGAGGCGTTTTCGAGCTGGAGACCATTGTAGGCGTTCGGGTAATCCGGGATCTCCGCGAGGCGCAATTCGGTGTCGAGGTAGGTGACGAGTTCGGCGAGGTTCATGAGGGCGCAGCATGCGAGCGGTTCTGCACGAATTCAACCCGGACGGGCAAGCCGGATGGCTCCGCGGGTTGTCAGCGGATGCGCTGGCTCGCCGCGTTGCGTGCAAACGAGCTCTCCATCGTCCACGAGATCCGCCGCCACCTCACGCACGCGGGGCATGAGCGGTCGCCAGTCTTTGCTGAGGCCTCGTGCGGCCTCGGAAGGGCAAAACGTCGCGCCTTCGCTGCGTCGAGCGGCGAGGTCGAGCAGCTTCGCGCGGATGGCCTCAGCGGTGATCATGAGGATTTGCGGCGGCGGCAGGCATCGCTGCAGAACTTCACGTTCTCCCAATCACGCTCCCACTTCTTCCGCCACGCAAACGGCCGCCCGCAGGCGAGGCAGATCTTCTCGGGCAGATGCTCTTTGCGGACGCCGCGCATGCCTCACGAGTCTTTGTCGATGCGGATCATGACCTCGTTGCGACGAAACGGGATCGGCGTCCACGGCGGGTCGTAGTAGGCAAAGAGAGGCTCGCCCTTCGCGACGAGCTTTTGAGCCGTCAGCCACTCACGCAGCGCCGCGATGGCGTTCTTCTCATTCTCCGCGTTCCGACCTCCGGCAAAGCGCAGCACAGCAAAACGCGTCGCGGGCAGGCTGGAGAGGGAAACGGTCTCACCTGCAGGTTTCGGCACGCCTTTGCTCACGGTGGCCTGCGGCATGATGAAGCTCATCGTCTTCTTCTCCGTGGTGTTCGAAATGAGCACCGGGGAAGTCATCTCGATCTTCTCCTTGGCTTCGTTCGTTCCGGTGATGAAGCGGAACAGGTTTCCAAAGCCGCCGTTCATGCCATCTGCGGCCATCGGCGAGGTGGCGAGCGACAGCGCGGGGTAGTCGCGGATCTCGAATTTCTCGTCAGTGCGGATCACCTTGTATTCAGGCGTCTCCGTGGCGGCTCGTGAGTTTGACGCGAACCAAAACACGGCCAGCAGCACGGGAGCGAGCAGGAGTAGTGTCATCTTCTTTTTCATATCGGCTTTAATCTTTGAGTTGGGGAACTTTGGCGAGCTTGGTGGTGTCGTAGCCCTGCTGCTGCATGCGCTGCAGGATGCCTTGGTAGGTTTTTTCATCGAGCGATGTCTTCCGGCTCAGCACCCACGCGAGCTTGCGCGAGGGATAACCGATCACCGCCCATTGATAGTCGTCATCGAGATCGATCACGAGAAAGGGCACGCGGAAGGGCCACACGAACTGCACGCGCCACTCGGCATTCGATTGCTTGTCATGCACCCACGCCACCCCCTTCCATTCCTCCAGCGGTGCATCGAGCGAGCCGCGACGAAAGAGATACGAGTTCTGAATGCGACCATCCGGGCGCAGCGCGTAGCGGTCGAGCGTGCCCACCTTGCCCTTTTCCAGCGAGTAAGGGATGTGCGCGAAGACATACCAGTCTCCCATGAAGCGCGGCAGATCGAGCTTCGGCACCGTCTTCAGCGGCGGACGGGCACAGGAGGCGAGGAGCGAGATCATGAGGGCGAGAAGAAGACGTGTTTTCATGAAAATTCAGTGGGCATCCCGATGGCTTCCCAAGCGCTGCGTTCCTTTTCGAGCCCTTCGGCACGACGGCGGGCTTTGTCGTTCGCGTACTTGCCGAGCACGAGCCTCAGCGGCGGTGATTCGGCCTCTGCAATGGCAAGGATGGCCTTCGCGGCCTTGGCCGGATCGCCGGGCTGCTTGCCATTCATCGAGGCGATGAGGCGACCAAACTTGCCCGAGGTGCTGTCGTAGTCGCTGAGAGGCCGCGAGGCCTTCTCGAGGCTGCGCGTGACGAAGTCCGTGCGAAACGGCCCGGGCTCCACCAAGGTCACGCGGATGCCCAGCGGAGCCAGTTCGAGTCGCAAGCTCTCGCTAAGATACTCCAGCGCGGCCTTCGCTGCACCGTAAACGCCGAAGCCGGGGTAGTTCGAGATCGCCGCCGCGGCGCTGATGTTGATGATGTGACCGCTTTTCTGCCCGCGCAGCATCGGCAAGGCCGCACGGATGACATGCATCGGCCCGAAGAAGTTCGTTTCCACATTCCGGCGGATTTGATCCTCGTCACACTCTTCCACCGCGCCGATGAGGCCGTAGCCGGCGTTGTTCACCAGCATGTCAAAGCTTCCAGCCTCGGCGATGGTCTCGCGAATGTTCGTCGCGTCCGTCACATCAAGCGTCAGCACGCGGCACGCCTCGCTTTCGAGATCGGCGATGCTGCGCACGTCACGCGCCGTGGCGATGACACGATGTCCGGCGGCCAGCACGGCCTCCGCGATGGCACGGCCAAAGCCCGATGAGCAGCCGGTGATGAACCATGTTTTCATGAATTGAGCCTCCAAAGAGTGAAATTGAGCACCGAAGCAAAACTGACCCACGCGAGGTAAGGCACGAACAAAAGCCCCGCGGGTCGCGAAACCGCCCAAAAGGCCCGCAACGTGAGCAAAATGGCGATCCACATCGAAACGATCACGAGGAAGGCCGCGCCCATCTCATGCGCCCCGAAGAACACCGGCGTCCACGCGGCATTCAGTGCCAACTGAACCACATAAAGGCGCAACGCATGCCCTTGCCCGCCACGCTTCCACACCAGCCACGCCGCCACCGCCATGCCGAGATACAAAAGGCCCCACACCGGCCCAAAGATCCACGGTGGAGGATTCCACGAAGGCTTGTTCAGCGTCTGATACCATGCACCCGGTGGTGAAAACGCTCCCGCTGCCGGAGCGAGGAAAGTCAGCACGATGAAGCCGAGCAGGGCGAGAGCTTGTTGGAAGATGGAGCGAGTTTTCATGATTTCTTGCCACAGGTGGCGCGGACGATCTTCGCCTGCTTTTGAATCTTCTCGCGATCTGCCGTGCTAAGGCGCGAAAGGTTTTTGAGCTGCATGCTCATGCGCTGGTTCTGCCGCAGCACCGGCTCGTGTTGCAGCAGGTAGTCCCAGTAGAGCGTGGTGAAGGGGCAGGCACGCGGGCCGGTGCTCTGCGCGGGATCGTAGCGGCAGCCGGCGCAGTAGTTGCTCATGCGCTGGATGTATTTGCCGCTCGCCACATACGGCTTGCTGGCCATGACGCCGCCATCGCCATACTGCGACATGCCAAGCGTGTTCGGCAGCTCCACCCACTCGACCGCATCGACATACACGGCGAGATACCACTCGTGCACGCGACGCGGATGCACGCCGTAAAGCAACGCGAAGAGTCCCGTGACCATCAGCCGCTGAATGTGATGCGCATAGCCAAAGCGCAGCGTCTGCCCGATGGCATCACGCAGGCACTGCATGTCTGTTTCACCGGTCCAGTAAAAATCCGGCAGTTCGTGCTCCGCCTGCATCGCATTCCGCTCGACGTAGTCCGGCATGAAGTGCCAGTAGATGCCGCGCACATACTCCCGCCAGCCGAGGATCTGCCGGATGAAGCCTTCCACGGCAGCGAGCGGCGCCTTCCCGTCGTGATAGGCCTTCTCCGCGGCCGCGATCACCTCGCGAGGATCGAGCAGTTTCAAGTTCATCGCCGCGCTGAGTCGCGAGTGATACAGCCACGGCTCGTTCGTCCACATCGCATCCTGGTAGCGGCCAAACTCCGCCAGCCGGTGCGCAATGAAATCGTCCAAGGCCTCGCGTGCCTCCGCCGCCGTCACCGGCCAGTCAAACTCCGCCAGGGCTCCCGGATGCTTCGCGAAATGCTTCTCCACATCCGCGATCACACCCTTCGTGATCTCATCCGGCACAAAGCGACGCGGATTCATCCTCAAACCCGGCCCCGCTTTGCCAAACGACTCGCGATTGTCATGATCGAAATTCCACTGACCGCCCACCGGCTTGCCCTTCTCCATCAACACGCCCGTGTGCTGGCGCATCTCGCGATAGAAAAACTCCATGCGGAGCTGTTTGCGACCTTCCGCATGCTTTTGAAACATCTCCCGCGTGCAGAGAAAGTGCCGGTCAGGTCTCACCTCCAGCTCCACGCCCGTTTCGCTCGCCACCGATTCGATCTCGCGTGCCACGCTCCATTCTCCCGCCTCGACCATGACCAGCTTCTGCGGCTTCAGACGTTGGATCGCCTCGCGAAGCTGCTCCGCGAAGGTCTCGCCTCCTGCCCCGCCGAGCTGGCGATAGTCCACCCGCCAGCCACGTGCCTTCAGCGCCTCGCGAAAATGCCGCATCGCCGCGAGGAAGACCGCGATGCGGGCCTTTGTGCTCCAGACCTTCGCCGACTCGTGCTTCACCTCCGCCATCCAGATCACATCCTTCTTCGCGTCGAAACCATCGAACGTCGCCGACGCAGCATCGAGCTGGTCACCGAGAACGAGAATGAGACGTGAGGCATGGGGCACGATGGCGTTACGCCCCGCCGTGGTCTCTGGATGGGCAAAAAAAGGCCCGGCGTGCTCGGCCGGGCCTTCGTGGCTTACTTCTTCTTTTCCCACTCGCGGGCCTTCACGATGCCCTCGAGATCCTTTTTCGCCGCGATGTCCTCCGGCAGGATTTTGAACTTCGTCAGGTAGCGCAGCGCCTTCGTGACATTGAGGATGTCACCCTTCTTCGATTCGATCTTCGCCACCGGCGTGCCTTTCGCATCCTTCACAAAGCCTTCGAGCAGGCTCAAGCCACTGCTGCGTGCCGCTTCATCGTCCGCGTAGCACAGCGATTCGAGCAGGCGCAGCATCTTCGCCTGGCCTTCGAGCTTCGCCGCATCCTCGCGGATGCCTTGGGCGATCTCCGCACGCTTCTTCGCCGTCGCTTCCTCGCTCATGCGGCTGTATTCGCCGCCTTCAACGAAGCGCTTCGGCAGCGGGCGATACCAGATGTTGCGGAAGCGCACCGGATTGCCGTGGTCCTGAATCTTGAGCGGGCCTTTCTCCGGGAAGGGCTTCGGCGAGGAACGCTTCATGTGGCCGCCACCGCCTTCCAGCGGCGTGTGGTCCTGCGTGAGCACACCATTCACAAAGACGGTGATGTAGCCGGGATCGATCTCCTTGCCGTCTTTGAAGACCGGGCGTCGGAAGACGATGTCGTAGCTCTGCCACTCGCCCGGAGCACGCAGCGGATTCGCCGCAGGCGGATTGATGCCGTAGATCGACGACGCAAAGCCATCCGGGTAGGTGGGGTTGTTGTGATTATCGAGCACCTGCACCTCCACCGCGCCCATCAGGAAGACGCCGCTGTTGCCGCGGCCTTGGCTGTCGCCTTCCACCTTGGTCGGCGCGGTCCACTCAATGTGCAGTTGGCAGTCGGCGAACTCTTCCTTCGTGCGGATGTAGCCGCTGCCTGGCACGCATTGCAGCGCCCCGTCTTTGACCTCCCACTTGGTCGGCTCGCCATTCTTGTCAGAGACCCACTTCTCGATCTCCTCCGGTTTGCCGCTGAACAAAACGATCGCGTCAGACGGAGCCGAGCCATTCGTGCCCGGCTCCACCCGCGGCGGCTGCGGACGGTTCATGTCATGGATGGCCCACGGGTGCGTGGCGTCCGGCGGATCGCCGTAGAAAGCGCCCGCGCCGAGTGCGGCGGAGCTGGCAAGCAGGAGGGAGAGACCGAGAAGGAGGTGGTGGTTCATGGCGGAGCATGAGATAACGGGCCTCGCGGGCAGGAAAAGCACGGAGATAGAAAAAACGGGTTGCTTGTTCCTCTCCGTGTGGCACTCATCACGCCTTAAAATCGCGGGATGGAGCAGCCCGGTAGCTCGTCAGGCTCATAACCTGAAGGTCGCAGGTTCAAATCCTGCTCCCGCAACCAATTTCATCAGCCCGCCGTCGTCATGACGGCGGGCTTTTTATTTTGATCGCCCCATTCGATCTAGCTGGACCTCATTCCAGCTCTTTGAGCCGACCTTGCGAAACCGGCCGTTCATCAGCGTTGTGAGCCTGATGCCCAAACCGTCATTGATTCTTCTTTTCCTCGCCCTGACCAGCGTCCTTCCACGGGCCGAAGTAGTCCAAATGGAAATCTTGGGCCGGTCAGATGTCCCAAAGTCGGACTACGAGATCATCACGGGCAAACTGCGCTTTGAGATCGATCCGAAGCGGCCGCAGAACGCGATCATCGCGGATGTGGATCTCGCGCCGGTGAATGCGGCGGGGAAGGTGGCTTTTGTGGCCGATTTGCGGTTGTGGAAGCCGAAGGATGTGTCGCGCAGCAATGGCGCGGCGTGGGTGGAGATTCCGAATCGCGGTGGGAAGGCGAGCTTGAGCGAGTGGGTGGTAAAAGCGGGCTTCACGCTCGTGAATGTGGGCTGGGAGTTCGATGTGCCGGCGAAGAAGGATCAAATGCGGCTCGAAGTGCCGCGCGCGCGCCACAAGGACGGCAGTGCGATCCGTGGCGTGGTGAGCGCTGTGTTCGCGCCAGACAAGCTGACGGAGGAAAAGGAGCTGACTGACCTCGCCGACTACCCGCCGGTGGACATCGAGGGCAAAGACAGCCGACTGATCATTCGTGATCAAGCGGCCTATCCCGCAGGCCAAGAGGTGCCGCGAGAGCAGTGGAGCCTCGAAAACGGACGCATTCGACTCAAGGGAGGTTTTGAACCCGGGAAGACCTACGAGGTGTTTTATCTCGCGGAAGCGCCGCCCATCGCCGGACTCGGCTACGCGGCGATTCGCGATGCAGTGGCGTGGTTGAAACACGATCCGGCCTCGCCCGCGAAGGTGAAGCACGCCTACGCTTTCGGAGCCTCGCAGTGCGGCCGCTTCTTGCGCGACTTCGTCTACCTCGGCTTCAACACCGACGAGCAGGATCGCATCGCGCTCGATGGCATCATGTCGCATGTCGCTGGCGCAGGTCGGCTCGTGCTGAATCAGCGTTGGTCCACACCGCGGGCCATTTCGGGCTACTACACGGCCTCGTATCCCTTTGCCGACACGGCTCAGAATGACCCGGTGAGTGGTCAAAGCGAAGGCATCCTCGCCAATTCCCGCGTGAAGCATGCGCCGAAGATCTTCTACACCAACATGGCCGCCGAATACTGGGGCGCTGGCCGTGTCGGCGCACTCACGCACACCACGCCGGATGGCAAACAAGACATCACGCTGCCGGAGAATGTGCGCTCGTATTTCTTCGCCAGCACCTCGCATGGTCCCGCGTCCTTCCCGCCGACCTCGCAGGTGAAAGGCTCGCCCTTGGCGAACCCGGTGAACGCCAATCCCGCCATCCTCGCGCTGCGTTTGGCGATGCATCGCTGGGTCAGCGAAGGCATCGCGCCACCGCCGAGCGTGCATCCCAAGCTGAGCGACGCCACGCTCGTGCCGATCAACGACGTGCGCTGGCCCAAGGTGCCCGGTTTGGCCGCGCCGAATGCCGTGAAGGCCGGAGGCCGCGTGCGCAATCCGCAACTGCCTGGCGGCGCGGGCGAAGGCAGCGAACTGCCGCTGCTCGTGCCGCAGTGCGATGCCGATGGCAATGACCTCGGTGGCATTCGCGTGCCGGATATCGCCGTGCCGCTCGGCACCGGCACGGGCTGGGTGTTTCGTCCGGCTGAGTTTGGCTCGCCGCATGAGTTTTACCTGCTTCGCGGAGCCTGGGTGCCTTTTGCGAAGACCAAGGCCGAACGCGAAGCCGCAAATGATCCGCGACTGTCCCTCGAAGAACGCTACGCCAACAAAGCTGCCTACCTCGACCAGGTGAAAGCCGCCGTGCAAAAGGTCATCGAGCAACGTTTCCTCACCGACGCCGATCTTGAACCGCAGCTCAAGCAAGCCAGCGAGCACTGGGACTGGGTGATGCGCCAAACAGCACCCTAAACCACTTTCATGACACGCCTTCTGATCCTCATCATCGCCTGCTTGGTCAGCCAGACCTTCGCTCAGACCCCTTTCAAAAAAGTCCTCTTCCTCGGCAACAGCATCACCAAACACGGCCCCAAGGCCGACATCGACTGGAGCGGCAACTGGGGCATGGCGGCGAGCGCGGAGGCAAAGGACTATGTGCATGTCTTCACGACCTCGCTTGCGCAGAAGCAAGGCTCCACGCCGGAGATCCTCGTCAAAAACATCGCCGACTTCGAGCGTGCGCATCAGGGCTACGACTTCGCTGCGAAGCTCAAGGAAGCCATCGACTTCCAGGCAGACCTCATTGTGCTCGCGATCGGCGAAAACGTGCCCGCTTTGAAAACGGCGGAAGAAAAGACGAAGCTCCAGGAGGCTGTCACGAAGCTGCTGAACACGCTCAAAGGCGATCGGAAGCCCACGATCCTCGTGCGCAGTTGCTTCTGGGCGAATGCGGCCAAGGACGAAGCGTTGCGAGGTGCCAGTGATGCCGTGGGAGGCGCTTACGTGGATGTCAGTGCTCTGAGCGGCGACAAAAGCCTCTACGGCCGCGCTGAGCGTGAATTCAAACACGCCGGTGTCGCCAATCATCCCGGTGACAAGGGCATGGCGGCCATCGCGGCGGCGCTTCTGAAGGCCTTGCCGCAGTGAGTTTTGCGCCAGCAAAGTAGCCATCTTGCTCCGCAAGATGAGCCGGGCGCTTCGGCCTCCCGCTGGCTACCTCTCGCGGAGCGAGAGGGGTACTTTGCTTCGCCGAAACGCACCGGTAAGATGCCTTAGAAGGCGAATCTGCGTTTGCTCAGGCGTGAGCGTGCTTTTAGCGTTGCAGACGCATGAGCCAACTTTCCCCATCTGACCGACTTGAGACTTCGTTTGCCCCGTTTCGTGAAAAAATGCAGGCCGAGGGCCTGAGCGAATCAGCCATCCGGGCGTTTCGAGGGAGTTACGCGGCCTTGCTGGCGGGTGAGACGGGCATGATCCCGGAGGACTCGATCCAAGCGGCGCAGGATTTGCCGAAGGCGGATGCTCTCACGGCTCCCGAGGCCAATCGGGCATCGGAATTGCTGAAGCAAACGGTGCTCATCAAGCTCAACGGCGGCCTCGGCACTGGCATGGGGCTGGAGAAGGCGAAATCGCTGCTGCCGGTGCGGGGTGAGGATACCTTTCTCGATTTGATCGCCCGACAGATCCTGCGTCTGCGGTCGCAGACGAGCAGCGAGGTGCCGGTTTTCATGCTGATGAATAGCTTCAGCACGTCGGCGGATACCGCGGCGCATCTGGAGGCTCGCTTTCCTCAGCTCGGTGGTCGCGAGGTGTGGGAGTTGATGCAGAACAAGGTGCCCAAGGTGCTCGCCAGCACGCTGGAGCCTGCGGCATGGCCGACGAATTCCGAGCAAGAGTGGTGCCCGCCGGGTCATGGCGATATCTACGCCTGCCTCGCTGGTTCGGGGTGGCTGGAGCGGTTGCTCGCCAGCGGCGTGCGCTATGCCTTTGTGTCGAATTCCGACAACCTCGGTGCCACGCTCGATCCGGCGATCCTCGCGTGGTTCGCCGACAGCGGCATGCCTTTCGCGATGGAGGTCACGCGGCGCACGGAGTCGGATAAAAAGGGCGGCCATCTCGCGGTGCGGTTGCGTGATGGGCGCTTCCTGCTGCGTGAGTCGGCGCAGTGCCCGAAGGACGACGAGAAGCACTTCCAGGACATCGAGCGCCATCGCTACTTCAACACGAACAACCTCTGGATCGACCTCCAGGCTCTCAAAGCCGCGCTCGCGGCCAACGACGGCCTCATCCCGCTGCCGCCGATCATGAACAAGAAAACCGTCGATCCTCGCGATGCGAGCTCGCCTGCGGTCATCCAGCTCGAAACGGCCATGGGCGCGGCTATCGAGTGCTTCGCCGGTGCGGGGGCCATCGAGGTTTCCCGCGTGCGCTTTGCCCCGGTGAAAACCACCAGCGACCTGCTCGCCGTGCGTTCCGATGCCTACGAGCTCACGGAGGACTTCTGCCTGCGCCTCCACCCCAGCCGCCAGGGCCAGCCGCCGCATCTGCACCTCGACCAGAAGCTCTGCAAACTCGTGGACGGCCTGGAGAAGAATTTCTCCCACACCCCCAGCCTCCTCCACTGCCGCAGCCTCCTTGTTCACGGCCCCGTCGAATGCGGTGAAGGTGTTGTGTTCAAAGGTGATGCGGTCATTCACAATCACACGTCTTCGCCCGTGAAGCTCAAAGCCGGCACGCATGAGGGAACGATGAGCGTGGGAGGGTAGATTTTCCCACAGCCCTTCGCAGGATTAAAGCTGCTCGCAGGCCTCCTACTTGGCTTCCAGTTGGAAGCCAATAGGTGGGAACTCAGGGAGGTTAAACCGATCTGATTCCCAAATAGTCGACTCGACCACCTCATACCCTTTTCCGTTCACGTTCATTCTGATCTTCATCTTGATCCTAGCTTCAGGCTTGTCGGCGTGAGAAGTCAGTTCGATTTCTGAATCAAAAGAGCGCCATGTTCCCAGTGACCCCCTAGAAGAAGCCCCCTCCACATCTGAGGGCGATGAGTTGGCTATCTTGATCTCATAGTGATCAGGAAGGAACAAGCGGACATCGGCATCAATTTTGTCATTGGAGCCTGCTAGATTCAGATGAAGCAGAGCAGGACGTGATCGACGAAACTCTGACCAAAGAATAGGAACGGATAAAACCATCATCCAAAAGCCCGCATCCACTGCCAAACCGATCCACCAATACCTCCGCCATTCTACAAAACAGAGCAAACCCGCGGCCAACAACACCCCACCCAAGGGTGGAACTAATGACCGTCGGAAAACCAAGCAGGCAAGGTTTCCTGCCACGAAGAATCCACCAGCAAGGCATAGTAGTAGGCCAATAGCATTCATGGTGTTCACTGTTGGGCAGACTTTTTCTCCACCTAAAGGCCAACTTAGTGACGCTGAGCAGCCTAGGTGGCAAATCATTCCAAAAGGCAAAGCCTCAATCGAGGCTACGAAAACCCAATTTTCGCGTCCAAAACCGGGCGGGTGGCTCCTTATATAGGGTGAAATGAACCGGCTCCGACTTTTTCCTTCTCTCGTTCTGCTTTCTGGCTTCGTGGCGCTGCCTGCGTGGGCGGCGGATGATGATGCGCAGCGGGCGGCGATGACGTTTTTTGAGAAGGAGGTGCGGCCGATCTTGGTGAACCGCTGCTACGAGTGCCACAGCAACACGAAGCAGAAGGGCGGGCTGCGGGTGGATCACATTGGTTACCTGAAAACGGGCGGGGACACCGGACCGGCGGTGGTGCCGGGGGAGCCGTCGAAGTCGCCGCTGATGGAGGCGGTTCGGTGGACGAACGAGGACTTCCAGATGCCGCCGAAGAACAATGGCGGGAAGATCCCGGACGCGGAGATCGCGATCCTGGAGAAGTGGATCCAAATCGGTGCGCCGTGGCCGCAGGATGGCTCGAAGAAGGTCGTGGTGACGGAGGGCGGCTTCACGGAGGAGCAGCGGAATTACTGGTTCTTCCAGCCGGTGAAAAAGGTGTCGCCACCAAATGCGGGAGGCAAATGGGTGCGCAATGACGTGGATCGCTTCATCGCGGCGAAGCAGGCGGAGATGAAGCTCAAGCCCGCGCCGGAGGCGGACCGGCATGAACTGGTGCGCCGCGTGTATTTTGACCTGCACGGCCTGCCGCCGACGAAGGAGCAGATCGACGCGTTTGTGCAAAACAAGGACCCGAAGGCCTATGAGAAGCTCGTCGATGAGCTGCTGGCTTCGCCACGCTACGGCGAGCGCTGGGCGCAGCACTGGCTGGACCTCGTGCGCTATGCGGAGAGTGATGGTTACAACGCGGACGCGTATCGTCCGAGCGTGTGGCCGTATCGCGACTACGTCATCAAGTCTCTCAATGACGACAAGCCGTATGACCAGTTCGTCAAAGAGCAGCTCGCGGGCGATGAGATGGCCCCGAATGATCCGAACGTGCTCATCGCCACCGCCTTCCTGCGGCATCCCGTTTACGAGTACAACCAGCGCGATGCCCGCGGCCAGTGGGACATCATTCTCACCGACATGACGGACACCACAGGCGAGCTTTTCCTCGGCCTGAGCATGGGCTGCGCCCACTGCCACAATCACAAGTTCGATCCCATCCTGCAAAAAGACTACTACCGCCTCCGCGCCTTCCTGGCGCCGGTGCATTGGCGGGATGACATGACGCTGGCCACCCCGGCGGAAAAGAAAGCCTTCAACGATCAGCAGGCGAAGTGGGAGGCCGCCACGGCGGATATCCGCGCGAAGATGGATGCGATGACGAAGCCGATCCTGGAGCCGAAAGTCGAAAGGGCGCTCACGCGCTTCACGGATGACTTGCAAGTGATGACACGGAAACCCGCCGAAAAGCGCGAAGCTCTGGAAAAGCAACTCTCCGGCCTCGTCGAGCGTCAGATGGAGTATGAGCGTGAGCGATTTGACCCCGTGAAGAGCCTGAAGACGGACGAGGAGAAAGCGGCATACAAGACACTGGAGGCCGAGCTGAAAAAATTTGATCATCTGAAGCCCAAGCCGCTCATGGAAGCCTTCGTCGCCACGGATGCGGGGCCGGTGGCGCCACCGGTGTCGATCCAGACGCGCAAGGGCGAGCAGCAGATCGAGCCGGGCTATCTTTCGATCATCGACACCAGCCTGCCGAAGATCAAAGCAACGAAGACCTCCACGGGTCGCCGAACGGCGTTGGCGGAGTGGATCACGCGACCGGACAACCAACTCTCGACTCGTGTGATCGTGAACCGCGTGTGGCAGTATCACTTCGGTCGCGGCATCGTCGCAACGGCGAGCGATTTCGGCAAGCTGGGCGAGGCTCCGACACATCCTGAGCTGCTCGATTACCTCACGACGAAGTTTGTGAAGGGCGGCTGGCATCTGAAGCCGCTGCATCGCGAGATCATGCTCTCCGCC